>CAYQOX010000115.1:0-2569 GCA_964419335.1 uncultured bacterium | reverse complement strand
GATCCTGTTGATTGCCATGAACGATCACGTTGCGTTTGGGAGCGAAGATCAGGCTAACAAAGATCGTGCCGGCGACTCCACAACAGATTCCGTCCCCGCCTTCCCCGGCGAGGGGAAATGCCGCAAGGTAACTGGCGGTCTCGAGGGCGCATACCACCAATACTTCGCCGTACCCGCCTGGAACGCCGATGGCTCGAAACTGCTCGTCGTGCGGAAACGCGACGGCGAGAAAAAGGCGTGGATCATTGAGGATCGAGGGGATGGTATATTCGGCAACCCCAAGGAATTGCCGATCGACGTGTTTTACTTTTTCCTGCAATGGGACGCGAAGAATCCCCATTTGTTATATTTCACCGAGACAAACCGCCAGAAAGGCGAAACGGAGATGTTCGCCTTTGACGTCGAGCAATGGACGTTCGCAAACAAGGGGGAACCGATGATTACGATGCAACATGGTACGGAAAGCGATCAGTTCCCCCAGCTATACCCGCCGCATCCCGACGGCGAGCACATCCTGTTAGGTCCGCGCCAAAAAGGCAGCGGCGATATCTGCATCTTTAACTTAAAGTCTCCACAAAAACCAGTCTACCGTATCGCGCTGAATTCGCTCAAGCATTTGCATGCCGGCAACGGCTACGACGCGGGCGCTCGTTACAGTTATTTCGACAAACCCGGCCGAGCCGCACACCGCATCCGCTTCACGCACCACGCCGATCTCTCGATGTGGATGACAGAGGAAAATCGAGACTCGATGAAAGGAAGAAAGCAAACATGGGTCGTCTATCCCAAAGATCAAATGATCGCTCTGCTTGACAACAAGGGCGGTCATTTCGATTTTAATCCTGACGGGACGCGGATGGCTTACATGAGCAACCTTGCAACAATGAAATCGCCGGATCGGACCGGAATTCTCTTCCAACGCAGGCAATCCGACCGCTCATGGGAATTGGTACACGTCATTGACGGCATGTCTGGGTGGACGCATCTACATTGGTCACCGAACCCGAAACGCAACTGGATTGCAGCCGACGCGAAAAAGGTTAAAGGGCCTAGCGCACGTTGGAACAACCAGCTTGTTCTCATCGTACCAGACGACGATTATACAATCACCGCGCTCTGCCAGATTCAGAGTTCATTCAACTCGCAAGCCACGCACGGCCATCCGACTTTCTCGTTCCAGGCCGACAAGATCGTCTTCAACTCAGACTACAACAATCCGCGCGGTGTACCGGATGCCTATGTAATGCCCGTTCCAACTAGCGTGAAGCGCTGAAGATTCAAACGTAGGGGATTTCCATGAACGAGCATTTACAGCGCATTTCGCATAATCCGAATTTCATTTGAAGGGTAACATTAACCATGACGAATAGCATGAAAACACTGACTTACATCGCGATGGGGATCCTGTTGATTGCCATGAACGATCACGTTGCGTTTGGGAGCGAAGATCAGGCTAACAAAGATCGTGCCGGCGACTCCACAACAGATTCCGTCCCCGCCTTCCCCGGCGCGCAGGGATTCGGGTCTGATACGCCCGGGGGGCGCGGCGGCCGGGTGATCGAGGTTACCAGCCTTGACGCCGAAGGTCCTGGTACGCTTCAGGCTGCGCTGCAAGCAGAGGGGTCACGCATCGTCGTCTTTCGTGTGGGAGGAACCATCGAACTGCAAGGTGACATCTCTATCACCGAACCTTTCATAACCGTGGCGGGTCAAACAGCACCAGGTGATGGCGTTTGTATTCGCGGCGGTGGGATCGTTGTGAGGACCCACGATGTGGTGATTCGCCATCTTCGCATACGGGTTGGCGACCATCCAGAAGGGCGCGAACCGGGAAATAGAGATGGGCTTTTTGTTTCAGGTAAGCCGGGCGAAGCGTACAACGTCGTGATCGACCATTGTTCGGTCAGTTGGGCGATCGATGAAAACCTAGGCACCTGGTATGGCCCAACCGACGTCACCTTTCAGTGGTGCCTGATCAGCGAATCGCTTCTCGATAGCCTGCATCCCGAGGGACCGCATGGCATGGGGGTTATATTAGGCAGTTCCGGCGGGCAGCGCCTGACCATGCACCATTGTTTGATTGCCCACCATAACCGGCGGCATCCACGAATCAGTGTTCCACAAGAGCGAAATCCCATTCTCCTCGATTTTCGCAACAACGTGATTTACAACTTCGGCAACACCTTTGGTATCTTTCTGGGCCGAACGCATGCAAACTATATTGGCAACACCATCAAGAAGGGAGCAGAGAGCCGTTCCATCAATCATTTGAGCAGTAATGCCGAGAAGATGTATTTGGCGGATAATGTTTTAACCTGGCGGCCCCAAGGATTGGAGCCAAGCGACGGCATGACCGTCGTTGATCATCCCCTCGACACAACCCATGTCACCACGCATACGCCCGATCAATCGTATGAGTTGGTGTTGCGCTATGCAGGGGCGACGCGGCCGGTTCGCGATGTGGTGGATGAGCGTGTAATTCAAGAAACCCGCAATGCCGAAGGACATATCATTGATTCGCAACGGGATGTGGGCGGTTGGCCCCACTACGCCGGCGGCGAGGCGCCCG
>CAYQOX010000114.1:0-2733 GCA_964419335.1 uncultured bacterium | reverse complement strand
TCTCCGATTCACATCGGAAGGGGCTTATGGCTTCTTCCTTTTTTTGGGGAGAATTGTTCATGAATGAACGAATCGTGCAATGACCGTGCAATCTAGGGGTGTTTTGAGGGGTATTTGAGGGTGATGTCAACGTAAGGGCAAGGTGAGTAATTATGTTTAACGTATTGAATTCTTTAATTTTAGCGAACTACCTGGTCTTGACTGCGGATCAGGAGGTTCCAGGTTCGAATCCTGGTCGGCGCGTATTGATTTTATTAGAGTTACGTTTTTTCACCCCAATCATCATTTTTCCTTTTTTGCCCAAATTATTGTTATTCATTTTTACTCATGATTCATTGGTAAAGATAATTGAATGCAGAACCATCATTTGAACCAGACGATCTTTCAATGTATTTACTATAAACCTTAATGATCATGTCGGTATTGTGATGGCCTAAAACTTTCGCGATCCATAAAGGATTTTCACCGCAACTCAAGGCATTCGTTGCGAAACTATGTCTTGTTTGACGCATATCGCGGATTTCAAGACCAGCCTCTCGAAGAGCAGGAATCCAAATCCTTCTTCTAAAATTGCTTGGATGTATCCTCGAACCTGTTTCCGTACAAAAAAAATATTCAAAAGAATCCAAATGGGTGAGTATCTTTTTTTGTTCTAGCAAAGAATCCAACATCACCGGTAAAAGATTTATCGTTCTAAGGCTGTATTGATTTTTTGTTTTTCCTAATACGGGTTTCCCAGATTCACCACGAGTAAGGGCTCGTTGAATTTTGAGTACTCGATTTTCCCAATCAATATCACTTGGTCTTAATGCTATTTGTTCACCCTGGCGTAGACCCGTTGAAAAAGCAAATTTGAAATACGGCTTCCAATGATCCGGTAGAACCGCAATCAATTTCTTTTGCTCTTCGATAGAGAATGGAAACACTTTTTGATATGGATCTTCAACAGGGAGTTTTTTATATCCCAAAAAAGGATGAAAATCATAACCCCAGCCATAAGTATTGGCTGCGCTCTTGCATACCATTTTTTAAACTGTAATACATTTATTCAAGGATGCATTGCTTATAGGCGTTCCACGATATTTCCTTTTACGAGCCCAAGAAAAAAATTTATCGTAGAGACTCAAACTTAAATCATCAAAGGTAAATTGGCCGAAATATGGTTCAATATAATTTCGGAGAATATCTTTGTAACCCAATAAAGTCCTCTCCGTTACACGGCCGGAATTTGTCAGCAGTTCATACCATTCCCAAATGAAATCACCGCAGAGTACTTGATCCGGTTGAAGATCTATTCCCTTCAATTTTTGTTCTTTTTCTGTGAAATATCTCTTCTTCCGGCTCTTTGGAAAAACTTCGGCGTACCGAAAAGTATCCAATTCTATGGCGGAATGGATTCGGTCCAACTGTTTTCTCACGATTTTCACATTCTTTTTATTCCAGGATAAGTTTGATGACTCCCTAACCCGTTCATCCAGGTAATAGAAATCAACATAGATCGTTCCATTGATATTCCGGACTGACCCTTTTTTGTTTCGGTTGACGCCTTTTTTTCTCGTTCGTTTTGAATTGTTGATCTTGGATATTTGAATTTGATTTTGAACATTGCTTTCCATTTTTTTTTAACCTTTCATAAACAAATACCTCCCTTCTTCGAATATCACCTAAATCTAAGATATTCATCCTTGGGTGCTTGATGAAGGGAGGCCAGATTTAAATTATATTTTGATGGAACTTCTTAGGGTCTGTTTTTCATTTGGATCTTCGTTACAAGGATAATTTAAAGCGGATTGATTCTTCTCCTTGAAAGCGACATTGGTGTAAGAATTCTCACGTATTTTTCTTTTATCTGATTTTTTCGAATTCGTATTTTCTAACCATTCTTTCATGCTGACCCATTCCAAAGTGTTTTCTTTCGGGATGGCTGAAAGAAGTGTTTACCTTCTTCAAACACCCCCTGGTATTTTCTTCCTTTGGAGGGAGAAACCAATCGTTCACTTCAATCAAGTGATCGAACTGCTTTTCGGAAATCAACTGGACATTCTGCAAAAACTCCCCTTGATCCTTATAGGGTTGAAAATTCTTGTTAGGGCTTAAAAAAACGGTTTTGCAATAGGGCACCAAGGCTCCAAATAGAGGAGCATTGATAAAATTGCCAAACTGTTTTCCTCTATCAATGCTGTCTTGTTTGGGAAAAACTTCGGTCTGTGGAAAGTCGGTTTCCTGGAGGATTTGATTGATCACCACTCGGGCTTTTAAAGCGAGAATGCCATTGTCATCAAAAAATATCCACACATGAAAGCCTTTGGATTTACTCGTTTCCACATAGGCGGGAATCTCATAATGTTTCGCTCGATGCAAGAATTGGTGTACCGGTTCACGATCCTGGGAATCGAAATCCACGGCCAGCGTTCGAATCTGGTTTTTTACCAGCAGAAAAACGCCATAGGATTGCTCTCCACGCAAGTGATTGATAATGACTTGATCCGTGACCGGTTCCTTGACGACCGAATAGTGTTTGGTTGCAACCTCGTAGGTTCCATAGGCTTGCTGGTATCCACTGAAACGCTGGCGAAAGATTTGGATTTTTTCTTGGGGAGTTAATTTTTCGTTTTTGATAATCATGCCCGTCCCTCTCTTTCAAACGGCTTGTCTCTTCCCAATTAAAAGCGGGCAGAATGGTTTTGTATTTTGGCATCAACGAGCGCGGCATGGAAGCCACCGGATTGATGC
>CAYQOX010000113.1:0-2813 GCA_964419335.1 uncultured bacterium | reverse complement strand
TGGTTGCATAGCAAAATGTAAAACCAAAAATGCAGTCAAACTTAAGACTGTCCAGGAGGTTAGATGAAAAACAAAAAATAAAAAATATATATAAATCCTCATCCTTTATATAATCTCGATTGTTGAGATTAAGAAGGGATTTTTTTTATCAAATTTTATGCATATACGTTTGATTAAGTATCAATAAAACAGGAATTTACGTTATATAAAACAATCTAAAGAATTGATAGTATAGGGCGTATCGTATTTGTAAGTTTATTATTATTGTAACATTAGTAAATAAATCTCACCTTATTGATTTTTTTGCATTTTATCTATTCCTCTTTATAGACAAATATTCAAATGAAGTATTGATTCTGATGTAAAACCTTATCTTATTTTTATGAGAAAATATTTATATTGGTTTTAACGCTGAACGAAAGTCAACGTAGTCTTCAATAATGACTTGATTGTAATGGACTGATTTTATAATTGAATGCAGTAAATTGAATTTGCTTTTTGATTACTTACATTCTTGCTTGGTGACGAGATATATACATGTGGTATAAATAACTACAATATTCGCCCATTCTTACAGGTAACGCAAAACAGGTGGGGTGGATCTAGCAGGAACTCGTTGTTTCATTCTAATCGATTTCATCGGAATATCGAGCAGATCGATTCTTTTTCATCCTCGTTTCAAAGAATATATTCCTCTTCTCTTTCTTTCCAAATACCCACTCCTTTCCAATTTCCTCAGATGTTCCGTGGCCGTATTCTCTGCTATCCGGAGTTGCTTGGCAATCTGTTTGGCTGTTACCTGTTTGCTTTGTTGGGCGATTTCGTAGATTTCGGCCTGGCGGAGGCTGAGTTTGGCTGCTTTGATGTTTTGTTTGAGATCTTTGGTGATGGCTGAGGGGAGTTTTGATTGTTTGAGTTGGTTCTCGGCTTTTTCGATGAAATCACCGAGTTTTTTGCGGTGTTCTCCAAGTAGGCCGATTATTTCGTTATGCTTCTTGTTGGATTGGCCAAGGATAACGGAGTGGTTGTCGGTTACCCAGTGTGGATTGAGCCGAGTTTATTTTTGATGATCTCGAAGTCGGATTTGAATGAGCCAAACAGCATTCCATACAGGAAATCTTGGTTTTGCGGTATGGTGGGATGGTTTACGGCTTTGATGACGGTTTGAGTATTCGTACGGCTGCCCGGAGGAATACGTATTGTGCTCTGCATTCTCGGATTTTCTGCCTCGGTGTATTCGGCATTATCGGTTCTGATGAATCGGTTCATGATCCAGCTGAGGAGGCCCATACGATTAATCCGAGTATGGCTTCTTAATAAACTTTGCGTTTTTGGAACATGTTTGGGCATCGTGGTTGTACGTAACGGGTTGAATCATTTATGATACTAGTAGGAATACCGATCCTGATTGTTTGAGGTGTTTATGCTTTCCGATAGGTATCTGAAGCCGTATTTGCTCCATGAACGGATTGTCGTTCGTAATGAAGTCACCAAGTATTTCGCCGATTTTCAGAGCCAGGATGTGGACTTGCTTCCGCTTGTTTTGCAGGCGTGCGATCGTTACGGATATGAGGGCAGTTCGCTCTCCTTGTCTCTTGCTTCCAAGTTTGTTGTTACTGAAAAAGCCTTATTGCATTTGACTGAGCGCTTAAACGAGCAACATACGTTTGAAAACTTGGTTCGTCTCAATCACATTCTTGAAGAAACGCCACTCCCCCTTGTCCAACAATATGAAACTCTCTTGCGGCAAACCAAATATATTGCCGAACCAACATGGCATCGATTCGATCAACGCATGTCGCTTTCCGAAAAAATGCCAGAAGAATTGTTTTCTTTATTACAAGAGTACTCCAAGGAATGTGATTACGAATACATCAATGAGGTAGATTATCGCTACGTTGAAGATGTTCTGGATAGGCTTGCCGAAACGGATTATCCAAGTGAAGAACACGTGTGCTCGTTACTGCGCTCCCCCTCCATTGAGGGAACCTATTTGGAGTTTTTCCTGATTGATCTGTCCGGGAAGCGCCGGTTAAAATCTGCGATTCCCGCATTGATCGAAAAATATAAACTTGATGAGGATGTTTTGCTGGATCAGGTGACAAAGGCTTTGGCTAGGATCCGCGACCCCCTGCCCGTACAGTTAGTATGTCAGGAGTATCCGGAGCAGGACTGGAATTACAAAAACTTTACTTCTGGTATGTTGGGTAAGATCAAATGTGAGGCGTCCGAATTTGCCTGCTTAGAGTTATTAGCAACCGAAGATAACGCATTGTTCCATACATTTCTTTGCATGTCACTGTGCGAATTGTTTTCCGCTCGCGGAATCGATGCGGTGCGTGAAGAAATTCATCACGGGTATGATGTTACGATCACCGATTTAGAGGAACAGTTAATCGTGGTCTCAGACGTGACTGGCGTGGATTTCCTTGAAAAAGGACAGTGGTTGAATGAAAAGGAGAAAAGGGATGAGAGGCGAAAGCAGGCCATGCAATCCAAATTCCAGTTTCCTTCCGCTCCCAAACTTAAGCGACAGCCGCCGCGGCGAAGCGCTAAGGGAAAGCAGAAAATTGGTCGTAATGAGCCTTGCCCGTGTGGCAGCGGTAAGAAATACAAGAAATGCTGCGGGAGATAAGACGATTATATTCTCCATGGGAAACTTACTGACTGATGCTGCATAGGAAGGGATTTTGAACTGTGAGTAAGTTTCCTGTCCAGATTAAAGATCGATAATGAGGGATATCTCCCGATGATTATTTTCTGTCACTATCGAGTCATAACGTTTTACAAATTTCTCTTTATTTAAATATTTT
>CAYQOX010000112.1:0-3036 GCA_964419335.1 uncultured bacterium | reverse complement strand
CCTGGGGCTGGAGAAGGTCCCAAGGGTTTGGCTGTTCGCCAATTAAAGCGGTACGCGAGCTGGGTTCAGAACGTCGTGAGACAGTTCGGTCTCTATCTGTTGTGGGCGTAGGAGATTTGAGAGGAGCTGACCTTAGTACGAGAGGACCGGGTCGGACGAAGCAACGGTTTACCTGTTGTCGCGCCAGCGGCAGTGCAGGGTGGCTGCCTTCGGACGGGATAAACGCTGAAAGCATCTAAGCGTGAAGCCCACCTCAAGATAAGATCTCCCAGGAATGTAAATTCCCTAAAGACCCCTAGAAGACTACTAGGTTGATAGGCCGCATGTGGAAGCACAGCAATGTGTGGAGCTGGGCGGTACTAATCGGTCGTGAGGCTTAACATTACATCGCATGCGCTTGCAACGTTGCCCTTCAACACGAACAACGCAAAGAGAGAATCAAATTGTCAAGAAAAAATTGAATGAAGATTTCTCGGTGACAAGAGCGAAGGGGTCACACCCGTAACCATACCGAACACGGAAGTTAAGCCCTTCAGCGCCGATGGTACTGCAGTGGACACGCTGTGGGAGAGTAGGTCATCGCCGGGAATTTTTTAAAAAACCCCCTATCTTACGGTAGGGGGTTTTTTACATAATCACATAATTTATTTTCGTTTAGGGCAAATGTCTGAAATAGGTAAAAAAGAGGGGGTGGCAAAGGCAAGGTTGAGTGAAGCCATCTTTTGAACGGATAACATTGAAATCATGGGCCAAATCACCAGACAACAAGCAATATTAGATAACTTTATGCTATTTTAGCGTTTACTTAACCTATAATCTTAAATAAAATTAGTTTGGGTAGCACTGAAAAAAGGAGGGTTAAATCATGACTACTAAAGCAAAAGACATAGATTTACAATCATGGATTGAAAACACATTTGAATTAATGGAAATAAACACATCCGAGCAAAGACGAGAGTTCAATGAGTTACGCGACATGGCTCATAAAAAACAAAATAAAGAATTATATACCACGTTACTTTCACAAAATACCATAACGGAACTTCAGGAATAAAAAATGCCTAACTGGAGAGAAATATTAGACGAAATTCGAGGAAATACCGCAGGTCCTCATGATTACGTTCGTAGAAAGTATTTGCAGAAACTTCATAAGAAGACCGGAAGAAATATTATTGCTTATTATTCCGGTTGGCATCAAAAAGATGATATTGTTCCATATACTAAATTAACTATTAATGATAGTGATCATAATGGTTTTATGTCTGCAATCCATAAGTTAGATAGAGAACTTGGACTTGACCTTATTCTTCATACTCCAGGAGGATCAATTGCATCTACAGAAGGATTAGTTAGATATTTACGTGAAATGTTTGGAAATAATATACGAGCAATCATCCCACATATGGCTATGTCTGCTGGTACAATGATTGCTCTTTCCTGCGAAAGAATAGTAATGGGGAAACAATCACATTTAGGGCCAACTGATCCTCAAGTAGATGGTAAACCTGCGCATGGTGTGATCGAAGAGTTTGACAAAGCACGAACTGATATTATAAATGATCCAAATAATCGATACATTTGGCAGCCTATTATTGCCAATTATACTCCTGCATTGATTGGAGAATGTAAAAATGCAATTCATTGGACAAATCAAATAGTAAAAGAATGGTTAGAAACATGTATGTTTAAGGGGGATGAAAATTCAAGCAAAAAAGCCTCTGATGTTGTAGATTTTTTTAGTGATCATAATTTAACCTTGGCCCATGACAGGCATGTTGGTGTTGATTTGGCGAGTGAAAAAGGGGTAAAAGTTGAAAACCTTGAAGATGACGATGATTTACAAGATTTAGTTCTTAGTGTCCATCATTCTTTTACACAAACTTTATCAGCAACTGATTGTTATAAAATTATTGAAAACCAAAATGGTGTTGCATTTATTCAAAATTTAAGAAGGTTAATCCAATAGTAAGCCAATATAACCTATACAATTATGGCATAAAAATGTAATAGTTAAGACTTAATCTGACACTGTCGATAATTATGAGAGACCCTGGGATGGAATGAAAATAGGATATAGAAATCCAATATTCATTTAAATCTATCATCTTTCCATCCTGATTCAGACAAAAAAACCCCCCTACCCAATCTCCTCCTTCAGCACCAGTTCAATCCCATTAATCAGATGGTCGATATGCTCGGTTGTGCAGATCAGCGGGGGCATGAGCACGATGGTGTTGCCCAAGGGGCGCAGCCAGATTCCATGTTTGCGCATGTTGAAGCAATATTTCGTGGCGGCCTGTTGTTCGATCGGGTAAGATTCCTGATTCTTGCGGCTTTTGCAAACATCGATACCAGCTGCCATTCCTATTTGGCGAATGTCTTCGACTCGGTCGCATGATTCGAATAATTGGTCCAAGCGTTTTTCCATGTGGGCAATGATGGGTTGAATGTGTTCGAGCGTATTGTCTTTTTTGAAAAGGTCGAGACTGGCAAGGGATGAGGCACATCCCAGCTGGTTGCCGGTATAAGAATGTCCATGGAAAAAGGTTTTGAATTCCTGATATTTTCCTAAAAACCCTTCGTAGACCCGATTGGTGGTTAAGGTGGCAGCCAAGGGTAGATAGCCGCCGGTGATACTTTTCGCTAAAGCCATAAAATCGGGGGTAATTTCTTCATGCTCGCAGGCGAAGATTTTCCCTGTGCGGCCGAATCCAGTGGCAACCTCATCGCAGATTAAAAAGATATCGTAGGTGTCGCATAGTTCACGCAGACCTTTGAGGAATCCCGGAGCTTGGGTTAGGATTCCGGCGGCGCCTTGCATGAGGGGTTCGACGATCGCGGATGAAATTTTGTGAGAATGTTTTTTTAGTATGGTTTCGCATTCATCGAGTGAGCGTTGAGCGATGGTTTCAGGGGATTCGGTTGAGGTGTATTTGGAATAAACCGGATAGGGAACAGTGTATCGTTCGAAAAGTAGGGGACCAAAAATGCCATGAAAGAGGTCAATCCCACCCAGGCTGACGCTGCCGATGGTGT
>CAYQOX010000111.1:0-3169 GCA_964419335.1 uncultured bacterium | reverse complement strand
TTGTAAGATAAATAAGATGGAGAGAGCATGCCTCTTGGCCTTGGATGAGAAAGGGCTCCGTTGCACATGGCAAAATTCGATCGTCAACTTTCACCCCTTTGAAAAGAATGATTCTGACGGGACGGATTCATTTCCCCGTGCATATGTTGACTCGATCGAGGGCGCGACGGGACTCTCACCCGGTTGTTCTTCTTTTGGTGCCGGCGAACACTGTGGCGGTAGTCGAACATCCCTACTCTCGAGGATCAACTTGATTACCTCAAAAACCTCGTCTAGATATACTTCGCGATTATTTACCTTCTAGATATCAAGAAGTTCGGCTGTATTCTTGGAGTTGTACTTCTCTTTTAATTCTTCTATTCGTTTAGGCTGCATAACGACTGAGCTAACCGGCTGGCAATGGAGCGCAGCGGTATTGCCAGTGCGAGTGAAGCAAGAAGGTTATGTTCTGTAAAGCGCTAAAAATCAGGTAACCTTCTTCCGCTCATATGTTGCCGGCTCAATGTTATCTAAAATCGTCCTCAAATACATTTTTACACAATCTATGACATTAGCCTCGTCTCTTTTCTCGTCGTTTGTCACTATGAAGATGCTATCAATCGTTGCCTTAATGTTTTGTACAATCTGATCCAGGTCAGTGCACTCAAGGGGAGCATTGTTTTGGTGGTACTCGTAAGGAAGTAAGTCTTCAAAGTCTGATTTGCATTTCAGAATAGTGCTTTTGAATTGCGAAAAGTCTTTGGTGGTTTGATATGTCTGGTACGCACGTTGAAGTTTTTCATTAATACGGGAGGCTTCAGACAAAAACTGATCGATGATTTTTAGATACCTACCTTTCGGGAGTCGGCGGTTGATTAGTTCTTCGGGAATCTCCTCAGAAGCGTATTTGATAAAGATGCCTTGGATTTCTCTATCATTTGAAGGAAGAGTAGTTGGAGATTTGGAATCGGGATGATTCCAGTAAGCCGTACAAAAAGGAAGACCATTCTTGTATTGCTCATAATCTCGGTAAAACCAAATCCATATACAGTCTGCGGGTTGGTCTCGAAAGGATTCTTCAACTATCTCTGACCTGTAGTAGTCGCCGCTTTTTAAGCCTTCAACAAGTTTAGGTAGCTGATCTTCAATTACTAAATGGGAGGTTTCGCGTTTCAAAATAATCTTCATTGAAATTCTGCGGCTGAGCCCGTGAGAAGTATCTATACTTGATTCTATAATTGTGAAATTATCTTCAGAGAAATAGTACTCTCGTATCTTGTCTTTTGACTCCTCGTTATCCAACTTGTTCTCTTGAGGGACGGTTACTTTCCATCCTTTTTCTGTCTTTGCGACATTATTCCGCGTAACGAAACCCCAGTACTTCGTATCTGATTCCGGATCATAGATAATTAGCAACACAGGTAGAGAATGGTTTAGCCAATAGTTGACATGTTTTTCGTCCGTGTAATGAACAATTGTTTCTTCTTCAGCATACTTAAGATAGGATGCTCCCGCCTTCACTTGGATGCAGTACAGCAAACCAGTGGGTTTCCCGTGCTTCGCAATTTCAACCTGAGTATCTATTCCATAATCAGCAACATACTGTTCTCGTTCAATCCAACCGAACTTCTCCAAAAAACAGAGAGCGACTTTGTGAATGCCGATTCTTTCGGTGATATGGGATTCAATCACGGTGCTTTCTCCTACTACCATGCTATCAAATACTGCTTGATAGGTTAACACAGGCAGGTTGTAAAATTATGGAACATAAAAATTTATTCAAAAGCTTCCATAATTTATACCAAATAGTCTTGACAGTCAAGATAGAATCGAATAAATTTTCTTTACAATATCCGTTGTTTATTGCCTATAAAATTTAAAACAGACTTCTATTGTTTATGAAAAATTTAAATCAGAAATTGACCCATATCTATTCTGAGCAATTGACGAATCATTTCGTCTCTCCGTCTAACCGAAGGGATTTCTTCAAGTGGCTGCGTTTTTACCTGGACTTTTGCGACAATTATAAACATACGTCTCGAGATCAAAAGAGTCTGCAGGAGTTTATGAAGAAAGTACAATCGAAGAACCAGTCCATCGAACAGCAGAACAAGCGTCAAGAGCCATTCAGATCTATTATTCAATATTTGAAACAAGAAAAGACTCGATCGAGTCGTTCCGCAGTTATCCAAGTGGATGAGGTGATCTTCACAACCTCCAATCGAGTGTAAATTTCGCCTAAGGATCATAAACTCAAGAAAATTCTCGCAAAAAATATAGTCCTTGAGAAAATACAAGAATATCAAATGGTTACATAGCAAAATGTAAAACCAAAAATGCAGTCAAACTTAAGACTGTCCAGTAGATTATTTATTAGAATAATCTTAAACTTCTCATTTCAATCATCATCTTCCCCTAATACTCCCATTCTTCATGAGCAAGGGGATATTTTTTGAGTAAGTCTTGATAGGATCGCCATGGAGGCATGAATTGATCCATGTAAGAGCGGAAATTATCATTGTGATGGCGTTCTAAAAGGTGGACCATTTCATGAACAATGATGTATTCTAAGCATTCATAGGGTTTTTTGGCTAAATCCAGATTGAGCCATATTCTTTTGTTAAAAATGTTGCAGCTTCCCCATTTAGTTTTCATCTTTTTAACGCCCCAAGCATTTACTTTGACTCCAATAATTGGTTCCCATTTTTGAATTAAAACAGGTACTAGTTTTTTTAATTCCGATCTATACCACTCGATAAGAACCTTTTCACGATTTGCCGGTTTGGTATTGGGATTTACAAACAGTTGGATTTTTGAATTAGGTTTTAAAATGACTTCATGCTTTCCACGTCTTTCTACTACTTCGATACGATAACGTCGGCCAAAGAAATAATGGCTTTCTCCTGACAGCATTTCACGTTGGGATTGTCTGGGCTGGGCTTTGAAGTTGGCTTGTTGTTTTTTGATCCAGGAGAGTTTAGAAATCACCGCCAGTCGGATATTATCGTCGGTTACATGAAGGGGAACGGACACACGTACATGTCCATCCGGTGGAAAGATAGCCAGATGCAAGTTCTTGATTTTCTTTCGCACAATGTGTACTTCGATACCACTGACTGTTATGGTATGGTTATTTGTACTCACTTTGTTCCGTTACCAATTTAAAAATCTTATCGATCTGATCTTGCTT
>CAYQOX010000110.1:0-3183 GCA_964419335.1 uncultured bacterium | reverse complement strand
CAGCAAAAAAATCGAGATACTCCCACACCCGCATGCCTTCATACACCCCAAACGTATCAGGCATGTACCCCATCGATCTCCGCACATCCATGGGATTCTTGGTTACGCTATACCCATTGATATAGGCTTCTCCCGTCGTCGGTTTTAACAAGGTCGCGAGAAAACGAATGGTCGTCGTCTTTCCCGCCCCATTCGGTCCAATAAACCCAAAAATATCCCCTTTTTCCACATGCAGAGTAAAATCCTGAACCGCCACCGTCTCCCCGTATTTTTTAGAAAAATTTTCGATCTGAATCATTTTTGGCTCCTCGAACCCTTCTTTCGACCAATCTTCAACCGACATAACTTACCGCTGAGTTCTTCCTTCGGGACTTTCCATCTCTCGCTTCCCAAGAAACTCACTTTCCACTATCCTTCCTAACATACGCTCCTCGGGATCGACCGTAAAATCGAGTCCTAAGCGTATATTAATGGCCTCTCGGGGAATAACCACTTCCCAATCCTCTCCCGCTTTCATTTGCATTTCGATGCGTCCCCCAATCCGGTCTACATACAAAGCGGGGTTCCGTATCTGCCCCTGTTCATCACTTATTTCCGAGAGAAATTCATATTCCTTCGTATAATGATTTCGAATCTGTAATTGATGTTCAAGAGGCGGCTTATCTTGATTCTCTCCAAAAATCGATTGAAAGTTTTGTCTTTCGCCCCTCCTTGGCATAGCCATACCCATCCCATACCCTTGTTGCATCTGTTGCACCGCTCCTCTCCCAAAGCGCATACTCTGGTAATTGGGCCAGATTTGCAGTGATTGAATCCGTCCTCCCTCCATGGGAAAACGGGTTAACATCGCCCATCCTTGTTCTTCTCCCCTCCTGATCATTATATGCATTAATGTATTCGTAACAAAATAATCCGACCCCCTTGGTGATTGTACCCGCCCAGTCGAACGCATTCCTCCTCGAAAAAATTCCCATGAATTAGGATCCACCACAATTTCACCTTCAAACTGTGCCTTTAAATCAAAGACGGTAACAAATAACCTCGATCCCTTCGCTTCAATACGTTCATTATTCAAACGAAAAGAAAAATCATTCTCTTGAATTTCTGCTGTCAATACCGCAAGATTGCGGTTCATATGTAAATCAAAAAGAGATGCCGCATAAAAATGATTTAATTCGGAAAGAATAAACTCCGAACTATTTTGATACCCCTGTCGTTGTGCCTGTTGGGGATTAAAATTGAGTAATTGACGACTCCTTTCCGCATAATCATAGGGATTTTGCTCCCCTTCCTCAATCGGAAGCGTTTCTCCATCTTCGAGGGACTCATAATGCATCTGTACATTTCGCATGTAAATCACCGGCTCGCGCAGCGTATAACCCGTCTCATTGCGAATCATTCCTCGAAGCTTCCCCTGACTCCAATCCAAATCGGCCTCGATCCCCTCTCCCACTTCAACTCGATGTTGTAACTTAATCTGATTTTGAGACCAGTGATAAATTAAAAAATCCTCAATTCTAGGACCTTGTTCTGTAAAACGTACGGTTAACTTCTGATCCTGCTCTTGTTGATAATCATTACGAAAAGAAAACACTCTGGGGGGTACAGGAAACGCCTCAGATTCACCAAAATCCATCCGGTACCACTTTCGGACTGGCGAATAAATCGAGCAGAAAGTGCTCGCTTGGGCATGAGACGCGTTCGGATGAGCTTCTATTACCGTCATTCCATTCACCGCCACGTGTCCTTGTTGCCGCAGCGCCCCGATATAATAAACGCCCACGGCAAACAGAATCGCCCATACCGGAATCGTTAACCAGGCCCACTCCAATCGCCCCATTTTTCGAAAGACAAAATAATTCACGGGCACCACCAAAAGAATATATACCCCCAGGTATAAACCTATAAACCACGTACTTGGTAACTCAGATTGAAAGGTCTGGGTTAGATAAGAAGTAATCCGCTGATCCAAACCACCAACAATGTTCGGTGATAAATCAGGCCGGGTTTCTGTTAGATAATCCAGGAAGATTTCCTGCTGAACCTCATTCTTAAACAAGGGCTGATCCAGTCCGGATGCAACAAAGAGAATCCGTCCCGCTCCCCAGCGGCGTTCAACCAAGAAAGGGTTCCCATCCGCTTCCATCAATACATTGATCTTCGGATCGTCGATCAAATTTCCTGTCGCTATCACAAATTTAGTTTGAAGCTCAGGGTTGACCTCACTATCATACACATCCAGTTGGGTTCCTTCTTCCAACACCAAAGATGAATCCAATGTCATCGGAACATACAGGTTAAAAGCCGAGTTCGAGAGTTCTTGCCAATATTCCCCGGCTGCAAGAATCAATGTTCCCCCCATCTGAATCCATTGGTCTAAGGCTTTCTCCTGCTTTTCATTGAGAGCCAAAGTACGCCCGCCATCCCATAGTAAACCGTTAATATTCCGGTACCCCACCCAGTATTCGGGCAGTAACATAGGATCTGAATACAACACCCGGCGAAAATGTTCCACCTCCTGATCTTCGTGATGGACGAGATTATCGTGGGTCCCTCGCTCCGGGCTCATGACCGCCAAGATCCGGTCGGTTTCATCATACATGGAACTCACCGTAACAAGTTCTACGGGAATCATCCTCCTGTCTGTCTCAATATAAAATTCCAACTCATCCAAAAATTCTTTCATATACGCATAAATCTCATAAATCTTCGGCGATCTTGTTGGTAAATCCACCTCCTTGCGATAGACAACCCTCCCATCTTTCAAGCGAATGAGAAGATCACCATGAATGGGATCCGTGTTATTCGTAAGTTGAACTTTGATAGGAACCCAGGCTTCTGTCTTTCGAAAGGGCCTCTCCGAATCAAAACCAATGGATACTTCCGCCCGGATCAAATCTTCTTCTTCCTCCACGGTGGTATCACATCCCCCTAGCCCAATACACAACCCTACACCAAAGAGAACTAAACTAAGTCTCCAATCTTTCTCCCGTAAAAAAGACATAAACACGCCTTTGGTTCGATTCGACCAACCCAAATTCTTGACCTCCACGCTATTGTTCTCAACCAAGCTCCCAACCCATCACGCAGCAACAAAAAACTTATTCTTAGTTTCATAACATAAAAGAGGTTCATCCTGCATTTGAGTACTTTTTTGATCCATTGAAAAGAAAACAGAACCTG
>CAYQOX010000109.1:0-3660 GCA_964419335.1 uncultured bacterium | reverse complement strand
AAACACATCCCCAAGGCGTTTTCCCCAAAAAAAGTACTCACTTTCGTGATGAGCCCTATTTTTTTATAAATACCTGATTTTTTTGTAGGTGTTCCGTTACAATTAAGCCTAATAACACATGAAGTGGTATGTATATGTGACTAAAAAGATCCCAATCCAGCCTTCCTAGATCGGGATGCCAAGCCGTGTGCCACAGCAACCCGATGAGCACACAAAAGAGTAAATACTTCCGGAATAACGTATTGATTCGCTTGCGCAAGAGAATCAGCAGAGGCCATTCGAGCGGAATCCCCAAAAAAGAAGCGACCTGGTGGAAATGGCTTTTAATCATCAAGTGCTCTAATGTAAAAAAGGTAAAATGCTGCCCTTTTCGGTTCAGTTCAAAGAAGGGTACCAGACGGGTGATATCCATATAAATCCCACGTGGCTCTAAGAATAAATTTAAAATAAAATAGCCCGATATATAATAAAAAAAAGGAACAAAGAACTCCAGAATATTGAAATCCTTTTTCTGATACATGAGCCAAAAAAGAGGTGGTAGATAAAACAAAGCCAAGCCATGCAGCAAAGCCGCCGTAAAGAAAAAAGTCAGAGCAGGCCATAACCGCCATTGGTTTGTCGTATACTTCTCCACCGCGAAATAGGTGAGCAAAAGAAATAGGTTTACCCAGGCATAGTTTTCCACTTCACCTACAAAAACCAGAAAAGACCCCGAGGCGATATTGATCAACATAAAAAGGGGATGACTTTGTATTGCGTATAATACCTGTATCGCAAGAGCGCCCGCAAAAGCACTGCTAACTGCCAGAGCATGCCATTGCTCTACACCGAAAGGATTGAGCAACAAATACACCATTCGATGCACCACCGACGTAAGCGGTGAATGGGTGGTTACTACCCAACCCTCGGCCGCCAAATCGGCCATATAACTTCCATCTCCTGAGTAAGGGAGAAACTGTATCCCTAGTCCATACAACCCCAGGGTCAACACTAGGGTGAGGGGAAGTCGCCAAAGTATGTGCCATACGTATCTACAACGAAGAGAAGAATAAGGCATGATGGTTATTCACAAATGGAGTTGATGCAATAATAATTTAATTTGCTTGTTTTTTAGTGAATCATGAGATAAATGGTTTTTTATTTTATCAGCGAATTCGTGTATGATATAGTGATCATCGAAATTAGACATCGAGAAAGGTTTGAGCATGGTGGGAAATCGCTGGATTTTAATGGGGTGCGCAACTGGATTAACCGTGATTTTGGCCGGTTTAGTGGCCGGTGTCTATAGCATGTACTGGATCACCCACCAATTCAACGATTGGATCAATGATATGGAACAACTGCAATCACGCATGGAAACCCTCAACCAAGATTATCCTTTTTCCATTCCAGAAAGCATCGATCCCCGGCGTTATCAGATCTTCTTACAGGTTCGCGATGAAATGATCCAAAAGACCAAAGAGGAACTCGATTGGTTTTATTCCTTCGTGAATACACAAGAACCGAATGAACGAATTAGTTTTTTTCCTTTTATGGGAAAATTAATTTCCTTGATTCCTGCTCTCGGCAAAATTGGAATTGAGCAATGCAAAGTCTTGGATCAAGTTCATATGTCTCCCCGGGAATATCGCTTTTATACCGCCATCAGCGCGGGCGAAACCTTGATCTGGCTGGAATTAGAGACCCAAACCGAGCGGCGAAAAATGGCCGAAGCCTACTGGTCTTGGATGAATCACATGCATCAATCAATCCAGGAACATCAAAGCGAAAAAATCCCAATGAAAATCAACGTTGGACCTTTCGACCTAGAACAATATAAAGCCCAAATTAACCAAAGGTATCCATCCGATCGCTCCTACGATGAGATTCTCTGGCAACATCGAGGCGCATTCTTTGAATCACCTTTCGCGATCTTTATTGATGCTTTTACATTATCACAACTCTTTGAAATTACATCGGATGAGTAAGATCCTCAAGAAATGCGGGGGCAAACACACTAAATGCAAGATTCCGCAAAGGATGCTTCCCAACGTGATCTCTTGATCGTCGATGATGATCCCACCAACCTGGAATTGCTCGAAGCCATTTTGCGCTTGGATGGCTATGCCGTTCGACGGGCTGAAAGTGGCGAAGAGGCTCTCCACGCGGTTGAAAGCCATAATCCTGATTTGGTGATCATGGATGTTCGCATGCCGGGAATCAGCGGCTTTGAAGCCTGTCGCGAAATCAAAAAGAGGGGCGACGAGCTTTTTGTTCCCGTAATGCTCCTCACCAACCTCCATGACACCGCCCACAAAGTCGAGGGATTGGATGCGGGAGCGGACGATTACCTCACCAAACCACCCCAGCGCGATGAACTGCGAGCCCGGGTTCGAGCCCTGCTTCGCATCCGTGACCTTCACCATTCCCTTATACAGGCCAACCGAAAATTACAGACCACCAATGAAGAACTTATGAGGGCCAAACAAACCATCGACCAGGAATTGGATCAAGTCGGCAAGATCCAGCGTTCCTTTTTACCCCAGCGCTTCCCTTTTCACCCCGAAATCATGTTTGGACGCTACTATGGCCCTTGTGCCCAGGCGGGCGGGGATTATTTCGATATTATCGAAATTGGCCGTTCCCTATGGGGAATCCTGATGGCCGATGTCACCGGCCATGGTACCCCCGCTGCGGTGGTGATGGCCATGACCCATGTCATCATGCATTCCTACAGCAGCACCTTTCGCCACCCCAGCACCGCCCTGAAAGTGGCCAATGAAAAATTGAACTTTCATCTAGCGCCCACCTTTTATGTCACCATGTTTTACGGCGTGCTGGATTTAGAAAACATGAAATTTCGCTATTGTTCCGCGGGACATGAACCTATGTTTCTTTTTCGCTCCCGCGGGCAAAAACTGGAACCCCTAAAAACCGAGCATGGGTTCCCCTTAAAACTAATGGAATGCGATGAATATGATGAAAAAGAGGTAACCTTGGAAACCGACGACAAACTCATCCTATTCACCGACGGAATTGTGGAATTAAGAGACCCCGACAAAAACTTGTTCGGCCCAGAACGATTACAGCAATTGATTCTTAAATATCATCATCTCCCCCCTCAACCCTTTATCGATGCCATCATCCAAGAGGTGAATGCTTTCATGGGAGAGGCTCCCTTCAAAGATGATGTCACGCTCATGGTCATTCAACGCACATCGCCCACCTAAATTAGAGTCTATGCCATCCTTCGAAATAGCGGTTTAATAATTACAATCCATTTGCATTAAGAGACAATGTATGAATGATCACTATGCAAATACCTGTTTTTCAATAGGCAAATCCTCTCATTTCCTCCCTACTTGAATTCAATTATAAAACCAGAATGATACACTTTTCTTAATTAATTTTTGAAATATACCATTTTTTGGGAATATTTTTATTTTTTTGTGATATATATAGGTAGAAGTGCGCGTTTTTTAATCCGAACCCAGGAGGAAGGCTGATGAGGAAAAATCTCGCTATTGTATCATTCGTGGCATGGTTATTGATGGTGGGGGGGTAACGATAAGCCATGCCCAATCCGAGTATCCCAGGCCGGTTTTTGAGTACGTAGAAAAAACCGGCGCGAACACCATGACCTTTTTGAGAGGCGTAGGGTGGGCTCAAAGATTTTCTGCT
>CAYQOX010000108.1:0-3778 GCA_964419335.1 uncultured bacterium | reverse complement strand
ACCTGTTTATGTGGATATTGATCCACAAACGTATAACCTGTCTCCTCAAAAACTCGAATCCTGTTATACGGAAAACACAAAAGCGCTCATTGTTCAGCATACCTACGGTATCCCATGCGATATGGACCCTATTATGGAATGGGCGGATTCGAAAGGCATTCCCATCATCGAGGATTGTTGCTTGGCCTTTGGTTCGAAATATAACGATTGCCTCTGTGGGACATTTGGTATTGCCGCCTATTTCTCCGGACAATGGAACAAACCTTTTTCCACTGGATTGGGTGGAATGCTGGTAGTCAACGATGATGATTTGGCGGTTAAGGTGGAGCAATTGGTTGACAAGGAAATGATCCAGCCTGGGATGATTCACCGGCTGCGAATTTGGCTTCAGATGCAACTTTACGAGTGGCTAGTAACTCCCAGAACCACGCAGGCGATCACAACGATCTACAGAACGTTATCGAAAATGGGCCTCGTGGTCGGCAGCTCCACAAAGAGTGAATATTCGGGGGTTCCTCCTAAAAACTATTTTATGGGAATGACTCCCGCACAGGCAAAAAAAGGCGCTCGTGAGATGGAGAAGATTGAAGAAAATATATCTCATAGGAAACAAATTGCTGCTTTTTATCAGGAAGAATTGCCCAAGATCGGCTTTCAGCCGGTTGAACTGAATGGCCGCTATGATCCGGTTTATGTTCGCTATCCGGTTCGGGTCGCAAACAAGAAAGAAGTGCTGGAGGCGGCCTACCGCGAGCGGGTGGAGATTGGTTCCTGGTTTGAATCGCCCCTGCACCCCGAGGGAACCGACCTGCAACGCTTCCATTATACTCATGGCTGCTGTCCCGAGTCCGAACGCGCCGCCCGTGAGGTGGTTAATTTGCCTACGCACCGGAAGATTAGCATGAAAGAAGCTGAGCGGGTGGTGAAATTTTTGTACCAAACAGGCAAACCGTGCTAAAATATACAGAAAGTGTGGTTGAGAATTACCAAATTTATACGCGATTATTATCGTGAACGGTTACTTCAATCAAGAGTAGTAAAACATTAAGTTATTTAAAATTCAAAGGTTATATGATGAAATCAAAAAAGAAAAAATACACAAAATGGTTAATACCCGGATTAATTCTCATTATTAGTTGGTTATTAACGGCTTCATTCAAACAGCAACAACTTGACAATAAAACCGGTTACCTGAACAAACCTTACCTGGAATGGGAATTAGAATGGGAAGGAACCGAAGGCAATCCCTATGATGTGATAGCTAAAGCCACATTCACTCATATAGAAAGCGGGAATGAAAAAACTTCGCTGATGTATTATGCCGGGGACAGCAAATGGCGTTTTCGCTTTACGGGTACCAAAGTAGGTACATGGATTGTGGAAACTACCGGACCTGGTAATCTTGGAGGGCACAACACATCAGTTGATGTGAAAGCAGCAGAAAAAAAATACAATGGTTTTCTGGGTTCAGAGGGTACCCGATGGATTTGGACCGGCAGTGGAAAAGAACATCTCCCACAATTGGTTATGCGAAAAAGCCTGCATGATTATTGGAAAGATGGAAAAGTAGATGTTTCATATATCGATAAAAACATACAGGAATTTATAATTGAAACCGGATTTACGGGTTATCACCTCGAAAAAATAGCTGCTACATGGTTTGATATTAAAAACCCGGGTAATAATACAAGAACTTTAGGTGAGGATGTAAATCCCGACCCAAAATCGTTTTCCACATTGGAAGAAATTATTACCCGTGTCTATAATTCTGGTGGTTTTACACACCTGTGGCTATGGGGTTCGGATTATGAAAACTGGGGTGGTAAAGGCGGCCCAAGAGGTATAGGTGGGCCTATGGGTGAAGCCGATAAGCGTTTAAACCGCTACATTGCTGCCAGATTAGGACCTATACCCGGTTGGACTATGGGTTATGGATCTGATTTGCATAAGTGGGTTAATGCAGATGAATTGCAGGCATGGTACAATTATTTAAAGACGCATTTAGGAGGATGGCAACACATTATAGGCGCGCGTGCTGATGCTGATGATGCAAAAGCCCCCGTAGTCCGGAAACCTCTCTCTGCAATATACTGGAAAGGCGATTATGAAGGACATTATGATTACCGCGTGGCCTATCCCTGGTACGTAGAAGTAATGGAAGCTGCAGACAGGCCACAGATATCTGAAGACCGATTCAGGATTCGGTGGCACGCGAAACAGTTCTACGAAAAAGACTATTCACCCGATATGACTGTAAGGGGGCTGTGGCACTCTACAATGGCCGGTGGTGTAGCAAACATATGGGGAAACTTGCTTCCGCATAACAGCAATGGTAAGGGTTCAATGCCATATAACAACAAAGCTGCCATGACCCTAAGGGGGCATGATGTAAAAGTGGATATTAAAGATGAAATAAAAACTTATTCTGTCTTCTGGTTCGATAATAACAGGTTTTCCGGAACCATGATACGTGATAACAAACTTACCGGAAATAGAACAGGCGATAACGTGCTTTCAACAAAAGGAGAGCCCATCAGCGTTTGCCTGCGTGATAAAAAGTATACCAAGTATGTCTTTTATACCGAAGACGCGAAAGAAATTGTAATGGACCTTAGCGGAACCGGCTCATCTTTAAAGGCTGTAGCAGTAGATACAAGAAAATCATATAAAGAAATTAGTTTAGGAATGATAGAACCTGAAAAATTCACCTGGGAAGCACCCTATAAGTCAGACTGGGCGTTAGCCGTGGGTAATTTTAATGATTTATTGAGATAATTTTAATTCGTTTTGCTGCTGTCCGGGGAAAATCAATCGAAAGACAATTTAACATATTCAAGATTATAGAGTTATAAGCGCCTGCGAGGTGGTTAATTTGCCTACGCACCGGAAGATTAGCATGAAAGAAGCTGAGCGGGTGGTGGGATTTTTGCAGAAATGGGGAAATTATATTATAATATAAAAATATACACGATCTTTATGTTAAGACGTTAGATTATCATACATAGAGGTATATCATGTACGCTGAGCGGATGTTATTAGAAACAGATCACTTAGGAAATCTCAAGCATGTCCCTAAATTGCCTTCCAATGTACAGGTGGAAGCGATTTTTTTAATTGCCAACGAGCCATCAGAAACCACTAATACATCGCGCCGCTCACCACACCCGGATATTGCCGGTAAAATAGAGATTTACGGTGATATTTTTGATTCCGTACCTGAGTCCTCTTGGAATTTTGCCGATGATCGTGCTTGATACCCATATTTGGTTGTGGTGGATGAATAACGATATCACCAAAATAGGCCATGATCGACTAAAAAGAATCGAAGAAAGTGATTGTGTAGCAGTTTCAATTATCAGTTGTTTCGAAGTGGCTTGGTTGGCAAGGCATGGACGCATAAAATTACCCTGTAATTTAATGGAATGGTTTGCGAAATCCTTAGAAAGTTCTGGAATAACCTTATTACCTTTAACTCCTCCAATTGTGGTTTGTGCGGTTGAATTACCAGAACATCATAGAGATCCACAGGATAGACTCATTATCGCAACCGCTCTCACTCATACAGCAATTTTAATATCTTCAGATAAAAAATTCCAACACTATTCTGAACTATTGGATATATTATTTTAATGATGTTTGTCAATAGTCGGGTGGGTTTGAATCGCCCCTCCACCCGGAGAAAACCGACTTCCAACGCTTCCACTATACTCCTGGCTGCTGTCCCGAGTCCGAACGCGCCGCCCTCGAGGTGATTAATTTTCCTACGCATGGGAAAGTT
>CAYQOX010000107.1:1565-3844 GCA_964419335.1 uncultured bacterium | reverse complement strand
CTGGCTGGATGGAAGCCGTTTGGATTCGCTCCGCGCACAGGCGATTGCAGAGTGGCGATTACATAATCCCGTTTTACATAACCATCCAAATCCAATCGACCATGGTAAATCTTTTGATAGTCTTTCCATGTATATTAAATCAAAACTCTCCCTTTCCAAAAAAGATGATCCAGTGTTGAAAAGCCTACAGGATGGGTACCAGAAAGAGAAAGATAGGCAATCTTTTTTCAACAAAATCGTCGAAGATCGTGCTGATGCTCCTTCTTGGAACGATCTCGATGAAAACGGGAAAGCCAAATGGCTTACCCACCAACTATTCCGCAAACTCGCCTCACCAGGGCGGGTCTATCGGTTTCAGCGTCAGGCAGAGGAATTATTCAATGCCTTGCTTTCTGAATTTCGAGAGATAGCGGCTGTTGACCAGAACCGCTGGCGCACACGGCGTTTGCTTCTTAAATCGGATAGTAATGGAAATTGGACTGATGGACAGCCTTATAACGGTAGATATCAAGATATACCTTTGGATTTGCTTTATAGTGATGATAAAGGTGGCTTCATCACCATTACCAATCTAAGCCGCATACTGGAAAAAACGGATAGCAAAGATAGCCTCACAGACAAGACCATCCAATTGAAAGACGATAACAACCGACCGGTCGATTCGTTAACAGTCAATGCAATTAAAGAAGCCCCCGATTCTCTCGGTGTTTATCACCCCGTGATTCCGCTTGAAGTTTCACCAGTGCGGTTTCGTGTGCTGCTGCCGTTGGAATGCGCCTCCGCCTGTGTTGACCGGGCAGTCGCTGCGTGGAATGAACAATTCGCCCGGGTATGGGATCGGCTGCCTTTACGCATCGGCGTTGTGGCTTTCCCCAGAATGACGCCTTATCAAGCGGTAATCGAAGCGGCGCGAAATTTGGAAGCCGATCTGCAAAGCCATTCTCAATCTGCAAAAACCTGGCGGGTAGACTCCAGCGAAACCCGAGATGGCGTAACATCGCTGGGTTTGGTGACATCGGACGGGAGTCACGAACTGCGCACAATGCCCACTCGATTACGCGATGGACGTGAAGATGTGTTTTATCCTTACTTAGCGGTTGAAGATCAGCAGGTGCGTTCGCCTTTGGATTTTCAACATCCTGACGGCCATGTTTACCGGCATGCCAAAGATTTACGGCATGGTGACGGTGTTCGTGTCCATCCCGCTTTGATTGCAACAAACTTTCTTGACAGCACCGCCCGGCGTTTTGAAATCAAAAAAACCCATCAATTAATGCGCTGGCCAAAGATGCGCGACTTATGGGATCTACTAGAAAAACATGCCCCCAGCCAAACCGCCCTACGTGGCGCTTGGACTGAACTCACGCAAAAACGTGAAGACTGGTTGGGGCCAGATGGAAACTGGCTCGAAGGCGGCGAACAGGCTTGGTTGGATTTGGTACGCGCGGTATTTCATGAACGCTTGCAGGCCAAAGGTACTTGCCTGGAAACCCTGGTGCAAGCGGCTAAAGACGGTTTATTAGATTGGTGTCTGGAATGGAACATTAGCGTGTTGAAAGAGAAAATACCCGGAGGAGAGTGATGAACACAGCGAATAACCAAAAAGAGAGTTTCAAATCATTTTCTTATGCTGGCATAGCACTCGACCCTATCCATGTAGGCACAGGGGGAAGCCGCCTGGGCCGGGTGGATAACACTATTGTGCGCGATCCGGTTACAAAGATACCAAAGATTCCCGGCTCGAGCCTTGCGGGCGTCATGCGGACTTATGTGGCCATGTCCATTAATGGGAAATATCCGAACTGCGCTGGACAAGGTGGAGGTGATTCCGGTCATTGTGGTAAACCTTCCTGCAAGGTTTGCACTGTTTTTGGCTATGCCAAAGGCGCAGATTCAGAAGGCGGGTTTGCCGGGCTAGCCGCGTTCAGCGACATGCAAGTGTTGCTCTTTCCTGTCGCTACACAGCAAGGTCCCTTGTGGATCACCTGCCCTATGGCTTTGCGACAAGCCGGGATTGTATGCAAAGAATCTATTAAAGAAGAAGCCGTCTACTTGGCACAAAATGGACAAAACAACAATGCTGAACACATCAATCTCGGCTGGTTGTACTTGCCGGTCGAAAGAAGTTTGGATAAAAATAACGGTTGCATCAAAGAGATCAAAAGTCATATTGGAAATATGAATGGGTATATTACAGACTGCCTTGGGATCGTCTCCGACAAACTCTTTTCTCATGTAGTAAACAGCAATCTTGAAGTGCGCACCTCCGTTGCAATCGA
>CAYQOX010000107.1:0-1465 GCA_964419335.1 uncultured bacterium | reverse complement strand
TACGCCCTTTTTCTATATTTGAAAGCACGTGGGGGTAAAGAAGGTGAAGGTGTAAGTAAAATACTGCAAGAATTTCTGAAGAAAACACCGCAGCAAAATCACATACTCACAGGCAGCGAAGACATTTTTACCTTGCTTCAAGAATTGGCAAATGACTTGGATAAATTACTGCTCGCCCGTGATTTGGTTCGGCAAACTTTGGTTTACGCCCGCCATCACGCCAAACTCAAAGAGGAGAAAGAAGCGCACTCATGAATTGGACTTTATATCAATGGGTTTGGCAATTGGAATCACCGCTTTTCATTGGAATGCCCCCAGCGAGTGCATTAAACCGCTGCCGCCTGTATGTCCCAGCACGGGCCATTTGGGGTGCTATGACGGCTGAGATTTCCCGTTCTCAAAGCAATGAGAACATGCCGGATTACAAAAAATTTGGTGAACAAGTCAAACAACATTACCGCTTTACCTATTTGTATCCTGCCGAATATATCAACGGAAAATACCTCCCTTGGCTGCCGCACTATGAACAAAATAATCGGAATTCAGGCCTCTTTTGGCATTTACAACATGATAAAAAAAATGAGCACTTACAAAAGGGCGACCGTGCTTTTAGGCAGAAACTGTTGCATACCCGCGCCGGGACATCCATTGACCCGAATATGGATTCAGCGGCTGAAGGAACTTTACGAGAAACAGAGTGTATGAATCCATGGTGGCGAAATGATTCAGAGTCCGACAATACGCTTCGGCCCGTATATCTTCTTGGCTATGTGTTTATGAATGATAGCGCTCCCGAAGTGGATCATATTCACACTCTGTTTCTTGGCGGCGATACTCGCTACGGCCTTGGGAAAATCTGCCGAGTCGATTGGCGGGAGTTATCAAATAATCAAAATGTTTTTGGTAAACCCGTGGATCTAAACGATCAAAATCCTGTCATCCAAAGCGAAACCATTTGGGGGCATGCTCCTGTAAATAATTCGTCTTCACAGAATGATTTGCGAGGCACACAAGAACATATTGGGGGATGGGACATAGCCAAAGGCTCCTCTTATGCCGGCGCATTAGCATGGACACCGGGCTCATGCCTTGAAGAATCCAAAGAACAAAAGAGATGGGACATCGATGAATCCGGTTTTTGGCGTTAAGTAAGGCCCCTCACAAATAACGATTTTTGATTATCTCTTAACCTCCCTTAAGCGGCAATCTTGTCGAGTTCTTTCTCGGTGGTTTTTAATAATTCTTTGCGTGTTCGAACGCGTTCCTCCGCCAGAAACAGGTTGAAGCAAACCACCAAACGTTCTCCGGGATAAGCCGGATTTTGAATCTCCGCCAAATTATTTATAACGTCCAGCATAACCAGCCGGGAACCAGGTGCAAAGCGAAGCTGTTCTCGGACCGTGTTCATGCTGTGGTTGGCACTATTGGAGTTGCTTGAGCAAGTCGTAAAGTTTTATACGGAGAT
>CAYQOX010000106.1:0-3954 GCA_964419335.1 uncultured bacterium | reverse complement strand
ATGTCGCCGATGGACTCAAGGTCGCCAAGGAAGGCAAGAAAATGCCAGGCGTAAAGAAATTCCGTTCCGTGGATCGTGAATTGGCTTATAAACGACATGATTACCTACAAGCAGCGAAAAGTTTATCCGATATTCCACCACTACGAAGTATTCATTTGCATGCTTTGTCAGGTGATCGAAAAGGTCAGTGGGCAATTTCCTTGAATGGACCCTGGCGTTTGTGTTTTGAATTTAAAGAAGGAGATGCCTACAACGTCGAATTAGTGGATTACCACAAATAGAAAGAGGTGTGATATGGTTCGCATCCCAACCCATCCAGGTGAGATATTAAAGGAAGATCTAGAAGTCCGAGGAATCAGCATGAATCAGTTCGCCAAAGAATTGAATGTTCCAACCGGGCGTATCAGTCAGATTTTGGGAAGGAAACACTCGATTACTCCCGACACGGCAGTTCGTCTGGGTCATTATTTTGGTACCTCTGCCGAGGTCTAAATGAATCTGCAGACAAATTATGATCTAGCATTGGCTCGAGAGAAACTGAAGGATGAACTGCAATTGGCTTCATGAGTTAGATACTTCTAGAACACAATTCAAATATATGTATCACTGAAATAGAGAAAAATGAATTTAGAAAAAGTCAACCAGGCGTTAGCACTAACGATTCGAAACTCCTGTACGGCATCCATACAAACGCCGTATCTTGTTTTGGTACGATGATGATGGCGAATTTCAAGACGATCTCGATAAGATCGATTTCGGCAACGTCAAACTGCTGATCATCGATAATAATTATTTTGAGATTAAATACACTTTGGAAGTTAAAGATCCCGAATCCAATTACATCGTCTATTCCCCCAATCCAAAACCGGATTATCGGCAAAATTGGCTGCTCGATATTCTGCTTTATTCTGAAGAATTCAAGGCAGACCGCGCTTCCATCGTTATGGATGAGTTGGGAATCGAAAATCTGTCGCTCAAACCGGTAATCAAACAAAACCTTGCATTTTTCGATAGCAAAGCACGTTTTCAGATGCTTCAAAAGATGGATGCTTCCCTCCAAACCGAAAAGGAGATACAACTGGCGATCATGGCGGTTGTGTGCCGCTGCAAGGTGGTCGATTTTGAATCGGTGTTATTTCACATCTTCTTGGATTGTATCGATGAAGACCAAAACGAATGCTTTCGACAAATCGTCAAATATCCAGGGACTTCTGTATTTTGGCAATTTGTCAAAGACCATTTGGGATATGAATCGGAATCCCCAACCCTCAAGAAACTGTTCTATAGTCTGTTACTCACTGTCACTGCTGCGAAAATCAAAAGACAAACGCCTAATAGTTGGATGCATTTTATGCTTCCCAAAAGGAATAACGCCCAAGTGTGAATTGATCATTGGGAAAACCATATAGATCATTCAAAACTGTTTGATCTTTTCGAGCAGGCGTTTAATGATTTGGAAATCCAGAAACAGATCCAGGATTGGCAGCCTGAAGAATGTTTGGAAGCAGTGACCCCCTCCCCAATGTTTGGAGAAACGAGAGGCACTTGATAAGGTCAACCGCATGGTCACGGTCATAATGGAAATTCTCGCCTTGAACGTATCCCGCTTCATTGACCAAAGATTCAACGATGAGCGTTTCTAGCCCTTTTTCAGTTATATACGTAACCATGTTATGCCTCTTGAGTGTCGTCTGATTTCGACCATACGTAACGCATTCTCAATGAGTTCATCCAATTCGGTTTGATTCTCTTCTCATGTTGCAATCGCCCAACCACAATGCCGGGATGAATTCCGATTTGCCGGGCGAATGCCCTCACGGAACTTTGATTGATTCGGTTTGAATCGATAAATTGTTCATACTCTGCTTGTGGAATCAGTGTTTCAGAGGCGAATTGATCCGCTTCCACCTCTCGTTTGCTATTCTCTTCATCTTCCAAAATAATTTCTTTGAGCGAATGCTTGAGAATGTGCCCAATTTCATGGAACAAACTAAACCAAAAAATATCCGCCCAACTGCCCCGGATGGTGATCATCAAAACAACTTTATCGTCTCTCAAATGAAAAGTTGCTCCGTGTGCCTTGGTCTTGGGGAAGTGTGGACACACCACCAACGCAACGCCGCATGACGCTAATAGTTCTTCCAACTTCGGCATGAAGTGTTGAGGGTCTTTTAGCGTTATAGCCCGGAAATCCGGCAAGGCTTGTTTTAATTTCATTTTATTGAATGGTTCGCAATCAATCCCCGCTGCACGGCGTTCGCCTAACCGAATCCAAGAGGCAAGCGCTTCGGGAGAACGGTCACCCACCGTGCCCAAACGATACGCGGGCCGATAGCGGTTTAACGTTGGGATGGTGGTAAGCGACATGGCCCCAAAATACCGGAGCAATTCCCTTACTTTTTCAATGGGTTTGGTTTGTCTTTCCACCTCACCCAATTTCACCAACTCGGCATAACAGAACTTTGTCACCAACTTGGTTTCCGCCTGTAAGAGCACCTCTTGTTCAGCCTCTTCTTGCCTCGCCAAGGCAAGACGGTATTCGGCTTCAAGCCCCGTCCAGATATGCGCCGGTACGCCCACCACTTTTTCAAGTCGTATAGCCGTATCAGGGGTGATGGCTTTTTCGCCCTTAAAGATATGGCTCAATTTAGAAGACGGGCGGCCCATACGCTTGGCCAACTCTTCTTTGGTCATACCCAAATCTTCAATCAATTCCTCAAGAAATTCGCCGGGAGGAATCGCCAAATTGGAGTGATATGTTGTATTTGTATAGTTGTTGTTAGTCATCATAGTGTTTACTCACCTCCTCGATACGAACGATTTCTAGTTGATCGCCTTTGAGGGTGAAAATCAGTCTATAGAAACCAGTTAAGTTGATCGCCCATTGCCTCTTACGCTTTCCTTTTAGCGGATGACAGCGTAAGACATTAATTTTCTTGATATCTTGTATCGTATGTGCGCTTTTAATAATGTTGATTCGCTGAATGTATTTTCGAGCGACGTTTGAGGGGTACGCTTTGTTCGCCTCTGCAATATCTTCGTATTGCTTCCGCAATTGTTTCGTTTTGAACTGAATCTCCATCGATTCCTTCTTTACCCCTAAGGTAAAATTATACCGCGTCTCAGCCTAATGTCAACCTAATATTCTTTACCCATATGGTAAAGAGGTATTACGAAGTGAGTTCACCCTCTCGCCATGGTTATAATCCTTTGGGGAAAGTGATGGAGATACGCATGCGGAAACGCACAGGTTCGCCATTGCGTTTGATGGGTTCAAATTTCCATTTTTTGATCGCATCCAGCGCGGGTTTTTCAAAAACGGGATCGGAGGATTGTTGTACTTTTGGTTTTTCAACCTGCCCTTGTTTGTTTACAATAAAAATTATGGAACCTTCCCCGGGGCTTTTTTTCGTATTTCCTTGGTAATACGAGGGCTGGTTTGATAAACCGGCCGGGGTTTCTGATCGAGGTCGGCAAGAGAAAAGAGTTCATCCATTTCATCTTTATTAGCCATACCTGTATTGAGGTTGATTGCGAAATCACCACTCAAGAATCCGTCGCTGACTAAGTTTCTGTAGGGTGGGCTCAAAATGCGTTGTGTGCATTTTAGCCCACCACATATTGGATTCTGTAATATCACAAATCGTGACTTTTTTATAAAGATACATTGGTGGGCTATGTTTTCCTGCTAAAGCAGAAAATCTTTGAGCCCACCCTACGCCTCTGAAATACGAGTTTCTGTAGGGTGGGCTCAAAATGCGTTGTGTGCATTTTAGCCCACCACATATTGGATTCTGTAATATCACAAATCGTGACTTTTTTATAAAGATACATTGGTGGGCTATGTTTTCCTGCTAAAGCAGAAAATCTTTGAGCCCACCCTACGCCTCTGAAATACGAGTTTCTGTAGGGTGGGCTCAAAATGCGTTGTGTGCATTTTAGCCCACCACATAT
>CAYQOX010000105.1:1554-3989 GCA_964419335.1 uncultured bacterium | reverse complement strand
TGGTGGAAAAATTGAACAACTACGTGAATATCTCAATTTGGCGAAGGAGGATGATATTATATTATTTCTTGGCTGGCTCCTCGAGACATATTGCATCGGTCGCCCAAAACCAATCCTCAACATTCAAGGCGAGCAAGGCTGTGGTAAAAGCACATTTAATAAAGTTATTCGATACTTGGTTGATCCTGAAAAGAATCCGTGCAAGGCGATTCAGCGTAGTGAGCGAGATTTAATTATCTCGGTCAGTAATCGATGGCTTTCCGACTTCGACAACGTTTCGTATCTATCACAAGATATCTCGGATACCCTGTGTCGTGTGGCCACCGGCGGTGGTTTCTCCACGCGGCGCTTGTATTCCGATGACGAAGAGAAGGAATTTCAAGGGTACCGTCCTATCATCCTTAACGGAATTGTGGATTTCGCCCACCGACCAGACCTTGTGGACCGGATGGTATTCCTTTTTCTTCCGTCGATCGACAGTTCTCAACGTAGTGAAGAAGAGGAATTCTGGAAGCCGTTTCATCAAGACTACCCGCAAATACTCGGTGCCATCTATGATGGATTAGTTGAAGCATTGAAAAACGAACCTAACATTAAAATAGAAAACAAACCGCGCATGGCGGATTTCGCTCGTTTCGCCACGGCAGGCGAAACCGCCATGGGTTTTTCTCCTGGTCGTTTTCTCGAAGCCTATTTCTATAATCGAAAAAACGCTGTGCTTAAAAGTTTGGAAGAAGATCCACTATCCACAACGTTAATCAAATTCATGAGTGATAATGAGGGTGAATGGCGTGGAACCTTGCAAGAGCTTCTCGCCGAGTTAAATACGAAGGCCTCTATCGAAGCTCAGCGAAGTAAATATTGGCCTAAAGCCCCACATATTCTTTCAAATCGCTTACGACGATATCTTCCCTCATTCCGTAAAATCGGTATTGAAGTGATTCCATCCGATGGGACGGAATATGATTCTTCATCAAGCGCTTCTCGACGTATTTGGCGAATTAACAAGATCAATCAGGATCAGGAAAAACCCATCATGCTTGAGAATAGCGGGGAAAACGAACAAGCGGATGCTTCATCGTCTCCAAAATTCAAGGTTGTGAAAAGTAACGATTCGGACGAGCGGGAGGAATATATTGTATGACGAATGTGAAGGAACTCGTGCAAAAATTGGAATCACGGTTGGTTCGTTTTACGGTGGAGAATGATCAGCTTCATATCGATGCGCCAAAAGGAATGCTTTCGGAATGGCTTCCGTTTATCCGGGAGCATAAGCAAGAAATTATCAACATTGTTGACGCCACGTCCAGCAATAGGGATCCATGGGATGAAGATGCGAATCTTTTGTCCCTATCCGCCGGTCGAATACTCAAACAAAATAATCTCACGGTTCAATACATCACTGACGAAAAAAATAAAAACGAAGCGCTCCAATCTCTTCTTGAATCCAATGTAACATTAGGCGTGGATATCGAAACCGCAAAACATCCTGATTATAAGGATCATGAGAAGGCTGGTCTTGATCCTCATCTATCCGAAATCCGTTTGGTTCAACTCTACGGAGGTGGCGAGCAGGTCTTTGTGTTTGATGTGTTAAAAATAGGTCGGCTCGATTTTATAGAACCCCTATTACAAAAAACGTTTGTCGCTCATAACGCCGTATTCGAACTCAAGCATTTTTACCATGCTGGCATTTATCCACAAAAAATGGGATGCACGATGTTGCAAACCAACGCTCTCGGAGATGGTTGTCCTTCTTTATCTTTATTGGCGAAGGAACGTTTGAATTTTGATATATCCAAGGAAGAACAGACGTCCGATTGGAGCCTTCCCGATCTCACAGAGGAACAGATTGCATACGCCGCCTTGGATGCGTTCCTCGTTTACCACATCAATCGGATTCAACAGAAAATTTTAAACGAGAGAGTTTTATTGGGTGTTTATCGACTTATGCGTAATACCATGTCCTCCATCGCCAAGATGGAACTTTATGGAATCGAATTCAATCGTGAAGAACATGCCAAACTCGTGGAACACTGGAACCAAGAAAAAGTTGCTTCGGAAAACGAATTACGAAACGTCATGAGAGATACGATCAATCCCAATAGCGCCCAGCAATTGGCGACATGGTTTGGACATAACCTCGATCAAGAAATTTTGAACGAATGGCCCAGAACACCAAAAGGCCAATATAAAACGGACGCACCAACCTTGTCGGCATTCTCTCATTTGCCCATCGTCAAACCCTTGAAAAGATATAAGGATTGCTCAAAACGTCTCTCAACCTACGGAGAAAAGTTCATTCGACACATTAATCCCATAACTCAGCGTATCCATGCGAGTTTCCTGTTGGGCGGAACAAAAAGTGGTCGGCTTTCATGTTCGAAACCTAACATCCAAAACCCTCTTCGTGATTCCGAATTTCGTGCCTTATT
>CAYQOX010000105.1:0-1454 GCA_964419335.1 uncultured bacterium | reverse complement strand
AATAACTGGGCGGAGGCGAAATAAGAATTACCCATGCGACCTATCGATCCCTATACCATTTATGAAGCCGAGGAACTCCAAGAAATCCTGAAAGGATTCATCAAACTGGAGACCTTGCGTGAATTTGGTTTAATTGGTTCACCCGGAAGTGGGTATTGGGGGCGTAATGTGGTTGACGCGATCAACAATTACTGGGATTATCTTAGTCGTCAACGTGAAACGGGCAAGGTGATCTCAAAGGAGAATCACCAACATGAAAAATCCGAGATCTTTGATAAACGAGAAGAAAAAATACCAAACCAACAAGTTCACCCTTCATCACGAACAAGTGGGACGTTGGAAAGTCAGCGGGAGAGATTTCGAAGGCAAGTATCGTAGGGTTCGCTTCGATGCCAAGGATTTGAATGAAGCGATGAAAAAAGCGGAAGAGATTCTTGCATACGGTGAAGAAACAACCCAACAACAAACATCCTCCAATGATTGTCCGCCAATTCAAATCGCGGATGCGTTGATACGATCCTGCAAAAATCAAAACTGGACAGAATATACTCGAGAACAAGAGTTAACTAACTGCAAATACTTTCTTCGCTGGATCGATGAAAAGAAATTGACATATTGGCATGAATTACAGTTCGAGCATATCCAGGAATACAAACATTTTCTTGAATCCAGACAATTAGCCTATGACACTGTACGTCTTTACCTTCTCCCCGTTCGACGTGCCGCACGATGGGCGGCAGCCAATTGGCCCAAGGAATACAGCAACATTTGTCAGGGATTACGATTGAGTCGAAAGCATAGTACAGCATCAACCTATGATGAAAATCATGGTAATCCATTCTTGAGCATCCATGAGGTTTTGGGATTTCTTGATTACCTATCCCGTGATCCTGCTCGAAGCCAATTGACGATTGGAGTATCTCTTCAAGGCTTGATGGGATTGCAGATGCAAGAAGCTTTACGTCTTACATGGGAAAAAGTCGATCTGAACGATGAAACCATCACGATTGACGGTATTGTGAAAAATCAATATCGGATTCGAAAAATTCCCGTGGTGAGTGTTGTATCATGGTTGCTTCGTCAGACGTTCGATAATCAAGCCAAAGAATCGCTTGTCATCACGAATTATGCCAATTACGACAACTACTCTCATGCGGTGAAAAGAGAACTGAAACGGTGGAACCAAGAGGCTTCCATCAAACCCAAGGATTTACGCAATACGATCCAAACGGAAGCGATTGATGGAGGATGGTATGGTTATTACGTTCAACGATATGTCGGTCATGCTCCACAAACCATTGGCGAACGTCATTACCATGGTGATCAAGGAAAAAGATTGATTTCGTGGTATCGAGAAAAGGTTATAAATCCTATTGAAGAGGTGATTAAAACGTGGGAAGCGCCAACCGATTCCAGTATTATTCCTGGTCCCAGATTAGCGATTTGTCAGTGAA
>CAYQOX010000104.1:0-4120 GCA_964419335.1 uncultured bacterium | reverse complement strand
CGGTTTGATCGGCAGCATTACCTTTTTGTGGATCTTTATACGAAAAGGAGCGTAGCGTGTTAACCGTTGGCAATCTATCCGTTAAATTGAACGATTCAACAATCCTGGATTCCATTGACTTAACTATTTTGCCGGGATCTATTTGTTCCATCGTTGGCCCCAATGGTGCAGGCAAAAGTACGTTGCTCAGAACTTTAGTTGGTCTCCTTTCACCTCATCAAGGATCGATCCTCTATGAAAAAAACAATTTGCTACAATTAAACAGCAAAGCACGCGCACGTCTGATCGCTTATCTTCCTCAATCCATGCCTGGGAATCAACGATATCCGGTATACGAGTTTGTCTCTCTGGGGAACTATCCTCGAGCGGGATTTGATGATCCACAGGAATTGCGGGAACGTATCGAAAATGCTTTACGAGTATGTCAAATTGAAGCGTTTCGCTCGCGTGAGATCGCATCGTTAAGCGGTGGGGAGCGCCAACAAGTGTATTTAGCGCAGGTAATCGTTCAAAAAACGCCGGTCATTCTTTTGGATGAGCCAACCGTGTTTCTCGATTTAAAGCATCAAGTTTTGTTTGAAGAAATCTTGTTGCAATTGAAAAATGAAAATAAACACATTCTCTATGTTTCTCACGATTTACATTCCGCGCGCCGTATCGCTACTCATATCGCGGCGCTTAAGGATGGACGGATTATGATTCAAGGAAGACCTGAAGAAGTTTTGAATCCCGACCTTATCGCCGCATTATTTGATACATCTCGAGATGTTATCAAACAATGGTATGGCAATGGTTGGATTGGAGACGATTAATTATGGCATCCTCTCTGCTGATTGGAGGCGTTCGAAGCGGTAAAAGCGCATGGGCGGTTAATTATGCGAGAAAATTCAAAAGAAAACTCTTTATCGCTACGGCAGAACCGTGCGACGATGATATGAAACAGCGAATTCACATACACCAGGAAGAGCGCGGCGAAGGCTGGACGACCATTGAAGCCGGGCGAGATATTTTGCCGGCGCTTGAAAACAGCAGTGATCAATATGACTGTATCGTGATTGATTGCCTGACGGTGTGGACAGCGCTCATCATGGCTGAGCGTGAATCGCAGCAGCAAGTTATTCAACAGTGGATTGAGCCGCTCGTTCAAGAAATACCGAAACAAACGGCGAAAATTGTTATCGTTACAAACGAAGTGGGATTGAGCGTTCATCCCGAATATAAATCCGGTCGGCGGTATCGCGATTTGCTTGGAATGGTCAATCAGAAATTCGCTCGCGCCTGCGACCATGTTCTGTTTTTTGTCGCAGGCGTCCCAATTGCTGTCAAAGGCTCCTTACCTGAAGGAAAAAAACGGTCATGAATCACAATCGTAATATATACATTGAATATGCTTGGCGCCGTCTTGATCAATTGACCAAACCGCCGCGGAGCCTGGGGCGGGTCGAAGAGATCGCCGCGCAACTGTGCGGCATACAAAAGACGGATAGGCCGAAAAGCAAACCGAGAAGCGTAATCGTTTTCGCCGGAGACCACGGCGTGTGCGAAGAAGGCGTGAGCGCGTTTTCTCAATCGGTGACGGGAGAAATGTTGAAAAACATGGCGAGCGGCGGCGCCGCGGTTAGCGTGCTGTCTCGTCTTCACCAGGCGAAACTGCGCGTGATCGATGTCGGTAGCAAATGGCCTGAAGGCGAAGTAATTCCAGGCGTAGAACGATGCATTATACAGGCAGGAACGAATAACATAACCAAACGACCCGCAATGACGTTGGCGCAAATGGAAGACGCCTTGGAGGTCGGCGAAAAGGCGGTGCGCGAAGAGATCGAACAAGGAACGAAACTGATGATCTTCGGCGAGATGGGAATCGGCAATACGACGTCGGCGTCCGCCATCTGCGCGGCGGTCCTTCAATGTCCCGTCGAAGATATAACGGGCAGAGGGTCCGGTGTCAATGATGCTGTGTTTGAGCATAAGGTTTCAGTCATTAAAACCGCCTTGCAGTTACATAAATCAGAACTCAATACACCAAGATCGATCTTATCGCACCTGGGTGGATTTGAAATCGCTGCGATGGTTGGCGGAATTTTGGAAGCAGGCGCGCAAGGCCTCCCCGTACTGTTGGATGGATTCATTGTGACGACCGCAGCGCTGCTTGCGGCGGAAATACGTCCAACAGCATTCAACGGTTTAATTGCAGGGCATGTTTCCGCTGAACAAGGGCACGTCAAAATGTTCGAGCAGCTTCAATTAGAGCCTTTGCTCAACTTGAATATGCGGCTCGGCGAAGCCAGCGGCGCATTAATCGCATTGCCGATCATTGACGCCGCCATCGAACTCTTTAACGAAATGGCGACGTTTGAATCCGCTGGCGTCAGCGAGAAAACAACGTGATGGACCGGTTAAAGCATATAATTAAATTGCTATTCACAACGATCGCATTTCTATCATGGCTCCCCGTCCCTCATTGGACGGCGACGAACAGAAACCTCCATTGGATGGGGGTCTTTTTCCCAATTGCCGGCGCGCTGTTTGGCGGTTTAGCGGCGCTTGTTCTATTTGTTTCGCTTCGCTTTTTTCCCTATACAGTCGCCGTAGCACTTACGTTGCTTTGCTATGGTTGGATCACCGGCGCCTTTCATGAGGATGCGCTGGTAGACGTCGCCGATGGGATGGGCGGTTGTGAGCCGAAGAAAATTCTTGAAATCATGCACGACAGCCGCGTGGGTGCCTATGGTTTATTCGCGTTAATCTCTGCTTACGTTCTTCGCTTTGCCGCACTTGTGTCGATTGCGCCGGAGATGGCGATGCGAAACTTGATAGCCTACGCGGCGGTCTCGCGAATGGCGGGCGTGTTTTTCTTGACGCTTGCCCAGCCGGGCGACATTCCGCCGGAAAGCCTGGGACGCACGGTTTCCTTTTCAAACCAATGGGGATTATGTTTACTTAGTATGTTAATTGCTGGCATCGTAGTCCATATAGTTGTTCCGTTCAACATGGTGTTTATTCTAAGTATTGTGGTTGGGGTTCCGATTGCCGCTCGCAGATATTTCTTGGGACGAATCGGTCATATCACCGGAGATTGCGCAGGGTTTACAATCTACGTTGTTGAAACCATTTTGCATGTGCTTGCTACGGCCAAAACTTGAAGATGATAACGCTGGTTCGGCATGGCCCGATCAAGAATTCTCAGAAGCGTATTTATGGTTGGAGTGATATCGAACTCTCTGAGCCAGCGGCGACCATAGGTAAATATATTCCTCCTGCACTTATCGAGCGCGCTTCTATGATTGTAACCAGCGACCTGAACCGCTGCCTATTGGCGGGCGAATATCTGGCTGAAACATTTTCTCGACCTTTAATTGTGACAGAGCAAATCCGCGAACAATCGTTTGGCGATTGGGAAGGCATGACCTGGGATGAGGTAAAAGAAAGCCATCCGAAGCAATGGAGATGTTTTTTTGATGATTGGGTCTATACAAAGCCGCCGAACGGTGAAAGTTTTCTTGAGATGTCCCAGCGGGTGGTTAAATTTTTTAAAACGAGGAAACCCTGCAAAGAGATTGATCTCTGGATTACCCACGCAGGACCCATTCGGGCGATTCTGTGCGCAACCTCGAATATCACATTGAAACGCGCATTTGCGTTTCAATGCCCCTTCTACGGTTCCAAGACAGTTTTTGTCCACGCTGTTCCAAAATCATGAATTACAAATTTCCCCTATCTCCCTGTTAGCAATGAGTGCTTTGCACGATATTCAATCATTGTTTACTCCTAAGATTGCCTGCTTTTCTTCTCTTTAACACCGATTTTCGCGAGGTGCGTAAGCCTCATAATTAAACCAAAGTTTACAGTTGGTTTGGGCTAGATTTATGTGAATTTTCCTCCAAAATCTTAGTGTTATATTGATGGACAAAATTTTACAAAATTCTCCTTTAGATCCCCTACCTGCAGGTAATCACCCTCATTTCACCTATAAAACCTGAATAATTACGGTCATTTTTTCAAATTTGTCAAATTTCCTCTTGACTTTACATCCATTTTTGCAGTATGACAATCATCATAATTACACTGAATGTAATATCATGCACGAAGACTTGAAAGCCTTTTTTCTTAATCCCCAATC
>CAYQOX010000103.1:0-4293 GCA_964419335.1 uncultured bacterium | reverse complement strand
AAGTGCAAAATGTTGTTCACCATTCTCAGGATGAAGATGAAACTCCATTTTTTATCGGTGAAAGCCAAGCCGTCTCCTCCATCCGCGAAACCATTTCAGAAATTGCCCCTACCAATATGAATATTCTTCTGCGAGGTGAAAGTGGAACCGGAAAGGGCATTATTGCAAATCAAATTTACCAGGCTTCTGGAATTAATGAGACGGGTTCTTTCGTCAAAATCAATTGCCCTTCAATTCCCGAATCATTGTTGGAATCTGATTTGTTTGGGCATGAAGCAGGCGCTTTTACCGGTGCCGAAAAAACCAAACAAGGACGCCTTGAAATTGCCGATCAGGGCATCGTTTTTCTAGATGAAATTGGCGATATCCCTCCCACCTTGCAATCCAAATTACTCCAATTCATCGAAAGCCGCGAGTTTACCCGGGTTGGAGGAGTAAAAACCATTAAAGTGAATTGCCGGATTGTCGCCGCGACCAACGCAAATTTGGAAAAAATGATCAAACAAGGGCTTTTTCGCTGCGATTTATTTTATCGCCTTAATGAATATACCATTCTTATTCCGCCCTTACGCGAACGACGCGAAGATATTCCTCTCCTAATAAATTATTTTTATAAAGATCATTGCCAGCAATATAACAAAAGTGTCAAAACCATCTCTTCGAAAACCATGGATTCCTTATCCCAATATGATTGGCCAGGTAATGTAAGAGAATTGAAATCTGTGGTTAAACGGATGGTTATTTCGGACCGGGAAGACGTTATTCAAGAGGTCTTGACTCGACACCGAGATTCGTTTGTAAACGATGAGAACGATGAGAATAATATCAATGAGATTTTAAACAATAATGAGGCAAATATTATTAAAAAAACTTTGCTTCAGACGCATTGGAATCGGCGTAAAACAGCCGAAATGCTTGGAATGAGTTACAGTTCTCTACGTCGCCGTCTCAAAAAATACAATATTGATAACAATAATTGTTGACAAAAATAATAATTATTCTAAATAATTCTTCTTTCCCTCAAAAATGCATATATTATTGCGCAATTCTTGAATTATAATAGTAATTATATTGGATTTATTTAACTTACGCCTACTATCTTGGACGCTTCCTTACCTTAAATCATTCAATATTGAACAACTTTTGCCGGCAACTTTTATTCACTTCTGCCACATCCAATAATCGACAAGCGAGTAAAATCTTACCACAATAGGTAATGATCGATTTTCCTACTACCATTATTTAATTTAAAGGATGCATTAACTTTACCTATTTAAGTAATATATTTTAGCACTATTGTTGCGTTTTAAATAACTAGTAGTTATGAAATATATGCAAATATTATCTGGTCTGACTAAATTAATCTTTAATGCCTTGTGGGTAACCTCCCTACAAACTCTATGAAATACAACCGATTTATGGTTGGTTTTGCGATTGATTATGAAATGCACATGGATGATGGCGAAGAAAACATTCATGATTTCACAGGCATCTATGGGATATTCGCTCAATTCATACTGTTGTGGGCCACGTAATGCTTATGTCATTACGTCGTCATGATTTTTCCAGGTTGAGGGATTCGGTTTGTTAATCATTTTAACAAACAAACAAATAAATTTGAAAAGGAGAACCATTTTACAACATTAAGGTGAGTTGGGTGCTAATTATGATTACAAATCAAAACAATCAAAATGTCTTTTCCAAACGTCATTCTGACGCGCTTCAAGAAAAAGTGTTGGTGCTTTCGATGGATTTTAATATTCACCAGCAAATTAAATCGCAGATGAGTCATTCAGACATGGGTATGATCCACATCACGGATACGGATATGGCTTTGAGCATGCTCCAAGAACAGCGTGTGGAGCATGTGATCTGGGATGCTGAAAATCACGATTTCGCTGGATTGCATCGCATTGCAAAGAAAAATAGCAAAACCTTTGCTATGTATTTGCTTTCCAATGATTCGACTTTGGCATCAACCTCCCGTGAGCATAATCATTCCATGGTTGTAGTCAAACCTTCGGATTTGCAAAAAATCCCGGATATGATTCAAGCCAATGAAAGCCATGAAGCCTCTTCGCATGAGAATGTTTCTGAAGGGTCGAAAGAAACCCAGGGTGAGCAACTCCTATCCAAAATTAAGAGCGAACTCATTGGAGAAAGCCAGGCCATCAAGAAAGTTCAAAACACGATTCTGCAACTTAAAGAAACAGACATCAATGTCTTAATCCGTGGCGAAAGTGGAACCGGGAAGGGAATCGTATCCCGATTAATTCACTATCTCTCCCCACGCTCGCTCAGCGGCGATTTTGTCACCATCAATTGCCCCTCCATTCCAGAATCCTTGTTTGAATCCGAAATCTTCGGACATGAAGCCGGAGCCTATACCGGGGCGACGAAACAAAAACCAGGGCGATTGGAAATCGGCAACCAGGGAACCGTCTTTTTCGACGAGATCGGCGAAATCCCGACCTCAATCCAAGCCAAATTGCTGGAATTTTTGGAAGCAAAGCAATTTACACGAGTCGGGGGTACCAAACTCCACACTTTGGATACGCGGATCATCTCAGCCACCAATGCCCCTTTAGAATCGCTCATGAAAAACCAGATGTTCCGACAGGATTTGTTTTACCGCTTAAATGAATATGTCATTCATTTACCTCCATTAAGAGAGCGCATCGGGGATATTCCAATTTTAGTGGACCATTTTTTACACGAATTATCCAGCGAAAACGAATCAATTCGCCCGCTATCCAATGAAACTCTACAGATGATGTTGGAGTATTCCTGGCCAGGAAATGTTCGCGAACTGCGTTCTATCATCAAGACGTATGCGTTTACCCAGGATGAGTCACTCATTCAAAATGCGGTTGGTGGTCATAATGGTTCGCATGATTCGGTTAAAACTTCCGAAAGGATGGAGAAAATGGAAGCCCAAACCATTCTAGCCACTTTGAATGAAACCCGCTGGAACCAAAAGAAAGCCGCAAACTTACTGGGAATTTCATACAGCACCATCCGGCGGAAAATCAAAAAATTTCAGTTGGCGGGATGAACATCGATTCCCTTTTTGCCATCGTATAAGAAAAGCCCCGTTGGCCCGAAGGCAAGCGGGGCTTTTTTCTGGCTTGCGCTGAACTAAATTCGCTATCAAACACAACCCAAAGATATCTTGTTGTCCATCTTAAAACAAAAAAAGACAACCTTTATGCAAGATTGCCTTTTTAGTGGATAGGATCGTGTCGGAACCAGTCCGAGGTTGAAGGGGGTTAAGGCGCGAACGACGAAAGACCGGTTAAATCCAGCCCCCCTCCATCTTCCGTCGGCATATGGGAGGAATCAAAATGGCGTAAGGTTCCCCCATCTTGGACAATTTCAATGCGGTTTTCGATCCCCATATCAACCACTGTGTGTTGGGAGATTCCAAGCCGGTTGCCATTCCCCAATTGGGTGACCTCTGCTATATTGATTCCAACACCTGTTTGACTGAGTCCAAATTCGTTGCCGTCTCCTTCTTGGATTAAGGTAAGCGTATTGGAGCCGCCATGCGAAATTTGGACCGCGTCGAGAGCAGGGGCGATGGTGCCATCTTCATGGGTGGCGCCAACGAAGATGTTGCCATCGCCCTGCTGTTGAATCTTCGCCGAATTGAATTCGAAAGCCGATTGGAATAGTTGAACCACATTGTTGCTCGCCTGGATGATCTCCACCAGATTCAACCCGTTTCCCGTCATTTCTTGACTTACAGTGCTTTGATTATTTTGTCCCTGATTGACGAGTAATTGATTCTCGTTTGCGAGGGCTTCTTGGCTCACTTGCAAGAAATTTTCGGTTTGTTGGGTAACCTCGGCATTGTTGTCGGCCAACTCCGCCTGATCGACGATTTGCTCAACATAGGCTTCGTTGCCGCCAAACTGATCAATCCGTAACGAGTTGTTCAACCCTTCCTGGGTGGCTTCCAATTCATTCTCTCCGGCGTGAGAGTGGAGGAGCCCAAGCACGAGGAGACTACCGATCAATACTAGGGGTAAATTGGGGGCTAACTTTTTGCTAATGAGTCTCATGATTATCATCTCCTCTTAAACTTCGCTCCTTCGGCCTGCGTTTCAATTACTGATTGATGATGGCTTCGTTTGTACCTGGGCTGCCACCAAACTGGCTGACTTGAGCTAAGTCACCGCCACTTTGGCTGATCTCAGCATAGTTCTCAACGGTGGAATTCGCTTGATAGACATAGGCAGTGTCATCACCAAGTTGGCTAATAAGAGCAGTGTTGTCACCATCTGACTCTTG
>CAYQOX010000102.1:0-4691 GCA_964419335.1 uncultured bacterium | reverse complement strand
AATATGGCCAAAGACATCCCACGGCATATATACCGGGGAGGCAAACTCACACAGCGTTTTATGGTATAATTGTCCAAAGACTAAATTACGCAAGAACGCTTCTCCACTGATGCTCGTCTCATTGGGTTGGTTATAAGAGCCTCCCAGAGCACAGCGTTCTTGTTGGATCAATGCCGTCAGCCACGCGCGCTCTTCCGGGTAGAGGTCGAGATAAGGTTTGAGATAATCGACTTCAGAGAGATAGAATCCAAAGTTGGGATCGGCGCGACAAGCCAGGAGATATTGCCGAAGCAGAGAAAAACACTCTTCTATGGTTTCTGCCTGCGATTTCTTCCATACCGGATCGACATGAAAACCCGGAAGGCAGTAAACGGTTGCCTTCTTTAAGCGTAACTTACTTAATTTGGAGCGTGAATCAGAAAATAACATAGAAATCACATTCTACGATTTCGAAGAATTTGAAACAATTCTAGCATATCAAAGAACCGTAGAATGAAAAGACCACGAATCCATTTGGATTTAACAAAGCCTCTTTTTATGATAGGTTTTCCATTTATACTCCTCTGTTCACTTCTCCGTAATACGCCATTTGTCTTGATGGGGGTGGGATGAAGAATAATAATTTTTGTATGCCTATAAAGTTAATCATAATCGTTCTCTCGTTCTTATTCGTCTCAGGCTGCCGTGGCGGTGTAGAAAGTAGACCTTATCATATCGTGGCCTCCTTCGACCTTCTCGAAGATTGGTGCACTCAAATTACCCCCGAGGAGATCCGTATTCACTCTCTAGCCCATGGCCAACCGGGAACCCACCCAATCTTCTATACCATGCGCGATGCTTTTGCTCTAAGCCAAGCCAAGATGTATATCTCCATGGGGCATCAAGTGGATGAGACTTTCTTCCCATTAATGCAACATTATGCGCTACAATCCACCCGATGGTTGATTTTAGAAGACTGGGAAGAAAACCAAATTCACGACATGATCTCTACCGAAAACAAAGAAAAACAACCCCAATACCTTTGGCTCGATCTCATTTGGACACAAAATGCGATACGCGAGATTAGCGCTCATTTGCAAGAACTCTTCCCCACCTATGCTGACTCTATCGAGGAAGCCACCCAAGCCTATCTTCTCACCCTTCACGATCGCTATGTGTTTTGGAACAAATTATTCGAAACCCTGCCTCCCGAATCAATAGTGAGAGTTTCCCCTTGTTTTCGTCCATGGATCGAACGTTTCCAACTACCAGAGGTGAAATGGCTCACTCCTACTTCGGAGGAGCAAAAAAAACAGAAGGATTCTCTCTTGTCAGCGTTGCCCAACGATAACCCTTTCGTTCTTGTAAAGAAGGCAGAGATACAAAATTCAAATAAGTCTGTCTTAAAAATCCATCCATTTGTTAATAAAAAAGATCCAGAGTGCGATACTTACATAAAAATGATTGACCATCTAGGACAAAGGTTTCTCGAAGGGTATGGAGTAGAAAATGACTCAAACCGACCTGCCACAAATAGGGACGTGGATTGATAACCCTCTCGCCATGCCGCTAGCCGTCTGCGCTCATGAGGTATCCGTTAAGCGGCGGGGCGATATGGTATTACATGACATTAATTTCTATCTGGAAGATGGCGTGTTCCTGGGCATTATTGGCCCCAATGGCGGAGGCAAATCAACCCTACTACAAACCATCGCAGGCTTGATTCGCCCCAAGTACGGGTTAATAGAGGTCTATGGCTCCAAACCTCAAGCCCTCAACCACCGGCGGTTTCGCATAGGCTATGTTCCCCAAGAATGCGAAATCGATGAAGAATTCCCCGCCACCGTATACGATGTGATCCTTTCTGGCGCTTTCGCTTCCAAACGGCGTTTTCTTCCTTTAGGTCATGAGGTACGTGGACGTGCACAACAATTAATGGCGCTTTTAAACTTAGATCATCTCGCCAAAACCCCCTTCGGCAAAATTTCCCAGGGACAACAACGCCAAGCCTTTATCGCCCGCGCGATGGTTTGCCAACCTCAATTGCTGCTGATGGATGAACCCATGAACGGGCTTGATGCTTCCGCCCAAGCCCAAGTCATGCGCTTGCTGATGGATTTTAAAGAACAATTTGGACTCACGGTGATCATGACTTCCCATGATATTCGCCCATTCCTTAGTTTTTGCAAATATTTCGCCTCCATCAATGGAACCATGACCTGGCACGAGCGTTCAGACTTCTTCCATCCACGAGACGAAATCCCTGAATTTTACGATGAATTAGGAGCCATCTTGAAACAACGGCAAAACAAAATCCGTTTTAACGAACAGCCCTTCCACAATGAATCCAATCCCTCCGTAAATCCTTATGACGACTGGAGTCAAATAGAGAGTCTGGATGATGGAAAACGCCCATGAATATCTACAAATTATAAACGAGGAATTGCTTATCCATCCTCCTCTGCAGCGAATCGTATTAGCCGCCTTGCTGGCCGCGTTTTCCTGTTCTTTGCTCTCAGGCTTCGTGGTGTTAAAGCGCATGGCCTTTGCGGGACAAAGTATTAGCCACATCGCCTTTGCGGGGTTAGCGTTTGGCTTATGGTTATCCCCCGCTATGCAAGAGCCCAACCTCCTCATTTACGGCATTGCCGCGGCCTGGACTTTGATCTTCGCACTCGTAATCGCATTCACCAGCCAGGCGCGGCGTCTCTCCGAAGACAGTGCCTTGGGCATTTACTTCACAGCAGCAATCGCCTTGGGGATTCTTTTTATGCACCTGCGTGGCCATCCATCCAGTGAAATCTTTGCCTATCTCTTTGGCACCATGATTACGGTTACCCCCTTGGATTTGCAATTACTCGGCGGAGTGGCCGCACTCATATTTCTTGCGTGGCTTTTCTACAACCGAGATTGGTTTGCCTTTTGTCTCGATCCCCAATACGCAAAATTCATGGGAGTGAAAACCTCGTTTCTCCAATATTTTCTTTTTCTCCTCATAAGCGTAGCTGTCGTCATTTCGATTAAAGTCATGGGGGTCCTTTTCGTCATTGCCATGCTCATCTTGCCTGGCTGCTGTGCTCGATTAATGACCCTTCGGTTCAATCGCCTTTTCCTTCTCTCGATCGTAGTCGCTTTACTCTCTACCCTCGCGGGAATCGCCGCCTCCATGTATTGGCTCGATTATCCCCCGGTCCTGTTTGTCACCGCAATTTTGTTCTCCTTCTTTTTCCTCTTGCTGTTGCTCTCCCGTCTGAGAAACAGCCTCCAAGGGATGTAAAATGGAAATGAACACCGACTACGCTGATGAAAATCAATATCGAAAGAGGTACTATGAAACCACGACTGGCTATTACCATGGGGGATCCCGCCGGAGTAGGCCCCGAAATTATCGCCAAGGCCTTACACCGAAAAGAAATCCTTGACCTTTGCTCTCCGGTGATTGTTGGATCCGAGCACATCCTGCAAAGAGCCTTTTCTTTTATCGGCAAATCCTTCGAATATAAAGCATGGGAAGAATTACCAACCCACTGGGAAGGTATCGGCCTCTACAAGGATGAATCAAAAATAAAACATGATCTCCCCATTGCGGCGGTGGATCCTGTGTGTGGAGACTGCGCCTTTCATTGGCTAGACCGCGCAATCACCTGGGCTAAAGAGCAAAAAGTCGAGGCGATTGTCACCGCTCCCCTACACAAAGAAGCCCTTAACCAGGCGGGACATCACTACGCCGGACATACAGAAATCCTTGCAGAAAAAACCAACACCCAGGAGTATAGTTTGATGCTCACCGCCGGACGCTTTCACGTGGCCCATGTAACCTGCCATCTCGCCCTAAGCGAGGTGCCTTCTATGCTCACTCAAAAACGGGTGGGAGATGTCATTCGCCTGTTTCATCATGCCTTAAAGCGATTGAATGATACCCCGCCGAAGATCGCCGTCTGTTCGCTCAACCCCCACGGCGGAGAAGGAGGCTTGTTTGGACGCGAGGAAATCGACGTAATCACACCCGCCGTAAAAACATGCGCAGAGGAAGGCATTCTGGTGTATGGCCCCTTCCCTCCGGATTCCATCTATCCTCAGATGATTGGAGGAAAATTCGATGGCGTGGTAGCCATGTACCACGATCAAGGGCATATTCCCTTCAAACTCTCTAACTTTTCGTTCAATCCCGATACCCAGGAGTGGCAACAGGTGACCGGCGTAAACGTAACCTTAGGCTTGCCCATTATCCGCACCTCGGTGGATCATGGTACCGCTTTCGATTTAGCGGGAACCGGCAAAGCCTCAGAGCGTTCGCTTTTGGATGCCATTGATGTGGCGATCAAATTATCATCCTCGGATTAACTCATAATACTCTCAATTCAATTTTTATGACGTAAAAAATACCTCCCCAGGGTGGAGAATATCCACCTTGGGGAGTTTTTTGTGGATTACTTTTCGATAGACGACCCCTGCCATATTTTTGCTATTTCGAGATTATTTATAAAATAGGTCATATTCAACATTTTAAAAAAATTTAAGATGTTGAATTTTTTTGGGAATATTTTTTTTGTGATATATATAGCTAGAAGTGCGCGTTTTTTAATCCGAACCCAGGAGAAAGGCCGATGAGGAAAAATCTCGCTATTGTATCACTCTTGGCATGGTTATTGACGGGGGGGGGTAACGATAAGCCATGCCCAATCCGAGTATCCCATGCCGGTTTCTGAGTA
>CAYQOX010000101.1:0-4764 GCA_964419335.1 uncultured bacterium | reverse complement strand
AAATTTATTATGTATAATTATTAACATTTCTTTAAAATAAGGTTGACAAATGGAAGATTTAGCCCGAATATCGATCTATACATCTATCGCACGAACGCACATGAACGATCTTCTTATAGTCTTTAGGTGTTTTTAGGGGGCCTTAACCATGAATCTGCGTGACTCGTTTTCTTCTTGTTTTCTTGTTTTCATTTTGATTTGCCTTCCGTTCACATTTTCTCCAGCCTATGCGCAATCAGAATCGGATCTCCCCAAGATTGATGAACTTATACAAAATCTTAGTGAATTAGAATTGCAAAAGAATATTGAAAACAGAATTACCACTTTACAGGATTATGAAGAATTAGAATTTTTCGGCCAGAAATATTTTGAGATTCAGGATGCTACACAAACACAGCAATATACCAAGTCCGAAATGATTCCGTCTAATTATACTTTAGGGGCTGGCGATGAAATTATTGTGCAAGTTCGTGGTATGAATAACAATGATTTTCGCTCCACCATTTCACCGCATGGAACAATCTCATTTGAAGAAAATATCGACTCTATTTTTGTCTTAGGCAAAACATTATCCCAGGCTGAAGAACATATTCAAAACATTTACAATAATTATTACAAAAATACTTCAATTGGAGTTGAACTTGCAAGATTTCGAAATTTCACCGTTTCTATTGTGGGTGAGGTCAATCAACCTGGTTCCTATCTGGTGACTGGTCTCAATCGTTTGTTGGATCTACTTAGTCTCTGTGGAGGAATTACAGAAAAAGGCTCTCTTCGCAACATCAAACTAAAGCGAGTGCACTATTCAAATCCAGAGATCGATGATTCAACAGAAGTGGTTAAAAACATTGAAGATATCAAGATCGATCTTTACGATATTTTATTAGAAGGCAATGAAGAAGAAAACATTCGAGTCCAATCGGGCGATCGTATCATTGTACCGCCTGTTGCCAAGACGGTTTCCGTTTATGGTGAAGTAAAGCGGCCTGCAAAATACGAATTTAATGACACGTTAACAATGCAAGAAGTTGTTGACTTATGCGGTGGTTTTACATCTCACGCGTTTCTTTCTAGAATTCAGATCAAGCGTATTGATGAAAGTGGTTTTCTACAAACAATTGAATGTGATTTGACGAACGAATCCAATCAATCTTTTGAAATCAAAGATGGGGATATCATCCATGTTTATAGTAATCTCGAAGTTCTTCGAGGGTTTGTCACCATTAGCGGCAATGTGTGGTATCCTGGGGATTACTCCTTAAGTCGCAATATGAAATTGAGCGATCTTATTGACAAAGCGGGCGGTTGTTTGCCAGGCACCTACTTGGATAAGGTCGATATACTTCGATTTATTTCTCCCAAAGAACGTGAAATTATTAATGTATCCTTGGAAGATAATATTCTTCCCAATCAAGAAAACGATATTGAATTGAAAGAATGGGATATCGTTCATATCTATCAGAAGTCAGAAGCCGAACTGCCTCGTATCGTTACGATTGAGGGAGAAATTGAGCATCCTGGTTTTTATCCCCTACGCAAAAATATGAATGTTTATGATTTGATCCTTACAGCCGGTGGTTTAACCAATCAAGCCAATACAAGAAGCGCTGAAATACTGCGGCTGGACGAAAAAGACCAAACATACAATATGGAAATCAACTTACGTGATATTTACAATAATCCTAATTCTTCGAAGAACATACCGCTTCAACGAGATGACAAAGTGCGCATTCTAAAAAGAGAAAATATGTATGCACTGCATGAAGCAACGATCGAGGGGGAAGTAGAAAATCCGGGGAGTTACGAAATTGCTCAGGGGGAGAATGTTAGCGATCTCATTACAAAAGCCGGAGGATTAACCAATAATGCCTATAAACTCACGGCGGAATTGACACGATATCACGCAACTGAAGATCCTGAAATTATCGAAGTGAATATTGCTGAGATTATCGAAGATCCCTCATCGGACAAGAACTATCCATTGGAGAATATGGATCATATCCGAATCTTCAAAGACCCAGCCAAATTAAAGACCATCACGGTTCGTATCACCGGTCAGGTCCATTTGCCCGGTACCTATACATTAAAGAAAGATGCCAATTTGAGTGAGTTGATTGAAAAATCTGGAGGGATTAGAGAGGAAGGCTATAAGAAAGGGCTCGTTCTTACACGAGCAGATTTGCTTCAAAAAGAGCAAAATATGGTCGATAATCTGCGAGATGCACAAGAGAAAGAATTACTGCGCCTGCAATCTTCTCTAGTAGAAAGCGCCATTACCGAGGATGAGAAGGAACTACAACTTAAAATCCTTGAAATGCGTCAACGTATTTCATCACTTATCGATAATCGCCTAACCGATGGGCGACTCGTCTTCGAACCCGATGAAGAAGATCCACCCCTTGTGGACGGCGATACGATTCATATCCCCATGAAACCCAACTCTGTGTTGATTGTGGGGGCTGTGTATCATTCCGGTTCGAGAATCTATCGTGATGAATACGATCTGGCGGATTATTTGGATCAAGTGGGTGGAATGGCTCCCTATGCCGACAAAGATCAGACCTATATTATTAAAACTACGGGATATATCAAGAAAGCCCAGTTCAAGAACAGCACATCGATCCATCCCGGTGACACAATTGTCGTTCCACCAAAATTTGAAGTGTATAACCTGAGTAAATCATTGAGAGAATAGGATCGAAGGGGCCTCATGGACACAAGTATCCCTGTTGATCCTTGAAGGCAGTAGGTTGTTTTAAAGGGAATGGTTATTGCGGGGAGAGTAAATCAGGAAGGAAAATAGGAAGGAAAAAAAGAAGAGTATAGGTGATAATATGCTTTTATTGATTCGATAAAACATCCAAAATGGATTTGGATACGCTTCCATTGCCGTATAAATGATCAACATAGTTCGGCAATGTGTTTGATTGGAGAACCTTACGGGTTTCTGCAATGATTTCTTCGGAGGACACTGGATTGACCAGCCGGTTCCAACCGGCCTCAACCAATTCCGTCCACTCGGTTTCTTCACGCAAGGTTATACAGGGAACACGATGGAAATAGGCCTCTTTTTGCACACCACCCGAATCCGTTAGGATTACTTTTGCATTTTTCTCTAACGACACCATCGGCAAAAAACCGACAGGATCGATTAATCGGATCGCGTTGGATACTTGTTCGATGAGGTTTTCTCGCTCAAGGGCACCTCTCGTTCTTGGGTGAAGGGGCAGGATCACTTGCTTCTGCTTGGAGATTTGACAAAGTGCAGAAAAAATGGCATGCAACCGGTTCGTATCATCGGTATTCTCTGCCCGATGAACGGTCGCGAGAATATAGTCTTTCGGAGCAATCTCCAACTCATCCACCATGTTACACATGCTGTCGGCCTTTTCCCCATAGAACAAGGAAGCCTCATACATTACATCGCCAACACGGTGGAGCTTATCTTTGTCAATACCTTCACGTACAAGGTTCGCATCGGCATTGGCCGTAGGAGTGAAGAGAATATCCGAAACATGATCTGTGAGCACCCGGTTGATTTCTTCCGGCATCCTTTTGTTGAAAGAACGCAACCCTGCCTCCACATGGGCAAGCGGAATATGTAGTTTCGCAGCCGCTAAAGCCCCGGCCAGGGTAGAATTTGTATCGCCATAGACCAACACCCAATCGGGCTTTTCCTTCAGCAACACATCCTCGATTGCCTCTAACATACGCCCCGTTTGCGCACCATGGGATTTTTCGACAATCCCAAGATTGTAATCGGGTTTGGGAATTTCCAAGGTATCGAAGAAAACTTGAGACATATTCTCGTCATAATGCTGTCCCGTATGGACTATGATCTCTTCAATGTTCTTGTGATTTCTGATTTCTCTTGAGACAACAGCGGCTTTAATAAACTGCGGCCGCGCCCCAATGATGGTGATGAGTTTCATTTGTGGTTAGGAATTTACAAGATTTTTAGCGTCCTGGTTCAGCATTTTTTTAAACATTTTATAAGTTTGTTTAGTTCTCTATTGTTGTAACCATTCCTCACGAGTAATACCCGCCATACGAAGCAAGCGCTTTAACAACCATTAGGCGATCAACATTCTCTTTAAGAATTTCTTTTTGCTCGTATAATTCAAACTGTCTATACATACTCCAATAGATTTTATCGTCCGGATCGATGATGTTTTCCATCGAGTTTATGGATAACGCGTGCTCAAGGTAATCCTTGATACTATCGGATAATGCTAACAGAGCATCCTGTTCATTGTCACCATGGCTAGCAACAGAAAAATCCAAACATCGAGCAACGACCACGTTGTCTTCATCGGTTAACAATATATGTAAACGGATATCGGGTAATTTGTTTATTCTTGCTATTAATGCTTTTCGGGGAAGTGTGGAAGTGTGGAAAGTAGGTATTTTTCTCACTTTTCGCGAGTCTTTTTAATGTTCTCGACAAGTTCCTCTACGGTGGTCTCTTTCAGCCATTGCTGTCTATCTTTGGTGTAATTCCCATAGCCGATTTCGCTTTGTTGAATGAATCTGATCATACCGTCCGGGCCCAATTGACGTTCCAATGCCTTGAGTCCTTCTAGTCGAATTTGATTAAGTGTCATAGTTTTTACATTCATTATCAGATAATTCTTTCAGCCATTGCAATGGATTTTCAACATTCAACTTCAATTTTCCAGATATTCTTTTAGATAATTTCATTAATTGATTATCCGTCTCACGGGCGGCGCGTTCGGACTCGGGACAGCAGCCATGAGTATAATA
>CAYQOX010000100.1:2849-4861 GCA_964419335.1 uncultured bacterium | reverse complement strand
CACAAATGGCAACATTCGAACAAGCAGCTGTACCTGCTTGTACATGGGAGAAGTCTTATCCATTCATTTCGTCCGGGACAGTGATTCGATATTTTTTGTTTAACGTTCCATTTTTGACCAGCACTCGTTTTCCGCTGCCAAGATCGATGTTATCCATTTCGAGTTTTTTAAGCCATGCATGGTTGTGCCGCTCTGCCAGCCACAAAAACAGGCGTTTGACTTTCACGTTTTTGATCCGCTGAAGCAGTTCCGATAAGCGGCGAGGGTGGAGATTTGGCATTCCCTGCATTAACTGATCGGCGTGTTCAAATGAAATTTTTTTGGGTACATCCATCAACACTTCGCACATGGCCCGCTCAGGAGTAGACACCCGCATAGGAATCAAAAGATCAGACCATGGCAAAACAACCGTAAAGGCATTCGACTGCATCTTTTGATCTTCACATGTGCCCCACAGCCTTGAATTACCATGATTATGAAACGACAGATTCACTCCCAATTTATTCACCCAGGAAGGCATCTTGTCATATCCGAATAGGTGAATGGTTTTTCGGCTCGATAAGGATAGATAATGAGCCAAGCCATGCTCTTCCAGAGCGGTCAATCCACCAACAACCAAGTCACTCCCCATCCTTTGTAATGAACATACCACTCCCTGCCAAGTCAATACCGTTTCCGGACGTTTATAAACCCCGGGTACAAGCGGGACCAGTTGTTCGCTTTTAACCAAGTTATCAAGGCTATGTATCGGGATACCTTTTTTTACAAGCCACTTTCGGGTAACGAGCGTACCGAAAGGGGCTAATTCGATTAAACGTTCGCGAAGAGCTGTGTTTAATGGCATGGTTTTCCTATTCACAAATTCACGGTGCTGATGGCCGTTACTTCCATTCAGTATTAACCAAGTTGTGGAAATTGTAAGTTTATATTTTATCCTATTTACGGCAATGAACGACATGCAATTATAGATTTGTAAACCATGCCAAGCAACTTGAATCATCGGCTGCCTCCTTGCGAGGCAAAGCGTTTTTTTATCTCTTGTTTGACTTCATTCGCTGTATTGAAAGTATTTCCATTTTCTGGGTACAGTTTCCAGCCTTTTTCCTTAATCTTCGCCATGCCCCATCCGGCGGTTCGTTTGGCGGAAAAGCCGTAGGTTTCAAGAAGCGCTTGAATATTGTCGACGAGGTTATCGATGAAATCGTCTGGCTTGACCATGTCGCGTTCAATTTCCCCCGGCAGGGGCGCATAAAGCAGACGTAAGGTACCTTGCGCACCGGCTGGGACAACTTCGTAATAAATGGGCTGGGTTCCGGCGCGGTGAGCGCGGTCATGGGGGTTGATGACCTCAAAGCCGATCTTTTTGAACCACGTTGGATAGAAGACCAAGGTCCCTGAACGAAAATCGTCTTCCTCACCCTTTTCATTGCCGAACAGGTGAACGATCCAGTTTGGGTCTTGCCATCCGGTCATCTTCATATTGTTTTTTTCAAGATGCTTGTACAAGTCGCATTGCATTCTACAAGCCCAGCGCAAGAGCCCTTTCCAGGAGGCTGCCGACATGAACGGAACCCCGAAGACACGATCTTTCCGCACCGGGTTATCCATCACGTGAAAAGCGCGATCATCCTTCGAATACCAGGGAGATTGTAAGGTAAATTTGACTTCAATGCCGAACCAGTTGGAATCCGGCAGGTTGGAAAAATCTGGTTCATGTCGAAGATTTTTAAGTTCTTCAGGGAAATCGTGTCTCCCCTTCGCCCTATTTATATAGCATTGACGGATTTCATTTTTATCCTTTTCAAGTCCATTCATTTCAGCAAAAGAAAAGTTAGTCGTACATCCATCCACAAAACCGGACGCCAGAGCGCATTCGCTCGCCTTTTTGGGGCATGTGGTGTTTTTAGCAAGGGAAGTGTAGTAGTCGAAACTCATGAGCCGACCTCCTTCTTGGCGAATAACTCGTCAATGATTTCATCACCAGTCATGAAATTCCAGCCGTTTTTCTCCCA
>CAYQOX010000100.1:0-2749 GCA_964419335.1 uncultured bacterium | reverse complement strand
GTCTTCCCCCCAATCGCCCCGTAATCGGCAATCAAGCGGAGCGTCGCTTCCAACAATGCCCATTCTTCATTACAGATCGGGCGAAGCGGCGTAAAGCGAAACGTAAAATTTTTCCTGTTTTGACTTGTTTTGATCTGATCCTGTTTGATGTCTCCATTCTCATCCAGCACATCAAATCGAAACTTCCTCGCCCAACCGGTGCAACCGAACAATTCGCAAACAACGCAATGATTCCTGTCTTTACAATCCGTCTTACTCGGATCACAGGCTTTGCCGCCCAAACCCCGCACCAACACTTCAAACCACCAGCGGATAGAACCGAGCAGGCCAGTGGAAATAAGACGGTCACGTTTTCTATCTGCGTCTCCTGTCCAAATATTCGTCAAGGCTTCAAATTCATAGGTTCGACATTTATTGGCTTGTTCAGAATCGGAAACGGTCATAATTTGTCTCCTTATCATCCAATTTGCACCACAGAATCGATTTATTTTAATAAAAATAACATCTGAGGTGGACCCCATTGTCAAAACAAATTTTGCCTTTTCTTTAAGGTAGGTTTCCATTCGATTTTTACGGCTTATTTCCGGGGAACTTCCCCGTGTCGAAACCCTTTCTTTGTTCTCCATCCCTTACCTTTTTTTCTATCCCGCCGATACTTGCGCAACGCATGGCTGGCATTATATAATCGGGTTAGAACCCGACAAGCCAGAAGATATCTCAGATCTGGAAAAGATGCTGAATCCACCGAAGCCGCATACATCGCAAAAAGTAGGCAGAAATGATCCTTGCCCATGCGATAGTGGAAAACAGTTCAAAAAGTGTTGGGGTTCCAATAGTACGGCGTAAATTCAGCGCTAACACGGTGCGCCACCTAACCACGTACAGCTACGCGGCCTGAGTTAGGTGAACTTGGTTGATTCATAAACAATAGAATTCCGTCTTAAATATTATTTGCAATAAACAATCGCTAGAACAGATGAAAAATTATTCGATTTTTTCTTAATGGTCAAGTCAAGATGGTTTAAAATACGGAAGTTTTTGAATAAGTTGTTAGGAGTAAAATCTATGGCTAAGCGAACGCAAGTACCAGATTCAACCCAAGCGGATGTTCTTGTTCGCAGTCGACGCAGATGCTGTGTTTGCTACGGCCTAAAAAGAGACGCTAAAGTGAAGAAGGGCCAAATTGCCCACTTGGATGGAGATAGAAATAACAATAAGAGCGAGAATCTTGTATATCTTTGTTTTGATCATCACGACGAGTACGATTCTCCAACCAGCCAGAGTAAGGGGTTGAATAGGAAAGAAATTGAGAGGTATAGGGATGATCTTTACTATCAATTCGATAATTGGAACGCCAGAATTCAAAGAGATGAGCTTCTAAGTTTTCTTGCATTTTATGCCGCCGATCTTGATGCAATGGCGAAGGCTGCGGTGAAGGCAGCAGGAACTTCAGTTTGGGACGCAGGAAAATTAGCGCTTGAAGTATTAACAAGGGACTCAATAGATTATTGTGACACAGATTTGTATATCCCTTATTTGACTACATTGGACTACTATGCATCTTGGGGTTGGCTTACTTTTTCATATGAGGAGCGTATAGAGGAAGACAATTTTGAACGGCTCTTCATAACCGTCGAAAGAAAACCAATTTGTGAAGAAATTGCCAAACGAATTCGTAGTCAAGAAGCACAGTAAAGCAATTAATCCTAACTTTGCTATTTCACTCTGACCGCTATTCCGCTGCGCTTCGTTGCCGCTAACGTGAACTGCCCCTAAATAAGTTGTTTTTAACTGTATCAACAATTTCTTGACACGGACCTTTCTTTAGTTTACACTCCATAATATAAACTATGGAGGCGGAGAAGATCCATGAAAGCAACCGCAAAAGACTTGAGATTTAACTCAAAGGAACTTCTTGATACAGTTAAGAGGGGTGAGGAGGTGGTGATAACCTTTCGCGGTAAGCCCTGCGCAAAACTCATTCCCTATGATGAAGAAAACGGACAAAACACAACCAATGAGCTGTTTGGAATCTGGAAAGATAACAATAGGGTCCAAAACGTGGATGAGTATGTCCGGGGATTGAGGAAAGAAAGGTTCTAAATGATTATCGATACGGATGTCTTTATCTGGTACATGAAAGGGAATCAAAACGCATATAAAACGATTGAGAATTCAAAGCACTTTTCTATCTCTGTTGTTACATATATTGAATTAGTACAAGGCATGAGAAATAATAACGAACTGAACAAACTTCGCCGGGCTCTTAATGCTTGGGGCTCAAAAATTCTTTATATTTCTGAAGAGATATCTGTTAAAGCAATGTTTTTTGTGGAACAGCATTTTTTAAGCCACTCCATTCAACTTGCGGATGCGTTGATCGGTGCTACAGCGATTGCGCATGGGCTTCCGATTTTAACCGGAAATGACAAGCATTTTAAGATATTGAAAGACTTACAAATCAAAAAATTTCGTCCTTGATCGCCTTCAACTGCGGCGAGGCATTTGAACGAGAAAGCGAGGTAAATCCTGTCATGGCACGTGTCGATATAGATCAAGCCAAAAGCCATCTTGAGGAGCTTATTGAACAGGTAACACGGGGGGAAAGAACTCGTCATTACAAAAAGCAATCGACCCATTGCCCGGCTTTCATTTATCGAAAGCAATCGCCAGCGTCAATTCGGAAGCGCAAAGGGTAAAATTTGCTGACCGATACGCCGATCCATTTCACCAAGGTGGTCTTCGCCAT
>CAYQOX010000099.1:0-5792 GCA_964419335.1 uncultured bacterium | reverse complement strand
TGAAGGCGCCCGCCTCGAAAGCGGGTATACGGGGAACCGTATCGTGGGTTCGAATCCCACCCCCTCCGTTAATGATCTTTTAATAACGATTCATCCTTAATTCAATAATGACATCACCCTCTCAATTACTGTCTCTTAGCTTATTTGTCCTTTTCCTAACCACCTTTCTGTTCCTCTTCATTAATCCTTCTCCATCGATTGAAAAAATTCCTTCTGAAGGCAATTCTGATATTACCCACGCACTGATTCCCCTACTTCAACAAAAGGAGTTACCCGCCATAGGAGCGGCGCTTATTACCCATTCCACCCGGGTCAAAATTGGTGTCGCTGGTGTACGTAAAGCAGGAAAAAACTCACCCGTGAACCTGGATTCTCGCTGGCATCTTGGTTCATGCGCAAAAGCCATGTGTGCGACTTTGGTCGCTAAAATGGTAGAGTTGGATTATATTAAGTGGGATACCACCATCAAGGAAGCTTACCCGAAACGGGCCGCTGATTTTCAATCCAATCTCGGCGAGGCCACGCTTCTTCATCTTCTAACTCATACGGCGGGACTGCCTCGGGATGCGGATTATCACGAACTCAAGCCGTTTGGAAACGCAAAAGAGCAACGCCGGCATGCCTTAATCAAGACGGGATCAAAACAACAGAACTATGCTATCGGAGATGAATATGCCTATTCCAATTTAGGTTACATCCTAGTGGGCGCTCTCCTTGAAAACATTACAAAAAAGTCTTATGAATCACTCATGCACGAATACATTTTCGAACCCTTGGAGATGCATTCCGCTGGATTCGAATGCGCTACCCCCTTAAAACCCGATCAACTCTGGTCTCACGATGCTGAAGGAAAACCCGTCGATAAAAAAGATTTTTGCCATAATGACCCCCCAGCCCTGAGGCCGGCGGGGTGCGTACGCTCCACCTTGGAAGACTGGAGCAAGTTCATCCGCCTTCATTTATTGGGCGCGCAAGGCCAATCGAATTTCCTTAAACCTCAAACTTTCAAACGCTTACATTCGACTCTCTTCACTCCAGAATACGCTCTGGGATGGGTTGTCTTGAATCGAGAATGGGCCGGAGGTAAAGTACTGCATCATGCAGGGTCCAATACATTTAATATTGCGAATGTTTGGATTGCGCCAAAGAAACAATTCGCCGTCTTGGCGGTTACCAACCAAGGGGAAGCCTACCAGGCAGCCGACGAAGCCGTTGGCGCTTTGATTGAATGGCACAACCCCTAAATTAGGGTTCATCCGTCATTTGAGTACTTTTTGATACATTGAAAAGGAAACATGACAGAATTCTACAGCGAGACCTATGACTTTTTTCTAATCCGAATGAATCGAACCAAAGGCCTTGTGTGGAGCAGCTTTCGCAGCAAGCAGCCCTTAAAGCCGCGCGGAGACAAGCGGAACCCCTCCCCAAGAGTTCCTCCCCAAAAAAAAACTCACTTTCGTGATGATCTTAAATAATGAACCAATACCCCCCTCACTTCTTTCTCTTTTCTTTCTTCTTTTCTTCTTTCTTCTTATAGGCAAATACTTCTATTTCCTCTGATTTATACGCAAAAACAGCCTTGCTGGTCTGCGCTTTCACAGGATATTTCCGCCCCATAATGGTGATCATACACCCCGGCCAGGCGATGGAACGTGCCGCAATCCCCTTCTGCTGCTTCCGCACTGAATTTATCTGCTTCTGCAATGCTTGAATCTCTTTGTGCTTATTTTTTACCTGCCCTTGGACTTGCAACCCGGTTCGGATTAACTTTAACCGTAACCCCTCCTGCTCTTGGGTGATCTTCCCCTTCTCCCGCATTTGATTCAAAGTATCGCTGGCGTGCTTAATCTTCTTGTAATTCGCGACCAGCGATTCCAAGACCTTCTCTTCATCCACCTTTTTTCGCTGCAACTCAACCACTTCCTCACCCAGCACCAAATGAGTTTTCGTCCCAATCTCGGCCCCCAGCACTTCAGCCGAAATCTCTTTTTCCGCCGAGGTCGTCCCCCCCTGAATCACCGCCTTGGATCCATCGACCAACACACTCCCCTTCGCTCGTACATAGGAATTCGATATCGCCCCGTTCACCAACACATCCCCCTGGACTTCCACCTTGGCGTTATTTATATATTTCACCACCAAATCACCGCCACACTGAATCAACGCTTTTTCATCCCCTTGAATCCCCCCATAAATATAAATGCTCCCCCCGGCATTCAATGTCGCCCCTTCCACCAAACCATTGACATGAATATCCTGCCCCGCCTTGACAGCAAAATCCGCTAAAACGCCCCCGGATACTTCCACCGTCTCATGAAAATCTATATTCCCCGTCTTCAGACTCACATCCCCTTGAATCGCATAAACCGGACTGACACAAACTTTCTCCCCTTCCTTAGAAACCGCCCCCGAGATCTCAGCATACATCTCTTTCCCATCTTCGCTCACCCGTATGCCTTTCCCCGCCGGCAATTTGCTCGGCTTCCCCGGTTTGGGATCGATTTTTTCTCCATACACATCCTGCCCCGCCTCTCCCGCCGTCGGTTCAATCAATCGCCCCAGCAACTGATCTTCTTCCACTTGCAGAACATGATGCATCTGTTTCCAATCCACCCGCCCTCCTTGTTCAACCAGTTTCGCTCCTTCCAGCACCGAGAGATCCACCACCCATTGCACATACCCGTCTTCTCCATCCTTGGCAGGCTCCCCCTTGATCACCTCGATACTCTGATTAAACAATTCCTGCTCGAATATACGCCGAACCTGATCCTCACACCCCTCCGTGTTGAGATGCTGTTCCTTTAAATACCGCACCACATCTTCTGGGGTATAATGCTCCGCCTCATTCAAATCAATTTCCAGACGCACTGACATACGGCTGGATGAAACATCGAGACCAATCCCCTGTCCCCATACAAAAGCATCATTTGATTCTTGATTTGTTCCCACGCTTGCATTATCTTGGTTAGACGTGGGGATATTCTTTTTTTCACTCATAAAAGACCTGTATATACATAGATTCAATGACCATGATTTCCCCTCTAGCGGGCTAAAAGAACGATCGATTTCCCCATATTTTTTTTATTTACACTTACGATTAGATATATAAAGTGTATTATACATGATGTAAAATAGGAAGAAAACGTTATAAGTTGAAAATGTTTGAGGACTTCACACAATGATCCTTATGCGTTCTTTATTTTTTCTAGTATCGACCGCTTTTTGTATTCTTTTATCGACTTCGTGTGCGAATAAAGAAATTCAACAACTTCAAGAATCCGTCCAGGATCTGGACCTTCGGCTTGAACAATACAATCAACAACTATCGCGCACCAACGTAGAAACCTCCTCGGAACTCGAAGAGGTCAATCAAAGCTTCTCAACATCGCTTCAAAACCTTCGCTCCCAACAAGCCGATCTGGCAAACATGATCGAGCAAATCTCCGATCGCCTGGGTCAAGTTGAACGCAACTCCTCCATTCTCCAAGAACGGGTAAATCGCCTGGATTCTTTCTCCACCGAAACCGCCAATCTGGCTCAAGATCTCAAAAAACAAGTGGATCAACAACAACAAGAACATGCCGAAGAACTGGCTCATCTCGCCAACCAAATCGAGGATCTCCGTGGCACCGTCACATCCAATCACAATGCGGCCGTGCAATCCATTAACCAATTAGACCGCCAGGTGACCCAACGCATCAACGAGATGGACGAAAGTACCCGCAAAGTCTATCGCACCATCTTACAAGAATTAGGCTCCGAAGCCCCCCCTGAACTCGAATCGAACTCCGAATATACCGGAAATGTCCACGTCATCCAAAGCGGTGAAACACTTTCCAAAATCGCTTCTGATTATGACGTTTCTATGAAAGACATTCAGGAATTAAATAATATTGAAGACCCATCCAACATACGCAGCGGACAACGTATTCGCATTCCCTAGTCCGTTACTTTATGGATGGGTTATACTTACTATACTTTTGTAGGGTTGAGTGAAAAATGGTTGCCAAAACGATTCGCTTCTCGGACGTTTCCGTCCGACCGTTTCCTCATGGAATCCATTGCAAACAAAGTACTGGCAATCGCTCTTCATGATCAATCCATCCAAAAGGAAAACCGGAATCAGAGACTCGAAGCGGTAAATCAAGGCCAATCTTTCCTTGATCGCTTCTTCCTGTTTTCCGCCATTCAAAAAAAACGCCCTGCAAGAAGGATTTTCTTGACAGGCCGCGTTACACACAAACCATGCAGAAACGAGGCGTCAAAGTCGAATGAATGGGCATCTCTGGAATATAATTGTTACTGCTCAAACGGAATTTTCCTTCCTTAATTTTAGTAATGTCTCCCTGCTGGCACTCTTTATTTATGTCGTCCTTTTTGTGCTTTCTATTTTGACATGGGGGATCGTCATTCGCAAACTCCTTGATCTTCGCAGTGAACGCATCAAAGCCCAAAAATTCCGTAAACTCTTCAACGAAATGGAAGGCAATATTGTGGCTCTTTCCCAAGAAGGGATCGTCCCCGCCAATAGCCCCGCACGCCTTTTCGTCGCCGCCTACGAAGAGTTGCGCCTGTGGGCGACCCTCGACCGCGAACGCAATAGCATCATCGCCGAACGTCCCGTAGTCCCCGCCTTGGAACGCACCCTGGATCGCGCCATCGAACAAGAAAAAGAACGCTGGGAACGCGGCACCACGTTTTTGGCCACCACCGCCAGCGCCGCTCCCCTTCTCGGTCTCTTGGGTACCGTTTGGGGCATATATCTTGCTTTTCAACAAATGGGGATGGAAGATAACATTACCCTGCAAACCGTAGGGCCGGGTATCTCTGAAGCCCTGATGACCACGGTTGTAGGGTTACTTGTCGCCATTCCCGCCGTATTTGCACATAACGGCATTTTACGGGCGGTGAGAAATATCGAAGCCCAGCTGGAAAGTTTTGCCTATGAAATCATCAATCACTTCGATCGCCAAATCGTCGTCGGCGCACACCGCCGTAAGCCCCAAGAAAAAACGCCTGTGAGGAATAAAAGCCGTGCCACTACGTAAAGTTCGTTATCGTTCCGAAGCCTTTTCCGACATCAACATGACCAACCTCATCGATATCGTCATGGTCCTGTTGATTGCGTTTATCCTGGTCTCCAACTTTGTTCAAACCGGCTTGGATATCGATATCCCCGAGGTCTCCTATGTCACCACCACAGGGAATGAGAAGATCATGGTTGCTCTCGACCACGAGGGACGTATGGCCCTCAATGGCAACCCCATCAATCGTGAAGACCTGCTCCCCCAATTACAAGAACTCAAAGAGGAATACCCCGAAGAACAACTTTTTATCCGCGTCGATCAAAAAGCCTTCGCCGGTGAATTGATGTACGTCATCTCCGCTGGCAAAGAAGCCGGCTTCAAAGTCAATATTCCCGCAAAACTACTAAAGGATACTCCGGAGCAATAAGTCCGGGTGGAGGTCATGATGAACGATCGCACCTCGATTATAATTTCAATTCTCTTACATCTCGGTGTCCTTGCTTTCGTCTTGATTTCTCCCCGTGCGCAGTCCAACTATAAAGAACAATATGTTCCCGTCCAGGTTGAATCTTTCGAAGAACCCCAACCTCAACCCCCTGAACCCGAGCCGGAACCCGAACCTGAACCGGAGCCAGAACCCGAAGAAAAAGAAGAACCTCAACTTTCCGACAAAATTACCGATCTCTTAAAAAAAGAACTCGAGAAGAAAACCCCTACGCCTACACCCGAAGAGGAAAAACCAACACCCACCCCCACCACAAAAAA
>CAYQOX010000098.1:0-5854 GCA_964419335.1 uncultured bacterium | reverse complement strand
TGTGGTTGGCACTATTGGAGTTGCTTGAGCAAGTCGTAAAGTTTTATACGGAGATTGCTGGCACCGTTTGGAAATTGACCTAGGGCAACGTTTGGTTTTTGACCCACCCTTGAGCCTAATTTGATCGTAAAGTTGTCGAGATTCCAGGTTTGAATTCAAAAATCTAGTAATTTATGACATTTGATTCTAGCAGTATAATGCTTTGAATAAATTTCATTGGTTGAATTATTTGATTGATAGGGTTTGAGGTATTAAAAATGAACAAACGTTATATTGTGAAGTTGACAAGTAAGGAGCGTGAAGAATTAGAGTCTCTGATTCGTAAAGGACGTACGCAGGCATATCGAATCAAACATGCTAATATTTTGCTGAAAGTAGATGCAAATGGTCCGAATTGGACAGATGAACAAACAGCGAAAGTATTTTCTTGTCACTGCAACACAGTACGAAACGTCCGCCAACGATTTGTGGAAGGTGGATTCGAAGCAGCATTGGAACGTAATAAGCAAAAGAAACCATCACGGGAGAAGATTTTGGATGGAGAGAAGGAAGCCCGTTTAATAGCGATAGCTTGTAGTATACCCCCTGGGGGAAGAGAGCGTTGGACGCTGCAGAAGAAAAGACGATTAGGGTTTGAAAGAACGCTTCGAAATAAAAAATACCATAATCTCGATCAGGCTTGCAAGGTAGAAGTGGTTAAGACGTTGATTCCATGAAGACTGACGAGATTCGTAGAACTCTTCTTTTCTCGAAACAAGTGTGAAGTTTTTCAAGAATAAGAAAGAAAAGGAAAAAGAATCGATGAAGAGAATGAGGAAGATAGCCAGGGGAGGATTAATTGGATTATTGGTTTGGGGACTTGGTTGTGCACAAGATTTAAATCAACAGTTAAGAGAGGCCGCTGAAGCAGGGAATAACGAAAGGGTGGAGGAATTATTAGAACGAGGCGCAAATGTGAATACGAAGGATGAAGACGGAAAGACAGCTTTAATGTACGCAGCATTAAATGCCCATACTAAGGTTGTTGAACTCTTAACAGAAAAAGGGGCAGATGTGAATATGCGTGATTCTTTTGAACGGACCGCTTTGATGTATGCGGCACAGAAGGGCCAGACGGAAATTGCAGAGATCTTAATAGCGCAGGGAGCAGACGTGGATGCGCAAAACGAATCCGGATGGACCGCTTTGATGTATGCGACTTCTTATGGCCACCCTAAAACCCTTGAGACCTTAATAGAACATGGGGCGGATGTGAACGCACAAGATGAATTTGGACAAACAACTTTGATGCTTGCTACAGAGTGGGATCATACTGAAATAGCACGTTTACTGAAAGAGGCGGTAGCTAAAAGATGAATAAAATTCCTTAGCATCGTCCCGTTTTTTACGTGAGCAACAGACAGCTGAATCCGAACAAGTGTGTGAACGCGCTTTGCTTCCGTTTAGAAGATTTACACTTTTTTGGGAACGGCAAAAGGTTCGCGATAGTCTCTTGACAAATAGCGGTTAGCCTCTTCGCTGAATTCACCTTCAAAACGTTCCGTTTTTTGATTCATGGTTAACAAGGAGCCTAAAACAAGCGGTTCTTTTTTTAAATTTATTTTGTTGGCACTGAGGTGACTCATCAGGCGTTCAAAGGAATCGTTTAGTTGTTTCTCGCCCTGGATTCTTTCACGAATCACATCGGTCAATTGCTCCTGTCCAGTTCGCCAGGAGATATTGGCCATGTGTACCAATCCACATGACAAATGCCCTTCAAGTGCATCTGTATAAAGCAGTTTGGGATTCTGATTACGGACTGCTTCTATAAAGTTTTCTTTGGTAGTTTTGCGCTCTCCGTCAAACTTTTGAATTTCATTTCCATCATGGTCATAGGCCGCATTCTCCTGAACATAGCCATCTTCACAGATTACAATTGTCCCAATACGTATCCCATGATATTGATCCATTGTTTTGTTTGGATTATTCGTCCAGTTTTGCTCGAGATATGAAGCATTTTTCGGAAGCCCGCGTACTTCGAAGATAATAGGAGCCGACTCATACGCCAGCATAGTAATCAGGGTATTTGGCGTTTCTCCGTCGTCTTCATAGCCGAGACGGCCGCCGATGCTGATGACCTGTTTTGGCAGTTGGTTTTCTCCTAATGCCCAGCGGCACCCATCCATCGCGTGAATGCCCATGTTACCCAAGTCGCCGTCGCCAGTATCCCAGACCCAATGCCAGTCGTAGTGCAAATGCTTGCGCATCAAGGGTTTTTTCGGTGCCGGGCCGCACCACAAATCATAATTGCAGGTTTCGGGCACTGGTTGCGGTTTCGTCACATTGCCGATACTCATCCGAGGCTTGTAATTTATCCCATAGATGTATTGGATTTCCCCCAGATTTCCTTCGTGGATGTATTTGTAGGCTTCCGCCGTGGCCCCGCTGTTCCGTGGGCCATGAGTTGCTTGCACAATGCGTTTGTATTTTCGCATGGCTTCTACCATTTGCCGACCTTCGAAAAGATTATGCGAGGACGGTTTTTGGACAAACACATCTTTGCCTGCTTGGCAAGCCATGATGGTCATCAACGAATGCCAGTGGTTGGGAGTGGTTATAGAAACCGCATCCAAATTTTCGTCATTGATTAGATCACGAAAATCGACATAGGTTTTCACTTTTTCACCGCGATCTTTGAATTTCTGCAATTCATAATTCATATGTTGAGTGTCGCAATCGCATATCGCGTCGACACGAACTCCCGGTATTGTACGAAAATCACGAATATCTCCACGCCCCTTCCCGCCGATTTTGATAAAAGAGCCGATTCCAATCACCCCAATGCGAATCGCATCATTCGCCCCTAAAATAGGGGTGGAGGGAGAAGAGATCAAAAATCCTGCAGCCAAAGCGCTTTTTAATAGTGTTCTTCGTTTCATAATAGTATCTCCGTTCTCTAGTAAAGTTCGTTCTGCAAAGCCAAGAATAAAGCTCGGTAATATTTCATAAATTTGATAGGTTCACAGCTTTGATCCACTTCAGCATTGCAATAACCTTTGTAGTTCGTTTCTCTCAGCAGCGAAAACAATTTCCGATAGGGATAGTTTATGTTGGTGAGGTGGTGCAGATGAATATTACGAATGCGGTCACTCACACTGTAAAAATTCGCTTCAAAGCCAGGATCTTCCACATCGGTGCTATCGCAATTCCAGTTCATCATCACATGAGGACTTTCAGTCATATTAAGGATTTGCTTGATGACAGGAACCCGATGGGTTCCATGACCATGATTGCTCAGGCGGATTTCAACCCCATAGTCACTGGCATAGCGCGCCACTTCAGTGACCGACTGAGCGATTTGTTCCATTGTTTTTTCTTGAGATACGCCATCCACATCAATGGAATTGGGAAATACCCGGATTCCCCGCGCACCAATATCGTGTGCCAATTGGGTGTATTTCTTGGTTCCTTCAATGTGCTCGTTCAGTTTTTCAGGATCGGCCCAATGGTAGGCGAAAGCGCTAGCCAAGCTTAACGCAATTCCGGCATCTTCAAATTTGCGGCGAACTTCTTCACGCTCTTTGTTGCTCAAATCCACTTCCACACCATGAGCATGGGTCGTGCGCAGTTCCGCATGTTCCCACTTGGCTTCCTGGCAATTGTGTATGATCGTGTCAACGTCCCAGTCTTTTCCGAGTGTCCAGGTCATAAGCCCTAAACCCAGAGCCTCATGCTCTTCTGCCGACGCTCTTCGCGCTTCATTCGATGAAGACAAAACCGCTCCTGCGATAAACGAAGTTTTTATAAACTTTCTTCTGGTTTGTGACATGAGCACCACCTCTCCATAATCTCGTGATGAATTGTGTGGATTCAAATTTTATAAAATCCAAATTACCTTCTTAATAGCCTATCAAATATCATTTTTGTTGGGAAACCCTGTTAATTCCATTGTTGAGGGTTTAAACCCGGACTGGATTCTTTGTAAATATCCCCATTGCTTCTAATCCCATTAGAAATATCGAATTTTAAGAACTTTTGGGTGTTTGGGTAATCCGAAATTTGCTGGGTATGATCAATACCATTCGGACCGTAAGCGGCTAAAACCCAATTATCCACCACTTCTCCCTCTTCGAGGTTTTTCATAGGGGTTCTACCTTTGCAGGCGCTGTATTCATACCAATTATGAGAGTGTTGGAATTCGTTTTCAAATTTTGCCTCAAAAGGATCAATAGGCCGAATACCTAAATACGCGATGGGGGTGGTGAATCGTGCCCACGATTGAGCCCATCCAAGTAAATTCCAGCGAGGGAGGTCACCATTATCCAACCGATACATTTCAAAAGCGGTAGCAATGGATTGAAAATCACCTTCAACCCTTGCAATTTTAGATCTCATTTGCGCGTTTAAAAAATTCGGCACCGCAATCGCCGCCAAAATCCCGATAATCGCGACCACAATTAGCAATTCAATGAGTGTGAATCCCTTTTTTAATCCCATGGCTCATTCTCCCATGATTTAATCTTAATTGATCCGATAGACCAATTCTTAAATTACTAGAGCTTATTCTTCATTGTCAATGTGTTTTTTTCAGAAAACCTCTTTAAATTTCTTTCCATGTACTTGACTTTCTACATTTTTATTATTTAGAATAATAATATTCGATCATTCACTGTATTGAATTTTCGATCTTTCGATAGAGTGAATGATATTATTTGATTAAACTAGGGAGGAAGTACTATGTTTAAACCATGTAGAATGAGTATCTTACTGCTCGTATTGGCCTTTCCCATGATGGCCTCCGCCCAGGATATCACTTCAGATTTGGAAGGATATTGGACATTCGATGATTTCGATGGCACCATTGCTAAAGATTCTTCCGGAAATGATCGTGATGCAGAAGTTCTAGCGGGACAACCTCTTCACGCTGCTGGTAAAAAAGGAAATGCCATCTATCTGGATGGGAGTTCCGATTTCCAAGTACCGTGGGAAGGGGTTCAAGGCAATGATCCCCGCACTATTGTACTCTGGGTCAAAACCACCGATATCGGAAACGGGTTGGTCGGTTGGGGACAAACGGGAACCGCTGTTAAATGGCATTTTCGTATTAACAATGATTCCAGCCAACCTGACGCAAGCGTCTTAGGGGCAATCCGAACGGAATACCAAGGTAGCCAAACTATTGCTACTACACCGGTAGACGATGGAGAATGGCACTTAATTGCTTCGGTGTTTGAAGGTACATATCCCTCTGATGTCGTCCACTACGTTGATGGTGAACTCGATCCGAATAAATGGGTAGGCGACGACACTATTGAAATCAACACCACCACCACGACCGAAGCAGAAAATGTAACCATCGGGAGTCGTCTCCAAGGTACAACCTACAATCGGATTACAGGCACATTGGATGAAGTTCGTATTTACAGCCGTGCCTTGAGCGCTGAAGAGATCAAAGCCCTCTTTGACGAGGCCGCTGACCTTGTTCAACCTGTTGCCACCCGTTCTTTTAGCCAATCCTATGTTGGCCCCGGCGAAAAAGTAGATGTAACTCTTGAACTTCCTGAAGGTGCCGATGGCCTAACCTTAACTGAAACGATACCCAATGGCTGGAACGCCAGCGATGCCAGTGATGGTGGTACCATCGATGACAACACGATTACCTGGGAAATCTCTTCGGACATGTCTTTGGTCACTTATACAGCAACGGCCTCAGAAGATGCAGATAAATTATTTATGGGTGAACTGGATGGCTTCATCACTGAAGGCGATATTCAAATCTCGGTTTTAGGTGATGGTGCAGGAGAATTTGATTATTTCGCAGACTGGGGCCCCCGTGGGAGTAATAAAGTTCCCGGCAGTGCAAGCTTCGACAACG
>CAYQOX010000097.1:0-6051 GCA_964419335.1 uncultured bacterium | reverse complement strand
TCATTATTTTCGTCCAATTTTTATAAATCTTCACTTTTGTGCTTCGTAAATGAGGAAATGAAAAAACTAGTGTAAACGAATGAAAAATCATATTATGAAAAAAAAGAGGGAGGCTTGGCTCCCTTAAGAATGGTAGGTAGGAAAAAGAGGAGGGTGGGGTGAAGGGAAAACATCTCGTTCAATAATCTAAGTAAGAGGCTGAATCCAAAGCGCTTACATCTAATTGAAATGGGGCGCTTGGCTGCTCGATCATCGTCGGGACCAGGGGAGTATCATGACGAAAGTAATACAAGTAGGTCGGTGATGATTCCCATCCGGAGGTGAGATAAAGTCTGGTCTGCAAGGATTCATGGGCGTATGTAAGTTCGCGGGATTTTACACGAAAGACCTGATTTTGAGGAAAGAGTGGTAGATCATCGATGATAAATTGCACCCTATCTCCCGGTTGGATCGTTTCTCCGTAACCTATTAAATCTACATAATGTTCATAGTGAGCACGCGACATTTGCTCCATAATCGCCTGGCGAAGGACTTCCAGCGCATCATAGGCTAGAACAGGGCGTACATAGATCGAGGTGTAGTCATGTTCGGAGCGATGGAAACTCCCCGGTATGGCCACCCAACTTTCATAATTCGTACCATCTACAATTCCCCCGTGCAATAGTATATACGAGGTGATATCCTCGACCGTTTCCCAGAGATTGACGGTATAGGCATCATGCTTTAAAGCAATGCGGTGATCGGGTTGAAGACTCGGGGGGCGAAACGATAAGGTCAAATCCTCATAGACATCCCATATCCAATTTCCACTCAGCTTCGCCAATAAATCCACAGTGGAAAAAAGAGGATATTCCACAAACTCGATACGCTCAAACGTAAAATGATGCGTGTGATTATCGCGGCGGGTAAGTTCGTAAGCGATGAGAATAGTCTCGAGCATTTGAGTCGTGGTTTGATTTTGAAACAAGTCAGCGACGGGTCGGACAAATTCACGTTCGGGATTCCATTCGGCGTAGAAAGAGAGATGATCATCGATGGAATCGATTCGTTTTTGTTGAATATAACCCCAAAAACATTGGATCCCCTTGATTTCCACTTTTACAGTATAGCCAAGTTCAAGTGGGATCTCACAATCTTCGTTATAGAGTTCCACCCAACAACGGCGTCTTTGGGCACCAAAACCAGCTTTGATAATAACTTTACGGGGAGAGTGAATTGTGGCTGCCGCTACATCGTGAGAAGAGGGGTAAATGCTTATAAAAATGTCAGGTTTAGGAGTCATCTTTCTCCATCCGAAAGAAAATCATACGTTCTTCTTCTACCAATGGAGAAATCACAGCGGAAACAATTTGATTTTTTACCATAAAAAAAACGGCCATACGGCCGTTTTTGGTATAAGTAATTAATTTTATATTATTTACAATTCAACGTCCCTTGCAGGGAATTTTCCCGTGATTTGCTTTTTTCTTACGCCACTTAAGTTGATGGGCTTTTTTATTTTTACCTTTGGCCATGAATTTCACCTCGTTTGTTGGTATTTTACGAAATTATCATAGCCTTAAAGAAAAAATTTCCAAGCCCTCAGGGACGTAAGGATAAAAGTTCAGTTTTTTCCGCAGCAATACCAAGAAAATTAGTAAAGAGACCACTCTGAAACGAAAGTCACTGGTTCTTCATAGTCAAGTTCTTCAGAAGCCAAGGCATCAGCTGAAATACGAACCCGATCTATATAACCAATATAGGCCTCTCGACCATCCCATTGTCCTGAAAGATGAACCAAGGATGAATCTTTGGCGGTGATGATCCCTAGAAAGTATTCTTCCTCATGGACAAGTTCTCCATCCACGAAGAGCTGTACCATAAATTCATCTTCATTATACGAAGCGGCGATATGATGCCATTCGTCATCGAAAGGTAGAGAATTTTCTGGAGTTGTAATGGAATAAGCATCCCCCGCATCAATTTGATAAAAAATCAGTGTTGCGGTTCCATTGGCCTGATTAGCGGTAAGGCCATATCCACCGGAATCATCTGGAGCTGTTTCAGAGCCGCCATAGCGCATGATTACGGCACTATCTTGAGCAAATTCTTCGGGTTTAATCCAGGCTTCGAGAGTAAAACTTTGATCCTGGAAGTTCATCTGATCTTCTAGATCACGAATAATGGCATGATCCCCTTGGGTAAAATAGAGAGACAATCCTTCACCCGATGGTGTATCCTCGGTAAAATCAGGCGCTTGTTTCTGAGCAAACCATTGCGTTCCCGCTAAGGCTACTAAACCACCTGCAGTATCTTGATATTCTGGCCCAGATTCTTCGTCAAACGGGAAATACACGATCGTATCATCAGTCACTGGTTTTGGATCGGTTGGATCAGAATCGAGATCGGAAGGCTCAAGCAATCCTTCAGTAACGCGGAAACGGTCTAGAAAAGCAGGAATCGGCCGGCTGGCACCATCTTCGGTTCCGAGCCACAAAATATTGGTATCGGTCTGGATCATTGGACGAGTTTCTTCATAAAAAGTAAAAAATTCACCATCAAGATAAAATTCCACTCCTACTTCGGGTTCATACTCAAAAGCTAAATGATGCCATTGCTCATCCGCCTCTAAATCAATCCCAGGGAACATATCCACAACGCCAAATAGAGTAAATTTTAATTCCTGGTCGCGGGTACCAATTCCCCACCCGGTTCCGTGACGGCCATAATAAACCGTACCGCGCCAGCTGAGACCTTGTAACTCATCATAGACTTTGATCCACAATTCCGCCGTAAATTCTTGGTCGGCCAAATCAAGCAAGGAGTTCTCAGAATCATCTGCAACCACAGGTCCGCCGATAATCTTTAAAGCGCGGTCACCTTCTGCTCCGGAAGGCGTATCCTCGCTAGGAACAGGGTCGGTTTCTGTTGATACATCGAAACCCACCTGACCATCCAGGCCATTGCCGGAACTATCCTCAAGGATTGTGTCTTCGGTGTCAAATTCCCAATACCCCACAGTCTGTGCTTGAGTGGAAAAAGCCAAGACTGCGATCATAGCAAAGCTATATCCAATTGTTTTCCACATAACTCTTCCTCCTCTTACATAGAGATAAAATTTCCGCACTCATGCGATATATCCATCATTCCATATTACGCACAAATCGTCAACTACTTATGCAAAAAAACGATTTATTTATCAAATAATAAAATATTAGGAAATTAAATACATTAACAATAAAGGGGATAGCATTCTATGAGGTCAATTGTTTGGCTTGGTGCATAATCGCATTTAATTGCTTGGAAACGGGGGGCGCATTCAGGCGGTGGTAATGACGATCGCAATAAGCCCATCGTTGTTCGGTTTGAGGAAAGAAGCGTTTTATGATTTCTTGATCTGAAACCTTGCGTTGGGATTGAACCCAAGCACGTTTTTTCTTCCATTTGTGGAGATCACGAAAAAACGCTGCGATGGCGCTTCGCATAGCAAATCCCTCAGGAGAATAGCGAAAGGGATAACCGGTACCTCCAATCGCGGCTGCGCGGATCAATGCATCACGCAAGGCCAAGGGAAAGATTACACATAGGGTTTCATCTGCAAAATGTTTATAAATCATGGCTAAACTGTTGCGCTCGTAATACAAGGCTTTTTGGGTATAGGCTTCTTTTCCTAGAGAAGCATGGCCGCGGTGCATGACAAAAGCATCAGGAACCATAAAAACTTTCTCACCCATTAGACGCAAGCGCCAACCTAAATCAACATCTTCAAAGAGCATAAAGAAATCCTCGTCAAACCCACCTGCGTTTAAAAATACATCCCGGCGAATCATCATGGCTCCCCCACAGGGAAAAAAAATCTCATACGGCTTAGGCGATTTCAACACGGGGCTTTCGAATCCTTTGCCAAAGAGATTAACCCATCCGCCTGCGAACTGGGTTTTGGTGCCCTTCCAATTGAAGATATGACTCGCAAAACAAGAAGCGTTCGTTTTTTTGACCGCATACATCATATGGGGAAGCCAATCGGGATCGACAAAAGTGTCGTTATTTAAAAAAACCAGCCACTCGGTATCGCAGGCCTTGGCAGCTTGGTTAAGCGCGGGGGCGAACCCCATATTTCTGGGTAACTGATAAATACGCGCTTTGGGATAATGCTTACGCAGCCAGGGTACCGAACCATCGTTAGAAGCATTATCAACCAGGACAAATTCCACCCGGTATTTTTCAGTTTCCATATTAAAGAGAGAGAAAAACAAAGGCGCCAGTAGTTTTTTGTTTTTATGGTGAGGAATTAGAAAGCTGACTTTAACCATAATTAGAACCCCCAAAGTCGACGCCACCAACTTTTCCCTTGAGGACGTGTTTTAATCACTGGTTTGGGCTGCACGGGTAGAGAAAAATCAATCTGTTTGGTATCTTTCGAAAAAGCCCAAGCATGCCACAAAGCATCCACTTGGTTTAACGGTTGGTCGTTACGAAGATCGCGTTCAACATTGTCAGATGCCTTAACCGGTCTTTTGGCCCAGCGCAGAAGAGGCTGGGTGGTTTCTTCAAAGGAAAAATAATCATAAGCAAAACGTTTCGCTTTGATTGCCATATTCTTGATTTCGAGGGGGTGATTGGCAACTTTAAGAATTTGATTCGTGAGAGCCCGGACATCTCCAGTAGGCGCGCCTAAGGCTAATTCATTCCCGGTGATAAATTGGGACAATTCGGTGGTAACTGTGGTTAATGTAGGAAGCCCACACTGCATCCAGAAAAGAATACGATTACGGCTGCCTAAAACCGATTCATAGATCGGTAGATCAACGTTAATCCCCAGATCAGCCTCCAGGGTAATCTGTTCCATCTCATCTGTAGGAAGCCAACCGAGTAAGTGAAAACGAGATTCAAAAGGACTTTTGGAGATCAAACTGCGAAAGCGGTTAAAGCCGTCTTCGTGGTGACCGGAGATCGCACCGCCGGTCACAGCGCAATGAATACGCCTATTTTTTTCCATGGCGTTTTCAATACACTCAAATAGGGTTTCTACATCCGTCCATGTATTAAAGCCCCCGCTGCACAAAATGAGGAAATCAGATTGAGCAATTTCTTTTCCACGGAAGATAGTCGGCGAACGCTTTACTGGAGCCACCTCGCCATTAAAGGCACAGGGAATCGTCCAGATCAGTTCCTCCCCCAAGGTGTGGCGGTTCAAGCGTCCCATTAATCCTAGTTGACCGATAGCCGCGCCGCGCTGCATTTCCGAAACCACGGAGAAGCGATCACCCCGTATTAATACCCGTGATAAAATCTGATGAAAGAAGCGAATTTCATTGATCTCGTTCGAATAGGGGCTTTTGGCTTGGACTTCGGCGAAAAGATCGCCAAACATGTCCATCCAGATAGGGAGATCGGTTTTGATTGAAGCAGCAAGATTGGTAGAAATCGTCGAACCGGCGGTGATAATTCCCACCGGTTTATAGGTTTTAATGATATCCTCAATGCGTGTCAGCAAGACATTTTGATTACGCGGGGTAGGTTCCGGGAGAGAAATATGTTCTAATTCTCCGAACGTGGAGGGCTTGTAACGATAGCGGGTTTGTATCCCACTTTCACGCTGGATACCGAACTCACAGGTAACGAGAATGATTCGATGGCCGGCGGCTAATAAAGGAAGGGTAAATTGCCACGTACGAATACCAAAACCGTATAAACGGTCCGATTCATAAAACGGAAGCGGTCCTACACCAATCAGGAGTAGATTACTCACGATAGCCTCAACCTCGAGTTCATTGCAATCATATTTACGCCAAGTTTACAAGGGGTTGGTTTGTGCAGAAAGGGCAATTTTGAGATTTTTCTCATCATTTCGTCTACATTGGCTTTTCCCGGAAGAATTGTTTCCATGTATAATGAAAATAGTTTTTGCCAATTAAAGAATAATGAATCTCTCATTCAAATATGAAATAGCCATACCGAACAATAGGCCAACTGGAAATAGAGAGTTCATGACAACGTTGACGAGGAAGCGTTGTAAGCAATCGTGGTACCCAGAGGGACACAAAAATGCCATATCCATTGGATCAAATA
>CAYQOX010000096.1:0-6297 GCA_964419335.1 uncultured bacterium | reverse complement strand
GCATCAATCCGGTGGCTTCCATGCCGCGCTCGTTGATGCCAAAATACAAAACCATGATATTTTCCCATTTCTGGTGGAGCAAATTGTGGGTATTGTCAAAGAAAAACAACGAAAAAAGTATGTAAACTGGATCTTGGCCAAACATCTGGATTCCTGTAACTGGGATGTAAAGCGTCGCATGGTTGAAATCCTGAGACAACGCCTGAAGCGTTGCTTACCCGACGAGTTTCTCGCACGTTCACCCGCGCAATTTCCCCCGCAAATTCCGCAATTGATTTTTACCCACTTGCAAACTAACCAGTACATCAATCAAACCTTTGCCTCCTATGCTTGAAAGCCAATGGCTTTATCTCACAAAATCTTGAACCTGTTTCACTTTGATGGGAATCTTTAGATGAATTCGTTGGATATACGCTTGGATCTTTTCATAAGCCTTCGGATTGGTAGGTAATAGAAAAATCCCCTGATAAGCATTTTCCAAATTCTTCTGGATGTTCCTTTTCCAATCCGATTTGCCGGTTTCAATTTCCACCGCGATTTTTTGCCCTTTTTTCTCCACGACAATGTCGGTAAATCCTTTATGGATTGCTAGAACATTAGGTCATAGGAATACGGATATGGTTATAAGAGTTTACAGCAGATACATTGAACAATCTACCGGTTCCAATGATGGCTCAGCATTTGACCATCTATATTTATGAACCATAAGTAACCAAAAGGAAGAATGATTTGGGCAATATTTGGGCAAAATAGAAGGGTGAAGAAAGATCGCAGATCGTAAGTCTAGATAAATCAGTTTGCGCCTGGCGCGATTCGAACGCGCGACCGACGGATTAGGAATCCGGCGCTCTATCCTGCTGAGCTACAGGCGCCTATTTTTATTCTCACACGTATCCTATAAATCTTTCCCCTAAGAATCAAGGATTTTTCCGCATTGAAGAGGATTCATGATGGACTTGATGTTCCCGTATGCCGAGATTCCCCTGTTGTACGCATGCGTTGCCACAAGGTCCCCATACCGATTCCCCCTAAAGCGCAGACCCAGGGCATAATAGGATGACTAAACCGCAAGCAAGCATAACTTAAAGAGTAAATGCATGTAAAGTAGAGGATGATAAAAAGCGGGAGTCCAACGCCTGGCTTTCTGACTCCATAAAGAAGGATGCCTACCAAGGCGAATCCAAGATACAAGGATTGCACCGGGATTGTGGCAAAAAGCATACGTTCAGAAGCGGGAATATACCAGAAGCGAACCAACTTTTTCCCGATTAATTCGATGGTTTTTATGGGATGATGGATGATGTTTTCAATTCCCTTTTGAAACAAGAACGAGTTAAAATCATGCCCTGTCCCACCTTGTTCTTGGATTTGTTTTCTGTAACGATCAAGTTCTTGCATCCATTCCTCTTTTTTAGGGCCTTCCCAGCGTCCTTCGTATTCAGGATGATTTCCCAACCAGAATTCTTTCCCTCCTCGAATATCAAAGAGAAAGAAATCCCCGGTTACCACATAATTGCGGGTTCCCCATAAAGAGCAAATCACGAGGAGAGGAATCAAACTCGCCGCAGCCAGTTTCATGGAGGAACCTTTGGGGAAATAAACAAGGAAAAAAATCGCCAAAAGGATCGGTAAGAATTGAGTGGCAGGGTTTATATAAACCATAAAACCGGAAAGGAGGGATAAAAGCAAAGCATCCCGGATTTTTCGGCCTTGGAGAACTTGCATCGCAGAGGCTCCCCATAGAACGATTAGGGTTGCCTGGATGATTTCAGTGTTGAGCATTGGAAGCCGATAAATAGCCAGGGGATAAAACGCATAGAGGAAGCCTGCGGTAAGAGCACAGGGTTCAGAGAAAAACCTTTTAACAAATAAATAAAGAATGCTGAGAGTGAAGAGATCTAAGAATACATGCCAACCACGTAGCCCAAGTATCGTTTCCAAGGGAAGACGAGAAAAAAAAGCAATCAGGGAAGGATATAGAGGTACGCGTAGGATATAATCTGGGTTGATCAAATATTCGCCTTCATGAAAGGCTTGGGCGAAATGTAAATAATCATCTCCATCGATATATCGGTAAACCTCGAAGTCTCCCATGGGAGCAAGGATGAAAACCCATGTTATCCGAATCACAAAAGCCACTGCTACGAGAATGAGAAATTTTCGATTCATCGATCGCCTCAAGCCAAGGTTTCTGATTGTAGAAAAGTATAGTCGATTTTATTCATTCAGGATAGATGGAGCGCCCCAAGTACTTCACGTAACGTGCGCAAGAAAAAAGGGTTAGGAAATTATTCCTAACCCTGTTGCGCTCCTCGTCCCCAAGGGGATTCGAACCCCTGCCGCCGGCGTGAAAGGCCGGTGTCCTAGGCCTCTAGACGATGGGGACTCAATTTGTGATTATAAGGTAACTTGAAGAATAAAATTGTCAATCTTTCCGAGTCTTCTCAAGCAAAAAAAATGAAATTTTTCACTCTTTATTCAACTTCTCTTCTCAAAAATACTTTTTACAGGCTTCGACCGCCAGTTGATCGCATCGTTCATTTTCCAGATGGCCGGAGTGCCCCCGCACATGCTCAAAGGTAACGTGGTGTTTTTGGATCAATTGATCGAGTCTTTTCCATAGATCATCATTTTTGACCACTTCCCAACCGCCTTTGGTCTTACGTTTCCAGTTGTTTTTTTTCCAGTTATGAATCCATTTCGTAATCCCTTGTTGGACATAAGAACTATCGGTCACCACATGAACACGCAGCGGGGCTTGCTTCAGCTTTTCCAATCCCTCGATCACGGCCATAAGTTCCATCTTGTTGTTCGTTGTTTTTGGGCTCCCCCCGCTAAATTCTTTTTCGCGATTCGTGGGAACATGTTTTAAGATACACGCCCAGCCTCCCGGTCCAGGATTCCCGCTGCACGCGCCATCGGTATAGATAATCACTTCTGGGTTTTCTTGGTTGTTTGTTTGATTCATCGTTTCAAAATATTCTGAATTGTAGCACGAAAGTGAAAGAGCCAAGACCTGAGTAATGCTCCTAAAGTAAAAACGCCCCAAGGTTTTCCTTGGGGCGGGGAAGACTCCTACTCCAATGAACTTTTTACCAAAAATCCACTCGTACACTCAAGCGCGCTTCCAGGGCACGTTCGATCTTGGCCAGTGATTCTTCAATGTGATCTCGTGAATAATCATCTACATTTTCCAGATATTTGGAAAACTCATTCAATTCTTTTTTCAGGGATCGCAGAGTCCGCCATGCCTGGGTACGTGCGTCTTCGGGCATCCCGTAGGAGGGCTCAAGCATGATTTCGATCATGCGTTTCAAGTGAATGCGTTGCAGCATGCGTCGGTAGGTATTGATGAGGGGTTTCTCATTTTTGTAATACCCATCGACAATTTTGTCGGTTTCCGCTTCGATTACGTTGTCCCATATCCCTTCATACATTGTTTCAAACAACTCAGGCACTGTAAAGTTAACTGCTTGTACAGGACGTTGATTCTCTCCATCACGAATACGTTTTATTGTGCTAGAAGAGAAAAGGTAATAGATAATCATATCATAGTAATTTTCCACTACGTTCGTGATGGAATACTCACTAGGCGGGCCGGGGAAGTCTGCGTTCCAATGATACCAACGCTCTGAAGCGAGTTTGTTTAAAAACTCAGGATCAAAGTCATAGATGTCATCCGCAAAAATCGTTTCAACGATGAAATTTAATGCTTCTCGTTGCTTGGCAGGAGATACCGGTTTTAAGGGCGAGGGATTATACTCTCCGCCTTTCTTGACCCGTCGCACATACTGCCCGCCGATATATTTGATTGCGTAGTATGAACTATCTAAGTATTGATTTAAGAAGCGGTTAAATCCAATACGAAGCGGGGTGTAATTTTCACCTTCTTCGATTAAGTTGGGTAACTTGGGTATTGTATCCAGAGCCATTTGGGCTTGTTGTTTACTATAAGCCAGAGGATCGTTACTCAAATCATCTTGATTACAAAGAGGATCGATTCCAATCCAAGAACCAGAAATTAAATCCTCATCTGTACCGTAGCGATATTCACGTTTTTCCTGAAGTTCAGCAATCTCGTTGAGCATTTCTTGTTCGGTTGTATCCGTCGCCGGTTTGATATCTGTATACCCATACTTGATTGCCAGCTTATCATAAATCCCGATTTTAGGATCAAAGTAATAGCCTTGCTCTTCTCCTTCCGGAGCAATATTGATAGGGGAATAATCCATGACACTCGCGGTAAGTCCCATTTCTTCGGTTAAGGCTTTGTTATGCAAATCCTCCAACCGGTGCAAGGTACTTCCTTTGAAGTTATGCCGCAGGCCCAGTACATGGCCAAACTCATGCGCTGCCAGCATGCGTAGAAACTGATAGGTATATTCTTCTGCGAATTCTTCGGAAACATTCTCTATTCCCTTGCGTGCAGCAATCGTCATCAACCCGGTTGTCGCCTGATCAAAGAGGTGCTCACTGAATTCACAACGGTTACGTACCATTTGTTCATCTTCATGCTCATGTTTTTCGGGTTGCATTTTCTTCTTGAACTCTTCCACCCGATCCGGTTCGAGATAATTGCGTATGTTGAGTAACGTGCGCACTTGATCGCCTTCGATCAAAAAGCCGCCTTGCATCATTTCGCCGGTTTTAGGGTTAGAGATAAATTGGGCGACCGCCCCATAAGATAAATTGTGCGAAAGGTTCCAGTGAACTGTGTTATAGCGCGCATCGGCCGCATCCCAATCGGCGTCTTCCGGTTGCTGCTTGACCACGATCGCGTCTTTGATGCCGATCTCTTCGAAAGCTTCATTCCATAAGAGCAATCCATCACGAACGGCTTTGCGATGTTTTTCCGGCACGGTGTTCTCAATCCAAAATACAATGGGTTTTATCGGAGGGGATAACTCCAATTCGGGGCTCGCCTTCCGGATATCCCATTTCACGATATGCCTTGTCATCAGTTCCTTAAATTTCTCATCTTTTTCCCCGAAATCCATATACGCTTCGATAAAGTAGCCGATGCGTTGATCCGCGATTCGTGGCTTGAAATCAGGATTTTTCTTCAGGGGGCGAATATCGAGCACCACTTCCACGGTTAGACTCTTATTATCAGGTAGGGCGACACTCTCTCCCGAGGCTCCGCCCCGCATCGCATAGACTAAATGGGTAATTAAGTTTTTGGGGAAATTTTTAATCTGTTCTACAAAACTATTTCCCCCATCAACACTATATCCGCCGCCGAGAGAACTGCTGATCGAGTTGGAGGCTTGAAACGTATCTCCCAGCAATAACTTGGTGACATCGATCAATAATCCCGCTGTTTCAGGATTGGTTGCTGCGATGGGTAGGGAGGCCATAATCGAGTCACTGTAATTTTTCTTTACAGCCTTCTCAGTCAAACTTTCTTCAGGTGCGGTAAAGCGCAAATTCTTCTCAATAAAATGAACTTTATTGTGAAGTTCGTTAAATTCGATGATTTTATTCCCCAAAAAGGTGCCTGGTTTTGCGCGTCCCATCCCGACACCGGTCGCTAACGCACCACTAATGAGGAATTCTGTATCTAATTGTTCTGGATTAATTTCCCATAAGACTTGACGCTGTTTATCGTCTACCTTGTGATAGACGGTAAACAAGCCTTCGATCTTGGTAGCGTCTTCGATGACTTTATCAAAGGGCGAAGGCTGCTCGGGTTGCTCTTGGGGTGGAGGGCCTTCGCGCGGTTCTTTCCCTGGTTCGTCAGGAGAAGGCGTAGGTTTTTCTTCATCAACGATTTCCTTTTCGCCAGCACCACGATGAATTTCTCCACGTATCTCACCGCCATGAACGGTTACATTGGAGTTAATAAAGGTCGCGTTGATCCCATAGTTATATATCGTTACATCCCCCACTTGGTTATGTACTGATTCATCTTCGACGTTCTTTTCTGATGTAATCGCTTCATGGGGTTTCTCTTTTTCTGTCTTTTCCTCTTTTTTCTTTTCGTCTTTTACTTCATCGGTTACGGACTCAATGGTTTCTTGGACTTTTTGCTCTTCATCGTTGGTCGCATGATCCTCATCCGCCCATAACCCCAAGGGGAGCGACAAGGATATCGCGAAAAGCCCTACAATGAATAGAGAACCTTTTGGCATGAATAAACCTCCTACTTGCCTTCGTTTTCAAGAATACTTTGTTTCTATATCGCTTTACTCAACCACCAGAGCATTTCACTTTCACACCTAAATCAAGAAAATCAATTATAATGGCGAACTCCCCACCTTGACTAGGGTGAGTTCTAGAAGTGTTTTGTTTCTGGAA
>CAYQOX010000095.1:0-6329 GCA_964419335.1 uncultured bacterium | reverse complement strand
AGTGAAGTAGGGTGGGATCAAAGCGAAGATTTCCTATAAGAAATCGTAGCGTAGCCCATCAAATATCATTACCTTGGTGGGCTACATCGGGAAACCTCACCTGCGACATTGGCCCTGATGAGCATGCGGCTGAAATGAGGTCATAATAAACCTGTCGTGTTAGTCACGGCCTATCGTCCGGATCCGGAGCGATGGGATGAAACGTTTACACGGAGGCTGTAAGGATGAAGCAACGAAAGAAGTCAAAGTATGTACATGAAGGCCACTATGTGGCCGAAGTTGAAGTCGCCTTATTGGAAGACGATACCGGTTGGTCTCCTTATCTCAGTGTTGAAGATGCTTATAAATTGGATGATGTCAGGGAGACTCTTCGACAGGGGGATTTGGCGTCGGCGGCAAAGTATGGGCGAATCTATGAACTCCGTCCGATAACGAATCAATAACGGCATAACAAGCATTGTACGATCCCGAAAACTAACCGCTTGCCTAGACCTGTTTCCAGTCATAAAATAGTGATAATCTATACACATGAGGTTATACGGCCATGCTGCGATTCAGAGCGCTCATCGAACAAGACGAAGACGGTGTCTTCGTCGCGGAAGTCCCAAGCCTGCCAGGGTGCATCAGCCAGGGTAACACCCGTCAAGAAGCCCTTGATAACATCAAAGACGCCATGAAAGGCTACATCGAAAGTCTTAGAAAACACAATGAACCCATACCGCCCACTATAGAAGAGGAACTCGTGGAAATCGATGCCTAAACTTCCTCTCATCTCCGGTCAGCAAGTTATTAAAGCCTTAGCGAAGATTGGGTATGAACTAGATCACCAGACGGGCAACCATGTCATCCTTAGACACAAAGAACCTCCCCACCGAAGACTAACCATCCCAAACCATAAAGAAATAGCAAAAGGAACGTTTCGCGCAATCATTAAGCAAAGCGGTCTTACACCCAAAGAATTTCAAGAACTTCTCAAAAAATAATGGCAGCCACGTTGTCGCTTGCAGATAAAACCCCAATTATCAAGCACCGCAATAAGTTTCTTTGCGGTAAGTAAAGGAAGTTTTGGCATTCTAAACCTCTACTTCAACTTGCTGCAAACTGACAAAGCGGGAGCGCTCAACGGGGTGCTTACACTCCATGTACAGCGCAATAGCCTCCTTGGTGCGCTCCAACAACTCATCATACGTCTTGCCCTGCGAATGGCAGCCAGGAGGCTCTTCGACAGGGGGATTTGGCGTCGGCGGCAAAGTATGGGCGAATCTATGAACTCCGTCCGATAACGAATCAATAACGGCATAACAAGCATTGTACGATCCCGAAAACTAGCCGCTTGCCCAGACCTATTTTCAGTCATAAAATAACATAAAAAGTGGGCGCTTAAAATATAATTTGGCATTCTCGAATAACAAAATTTCGTTTCTAGATATCAAGTTCCCGGGTGAAACCCGGTTGGTTGCGCGTAATGACACTAACTGGAGCGGACCATAGATATTAGATTTCTGGTTCTGATAACCTGTTCCAAGTTTCTCATAAGACAATTTGTTATTGATGGGCCGGACAGCGTAACCCCTTCTACATGTTGAATATTATGTGCCTCCATGGATATACGAATCATTTTCAATGATTTGGATGCCGTGGGATTTCATCATGCCATCTTTCCATTTTTTATAAATATTTTGGCATCCACGAGATATTTTGCTTAATCCCAAAATGAACAATATTATTATATTAAGAAATAAATTCTTCATTACAATATGGCGAATTACTTCCAATCGATGGCAATTTAAGAAATATTTTATTTTCTTTTGCACTTCAATGTTTTCTATAGTTTCAATATCCGCCTTCAATTCATTTAAAAATTTTGAAGATTCTTTATCGTTTTTCATAAAATTATTGGTATAAATAAAATACCAAATTGAAATTGATTCAGCAAAACGGATTGATCCATTCATAAGTTGGCGAACACGATAATAGGCGGGATGGTCAAACGCAATATTGCCTTGAGCGGCTAAATCAAATAACTCATCCCGCAAATGAAAGACACGATCACGAAAATCGTCAATAAAGTATGATCGGTAGGAGAAGATCCATACCCAAATCAAGGAGAAAAACATAACAATGATAAGTGAAGTATTAATTGCGGTGGTTGGTTCCATTATATTTTGTCTCCCTCTTGTGTATCTCCGGTTTCCTTAATGCCACTTGAGGATCTTTTTTCGTCAATTATTTTTTCTAATTCTTTGATCCTTGGTACAAATCTTAACGTCTTTCTTTTCATTAAGGAACGGGATTTATAACCAGATATGAAACCTGATATTCCAAATAGCAAGAAAAGGATATTTAAGACGATTGAAAGAATTCCTTGTTTTTGCAAATAATCCAAGAATTGTGCGATTCCAAAATGTTCACCAATGGAATTGAAAATTAAGTAAACGATCCAAGCGCAGCCAAAAACCGTTAAGCAACGTATAAATGTTGCGAGTGTTTTAAATGTATTTGAAATTGTTAACATTCGTTCTTCATGGCGGCTATTTTCTTTAATATATTCGAGTTCAAGTTTGCTGCGCTTATTCAAGATGATCTCTCCAAGATTTTGATGGATTTAATATCAGCCAACTATAACAAAAGCATAAAAATGCTTCAAGATTAGACATGATATATATCCTAGCGTTTGGGGAGGAAGGAGATGATGGGTGGGGGGATGGAATGTTTGGGGGTGGAGATTTGTTGGAGGGAGGCGTAGAGCGCCCAGGCGGCGGCATAAACGGTGTCGTCGTGCTGATCGCTGGAAGGGGTATGGCCGAAAGAGATGTGGCCATTGGCCTCACGGCGGTATTCGAAGGATTTCATTTCGTTAAAGAATAAAGGCGGTAAGTTTTCGGGGAATTGGAAGAATTTTTGTTTGAGCAGGCGGTGCATCTCGTGAAAGATGGATTGCTGGAGGGCGGAAGTGGGGGAGACCAAGAAGGTATCAACGCCCAGCGATTGGCAATATTCGGATAAGGCTTTGCCTTGGAATTGTTCGACGGCGGCGGTGCGGATGTTGTACTCTTCGATGAATTGATTAGCCTGCTGGCGGATTTCACGGTCGGAGGCGCCTTCGTGGATGGAGAGATCAACCAGGCGATAACGCATTTCTTCTTCCTCTTCATCGTCAGGCCAGTAAGCGATGACAGCGAGGGCGTTGCGGTCGTGGGTGGGGCTGTAAGAAAGGGCGAGGTCGGCTCCAAGGGCAAATTCGGCGTAGTCAGGGATGGGCTCTGAGGCAGGGATGAGGTTGGGATCGATCATGCCGCTGAATAAACCATAGGCGCCGTCGACCCACTCGCCCAAGACTTCGGCGCGGTATTCCATCTCGTTTTTGGTTTTCTTAAGGCGTTCTAATTCCTCGGCGGAGATGGTGGGGTTGGCGGCACTACCGGTTTGGATGACGGTGAAGTCTTCGGGGTGGTGTTGGGCTTGTTGGACATAGTCGTAGACCCATGATCCGGTGGTGCTAGGAGAAGAGACGATGTAGATCTGGCCGCAGTCGTTGGAAGTGGTGATGAGGGCGTATTCGACCGCTTTGCGGATTTCGCTGCCCTGTTCCATGAAGCAGGCTTCGTCGAGGATGACGGTCATGCCCGCGGATGGTCCGGTGTGGCGGGGATGATAGCCGCGGATGGTATCGGGATTGGCGGGGAGGAGTTTGATGAGGGAGCCGTTTTTGCATTGCACCTCTTCATTGGAGATGGATTTGACCCAGGAGAGGCATTCGGATTCGCGGACCAGGTCGAGGAGTTTACGTCCAAAGTCGGAGCTCATGCGCTGGCCGGAGGAGACGACGAGGACGGTATGGTTGGGGATGGAGAAAGCCTTGTGGAGGGCTTTGACGCGGGCGCAGACGGATTTGCCGGCGCCGCGTCCAGCGATGAGGATGTTGGTGCGTTTGTGGGAGAGGCAAAATTCCTTCTGGTGATCGAAGAGTTGGGTGTTGAGGGCCTGTTGGGCGAAGAGAACAATGTCGGTTTGCCAAGAAGGGGGAAATTCGAGGGTTTCTTCTTGGAATTTTTGGGTTTCTTTCTTTTGTACAGTTTTTTGTTTGCGTAATTCACGGAGAAGAGATAAGTATTGGTTCATACTGGTGAAATAGAGGCGGATCATCGATTGATTTTTACTGTCGTTGTATTGATCTAGGGGTTCAATTTCCTGGTTGAGATTGTTGATGAGTTTACGGGTAAAGAAACCCTGTTGTTCGAGGAAGGGGTCATCCGGATCGAGAAGATTGGGAGGCGGCTGAGTTTGTTCGGTATTCATGATTTGGTTTTCAGCACTCATTTTGAATTTCACACGAAAGTGAATCAATTTTTTAGGATCAAAAAAGTCTTCGGTCTCGCTATAGAATCATGTCATGTTTCCTTTTCGATGTTTCAAAAAATACTCAAATAGAGGTGAACTTTTATTTGAACCCTATGGGTGGGAACTTCACGGGACTTGCTTCTACTAATGAAGTAGAATAAGCAAAATCGGGTTGATCTTTTAGGAGAGAAGCGGATGTGGCAATGGAATCAAACGAGGCGATGGATTGCGCGAGGAGCGTTGGGAGCGGGGATTGTGATCCCCGTGTTGTTTATGATTTTTCCGTTTGAGAAGGTAGCGGTTCCAGTGGCGATGTTTTTGTTTGTGGCGATCCCGGCGGGTTTGATGTACTGGTTATTTGGGGAGTAGAACGGTGGGGGTGGGATTCGAACCCACGAAGCCCTTTCGGGGCTTACGCGATTTCCAGTCGCGCTCCTTCAGCCAGACTCGGACACCCCACCTAGCTGATTTAGCGTAATTTGGGAAAATTGTAGCGGCAAAGAGGCTTTGGGAAAAGGGGGGTGATGGGGGTCGATTTGGAGAATGTGGATCCCTTTTGGGTACGGTGCCCTTTTCATGATGTTATGAGCGAGACTCAGGTAAACAGGTTCCATTTCATGATGCGAAGGTGATCTTTAGGGGAGAGTCCTTTGCCGAAGGCGACGGTGGGTTCGAAACCGCTATGGATCTTGCAATCGGCGCAGCGCGGGTCTCTTCCTGGGCCGAAATGTTCCCAATTGGTTTTTTCCATGAGTTCATCGAAGGAATCGTAGTAGTGATCGCGGAGGACATAGCAGGGGCCTTGCCAGCCTTTGGGGGTCATATTGGGACTGGCCCAGGGAGAGCAAGGAATTTCTCGTTTGCCTTGGAGGAAGTCAGTATAGACTGGGGTGTTGTTAAAGGGGTATTTTTCGACGGTCCCGTTGCGGCTGAAAATCCGTTGGAAGATATTTTCCATTTCTTGTTTATGGAGGCCCGCATCCCCTTTTTCGCCTTCTTGGGGATAGGCGCCAGAAATGAGGATCCCGTGTACACCTTTTTTGTGGAGGTATTGGATCATTTCGGAGACTTCGTCGGGGTTGGAGCCTCTGAAAAGGGTGGTGTTGGTGGAGACGCGGTAGCCCCGTTCGAGAGCCTCATCGAGAATCTGGTTGACTTTATTGAAAACGCCTTCCTGATTGACTGCCCAATCATGGACTTTTTCGAGGCCGTCGAGGTGGATGCTGAGGGAGAGGCGTTTGTTGGGGGGGATGCGATCCCAGTAGCGGTCCATAAACATGGCGTTGGTGCAGAGGTAGATGTATTTTTTGCGGGCGATGAGTTCTTGGATGAGTTCGTCGATGGGTTTGTAGACGAGGGGTTCGCCGCCGCAGACAGAGATGATGGGGGCGCCGCATTCGTCCACGGCGTTGAGGCATTCTTCGACGGTTAGATCGGGAAATTTGCGGGGATTGGCGTTATATTCGGCGATCCGGCCACAGCCGATGCAATCCAAGTTACAGCGCAGGGTGGGTTCGAGCATCATGACCAGGGGGTAGCGTTTATTGCCAGCGAGGAACTGCTTCGCCATATATTTCATCATGGTGGAATAGAGGACCAGGGGGTATCTCACGGCACATTCTCCATTAAAATAAAGTTTACTGAACTGGTCAATATTAGCATGGACACTATTGGGTGTCAAAAGAGTCTTCAGGTGCAGAGTCTGCGTAAATTGCACTTAAAGATGAATCGTTTAGGTATGGTTAAACGTTGTTATATTGTTCAAACTGATTCTATCTTGGGGAATAAAGAACTTGAACCCCTCTACGTTTTTGTAGGGTGGATCATTACGAGAGTGAGTCCTTTTATTTGGGGCAATACGCCTTGGGGTTGTGTTTCGCTTGTCTCCGCGCGGCCTTAAGGGCCGCTTGCTACGAAAGCCGCTCCACACAAACCCCTTCGGCGTTTTGGTTCGATTCATAAAAAATTGAAAATAACCATGGTTCTCA
>CAYQOX010000094.1:0-6536 GCA_964419335.1 uncultured bacterium | reverse complement strand
AATTCATTTAAACCTCAAATCAAAGGGGAATCCCAGTGATGATAACTAAATGATTGCAACTATAAGAACGGGAGAAGAAAAAATGGGCTCATCCTGTATTTGAGTACTTTTTGATACATTGAAAAGGAAACATGACGTGATTCTATAGCGAAACCTATAACTTTTTTCAATCCTAAGGAATCGAACCAAAACGCCGAAGGGGCTTGTATGGAGCGGCTTTCGGAGCAAGCGGCCCTTAAGGCCGCGCGGAGACAAGCGGAACACATCCCCAAGGCGTTTTCTCCCAAAAAAGTAGTCACTTTCGTGATGATCTAAACAATTACCCGTCTTTTTTCTTTTTCTCGGTTGAATCTTTGGTTTCGCTTTCTCCCGCTTCTTCTTTCTGGGGGAGGTCGTCGGTCATACCCATTTGCTCCCGGATTTGGCTCGCAATTTCTTCGTACAGTTTAGAATCATTCATCAGGGTGGCTTTGGAATTTTCCCGTCCTTGCCCCAGTTTATCCTCTTTATAAATATACCAAGATCCGCTTTTTTCAATGATTTTGTATTTTACGCCGAGATCGAGCAGCTCACCGGTGCGGGAAATCCCTTGGCCAAAGGTTAAATCAAATTCGGCTTCTCGGAAAGGTGGCGCCATTTTATTTTTAACTACTTTGACTTTTATTTGATTCCCGACAGGCTCTCCTTTTTCCTTGATGGTTCCAGTCCGTCGAATATCGAGTCGTACTGAAGAATAAAACTTCAATGCCCGACCTCCGGTTGTGGTTTCGGGATTGCCAAACATAACTCCAATTTTTTCGCGGATCTGGTTGATAAAAATAGCAGAGCAGTGCGATCGATTCAAAATCGCGGTCAATTTGCGCAGGGCTTTCGACATTAACCGCGCCTGCAATCCCACTTGATTATCACCCATCTCTCCGTCAATTTCGGCTTGGGGAACCAGAGCGGCAACCGAATCGACCACAATCACATCGACCGCCCCGCTTCGTACCAGCATCTCTACAATATCCAACGCTTGTTCGCCCGTATCCGGCTGAGCCACGAGCAGATTTTCTACATCAACGCCAAGTTTGGCTGAATATTTCATATCGATCGCGTGCTCGGCGTCGACAAATGCGGCTGTTCCACCTGCTTTTTGCGCTTCCGCCACGATATGCTGTGCCAGGGTGGTTTTTCCTGATGCTTCCGGGCCATAAATTTCAACCACGCGCCCTCGGGGCACTCCCCCAATGCCCAATGCGTAATCCAAACCGATCGATCCGGTTGAGATTACAGGCACTTCAACCACGGGAGCATCGCCCATCTTCATGATGGAGCCCTGTCCAAACTGCTTTTCAATCTGGGAAATGGCTAAATCAATGGCTTTGTCACGGTCTTTTTGATCATTGGCCACGGTGTCTCTCCTTTAGGGTTTGGTTCAGTTAAATCTTTGATTCATAAAAGCCTAACGAAGCTATAGGACAAATATTCAAGGCTTATTTCATTGAACATTTGTTTATTACAGCATATTCCTCCAGTTCTCTCAAGAGTACAACCAAAATTTTTTTTGGAAAAAATAAAGATTCTTTCATGGACGAAGTCTCTAGAGAGAAAATAACTAAAAACATCGTTACACCTATATTATGTTCGAAGGGTTTGTTGATATAATAGATTACTTGATACTGTCAACAAAAGAATTTTATGGACTTCGCATTCTTTCATTAGAAAGAAGAGATCGGCGTTATAACCATGATAAGACGATATCAAAATGTAAAATCGAGTGATTTAGATTCTCGTTTGAAGCAGGTCCTGGAAAAACGGGAGAAAATAGAAAAAGATTATCGTGAAACTAAACAGAAATTCTGGTGCATCATGTTTGTCGATGTGTCCAACACCGCTCAAGCCGTGTGGGACCTGGGCGAACAAATGGCAGATGTCATTTTCTCGATGTACCAGAAACAAGTGCGTAGTGTATTGAAGAAAACCGGGGCGTGTTTTATCGAACCCGGGGGCGGCCCTCAGGTCGTAAGCTGTTTCGTGAAACCGGCCGATGCCATCCTCGCCGCCAAAACCATTTTGGTGACACTCCATGAATGGAACCGTTATCAAAAAAGGAATTTGAAACTTGTTCCCTCCATCGGGATCCATCAAGGATATATCAATTACCACGATGCTTTGATCCATCAATCCAATACGAACAATATGGCGAAGCGCATTCAGAGCGAAGCCGAACCCAGCCAGATTTTGCTCTCAGAAGACATTTATAAAAAACTAAAAAACGATAAACGCTTTTCTCTTTCTTTTTTGAAAACAGCCGATTTAAAAAATATTCCAGAACCACAGAATCTTTATGAAGCGAAAGTCCTCGTCTCTACAAAACCGGTAGAAGTGGATGAAAATATCGATATTAACCAAGTCGAAGAACATGTACCAGAAACCGAGGAAACCGCCCTCAAAGAAACTCACCATTGGAACATCGTTTTTATCGATGTTTGTGAGTCTACAAAAAAATTCTGGTCGTATGGGGATCGGGAAGCCAGCCGTTTGATCTCGGAATATCAAAAACTCTGTCACATAACCTTTACCAATTGCGGCGCTACTTTTATCAAATCCTGTGAAGGGGATCAGATTTTCGCTGGCTTTGACTCCGAAGATACCAAACTTGCGGTGATTTCTTCCATTCAGATTATGCAGTATCTCTTTCGCCGTAATGTTAATGTACCTCAAAATCGCCAAGTGCATGCGGCCATCGGATTGCATATTGGGGAAGTCGCCATAGAAGGTGAGGATTTGGTGCAAACCAAAGATATGCGGGTGGGGAAGGAGATTCAATCCCAAGCCGTTGCCGATGAAATCCTCGTATCCGAAGATATCGTTAACCATCTGGATCAATCCTACCAAGCCTTTTTGGAAGAATATGGTGAGCGTGAATTCTCGGGTGTATCCAAGACGTATCCACTCTCTCGATTAAAGTGGTATCGCGTCCCTCCAAAATTAGCCGCACCGCCTCCCAATGTACGTCAAACCAAACGCTATGGGAAAAAAGACCAAAAGTATTATTAACACCGGTTCCACTTTTTGATGATACGATTATCATTCAACTCTGGGAATTGGCGCCTACTCCGCGAAGGCAGGCTTTATCGCGTAAGGCGAACAACAAAACTTGATTCGCCACGGTAAGAGTAAAAAAGCGGCAACTCCACTGTTTCAAGTATTCTTCATAAAAAAATGAGATTAAGTACTTCTATGCATTTCGATCTTGAATATATACCCGAAGCCGTACTCTATATACGTTGTCTCTTAAAACCGGAAAAAACTTATGTGGTTGGGGGGATCTTACGGGATAGTGTACTTCACGGGTTAAATCATGGTGAAGAGGCCATCCAACATCTTCCCGAAAGTGATTGGGATTTAGCCACGCCTCACCCTCCCCGTGAAGTGATGCGCCGCTTGCGCGCGGCTCATATTACCGTTGTTCCTACTGGAATTGAACATGGGACGGTAACCGCTGTGATCGATCAAAAGCACTACGAGATTACCACCTTTCGTCATGATATCAAGTATGAGGACGGGCGTCATCCAGAAGTAAACTTCACTCATTCTTTGGAAGAAGACTTAAAACGTCGCGATTTCACCATCAACGCCTTCGCTTTGGATCTCGATAACGGAGAAATTATCGATCTTTTTTCAGGACAAGAAGACTTAGAGCAAGGCCTTATCCGTACAGTGGGCGACCCTCATACCCGCTTTCAAGAAGATTATTTACGTATGCTGCGTGCATGCCGTTTTGCAGCCAAATTGGAAGGAGAGATTGAAGAAGAAACTGCAGATGCCATAAGAAAAAACGCTTTTCGCATCTCCTTCATTTCGGCTGAACGAATTCGCGATGAACTCATAAAAATGCTCACGTATCCCAAGCCTTCGCATGGCTTCTTGCGAATGCATACTAACGGGTTGCTGCTTTATATTCTCCCTGAATTGGAAGCGGGATTCGATGTTTGGCAAAATCGCTTCCACTCCAGTGATGTGGCTATGCATACTCTGTATGCAGTCGATGCGGTTAATCCGAAATATCCCTTAACCCGCTGGGCGACCGTGTTGCATGATTTAGGTAAAGTTCCAGCCAAACGCTATTTAGAACGAAAAGGCGACTATGTGTTTTATAGCCATCAATATATCAGTAAGCGTATGGCGAAACGCATCATGCGCCGACTGCGATTTTCCAATAAGGAAATAAACATGGTGAGCCCCATGATCGAAAATCACATGTACAACCTTAAGCCAGATTTGTCGGAAAGTGCAACCCGCCGTTTTTTACGTAAACTGGGACGCGAAAATGTTGATTCCTTCCTGCGAATGCGAATGGCCGATCGTAAAGGCAACAAATTAAATCCTGAAGGCTACGAACAGGGAATCTTCCATTTTGTACGCAATGTTCGAAACATTGATAAAGCAGAAGATGCTCTTACCGTACGTGACCTCAAAGTCTCCGGCCATGATCTCATGGATATGGGCTTGAAACCGGGCCCCATCTTCTCCTCTATCCTCAACCAGCTGTTGGAAGAGGTCATCGAAGATCCCTCACGCAATGAGCGTGATTGGCTTTTACAACGAATACGAGAATTCGTCGATGAATATAAAGAAACCGGTACCATTCAACTTCCCGAACGCCATGAAGCCTGCGACGAAGAAGATCCCCAAACCAGGACCAATTCCTCTTCCTGATTTATGCCAACTTAACAAGTGAATTGGGTAATCATATCGATAATATAATGTACATCTTTGTCTTCCAAATCCGGATAAAAGGGAAAGCGGATGAGTCGATTGCATATAGCCTCGGTTATTGGGCAAGAACTTGGATACCCACCCAACTCATGCCCCACAGAAGAAAGATGCAAAGGAAGATAGTGAAAAGCACTGCGAATCCCGTGCTCTTTCAAATGATGTATTAAACCTTGGCGGGAAGCGTGGTCTGGCATAAGCACATAAAACTGATGGTAGGAAGATGTGCAGTTGGATGGAATAAATGGTAACTGGGCACCCACAGATTTTCCCCAATTCGCTAATCCTTCGTTATACCTCTCCCAAAGAACACCTCGTCGCTTTTGAATCGTTTCATAATTTTCTAGTTGAGCGAATAACACCGCCGCAAGTATTTCTGAAGGAATATAACTGGAGCCAACATCAACCCAAGTGTACCGATCCACTTCCCCTCGAAGAAATTGAGAGCGATTGGTACCTTTTTCTCGGATGATCTCGGCTCGCTCACACCAATCTTCATGCTGGATGAACAAGGCTCCACCTTCACCACAACTAAAGTTTTTGGTTTCATGAAAACTCGTGACTGATGCATGGCCAAAACTTCCTAAAGGTTTTCCCTTATACGTTGCGAATAAACCGTGGGCATTGTCTTCGATTACGTAAAGATTATGCTTGTGCGCAATACGCAGAATCTCATCCATCTCGCAAGCGACACCCATATAGTGGACTGGCAGAATGGCTTTGGTTTTTTCGGTGATTAGTGCCTCAAGTTTGGTTTCATCCATATTTAAGGTATCGGGACGAATATCGATAAACACCGGACGGGCTCCATGGGAGAAAAAGGCGTTGACTGTCGACACATACGTGAAGGAAGGCACGATCAGTTCGTCGCCGGGTTGGAGATTCATGAGAAACGCGGTAATTTCTAGCGCATGGGTGCATGAGGTTGTGAGATAAGCACAACATGTTTGAGTCCATTGCTTAAGATATTCTTCGCATTTTGCGGTGAAGTGGCCGTTGCCTCCCAGATGGCCACTCGCAAAAACTTGTTGAATGTAGTCGAGTTCTTTGCCACTCAAAAAAGGGCGGCTAAGTGGAATCGGTTTCAATATCAAACTCCTACATATAGAAAATTCGGCTTATGAGGATACTATAACAATCTTGGAGCAAATCCATCCTTGTGAAAAAGAATGAAAAAGAAAGAAGATATGCTTGACGAAAGAAAAGGCTATGGTATAAATAAAGAATAGCAAAATCATGGGGAGTGGTCGAATAGGTAAGACGTCTGACTCTGGATCAGAAGGCTGCAGGTTCGAGCCCTGCCTCCCCAGGATTGATTTTGTTGGAGTTAGGAAACATTAGAAAAGCAAAAGAAAACGTCCGGTCAACATAAGGTAAACAAAACCCCAAAAAATGGTATGAAAATTCCTTTTATTTAATACGCCCCAAACCCTGGCGGCTTAGTCTCTGGAACACTCATCTTCTTGGTTCTCACTGGAGCCGGCGCCCGTGAGCTTCGAAGAAACTCAGTGCCCATTTCCCACCACAATTACGCCTGGTTTTGGTTTAATAAACCTATTCCAGGCACAGATTAATATTTCTTCTCGTTTGGTCTCCAATTGCTTAAGTCGGGTAGGGTGGGCTCAAAGCGAAGCGTAGCCCACCAAAAACGTATTAAATACACGAAATGGAATCACAATCATGTCTGATTATCGACGTATCAAAATACCCAATGCCAGAAGGGGGGTGGTGGGCTACGCTTCGATTTCTTTACAAAAATCTCCGCTTTGAGCCCA
>CAYQOX010000093.1:0-6886 GCA_964419335.1 uncultured bacterium | reverse complement strand
AGGCATTTAACAAATCTTCCAGCTTCAATGGGGCCACTGACTTTCGTCAGTGGAAACTGTGTACTTTCAGAAAAGAACTTAGTCACTATTGGCGCTTCAATGGGGCCACTGACTTTCGTCAGTGGAAACGACATCCACAGGGAGTGCCATACATCGGCAATTATGCAGCTTCAATGGGGCCACTGACTTTCGTCAGTGGAAACCGCCCCCTTCCTGAGGTCTTGAATTCTCTCATATTATAACCCTTTTTTCGAGAGAGGCTAGTATAAATCGTCCATATTAAAATTGCTGTAATTTTCATATGGCTCCTAAGTCCTTTATTATCAAGGATCGAGCACCCCTTGGGATGTTGCTACAGCCTTCGCTCTCGATCACGAAAATGAAAAAAATAGACTTCTTTAAACAATAATAGCACATCGTTCTTGAGGTTCATACGGTTTCCCTAAAGATTCTACACCCTCTTCTTTTTCTCCTCCTGCCGGTCCCAATGGAAAAATTAATACCTGATCCTCTTCATGATGTAAAAGAGTATCCAGTTTCATGATCATTTGTTGTTTCTCTTTAGATGATAGATCACATCGAAATACTGAAAGTTGCAAATGATCACCAAAGCCGCGCATCGTTTTAAATACTTTTTGCAGCCGTTTTGCATCGCATATGTCATAGGTTACGATATATAAAGTACGCATGATCACCTCGTAATAAATTCTGGTGTTTCTTTTATTTCCCCTGTTAAATAGCGTCCTAATAAGCGAGCCTGCACTTCAAGCACCCTCCGATAACTAATGCGATAGTTGAATATCGGATGCGTGATAAGTTGATCCATCCGCCTTTCATAGGCAGCCAAAAAGCGTTTTCGTCCTTCAGGATTCAAAGCCACGGAACTTCCACGTTGGACAAATTCTTTTGGAGTAATGATACCATTATTGATGCAAGTCAATACGACTGAATCAGCTATCAAAGGTCGAAATGGTTCCATCATATCCAAGGCCAACGCAGGACGTCCATAGCGTGGTTGGTGATAAAATCCCAAAAATGGATCAAAACCAACAATCCAAAGTATAAGGGTCCAATCTTTGGTTAACATTGAATAGGCAAAGGATAAGAGGGCATTAATAGGATCACGAGGTGGACGACGATTTCGCGTCGTAAAATCAAAATGAAGGGATTCATCCGTTTCTGAATTGTTTTTTATCATTGAAGAAAAATATTGAAAATAGATCCGACCTGCATTGCCTTCACATCCAAGCAAAGTCTCCAGATTTTCAGCGCGATCAACTTGTTTTTCAATATGACTTAATTCAGTCAAAGCCCCATTACACTCATGCTTACTATTTCTTCGTAACAATGTTCTGCAATTTAAAATTTTGCTTTTTACAAATTGCTTGGCCAATTCCAGGCAGATGGAAGGAGATTCTGCACAATGATATTGGCATTGACGTAAAGCCACATTTTTATGGGGGATTCCCTGTAACATACCCAAAAACCATCCACCATAGCTGAAATAAACCAAAGGGATATTCCGCTTAAAAAACTCTTGGATTGTTTGAGTCGAGATTTGTACATTCCCAAAAAGGCATACATGAGACAATTCGATGAGTTTCGCATTCGCCACTGTGTCTCGTTGTTTGGTTACTTTGATGTTTTCATTTTGTTTACGGATATAAGCCCCTTGCTCTTGTACATATAAAGCAATCGCGTCATCGCGGGCTGGTATGAGCCGGCGAACGGTGTCAACTTGGGCTGGTTGATTGGGATGCGCAAGATCGTAGAGTGTTTCATCAGGAAGACATATGCCCACCAGCGAGCAGTTAGGACATTTCGGACTATCTTCAAGGGGTAGAGGCTTTTCATTCTTGGCACACATGGTTTTAAGTTGTTCGATTCGTTCATGGGTCAATTCAATCAATTCTTCGGAAATTGTAATCGTCACGCGTTTGTGTGACCCCGCGTAATATATAATTCCGGTATGACACAAATAGCCATTGTCGCGTAGAATCAAGGCTTGAGCGCATAATTGTACCCGTTCGGGTTCCCATGCTTTGAGCTCATTCTCGGGGGCTTTGCCGCGCTTGTATTCAATGGGGATCATGTGGCCGGTCTCATATTCAAGCAAATCCATCTTGGTGATTAACCCTAGCCGGTGGGAGGCCATTTCGACGGAACGGGCTTTTCCCTTGAGTTCGGTTTCTAATTCCAAAGTTTCTGCTTCAGGGAGTTCACCCTGATCTTGATCCACCCGCCGATGATGGTATTTCCCTTCTAAGGTGAAGGCATTATCATCCCATTCCTGTTCAATCCATTCAAGAAAACACAGGCGGGGGCAATAGGTGAATTCATTCAGCATACGGACTGGGATAAGATCGGGTGTGTGGAGTGTTGAGGGAGTGGATAGAGGTTGAGTTTGGGTCATGAGATCATCTCCTTCTTTGTAAAAAAAAGAATATCCCACAACCCGATTCATATTTTCCATTTTTTAAGATGGTATTATGGTTAAACTCAACCCTTTCTATTTATACTGCTTTTAAAACAACCAATAGATGCAGGTCATAACAAAAAAATCAGTTCCATTATAACCCACGAATTATGTTTGTTGAAAACAAACTATGAAGCGCTTATAATCCAAACGCTTCTTCCATTTGTTTACGTACTTGTTTTAATCGATCTAAGCCTCCGCCGCCAACTTCCGCCGTAGCCCAACCTGCAAAGCCGATCTCATCGAGGGCTTTACGTACCTTCTCCCAAGGAAGATCATCATCGGGGCTTGTGATATCAACGAATTTATCTTGTTCACGGCTGAACCCTTTAACATCCAGTTTGACACACCGATGCCCGAAAGTACGTATCCACTCATCCGGGTGACCATACTTCCAATGATTACCAATATCATAATACATACCCACCCAGGGGCTTTGAAAACGGTCGATGAACGCGACAAAACGATCAGCACTTTGGTCGGCAGGGCCTTCGTGATCGTACATCATTTGATTCCAAACATTTTCAACCAGGATCATCTGTCCCAAAGAAGCCGCGAGAGGAAGAATCTTTTGGATTTCATCATAGGCCCGTTGTTCGATCTCATCATCCGATCCATCTGCGCCTCGGCCAACCACGATTAGCACCCCGCTTCCCCCGGCTGCATGGGAAACACGGATGCAATGTTCGATGTTGGCACGACCTTCTTCACGTTCTTCCTTCTTGGGGCTGGTCAAGCGTTTAGACCAATGGGCATGGTTGATGGCGTTATGCACAAAAACGCCAGAGTCATACACGGCCTTGCGAGCTTGTATCGGGGTAAAATTACCGGCTTCGTCAAAATCCACTCCATCGAAACCCGCTTCGGCTGCCAATTGAAGTCGTTCTGCAATCGAGAGTTCTTTGTCGTTTTGTTTTTTAGTGATCATCCCTAATTTACACGACAAAAGTATGCGTTTACCGGTTGGGGGAGTTACGATCTCAGATTGCTTTTTTTCTTCAGCCGCCTGAGTCGTTCGGACCCCACCTAGGGTGGCCGCAAGCGAGCATGAACCAAGAGCTAATATACTCCGACGGCTCCAATGTGATTGATTCTGGTTCGATGATTTCATTCCCATAATTATTCTCTCCTATTAATTCAAGGTCATTATAGTGATCATTGTATCATTTATAAATAGAACGTTTCAAAAAAATCCACGGAAAGTTTGATTCATTTTTATTCTGCAACAATGACAACTCCTTCTTGAATCTCACGGCCATCAAATGCGTACCCCGGTTTTAATATACGACATATTTTCCCTTTTTCTACTGTATCGGACGGTTCGCTTCCTGCCACATGTACGTAATGGGGATTAGGGGTCTCACCTATGAGCGTTGTTTTTTCCAGCGGCATCGTTTCGATGGCTTTATCCATTAATTCGGCGGCTTGCTGAAGGGGTTTTTGAATAAAAATAAAACTGTTTTTCAATATTCCCAAATCGCCTTCTTCTACTTGTTTTTCCATGTACTTCATTGTCTCTTTGAAAAGTTCATATTGAGACATGAGTAAAGCGAGTCGGTCTTCACGAATACTGATCGTGTCTTTCCCCCGGTAGTTAAATATTTGGAACATCAGTGTTTCTTGCCCATAAGGCACTTCTTTGGGTCTACCGAGTCGTTCGGGGTGATCACCGCATTCTGCATTGATGGTCTCTTGGGCGGCGCTTAAAAATCGCTCTAAGTGGTCGTGGCAGCGCTGAATGGCTTCTCCTATATCGCCGGAAATGGTTTGGGCGTAATTCTGGAATTGTTCCAGCGCTTTAACAAAGGCGGGATCCATCCCACGTGGGTTGGGGGCAACTAGATCAACAATCGTTTTCCATGAATCTGCGGGTACATAGAGGTCACGAGGATTAGAAGACATAAAGCCATTCTCCCTGTTGTTATACTTGTTGGGTTTACATTAGGGGGTAGGATGGGCTTTAATTGGGATTGTTTTGATTTACACTACACTTTGTAAGCGAAAAAGCAAAGTTCACCCTGCCCTTTTCGCCTGTTTCATAACAAAACAACCGCTATAGCGCATTCTTCCCTTTCCGTATGCTACGATACCCCCAAATTATACGATCTACAAGCGACACAAGCCCTAGCCAAACATAGATCATTAACAAGGGTTCAATAGGAACCCGAAATCGTGTTCGTGCAAAAAACACGAGACACGCGAGTGTATATAATAACAAAATGGAAAGCAAAATACCATGTCGCATTCGCAATATATAAGCATAGGTGATTCCGGCTAGAGCCATCAACAACAGGAATGGATTCCACATAAGTATCGGCCATTGGATTCCCCATGCAAAACGAAGTCCTTCTCCGTATTCCTCCCACGGCCAGGGTTCTTTCTCTAAGACATAAAGGAAGTATAATTTCCATAAACTGTGGGTAATTAATGATTCCGGATGTTGGTGGAGATACTCCAGGGCTTTATTGAATAAATAACGGTCTTCCCGCACTTCATCGATGCCATAGTTGCGGCGAAACTCTTCCCGTACCGTTTCTTTCGCCCCGCGATCATAATAGCTAAACATTGGATTGTGCCCTAAGAAAAAATTTACCCCCGAATTGGTCGTGATAAACACAAAAGTACCCAAAACCAACACATTTCTAAGCGTCCAGGGAACAATCGGAAGTATCCATGCTAGCATAGGAAGGGGTAAGCGCTTCATCCATTGGTTACGGGGGACGGATTGGAGGACTTTAAAAACTACAATGGGAAGAAAAAACATGGCCAGAGGACGAAGCAGGGACATGATCCCGGTCAATAAGGAAAAAATACATAATAAGAAATAAGACCCTTGAGGATGACATCGGATTCCCAAATTGATCCAAAGGAGTAGAAGGAATACAAAGAGGGACTCGGTCATAAGTACTCCCGTAAAGAATATCTGGCTTCCCAGCCAAGAATAACTCAAAGCGGCCAAAAAGGGGATCAAGTGTTTGTGTTGTAATAGACCATTCGCTTTCTCTATTTCATAAGAACGTAAAAGATAACGAAAAAGAAAATACACCATCACCGCCGAACCAGCCCCGAGAATCGATTGCACGATCCGGAGTCCCAACATCGGTTGCGAAAAAAGTTTTAAGCAGGAGGCGATAAATAACGGATAAAGGGGAGCCCGGTAAGCTAAGAAATCTTCCTCTTGGGCTAAATATTTCCCTTTTAGTAAATTAACAGCACACAAGTAATAATCTTCCATGTCGGAAAAAGGAAGCGGGTGCTCAGCCAACGCCCAAAGAAGTCGAGGGATCCAGGCTAATATAAAGATTGCAATGATCCACTTCCATGTTCCCCACGGGGGGAGCCATCGCCAAGTTTGAATATGAATTTGCAATGGCGAGGTGGAACGATGTTTAAGAGGTTGGAAGAATTGCCGATCCCGTTCATCCATGAACTATTACGTTTCTATTCAATCTAACTTATTCTTACTTATGTGAACTTGCCCTTTGGAATATTTACCATACTACCTCATTTTTGGCGTCCATCGAATTGTAGCGCTCTAATTCCTCTCATTTTTTTCGTGTACGGGTTTGTATTCGGCCATAAAAATTGGACGTGCTTCTTCGCGGAATTTTAACTCATAGTGCGTCGCCGTTGAGGGAATCTCATTCATATCTTCTATCGTTTCATGAGCTTGGTTCTGCTCCAGCAATTGGAACCATCCACTAGACAAAATGCGTTCGTACGCATCGTGGAAATATTCTTCATGATCGGTTTTCAAATACAAACGCCCTTCTTCAATCAACGTTTCTGAAAGTTTTTGTATTAAACGAGGATTAAACAGGCGCCGCTTATGATGTCGGTCTTTAGGCCATGGATCGGGGAAGTAGACATGATACGCAGTGATGCAGCGTGGAGGAGTAAGCAGCTTTACCACCATATCAGCATCAAGGCAAAGAAACGCCAGGTTGGAGCGAGGGTCTTTCGCTGCCCTTTGGACAGCGATTCGTAGCCATTTTAAGGATCGCTCTATCCCTAAAAAATTCGTTTCAGGACGTAGCTTGGACTCCGCTAGGATGAAGCGTCCTTTCCCCGTGCCGATCTCCACTTCCACGGGTTTGTTATTTCCAAAGATCGAAACAAAATCCAATTGCTCATCAATGCTGCCGGGAGAAATCAAAAAACGATCCATCCCGAATGTATAACGATAAACCGTTTTAGCACACATGCGAGAAATACCTCATGATGTCAATTCATATTTTTCAGTGATTAAAAGTTTACAAAGGTCATACTATTTATGAATGGTTGACGCGCATCAAAACGATTAAATGATTTATCCTGTATTTGAGTACTTTTTGATCCATTGAAAAGAAAACAGAACATGATTCTAAAGTGAGAACCATGGTTATTTTCAATTTACATGAATCGAACCAA
>CAYQOX010000092.1:0-7183 GCA_964419335.1 uncultured bacterium | reverse complement strand
GATTAGCTCAGTTGGTTAGAGCGCCAGTATCACAAACTGGAGGCCACTGGTTCGAGTCCAGTATCGCCCATTTTTTTATTCAGATGGAAGAGGGTGTTCTGTTTTTTAAGGTATTTTTGTAGATGATTGGGATAAGCGTGGATACTTACTAGATAGACCTTGAACCCCCCATGTTGCCGGCCGGTTCCAACTCGGGCACTTCGATGGCCAACACTAACAATTTTATTCATAATTACAAACAGGGGATGGAACTCTACCAGGGAGGCCACTATGATGATGCCCTCGTCTCGCTTAAAAAAGCCCTGGTGATCCAGCCCGACTTTCCGGATGCTTATTTTCTTATTGCCCGTATCTACGATGATATGAATCGCCCCCAAGATGCGCTCACGATGTATGAGAGAGTCATTGAATATCTCCCCAATGATCAAGAAGCCCGGTGGGCGTATGGGAAAAGCCTCATCAAAGCCGGCGAAGAGACAAAGGGAGTAAAAATCCTCACCCGTGGGCTGAAGTCAAATCCCCGCGATCACCGGATGCGGATAGAATTGATCCGCTACTACATGCGGCAACAAAAATACCGAAAAGCCCTCTCTCTCGCCGAAAAGGGAATACGCCTTACACCGGAGTATGCTCCTCATTATGCGCTGTGCGGTGATATTCTGCGAAAACAGAAGAAATTATATAAAGCCCAAGATTATTATGAACGCGGTTTGGAAATTGATCCCGAGTATGAACCCGCCAAGCGTGGGCTTAACTCAGTGATTCATGCGATGGAAAAACAGAATCGAGAATCATCCAACCTGGGTAGTCCTGAAGAAGAAGCACGGGAAGAACTGGTGGAGGCGGCCAGTTTTTATAAGCTAAAAGATTACGACACGGCCATTGTTCGGCTGTTGGATTTAAAAGAAAATCCTTATGTAGGAAAACAAGCCACCATCCTCCTGGGAATGGCCTTATCGCGCAAGGGACTGCACAAAAGAGCCTATGATGTGTTTCTGGAAACAACCAATAAGCAAGAGCCCGATATCATGGTGCTCTATCATTTGGGCTTAGCGGCGAACCGCATGGGGCGGTTTGAAACCGCGATTGATTTTCTTCGTAAAGCGCTAGAACGGGATGATGAATATGAAGAGGCGCTGATCGAGATGGGGATCGCCTGTTTTCATACCCATCATTTATCGGAAGCACGCAATTTTTACGTTCGTGCCTTAAAAGTAAATCGTGAAACCCCCCGGCCTTACGCGCTGTTGGCGCTGCTGGCCTATCGGCGCAATGACAAAAAGAAAGTGGCCGAATTTCTCGGACAAGCAACCCGCTTGGATGCGAATTCACCCGAGATCGCTTTCGTGAAGGGATACATGGCGGTGTTGGAAGAGAAATACGAAATTGGCATAAAAAATCTGCAACGTTGTTTAGAACACTCCCCCGATCACTTTGAAGCGCTTAAAATGCTGGGCAAGGCTTATTTGGAATTCAATGATTCCGAAAAAGCGCTGGAAGCATACCGTTCAGCCTCTGCCCTGAATCCCGCAGATGCGGAGTGTGCTAACATCTTGGAGGACCTGAGTACTCAAATTACATCATGACAAATTTAGATCCGAATATATTGATACGCCTTGCGATTGGGTTGAGTTTATTCGCGTTCGGTTGGACTGTATTTCGGCTCGGCATTAATGCCGCAGGATTCAGCATGGGCTTCCTGTTTGGCTTTAGTTTTTATGAAATGCTTGTCGCCTTAGTTCAGCAGATTAATCCCGACCTCAACCGATTTTTCCCTGATCATCCCCTTATGCCCGTAATCTTTGGAGCGGTGTTGGGAATATTAGGAATAATCCTCGCGAAACGATTGTACATCGCAGCGGTGTTTCTTTCGGTGCTCGCTGGGGCGTTATACATACTCTATACAGATGAAAAGCAACGCGAGTACGTAGAGCAGCTTTTCATTTGGCTCAATGTCATGGAACCGATCAATCAGACGTTGGGGCAAGCCTGGCCGGCGGTATTGGCGATCCTCATCGCGGCGCTGTTTCTTTTGTTACAAAAGCAGATCATCATTGTGCTGTCTGCCTGTGCGGGGAGTTATATCATCGCCGATACGATCAATATTCCGCTTCTATTTCTTCCCTTATGCTTTGTCGGTTATATCCTGCAGCAACAACAAAAGAAAATGAAAAAGAAAAAAGTGGTGGTTAAAGAAGAGTAATCCTCGATCCTATAGTTATTACAAAACGCATAAGTTTCCTGTTTTTTCTCACCGGGGTACAATAGAGGAAGTGAAAAGAACGTAGAATCGGAAAGCCGAATCATGATTACTCCGGAACAACGCGCTTTGTTACCCACAGGACCAGGCGTGTACCTCATGAAGAATGAACAAGATGAGGTGCTCTATGTGGGAAAAGCGCTTAATATCCAAAACCGGATTCGTTCCCACTGCCAGCGTAGGGATGGCGATTATGTCTCTCCTTTCGTTCGCTATGTAGAGAAGGTGGATGTGATGATCACCGATAGCGACGCGGAAGCCTTTCTGTTGGAATATAACCTCATCAAGATCCATAACCCGCCTTTTAACGTCAAGCTGAAGGATGACAAGCGTTATCCATATATTAAAGTGACGATGCAAGAAGACTTTCCCCGCGCTTATCTCACCCGCACGGTGGAACCCGACGATGCCCACTATTTCGGACCGTACCCGCAAGTAACAAGAGCACGGAGGACACTCAATGCCCTGCATGAAATATTTCCCATTCGCACATGTAAATATGACTCGGAGAAACTATTGCAGGTGCGCCCCTGTCTGGATTACGAGATGGGGCGCTGCTGTGCACCCTGTGGAAAGTATGTTACTCAGGAAGAATACGGGGTCTTGTGCGAAGGGATCATTGATTTTCTGAAGGGAAAGCATGATAAAGTGCTTGCGAATCTTAAACAACGTATGCAGGAATGTTCTGAAAACATGGCCTTTGAGAAGGCAGCGCTTTATCGCGATATTCTCGAAGCGGCTGAACAATTCGCCAATCAGCAAAAGATGGTTTACCAAACTGTAGAGAATCAAGATTTCGTGGGCTTCTCGCGGGTGCACGATGTGGCTTGTGTAGCGGTTATACGGCGACGGGGCGGCGGGGTGGTCGGTTCGTCCCATCATTTCTTGGAAGATATTAGCCAGGCGGATGCGAAGGAGATGCTCTACTCTTTTTTGGTGCAATTCTACGCCCGAAATATGGACACGCCCAAGGAAATTTTTCTCTCTGAAACCGTAGGGAAAGAGAAACTGGATTCACTGGAAAAAGCGCTAACCATGACCAAGGAGAAAAATATCACCCTGCGTATTCCTCAGCGCGGAAAAAAACATGCCATGCTGCGTCTGGCAGAAAAAAACAGCCGCCATTATGCGGAGGAACAATACCGCAAGCTGCGCGGAGTCAAGCATAGTGTCCCCGCCAATGTCATCGCCCTGCAAGAAGCCCTCAAGTTGGAGGTGCTGCCACTGCGTATCGAGGGGTACGATATCTCTACGACGCAAGGCAAGGAAGCCGTAGGGGCAATGGTGGTGTTTCAAGATGGAAAAGAGCAAAAATCCGCCTATCGCCGATTTAAAATCAACACCGTGGATCAGATGGATGATTACTCGATGATGAAGGAGATGCTCAAGCGCCGCTTTCAACATGGAGATAACGAAGAGGAAAAACAGCGCTTCGCGAAACCGCCCGATTTAATCATGATCGACGGGGGGAAAGGCCATCTGCAAGCGGCGATGGAGGCCATGGAAGAAATCGGGACGCATTCTTTTCCCATATGCAGTTTGGCGAAACAAGAAGAGGAAATCTATCTCCCAGGGCAAGATCAACCGATCCGCTTAGACCGGCGAAATACAGGGCTGCGGCTGCTGCAACAAGTGCGTGACGAAGCCCACCGCTTTGGCATCACCTATCATCGAAAATTGCGGGGTAAAAAATTTCAGCGTTCTTTCTTACGTGAGATTAAGGGTGTAGGGCCTGCGAAGGAAAAAGCGCTGCTCACGTGCTTTCAATCGGTTGAAGCCTTACGCCAGGCGGATGTAGAAGAAATCGCTTCCCTTCCCGGCATTCCCCGCGAACTGGCTTATTTGATAAAAGAACGTTTGAATCCATCCGAACCTGTTTCCACCAAAGGAGTCGACCCCCTATCATCATGATGAATCGAAAAGGCTTTGTATCTAAACTAGAACCCTTAGGATTGTTGGTTGTCTTAACCATCGTTTTTTGTATTGCGATTCCGAAGTATATTGCGAGTCGGAATATCAATACGCCAGAGAATTTTCCGGATCCATCCTTTCGGGAAGAAGTGGAGAAATACATGAACGTGGAACCGGGTGAACCCTTCACCCGAGAGCAAGCGGCAGCCCGCTCCAAGCGGTTTGTATGCAATGCGACCGAGGCGGAGAGTTTACAGGGTTTGGAATATTTCTCCAAACTGAAGGAATTTGCTTTATTTAATTCATCGATTTCTCATTTTGACGCCAGCGTGCTTCCTGAGGTGACCCACTTGTATGCCTCTCAAAACGAGAATTTAGAAACCGTCGATCTTTCCAATAATCCCCACCTGCGGGTCTTCGAATTTGTGGAGAACCGCTTAACCCAGATTGATTTTAGTCAGAATCCTAAACTTGAGAACGTTTTTCTCGGCTCGAATGACTTGAAAACCCTCAATGTATCAAAGAATAAAGAGTTATTTAAACTCATCTGTGAAGACAACAATCTTAAATCTCTCCGTCTGGGATATCATAAATACCTCATGTTTTTGCGCTGCTCTTTTAATGAACTGCAACAACTTGATGTTAGCAACTGCCCCGGCCTAACGGTGCTGGATTGCTCCTTTAACCAAATTAGGCGTTTGGATGTATCCAATAATTCTGATTTACGGACGTTGAACTGTGCAGGAAATAAGATTTCAACGATTAATCTTACGCAAAACAAGATCCTGGTGTATGCCGACTTTTCCAATAATCCCCTAACTTCCATCAACGTTTCGCAGAACAAAGAGATGAGCATATTGGATATCCGGGGGACCGAGATCAAGCAAGTCAATATGAGAAATAACTTTCATTTGCGAAACGTGATCCATGACCGGCATGTGCAACTCATCCGTTAAAGGATTCCATGAGCGGCAAAACCCTAGGGCAGCGTGGCTGCGTTACTCTCGTTCTATCTGTTCTCCTTTATGCGATGGGGGGAATATCTCCCTATGGGGCGGATGGGTGGTTTATGGAATCGCTGGTGGAGAGCCACGCCTTCCCGGTTTATTACCGTTCGATTTTGACGGTATGGATCCACAAGTTGTTCTATCTTCTCTTTCAAATTTGGGAGGGAGGCGCTTGGAACGCCATCGCTTGCAGCAGTGCATTCGCCGGGGCGATCGCGATTCAGGTGCTGTGGGCGATACGCCGGCACTGGCTGTTTATGCTCATCAACTTAGCCTCCGGCTCGTTTTTGGTGTTTATGGGGCATGTTGAAAACTATGCCTGGGTGAATCTCTTTTTGTTGTTGACCTTTTGGAGCGCTTTGGGGTGGCTTCAGGGAAGGCAGCGCGCTTGGCCGATCGTTACATTTTATCTCTTGGCGTGTGTTGCCCATATGCTGGCGCTTTTTTATCTACCTGCTATGATTTATCTTTTTTATAAAAATCGCACCTGGAATCCCTATGAACTTCTCGCTCCGGTTTTGGGATTTAGCATTTTGATGATAATATTACCTTTAACAACAAATGTATTAGGGACTGATAATGGACTGGAACGTTTGGTCCCTTGGTTTCGAAAATGGGCGCCCAATCATCACTTTACGTTCTGGTCTTGGGATCATATGAAGATGCTGCTTTTCTTTCATCATCGAGCGGCGTTTTTGGGGATACCGTTCGAAATCCCCCTTTTGATCGTTTTGCGTAAGCGCATTGATCATTTATATTTGAGATTCCTGTTGATGCATGTGATTTGTGGTTTCGTATGGACGACAGCCTGGCATCCTGATTGGGGGCAGAATGACTGGGATTTATTCAGTCAATTTGGGATCCCCCTGCATGTTTTACTTGGGTTGATTTTAACAAAGGAAAGAAACAATGGGTGACTTACAACAACAAAAATTACTTGTCCTTCGCAGTGTCAACGATCTTGAACATACCATGGAATTGATTCGTTCGTGGAATGGGGTACCGATCTCTTTTCCTGTAATTGAAATCGTACCGCCGGAAGATTACGCTCCGATGGAAGAAGCCATCCTATCGCTGCAGCAGTTCAACTGGATTATTTTTCCGAGCGCCCATAGTGTGCATTTCTTTATGCAGTGTTATGTGGATATGGGAAATGAGATCAACGATTTTCCGGAAGTGCATATCGCGGTGATAGGGCCATCCACGAAGCAAAAAGCCCAGTCGTGGGGGCTCAAGGTGGATTTTATGTCTCACAAAGCCAATGCAACTGCATTTTTGGAAGAGTTTAAAAACACCTATACCATTGATGCGCAATGGTTTTTGCTGCCTTTGTCAAACATTGCCCGGCGTACGCTTCCCGATGGATTAAGAAAAGCGGGGGGGATTGTGACCGAATTCACCGCTTACTTGAATGAACCGGTTGAAGAAATTGACCATGAAATTATTGAGCGATTGAAACAAGGAAAAATAGATTGGGTGCTCTTTACCAGTCCATCGACAGCGAGGAATCTCTACAAGATTCTTCGAGATAATCCCCAGGCCCTCGAGAAGATTCGAGCCGCCTCAATTGGGCCAACGACCTCCTCGGCGCTCAACGATCTGGGTATCCCCATTTTGATCGAAGCGCAAGATCATACCCTTGATGGCTTATTGCAAGCCATCGCGGATTTTCAACTTCCTTCACAATGAGCCTTCCTCCGCAGCGGGACAGGGGGCTCCTTTATACACCAAAGAAAATACATTCTTCATTTTTTTTACGGCACAATCGACTCATCCGAGCCTATGAACCTTCTCTTAGCATTTGATGGATGATTTATGGGTTTTGATTGCTTTTTGATATGCAAATCCTGTCATTTCCTGCCTATATTTGTTTACCACCAAACATTTCACACGCAATCTATATCAAATAATTTATGCAATGTTGAATTTTTTTGGGAATAGTTTTATTTTTTTGTGATATATATAGGTAGAAGTGCGCGTTTTTTAATCCGAACCCAGGAGGAAG
>CAYQOX010000091.1:0-7691 GCA_964419335.1 uncultured bacterium | reverse complement strand
TCTTCGTGATTGTTAGAAATTTTGAAACTATGTACAACAGGTTCAGGCCGATCAAAGTCAGCTGTACCTACGCCGACTCCTGCGCGAGTCACGTTACCTGATAAATCTCTGACACTAAAGGTTACGTTACGCACTTCATCAGACTCTGGAGAAATATTCAGGATAGCATCTTGTTCAATTTTAAATTCCCATGTTGCAGAAATAAGATCACCTGGAGAAGGCAACCTATAAGGTAATATTTCATCATTTCTTACAATGTAGGCTGTTGTTGGTAGTACATCCACTGCTCCTGCTTCACTGACAAAGTGTGAGAAATCAGCCGTTATGGTTTTAAATTCTTTACCAAAGACAGTTGAGGCGTTATTAATGGTGTAACGATGAATCAATTCTTCATCATTCGTATCCTCAACTAAATCAATATCTTCATCAAATAACAAGAACGGGAAAAGACCTCTACCCCCATACGTCGTATATTGTCTTTCCCAACCACCATCATCCGTGGACTGATCCCAATCATTGAAGGTGGCTGAAACGATGATTGTATCACCTGGCTCGTATACTGTATTGAAATCGGGTGCTCCAACCCCACGTACTATTGGGCCTGAAACATCGACAATGATATCGTTACTTTCTATTCCATCTGTGGTTTCATTGAAGACCGAATCCTGCATTTTTACAGAAACTGTTGCATCATTAATGCTTTTCGGTTCTTCCATGACCATACCAACTTTACTCTCAAAGGTTGCATAAGCAACGCCATTGGAGAGAGAAGCATCTGTCATTGTCCAGGTTGCATCCTCAACAAAGGCTCCACCACTATCTTTTGTAGCAAAGTATCCAATGCGTTCACCTTCGATACCAAATCTAAATCCATCCGCGATATAAGTTGCGGTTGCATCTTTTAGTTGGTTCGGTAGGAATTGGTCAATGTCATTGGAATCAGAGGTTAAATTAAATTCAACCACGACTCGGGTGAAGCTTCCTTCAGATTGCATGGTTTGATCTGCAACGCCCGCATCGGTAGTAGAACCTACTACGCCTGCGGTTCCCTTGGTCACTGAGACAACCCCACCCGCAGCATTTTCGACAAACTCAGTCGCGCTCTTCAATAAATCGAATGCACTCGAAGGGTCGCCGGTTGTCCAGTATTCATTTGGTAGGGCGATCACATCAAATTTAACATCAAGGACTTCTGGTGCGGCCGCATCAACCGCCACGGTAGCGGGATTGATTAGAACGGCTTCAAGCGGATCATCGATTTCGATTAAGGAAGCGAAGGTATCTATTGTATCAAGAACGGTATCTGCAGTACCAACATCATTCTTGTCCGATAGTTTTTCATTATTTACCGGATAAAACTTCGTTTGATTATCCGCATTATCCTTGGCTGTTATTTTAAAGGCGGCACCGGTTTCATAATCAGTAGTTGGAGTATCTGATACTTTAGCTTTTAGTACAATTTGAGCACCAATGGTTGTACCACCACCGATTTGGGGGACGTCATTGACGGTTTTTGTTTCTATCAATTCATAATCCTCTTCAGGATCAAAATTACTACCATCAAAATCAACTTCTCCATCTTCATTAGCCCAACTAACGCCGCTTTCTTGGAAAGTCATTGTCAGCCACTCGTCCAAATCTGTGGTAGATTCACCATTAGTGATTAATTTCAGGGTTAATTTGACAAAGTTATTCTCGTTCACACCATTGGTTGGACCCACTTTATTGTGAAATTCATCTTCATTAATTGGGGCTACATCAACATAGGTGATATAGGCCGGTAAGGTATCGAGTTTAAAGTCATCGAAATCTTTGGAATCTGCTGCACGGACATCATCCTTGACGGTTATATCAAACAAGCCCGCTTCGAATGCACCGCGCGTATCGAAATCATCTTTCACTTCGCAAGTCACAGAAAGGATTGCAGGGTCTTCACCCAGAGCAGAGGTTACTTGGAAACCTGCGCTGGAAGCGAAGTCAAGGCCGCGATTTTTGAGTGTCAATGAGAGAGCGAGGCTCGAGGTGGCGGTTACGACTGTGCCAGCGCCATCGGCTACATCAAGACCTTGAATGCCATCAAAGGCGATGGGATCGCCTTCATCGAAGTAGGCATCTGGTTCTCCGTCTCGACCTGAATTTTGATCGACGGTGACTTCAAAGACAATTTCATCTTCATTGGTGTATTCTTCTTTATCCGAAGTGACTGTTATAGCGTCTACTTTTGGGCCTGTAACGGTTTCATCGGGATCGGTTAATTCGATACCGATCAAGTTGGAGTTCCCTGTACTGGTGCTATCTGCAATTTCCAAGGAAGCGCTTAGGCCACTGTTGTGGAATGCATCAATATTATCTTCAGCGGTGACGCGGTAATTATCGACTCTCCACCAGCACACCAGGGTATTGTCTGCGTTTGCATCGAGGCCGAACTCTTCATCCTCGGTAATCCCGGTCACGTCGGTGACATTCGCATCCGCGACAGGATCATCATCATCGATGACCTCGCCCGGCAACGTGGCACTGATGGCCGCTTTTACTGCGTCGAGGGTAGAAGACTCCCCTTGTTTGACGGCAGTAACCACGGAGGAATCTACGCCGGTGACGGCTGCAAAGAGGTAAACCGTTTCGCCGGTTTCGATATTGGCGATTAACGGTTTATAATCCTCATTTCCTAAGTGCGCGGCGCTTTTCAGGAAATCAGTGACACCACCGCTTAAGCTACCGGTGATATCTTCATTTTCTATTGCCCCGCCGGTTCCATCAAGCCCGAACAGGATGCCGGTGACGTTGGCGATTTCACTTTTGGCATTTTTCGCGTTCAGACTCAAATTGACAAACTCCCAATTGGTGGAGTCCACCTGTGCCATTGCGGGCCCAGACGATATGAGCATCGCAAGGGCAAAGACAAACAACAACAACGATCGACCCCTCATCAGATTGCCGATGAATCCTCTCTTCATGATCTCTCCTTTTCCTGGTTGATTACGTTTTAATTTCAAAATGCTTGGGCATATTGAATTTCTTGGTTCGTACATATTACCCTCCTGGTCTGGATTGGTTACGGATTGCTGGTGCCATTCACTGTGCATAACCACTTTTTTTCCTTTCATTCAACTCTCATGAAAATTACTTAATTCCCAAATTCATTTCAGATAACGATAAGAGTTAGTTAAGCGTAGCATATATAATGCCAACCCTTAAGCCAACTCCTTCTATCTAAATTAACCCCTTAACAATCAAGGGGATATGAACCTAACTGTCAATGCGGGGACTTTATTCCACGCAGCCAAACACGGAACACATTTCCCAGCGCGGGATCAGCCGCGCATGTTGTAACTTATTTATAAATATGAGCTTACATTCCCAAAAGCAAGATGGTCTTTTTGTTCCAAGGCGGGAAAGTTTTCCCTTTCCTATTTGATGAAGTAATGCAAGCAATAAAGCCATCGTATGTCCCTTATAAAGACAAGTTTGCAACCAATCTAGCACAATAAAAATTTCTTGTCAACGCTAAATTCAAAAAATAATCCGTTTGCAACATAAATTAATTAAAACTTTCGGGGAAAAAGTAGGCCTTTTTCCATATGTTCGTATAATCGGATAACCGCAAGGAGCCATTCAGAGCGTCAATCACCCATTTTTGGTTCACGCTGGTGGGGTTTTCGCGTGGGAGAAAGTGGGTCACGTGGGTGAGCCACTTTTGGTCTGGGGATTGAATTTGGTCGAGGCTCAGATGGGCGTCTCCGTTTGCTTGTTCTAGTAAGTATCGGACAAAGGCTTGGCCGGCTTGAGGCGAAGAGGCGTTCAGGGGCACGGCGGCGGCATAGCCGTAGGTGGGGACGAGAATTTTTTCGAAGTCTCCGGTGAAGAGGGTGAGGTGGAGTTGGTTCCGTACGGCTTCGCCGAGGCGAAGTACGGAGGAGTAGCGGGCGAGGGTGAGAATGGCTTTGGAATCCATGAAGCCTTGCATATCCTGAAGTTGGGGGAGAGAGGTAAGGTCTTCTTCGTCGGGGGTCATGTAATTACGCAGGTAGGACAGGGAATCTTGGAGGGCGCGTTCTTCGTTGTCCAGAATGATCTCGAGGTCTTCTTCGCTGGCGGAGATTTCGCCCATGCCGACGGCGAATTGGAGGGTGGTCAGGCTATCGGCGAGGAGCAGGGGATCGCCGGTGAGGAAGACGAGGTGAGGCATGGGGAAGCCGTTGTTGAGGGCTTGGGCGCTGATTAAGTTCAGTTTGCCCCAGGTTTCGGGGGGCGAGGCATCGCCGACCAAGCGGGTGGCTTGTTTTTTCATGACCATGACGACGGGGTCAAAGAGGAAGGGGACAGCCCAGAGGGACTGGTCGTCCTCTGCCATGGCGTAGGCCTGGTCGAACACTTCAGGGACAACGGCCATGGTGGCCGAGAGAGGGTGAAAAGCCTGGGTGTTTTGGCGAAACGGAGGATTAAGGAATGTGGGGAAGACGAGCGCATCGGCATCATCGAGTAAGTCGGGGGCGAGGTTATCCCGTTCTTGGGGGGAAAAGCGTTCGGTGGTGGAATGCACCACCCATTCAGAATGGGCTTGGGCGAAGGCTTCGATGTGGCGATCAAATTCATCGGCTTGGACTTTTTCGTCCAAAGAGAGCACTTTGATTCTGACGGCGGGGCGGGGTTCTTCCGCTTTTTCTTCTTCTTTTTGACCGCAGCTGGTTACTCCCAGGGTGATGAGGGTCAAGGTGGTGAGAAGAAACCAGGTTGAGGCGTTTTGGGTCCAATTCATAGGCTTCATGGAGAGTTACTGTCCTTTCTGTTATTACAAAGAATATAAGGCTCATCACGAAAGTGAGTATTTTTTTCTTTACAATGTATTTAAATACAGGATAAACCGTATATAAAGAGTATCGATCTATTTTGGGTTACACTCAAAAAGAGGCAACGCAGGTGCATACGCTAGGTTTGAGAGAAAATGAGACGCAACTTGTGGAAGACGCCGAGAACGATGCCTGCGAAGCCTGCATAAATCATATCGGTAAAGAATACAATCACCAATCCTGGCAACAAGATGCCTGAAAGTTGTCCCACAAAATGGTGGGGAGAACCTAATAAAGCGGAAAAGGAATTAAAAAACACGTGGGCGAAGAGGATCAGTAGGAAAGTGAAGATTCCATGGATTGCGCCTATGATGATGGACAAAGTGAAGGCGTTATTGGGAGTTTGTAATTCTTTAGGCCACAGGGAGTAATAGACAAAAGCGCTGCCTGCCAAGAAGAGGAAGAAAGGAATCAGCACGATCGCCCGGATATTGGCGATGCCAAATTCCAAGAGCCAATGGAGAGCGTTAACCAGGGCGTAGAAATATAAGCCTGTGAGAAGGCTTCCGGCGCGGGAGAATTTTGTCTCGACTTCGTCATTGTTATTGTTGTTGATCTTATATCGGCTGATAGAACGATAGCGGGGTACTTGGCGAACCTCGCCATTCTGAGTGACGGTTCTTTCTTCCAGGGCGAGTTGGTGATAGTTCACCATGGCGGCGGAGAGGGTGGTTAGGGCATAGCCGATGGTAAAGAGAGCGATCGAGACAAGGAGTAAGATGAAGCCAAAACGGCGGATATCGAGTTTGCCTTTGGCGATGGCAAGGCGTACATCTTCGAAGGATGTATCATCCAGAGTGGCGGATTCTTGGCTTTTGATATTGGGATCATCTTGAGGTTCCCGCGTATTTTCTTGAGGTTCCGTAGAAGGATGTTTGGTACGTGGTTTTGTCATTTTCCTCTTACCATATGATAATGATGGAATTTTTTTATTTGTAGCTGAGATTCGTTTCATCTACATAGAATCGATTGTAGAGGATAAAACGAATCATCAAAGTAAAAGGAACAACTTTTTGTGAAGAAAAATGTTAATCTTAGGTATCGGAGGGATGAAAGGAAAACAAAAGGCGAATTTAGGTTGGGGGTTGCAAGGAGAGGAAGAGAGGCCTACATTCATGCCATTGATGAACTCGAGACGTCGATGTATTAGAGAAAAGAGAATCTGATGGAGCCAATCATCAAAGATCCTTATCAACGGTGGTTCTGGATTATATGGCCGTCGGTAACGGTGGTCTCGCTCTGTGTGCTAGGCATACTGGCAACGCATCCTTCGCTTATGCTGTGGATAGAAGAAAGCCATCCGTCGGTGGCTTACGGGAAGGGAGACCGTCTACGTCATCAAGAGAAGTTGGAGCGAGCGATCGAGGAATATCAGCGGGGAATTGCGTATTTTAAGGAATTGTATCAAGAACACAAACAATCGAGTCATCTTCGACAGTGGGTTTTGGGGGTATTACGCCAGGCGGATACGTATGCGCAGATAGATACATCGGAGGCGTGGGAAGAAGCCTTAGGGTTGTATGAGATAGCCATTGAACTGGATCCTGAGATGTCACGCGGGCAACCTTTTTTGGCGCGGGGGCAGCTGCTCAGCCGGATGCAGCGCTATTCGGAGGCGATTGAATCTTATAATCATGCCATGGAAAAAGGGCAAGGGCATACTGATCTGATCTCCTATTATGGTCGGGGATTATGCTTTTTGCGGCTTAAAAAGTATGAGAAAGCCACGGAGGCGTGGTATTGGTTTACCCGCTTTGTTCCTGAGCCGGAGCCGGAACAAATTGAAGTGATGCTCGAACTTCCGGAGAATGAGAATCACAAGCGTGAGGCAATATTGGGGTATCTTTATCTTTTAGAGCAAGAAATCAAGCCGGCTTTGGACTATTTGGAGAATTACCTCGAGGTGGAGCCCCAGGATCGTTTTGCTCAGTACTCACGCGCGATCATTTCTGAGGCGACCTATGAGGCTGACCAGGGAGATTATCCCTTGGAAGAATGCTTTCCTCCATCGGAGGAAGAGCCGCGTACTCTTCAGACGACCGTGATCGATGTGAATGCCCATGACGCACAAAGTATGAGGTTAAGCATTCGTCTTTCTACGGAAACAAGTACTAAAAGCCTGCCCCAGGTGCGTATCGATCGTTCAAACGGAGATCCTATAACCGTTCATACTTCGCGAGCCCGTACGTATGAAACCCGGATTGAGCTGGAAAAAGGGCGAAACCTGGTTAGGTTAGAGACTCTCCAGCCTGATCCGAATGAAGCCCCGCCTACGATATATCTTCATGCGTTATCGTTGGAGCCTTTGAATACTGAATAACGAAATTTTTTTATAAAAAAATCGAATTTATGCTTTTTCTTCCCCCCTAATTTTGTTAAGATTTTGAACATGTTGTTTGAAAATCCATGAATACATTAGCATCTAATAAAATTTGTCATGCATCATTTGGAGAAATCGCTCATAGAGATTCTTCGGAGATACAGACTTGTTGGTTTTATGTTGGTGTTCTTCGGTTATGGATTGGTTCAAGAGGCTCAAGGAGGAGGTTATGCGCAAGGGGCTCTGGTTTATTCTTATGAGGAGAGTTCTAGTCCATCGCCAGCATTGACACCTACTCCAACCCCAACAGATACACCTTCACCCATAATTACGGAGGTACCAACGTCACCACCGGCAATAACACCTACGCCAACCCGCACGCATACGCCCACGCCAACGTTTACGCCGACTTATACTTTCACGCCTACAAATACGCCATCAATGACGCCAACGAATACTTACACGCTTACACCCACATACACGGTTACCTTTACACCTACCATAACACCAACCTACACACC
>CAYQOX010000090.1:0-7867 GCA_964419335.1 uncultured bacterium | reverse complement strand
ACCGCGATAGGTCTTATAGCATTTTGTATTGAATTGGCGCTTCTCTTCTGGAATGGCAGCGAAGCCTTTCCAATTGCTGTAAATGATATTCATGTTAGTATCATGAATCGAAATCATATCCGGGAGTGCATCGAGCATTCTTTCGAAGCGTCTTTTGCTTTCATAAAGGGCTTCTTTCGCCTGCTTGCGTTCGGTGATGTCACGAGCAATACCCCAAAGATAATCGATGTCTCCTTCCTGATCACGAACCACATAGGCCTGCAACTCCACAGGAAATACGGTGCCATCCTTACGGATATACTCTTTTTTATACAAGCCCGAATAATCCTGTTTCAACAACCGGTTTTCCCAAATTTCTCTCCTCTCCCAATCATGCCAGCGTTCGGGAGTTATTACGTAGAAATCTTTCAATGCAAATAATTCCTCCAACGAGTAACCAAGCATTTCGCAATAGGCTTTGTTGGCGTTGATAATGTGCGCGTTCAAATCGACCATCACAAATCCGTCACGGCTGCCTTCAAAAATTTCGCGATAGCGGTGTTCACTCTCTCTTAATTGCTTCTCAATACCAATCTTATGTAAGGCAAAACCCAAATCGTTCGCGAGTTCTTCAAAAAAACCATGCTCTTCAGGATCGTCCGCATAGGCATAGGGAACCGAAGCACATAGAATTCCATAAGTCTGTCCCTTATACGCAAGCCGTTGGGTGAGTCCCGCCCGGTCGGCATACTCGTTCGAGAGGGGACAATCGGGACAATCTACGGGTGGATTTTTCGTGACGATAAGGTCTTTTTGCTCGAGGGCTTGTTTCATGCAGGTTGGATAGCGGCCGCTTTCGAAGCAGGCTTGCATAAGAGAAAATTGTTCATCCAAACCTGAAGACGTCGCTACCGTAACCTGGGTATCTTCTTGGTCTATCAAGGCAATCCATGCATTGTAAAACCCTCGGGTTTCAGTAAGCAATCGGCAGGTTTCATGAATTAAACGCGAAGGCTCGTTTTCCTGGACGAGCAATTGATTAACATTACGAATGGAAGTGAGTACTCGGTTATAATTCTCCAAGCGCCTTCGGTAAAACGTGTTATGGCGATAAAAGCGATGAACAAAAGCCGCCGCGATAAAGGCAATGACGAGATACCCCGCCCGCATGGAGAGATCATGCGCATCTGTACCAAACAGCGCCTCTTCTAATAAACTCTGCTGCCCCGGTTCAAAAAAGAGATAATCGAGAACAGCATCCATGAACCAGAGGATTAATCCAGAAAGAAGCGCACTGGCATATATCAAGAGGGTTCCACGAAGTGGTGTGGAATCAGGTGAGATAAAGGCAAAAGGAGAGGATTTTTTCATTCGAGTATCCAATTAAAATAGGATTTACTTAATCGTATCAAAAAGGAATAGGAAGAAAAAGGTTACAGGAAGAAAAAAAGAAAATGGGGAGGGATATGATGTTAGAAGAATTTAAAAACCCCCTAAATTACGGAAGGAGCCACGATCATGATTAAGTGACTCCTTCCCTACGTTTCTGTTGGCATAAGTTTTATGCCGCTCTCCTTTCCATTATCCCTTGTTCAGGAACATTGGTATGTTCCAGTTCCAAAATTGGAAACCTTTTTGAGGCTCATGGTATCACTACCACCTAGACCTCTTTCAGGGCATGTCTGGCGCCCTTGACCTAAGAGTGGGAAGAAGGTTCTTCCTTTCACTCTTCAATAAGAAGTATAACAAATATTCGAGTTTCTTGGCAATAGGATTTTTCGATTTTTTCCACTTTTTTTTTGGAAAAATTTTCAAGAAAAAAAAATCGAATTGAGGAGTATTCTCTCTAAGTTCTCATTCTATGGTTAGTTAGAATCTATGTAGGGTAAAAAGCCCCTCTCCAATGAAATTGACAAGAGGGGCTGCTTTTTCCCTTCTTTTTCCTTTTTTAGTACGCGATTTTCAAAATCGCCAAAACATCTTCCTTGGTTAACTGTTTTAAAGTACCCAATGGAAGCAAAGTGGCGTTATCGGCAAGGGTTTCCAGTTCATCTTCCGTTACCTCAACATCGCGGAGACGGGTGGCGACGCCCCACTCGTTATATTTCTTTTTCATATTCTCAATCCCTTGTTCCACACGATCGGCGTTCCATACTTCTTTTGCCCAGCGTTTAAAGCCATCAGGATTGTGCGATTGCATATGTTGAATCCACGCGGGAAAAAGAATCGCCAACCCCGCCGCATGGGCAACCTCGGGATGGAAGGCACTAACGCTGTGTTCGATAAAGTGCGTCGCCCAGTCGCCTCCATTTAATCCCACGCCGGAAATTCCATTCAAAGCCAAAGTGGTCGCCCAGGCCAGTGAAGCGCGGCTGTCATAATCATTCGGATCAACCACCAGCGTATCGACCGTTTTAATAATTGCGCGCATTAAACCTTCATTGACTGAAAGGGTGGTTTCTTCTTTCGTCCCGATAAAATGGTTTTCCATGATGTGGGATAGCGCATCGATCCCGCCATACACGGTTTGGTGTTGCGGCAAAAAGGCTTGGACACTGGGATCGACGATGGATACTACGGGGAATAGGGCGGGTCCCATGATCGGCCATTTTTTATGTTCTTCCGTATTGGTCACGACGGCGAATTGGTTCATCTCGGTACCGGTCGCCGAGAGAGTTAGCACTGAATAAACCGGGAGAGCCTCTTCAACCTCGAACGCCATCCCAAAGGCTTCCCAGACATCATCCAATCGACAACCTGCGGCTACGGCTTTCGCACTATCAATAACGCTACCACCACCTACGCCAAGAATGGCATCCACGTCTTCCTTCTTCGCCCTATCGATGGTTTCACGTACTTTGTCCAGTTCAGGATTGGAGCGTACGCCCCACATTTCAACCCAATCCACCTCATTCTCTTTTAACGACTGGGTGGTTTGATCATAAACGCCATTCTTTTTGATGGAGCCGCCTCCGGCTAATAAAAGTACTTTTTTTAACCCGCGGGAACTTAATTCTTTGCCAATCTCTGGAATCGTTCCTTTACCAAAAACGATTTTGGTTGGATTATAAAATGTAAAATTGTGCATAGGGAAACCTCTCCTTTTGTCTTTCTTAAATTAAACTCGTTTATTGTTAATAATTATGTGGGTGGAAACATCATCCCAGCATGGTACATACATATGTTCTATATAAATGTAACCGATCATCCGCAAGCGCCAAGGGCAAACACCGATTGGATCTTTCGTCTACACAATGTCTTTATCCTCCGGAGCAGCTCACACGTGCGCAAAAATAGCATAGTCTGCGAATAAAATAGGCCAAAAAACAGGCTTAGCAGGATTCTAGATGATCTATTAATTTGAGATTCGCCGCCGGGAAAGCGAGTTCGCGGAGTTTATGGCGTCCTATCCATTGAACTTCATCGTGATACAGTGCCCGCGGTTTTCCCTCAACGATCTCGCACGCATAAAGATGAAGCGTTACTCGCAAATGGGAGTATGTGTGATCCACGGAGGTAATGGCTTCATGAACTTGGACTTCAACCCCCAGTTCTTCCTTTAACTCCCTCTGCAAGGCTTCCTCGTAAGTTTCGTCTTCTTCCACCTTGCCGCCAGGAAATTCCCACAATCCTTCCAACATGCCGCCTTGAGGGCGCTTTCCCAGCAGATAGCGGCCGTTCTTACGGATGGCAGCGGCCACTACATGCCGATGAGGAATTTCTTTCTTGGCTTTTCGCAGTGGTAGATCGTGTTGCTGGCTGGTTTTGTAAGCGTCGCAGTGTTTTTCCACCGGGCAGCGTTCACACAAGGGGTCTCTGGGCAGACAAATTCGAGCGCCTAATTCCATCATCGCCTGGTTGAATGCTCCGGGGTATGTTTTTGAAATGAGTGATTTCCCGAGGGTGTGGTAGAGTTGGCTTGCCATACTCGAACCCACTGGATGGTGAATGCAAAAGAGCCGCGACAGCACCCGCTTCGCGTTGCCATCGATCGCGGGTTCAGCCCGATCGAAGGCAATGCTGACGATCGCTCCTGCTGTATAATCACCAATCCCAGGCAAAGCACGCCATTCCTCGACAGAACGCGGGTACTCTCCCCCGTATTGTTCCCTAATGATCTTTGCGGCTTTGTGCAGATTTTGCGCCCGGCGGTAGTACCCCAGGCCCTCCCAGAGTTTCATTAATTGATCGTGGGAGGCGTTTGCTAGCGCGTTCACATTAGGTAAGGTTTGTACAAAATGCCGGTAATAAGGAACCACCGTGTCCACCCGGGTTTGCTGCAGCATGATTTCGGAGAGCCAAATACAATAGGGATCGCGGGTTCGACGCCAGGGCAAATCCCGCGCATGAAGTTTAAACCAGCGTAGTAAAGCTCGCCGGATGGAAGCGATTTGTTTTTTTCTTTTGGCTTGCTTTAGATCGAAGGATTGTTCAGTCATACTTATTGCATAACGCTCTTAATCAATAAAATAGTATACGTCTTCATACAAAGTATGAATGATAAAGTCTGTCCCACAAGTTTATAGAGTACCTTTTTCTTGCATTTTGGAGTAATTGTTGAGGCTGGAGAATATTCCAACTTGTCTCTGTGTTCCATGATTTAAGGTATCCGTGATTTTGTAGAAACCGGATACAATGAATTCCTTAACTCATAAACCCTAACAAAGGTTTAGAATGGTTAGCAGCGGTCAGATTATCCAGCTTTGCTTTGTTTCACCCACGATTTACCCTTTTTTTAATCCACAAGAACGGGTGAAATATAATGAGGCGGATATCCAAATCTATGAACTGGTACGTCATTTCGGTCAACAACAGCGCTACGACGTTAGCGTGATCACCGGGGATTATGGCCAGGAAGAGGTGGAGTATTATTCAGGAGTCTTGGTCTATAAATCCAACATGGAAGAATCAGGCTCTCTTTTGGAACGATTGTTTTCACGCTCTTCTACCCTGAGAACCACGTTAAAAAAAGTAGAGGCACAAGTCTACTTCATGGCGGGAGCGAGGGGATTAACCCGCGAGGTCGCCAAATACTGCCGCTCGAAACGCTATCCCTTCCTCTTTCGAGTGACGCATCAACGCGACTGTGATCAAAGTTTTATTCACAGTGGGGAGGAAGGGGAAAAGTATCAATGGGCGTTGCGTAATGCTTCTTATGTGATTTGTCAAACCCGAGAACAGCAAGCCATGCTCTTACGCAAAGAAAAAGTCAAAACGGAGGTGATTCCTAACGCCATTTCTCATGGGATGCCAGGCGAAAAGGAACGCGGCGAGGTTCTCTGGTTTGGGGAAGCCGCGCCTTGGAAGCAGCCTGAATTGTTTCTTCGTTTAGCCCTCTCCATCCCCGATCATCAGTTCACTATGATCATAAGCCCAACCAATCGAGAATATTTAGAGAAATTAATCGCCAAAACTCGCGATATTCCTAATCTAGGTGTACAAAACTCAATCCCCTATCAAGAACTTCCTTCCCTTTTGCAACGGGGATCGATTTTAGTAAATACCTCCCGCTTTGAAGGATTTCCTTTCATCTTTTGCCAAGCGATGGCCTATGGGATTCCCATTGCCAGCCTTAATGTTGATCCTGAAGGCGTGTTGGAAAAGAACAAGGTCGGCATTTATGCCCGGGGCTCGGAAGTGATTCTTTTACAGAATGTCCAAGACTTGCTTACCTACGAGAAGCAATGGCGTCTCTATAGCCACAACGCTTTACGCTACGCCATGGAGCATTTCCATATTCAAGAGGTTGAAAAACACTACCATCGCCTGTTTATACGGGCTTTGGGAAGCGCAAGGCGAAAAAATGAGCGGTAAGATACCGCTCATTTTTGTTTGCAAGTCTTCGTTTAGGGACCAAAGCGTATAATATCTCCCGCACTCTTCAGCCCATTGGAAGCATCATAAAGAAAGAAGACATCCTGAGGATATCCGCGTGCGCCTGCATCCGCATTCAAATCAACATCCGGACCTGCCGAGACGAGCGCCCATTCATAACTTTCGGCTTTCCCATGCAGCCATTCGTGAGGCGATTGATTGCATTTCTTGGTCAAATAGCCCGTGTAGGCTTCAGGCCAGCCATCCGATTCATACACGTAATTGATTGGGTCTCCGTCGGGAGTAACATATCCTTTCGGTGCAAAAGGATCCGGCCAACGCGCTTTGCTCAGATAAGAAACCGGGGTTGTGAGAGAACGAAACCTCCAAGGCCAAGAGATGTTATGTTGGCGACTAATATACAAACCGTTATCCAGTTTGTACATTTCCAGCCCGGTGGCGATGGCTTTGAAATCCGCTTCTACCCTTGCGACTTTCGCCCGGGTTTGCGCATTTAAAAAATTCGGAACTGCGATCGCGGCTAAGATCCCAATAATCGCCACGACAATCAGCAACTCAATTAAGGTAAACGCTTTCTTCGCACTCATGTGAACCTCCCGCATATTATCTACCCAACTCTTAAATAGTCTATCCGAATGATTTTGTTTCAGGTTTGCTACTTAATCTATTATGACAATAAATGCTCTTTCGATCAAATAGAAGGTGTGTAAATTATCTATTAATTTCACCTAGAGAGAAAAGAGAGATTAAGAGAGTTTTCGCCGAATTTTTTTTCGTAAACGCTCGCGTCGATAAAGCAAACGTTCACGCTGCATGGTCGTATCAATTTCCGTGCGGGAAGCACCATCCAAGAGGTCGATCGCCTTTTCTGTCATTTCCAACGCTTGTTCGTAGTGGTGCACCCGATGTTCTAAATGTTTGGCCAGTTCGATATGGGCGAATAAATCTTCATACTCGGCGATGAGATAAAGCCATATTTCCTGTGCTTTGGAATAGGCTGCAGCCCGTTTCCATAAAATCGACAGCATGCGGTAAACCGAGTGCTTTGCCTCCCCCGGGAGGTCATCCTTGCGTAAGGCTTCTTCCAAATAGAGACAGGCTTTCTCGCGTTCGCCAATGCTGGCGAGATAACGTCCCAGGCTGTAGAGTTCCAATCCATATTGACATTCACGAAGGGGGGATCGAATCATGCGGCAAGTTTTGGCGGTAAGCATTGCCAAGGTATATATATCATCCGTGTTGTGATACAAAACCGGGCGTATGCGTTGAATGCGAATACCTCGTAAGAAATCAAAATAAACATAAGGAATAAGTTCTCCAGGGATATCCTCCTCCCGGGTATGCCCTAGGATTTTCTGTTCTACATTGGACAAACGGCAATCCTTCAGATGCTCTTTCCATAGACGACGAACCGGGTAAAGCAAATCCAAATGGGGAAAATCCGGCAGCGCTGACCGCATCCGGTTTAGTAAAAAGCGGGATCGGATCAAGGGCATATCAAATCGCTTTCCATTATAAGAAACGAGCGCTGAGAATGACTGCGCCAGCCGATCCAGCTCACATAGGACGGCTTCCTCTTCATCGTAGTCACGCATGAAATACTGATGAACCACAAACCCCTGCGCATCAAAATATCCCGCTCCGATTAAAAAGGGAACGGTGCCGGTTCCCCCTGCCAACCCTGTGGTTTCGGTGTCGATGAAGAGGAGGTCCTTGGCTTCGAAACGTTGAAAAAGAGGGTCCTGGGTATGAAAAAAGAGTTCTTGACTGCCGATGTCTTGTGCATTGTGGTAGAGAGAGTGAGAAGAATAATCAAAGCGGCGATAGCCATACGAGCCGGCTTCGTTGTGGCGTTCTTCCACCCCGATGGAGAAAAGGAAACGATGTTTCTCTTCCTCCCGCTTTTCAATCGATCCCATCAATTCATGGCCTTTCATCACCCCTGGGATGGAGAGCAAGTTATTGGCTGGGTTTGAAGCCCCTGTTTTTTTCTCGGACGAGGGAGATTGTTGCTCCGAACTATTTTGTTTAAATTGTTTTAAACGTTGATATA
>CAYQOX010000089.1:0-8067 GCA_964419335.1 uncultured bacterium | reverse complement strand
ATGGGCTGAATCCCCTTTCTTTTAACCGAGCTTCGCGTATTTGTAATATTTTTTTAGGCTTATTACGAAAGTGAGTCCATTTTTGGGCCAACGCCTTGGGGATGGGTTCTGCATGTCTCTGTACGGTTTTAAGGGTTGCTTGCTACGAGAGCTGTTCCACACAAGCCCCTTCGGCGTTTACGTTCGATTCATGAAATTGAAAATCGCTATGATTCTCATTTTAGACTTATGTTATGTTTTCCGTTCAATACCTCAAAAAGTACTCAAATACAGGATGAACCTTTTTTATGTTTCGTTATTGTCCTGGTTCGAGAATTCTTTTCCGTATCTCCGTAAGGAGATGTTATTCCCATTATAAGTGAATAGATGCTTTTATTAAATAAGGAATCATGGTTGAATTATCGTTGTGTTGTTGGATCATAGTAAAAAACAGTTGCGAGTCTGTCAACCAACGGTGGAAGGGTGAAGGGGATTTAGTCTTCTAGTGAATATGAAGCCTTTATGGGGGTAGAAGAAGGGGAATTTGCATTTTAAGGTTGATGTGATTAAACTTGGTTTATTTGTATATTATTATTGATGGTCCAATCTGGGTGTCTTGGTGGAAACCGCGATGAATCTTTTTAAACAAAAAGAAGACATAAACAATCCGGAACTTTTTCAAGGAGTGAAGATTTTGGTGGTCGATGATGACGAGATGATTTGTGAGCTTGTCTCTGAGTTTTTGAAGTCGTTATCAGCCGATGTTTGTTATACCACAGAGTCGAAAGCCGCGGCGCAATGGATTCGAGAGCGGGAGTTCGACATTATTTTGTCGGATATTTATATGCCGGGGATGAAGGGGCAAGAGTTGTTATCGTTGACGTTGGACGTATGTCCCATGACCCCGGTGATTTTTATGACTGGCAAGCCAACCTTGGATAATTCGATAGAGGCGATCCGCTTGGGTGCCTATGATTATTTGATCAAGCCGTTCAATATGGATGCGTTAAAAGTCACGTTAAAGCGGGCATTGGATTTTCGCTACTTAAACGTAGAAAACAAGGCTTATCAGGAGGATTTAGAACAAAAGGTCGAAGCGCGAACGAAAGAATTGAGCGAGTTTTTGTTTTATTCGGTGCAGTCGTTGTCGTTGGCCTTGGAAGCCCGGGATCCTTATACAGAGGGTCATGGTCAGCGGGTTGCGAATTTTGTTTTGCGGTTGGCGGATGAGTTGGGGGGTGATCCCAAGGAGTATCAAAGTTTGCGATTGGCTTGTCAGTTGCATGATATCGGGAAAATAGGGATTCCTGATTCGATTTTATTGAAAGTGGGGTCCTTGACGGAAGAAGAGTATCGAATCATGAGGGATCATGTGCGGATTGGGTATAAGATTTTATCGCCGATTCCTTCGTTAAAAGTCGTGAGTCGCTATGTGTATGAGCATCATGAGCGTATGGATGGAAGTGGGTATCCCCGGGGATTGAAAGGGGAAGAGATTCATCCCAATAGCCGCTTGTTGATGGTGGCGGAGGTGTGTGATGCGTTGGCAACGGAGAGGCATTATAAACCGGCATGGCCGATGGCGGATATCATCGATTATTTTGAAGAGAGGGCTGGTAAACAATTTGATGCCGCGGTGGTCGAAGCGCTTGTGAGAATCCTGAAGCGAGAAGGAGCCATGCTTACAAAGAAATAGGAACATCACGAAAGTGAGTACCTTTTGGAGAGAACGCCTTGGGGATGTGTTCCGCTTGTCTCCGCGCGGCCTTAAGGGCCGCTTGCTACGAAAGCCGCTCCACACAAGTCCCTTCGGCGTTTTGGTTCTATTGAATCGGATCGAAAAAAGTTATGACTTTCGTTTAGAGAATTATGTTTTCTTTTCGATGTCTCAACGAGTATTCAAATACAGGATGAGCCAAAAAATAGAGGCTTATCAATGGAAAAATAGGCAAACGGATAGGCTCATGCCCCCGAATGAAGGGCATGTTATTCGATTGTTTTTTCTTAAAGATTTGTGTGGAAATTGTTTTTTTGTTTTTTTTCTGTATTTTTTAAACCTTCTTTTGTTTTACCCCCTTTATTGTAATAAAAAAAATGTTGTTGGGCGCCCAACGTGATTATGGGCGAAATACCAACTCATTCAAATGAGGTCTCAAGCCATGGGTTTTTCACATGGGTTGAAGACTTGGAACCCACCGAAGCGGGTGGTTAACAACGCCCTGGAATCCCGAAATAACTCGTTCTCACAATTATTGCGAGATTCCTGAAATCAAACGTGCGCACATTACTCCTCCACTTATGTAGAATGGGTGGCAAATTCGGCGTGATCTTTTAGGGTGGGAGGGGGAGAATGGGGAAAAGCGGGGAGACAGAAATATAACGTAATGCTCTGGTAAAGTACTCTTGCAGCATGTTTTAGGTTCATTTATTCAGAAAACGTTCGATGCGGTGAATGGCCTCACGGATTTCTTCTAAAGAGGTGGCGTAGGAGCATCGGACGTGACCTTCGCCGCAAGCGCCGAAAGCGTTTCCGGGAACCACGGCGACATTTTCTTGTTCCAGCAATTGTTCGGCAAATTGCTGAGAGGTTAAGCCGGTGGATTGAACCGAGGGGAAAGCGTAAAACGCCCCCTTGGGCAGCAGGCATTTCAGACCCAGGCGGTTAAAGTGGTGGGTGATAAAACGACGTCGGGCATCGTATTCACGGAGCATTTCGGAGACTTCATCGTCTCCATGGCGTAAGGCTTCCAGCGCGGCTTTTTGGGCGGTGGTGGAAGCGCACATGATGGAATATTGGTGGATTTTGGTCATGGCTGCGATGATATCTGCGGGCGCACAAGCGAAGCCAAGACGCCATCCCGTCATAGCCCATGCTTTGGAAAAACCATGAATCAAGATGAGGTGATCGCGTAATTCGGGATAGGCGCAGAAGGAGGGAGAGGGGTGATCGTAGCTAAGGGGTACATAGATTTCGTCACTGATGAGAAGGAGGTTATGGCGAAGCACCCATTCAGCAAGGGCTTTGGAGAGAGAAGGGGTAAGTGAAGCCCCGGAGGGATTGTTGGGATAGTTAATGATGAGGGCTTTGGTTTTGGGGGTGAGGGCGTTGTCTAATTGTTCTATGGTGGGGAGAAATTCATTTTCCAGGGTGGTAGAAATGCGAATGGGGATACCGCCTGCGAGGATAACCAGCGGCGCGTAGGAAACAAACGAAGGGTCGATAACGATGACCTCATCCCCGGGTTCCAGGAGGCTGCGAAAGGAGAGATCCAGGGCTTCGCTGCCACCGACGGTGATCAGGACTTCGGTTTTGGGGTCATAGGAGGTTTGGTATTTGCTTTCTAAAAACGCCGTAATTTCTTCCCGGAGTTCAAAAATACCGCTATTGGAGGTGTAGCTGGTATGGCCGGTTTCGATGGAGTAAATGCCAGCTTCGCAAATATGCCACGGGGTGGTGAAGTCGGGTTCACCGACCCCAAGGGAAATGACCTCATCTTTGCCCATGACCAGTTCAAAAAACTCGCGGATGCCAGAGGGGGGGAGGTGTTGCACGAGTTGATTCACGCGTTGGGTCGGTTTTTGGGATGTTATTTTGGAAGGTTTGGTGACCATGATTTACCCCTTAGATCTTTAGACTTAAGGTGAAACCGGCATTCGTTCGCGCTTTTCATGTTCGACCAGAATCATTCCTAATTCTTTATATTTCTTGAGGAGGAAATGGGAGGCGGTAGAGCGGACATTAGGGAGTACAGATAGTTTTTCGATGACAAAGTCCGCAATTTCGCGCATGGATTTTCCTTCGATCATGACTTGAAGGTCGTAGGCGCCGGACATAAGGAAGACGGATTTCACTTCGGGGAAATTGTAGATACGTTCGGCGATTTTATCGAACCCGTGGTCCTTTTCGGGCTGGACAGAAACTTCGATGAGACAAGCCACTTTGTCGGAAAGAGCGCGTTCGGGATTGATGATGGTTTTGTAACCAAGGATGATACCGTCTTTTTCCATTTTGCGGATTTCTTTTTCGACGATTTCTTCTTTTTCGCCGATCATGACTGCGACTTCGTTGGGAGGGATACGAGCGTCACGTTCGAGAATATCGAGAATTTTGCTACGCAAAGGCATGGCCGGGCTCCTTTATTGAGTACGAGATATCTATTAAGTCTTTTAAAGAAAATACGGTTGAATTCCAGAAAGAGTTAAATTCAAGAGAAATTCATATAATTAAGGTTTATGAGGGATATGATAAGGCAAGACTTTAAAGAAACAACAGCTAAGAAGCCTTTAGCTTTCGAAATGGAGAAAATTTCTTTTTTCGTCCTTCCAGCCGAAGCTGATGACCTTTCCTTGGGTTGTACCAGCAGAGTAGTCACGCTGGTAGGATTCATGAATATGGCCGTGAATAATGAGATCGATGCCGGAAGCGATGATCGATTGGTAAGCGCGATGGGGAACGTGCAAGGTGTTTTGGGATTTTCCGGAGACAATTTTTTCGCTTGTTTGGGACATGCGATCGGCGAGGGAGCGGCGCATTTTTTTGGGGATACGGTCAGCGACCCAGCGGGAGGGGCGTGAACGGATCAAGGATTTGTAAAATTGGTAGGCGTAATCGTTCCAGCAGAGTTCATCGCCATGGCCGATATAGACGACGCGGCCGCTCATTTCAGTAATGGTCGGATTGGAAAGGACATCGATCCAGGGTTGATTTTCAAAATAATGGGAGGCGAGAAAATCCCGGTTTCCTTCGAGAAAGAAAAGTTCGATTCCTTGTTTGGCTAAGGTTTGGAGATGAGAAAGAAAGGGGGCGTATTGATTCTGGATGTAGTTGGATTCATTGATCCAGAAGTGAAAGGTGTCCCCGAGGAAGAAGATTCTCCAAGTGTTGGTGGGGATCTCATTGAACATGTGATTGATTTCTTCGTGATGACCGCCGGGGTGATGGAGATCGGCGAAGAAAACGCATTGTCCTTTAGATGTCATGATATAGAAAACATAATGGAAAAGAGCTGAAATAAAAAGAGCGGAAGAGGTTGATCTTTCCGCTCTTGTTGCTCTCTTCAATAACAGGAATAGGGGCTTTTGGCGAGGGGGAGTGGGATTAAAATCCACCCATACCGCCACCAAAGCCTCCGCCCATACCGCCCATACCGCCGCCGAAGCCACCGCCCATACCGCCGCCCATGCCGCCGCCGAAGCCACCACCGCCGGTGAAGCCACCGCCAATTTGGCCGCCTTGGCGTTCAAGTTTACGACGGCGCAGGTCTTCGACGCGCTGGATGCGTTCTTGGCGTTGTTGTTGATAGATTTCCAGTTTGGCATAAGTGAGTTGGCGGCGAAGGGAATGTCTGCGGATGCGATCCCAAATCCGTTCGTTGGCGGAGCGGGGGCTGATCCAACCGAGGTATTCGGCAAGGACCATATTTTCAGCCCCTTCAAAATCTAAGCCTAAGTCAGTCAAGGGTATATTACCTATCATCCCGAGTTCGCCTAAGGATTGACCTCCCGCATATTGTTTGAATTGGAACTCGAGCATTCTGTCAATTTTTTCTTTGTCGACGGATTCCATTCGAAATTCGGGTTGTTGCGCTTCGCCGAAAATATCTTGCCATTCTTCTTCCAGTTCTTTAATGCGATCAAGGATGCTTTGGACAAAGTCTACCATTTTAGTGTAATTATCATCGGTGGAAGCGGCTTGTTCATAGAGTTGAAGAGCTGCCCGAAATTGACGTTGGCGAAGTTGGTTGAAGGCCTGATTTGCTTGCAAGGCGGCTTGGTCAAATCCTCCCGTGCTTTCGCTTTGCATTTCATCTTGCATTTCTTGGGCAGGAGGAAGATCGCCTTCTTGGGTGAATGCTGAACTACTCACCAGGGCAAGCATGGCAACAAAAAATATATTTCTCATTTTTCGATACTCCAATTGGTTTCTAAGGATATCCTTATTCATAATAAATTATAGTAAAATTATTTTTTCACGGCAAGTCATTAGGGGAAAATAGCATTTTTTCTGAGAGAAATCTATCATCCCGGGAGATGAAATTAGAAAATTCAAGATCATCACGAAAGTGAGTATTTTTTTGGGAGAAAACGCCTTGGGGATGTGTTGCGCTTATCTCCGCGCGGCCTTAAGGGCCGCTTGCTCCGAAAGCCGCTCCACACAAGCCCCTTCGGCGTTTTGGTTCGATTCATTAGGATTGAAAAAAGTCATCGGTTTCGCTATAGAATCATGTTATGTTTCTTTTTCAATGTATCAAAAAGGACTCAAATCCAGGATGAACCAAAATTCATGCATTTGTGAGTCGCATCTAGGATATGATATGGAAATGAAGGGGGATACTATTGTTTGATCAAAAATACATGATTCAAAAGTTGAAAACGTATTATGGGGAGTCAGAGGCTTTGTGTAAAGAGAGAGGGATTGTGTTAGAGGGTGTATGGCAAGCCTTCAAGCGAAGATTTCCAGAAGCATACGAGGTGCTATTGTTACGGGTGCCTGCCCGGATTAATCTCATGGGAGTGCATATTGATCACCGGGGAGGCTGGTGTAATTACGTGCCTATCGTGCGAGAGACGGTCATGGTGTTTTCTCCAAGAGAGGATGATCAGATTGTAGCCGCACATGTCAGCGATCATTTTCCGGAACGGAGTTTTTCGATAGGAGAAAGGCTGCCGGAAGAAAAGCGGGGCGATTGGCTGCGATTTTTGAAAGAATTGGAATTTGTCCGTGGTGATTGGGTGAATTATTTGGAAGGCGGGGCGTTGAAATTACAGGATACGTTAGAGGGGCAGAACTTACGAGGAGTGAATCTCATGGTGGATGGGGACATTCCTATGGGTTCTGGGCTTTCGTCTTCTTCCAGTTTGGTGGTTGGGGTGGTGATGGCTTTGAGAGAAGCCAATCGTTTGGAGTTGGAAAATAAGGATTTGGTTGAAATATGCGGGGAGGGAGAGTGGTATGTAGGAACCCGTGGAGGAGCGGGGGATCATGCCGCCATGTTGTTAGGGAAAAAGGGAATGATGACCCATGTGGGGTTTAAACCCTTAAGCTATGAACATTGCCCCTTTCCGAAGGGGTATGTGGCGGTGATGGCGCATAGTGGGATTGGGGCAGAGAAGGCGACTCAGGCGCGTGAGATTTTCAATCTGCGGATAGCGGCTTATGAGGCGGCTTTTTCGATTTATCGGGAGTCGCATCCCCAATGGCGAACGCGATTACAGTATTTGCGGGATATAACGCCGGAGAACTTGGAGACTGACTTGCCGACGTATTACCAAAGTTTAAAATCGGTGCCGGTGCAGGCCAATTTGCATGAATTGCGGGAGATGTATCCCCAGTTGCGTGAAGAATGGGAAAGACTCGTAAGTTTATTTGGTTTGGAGGAGCAAGACCTACCCTTGAGAGAAGTACTCTTGTTTGGCGTAAGTGAGTGTGCGCGGGCGAAGCGTTTTGCCCAATGGCTGGGTGAAGGGAAGGTGCAAAAAGCCGGGGTACTGATGTATATCTCTCATGATGGGGATCGAGTGACGAGATGGGAGGGAGAGAGCCGCCAGGAGTATCGTTCGCCCTATGAGGACGCGTATTTGGAGGCTTTGGCAGAAAAAGCCGCCGAGCAGGGTGAGGTGGATGAAGTCCGGTTAGAATTTCAGCCGGGGGGGTATCGCTGTAGTCTGCCGGAGTTAGACCGGATGGTGGATTGTTGCCGGGGCATGCAGGGCGTGGCGGGGGCAGGACTTACGGGAGCGGGATTAGGCGGATCGATCTTAGTGTTGGTGCGGGAGGAAAATGCGGAGGAAGTGGTTGAGGTACTGAGATCTTGCGTTTCCTCCTGGGCAAAAGAGGAGCCGCTGGCAGAAATATGTCAGCCTGCTGCCGGGGCAGGCTTGGTGGAGTGATGCGGGAGAGAAACGGATTTTTTTTAATTGGCAAAGTTGTATAATATTGCGATACAAGGTTCTATTCATCTGACGAGATGTTTGAATAGGCGTATCTTTTTATATATAGATGTTTCTTGGTTATGATGCTGAGAAAGTATTTTGGCTCATCGCGAAAGTGAGTACTTTTTTGGTGAAAACGCCTTGGGGATGTGTTTC
>CAYQOX010000088.1:0-9030 GCA_964419335.1 uncultured bacterium | reverse complement strand
ACAATACTGGAAAGCCATGTATGCGGGAGAACGGAGCATCCTTGTTCCTGGTGGTTTTGTTTGGGCACGCTTTTTCCATAATGTCTTTGGTGCTTGTGCGGTGGCGGGGTTATGGTGCGCCGTGATCGCCAAGTATCAAGATCGATATCACTCTCAGAACGAAGATATCTCCAACTGGCTCTATAAAAGTGGGATCTTATGGACAAAAATCGCCACGGTTTGCTCGGTTGTTGCGGGAGTCATGATTCTCTTTCTCCTTGAACGTGAACGGCTCAAGGCGTTTATGGATATGAATGTTTTATTTATGGGGTGGTCGCTGGCTGTGGTCTTGGTTCTATTCCTGTTCATGTTTTTAGGGATGGCTTATATGAAGAAAGATAAACCGATTTTCTTATGGTTGGCGGTAGGGACTTTGGTTTTTATTCTCTTTGGCATGTCCATGGGGCGCGAACATCTGCGTTTGATTTCGCTGGAGCCCTACTTCACCTTGGAAGAGCTGACGTTAAATCCCAGTTATTCCAGTTTGGCCATGTTTGTCATTACTTTTGTGGTGGGTCTTGGGGTGTTGGCTTATCTTATTCGTTTGGTTTACTCTTTGCCCAGCGAAGAGGAGACGTCCTCTAATGAAGAATAATGTTTCTTAATAGCTAGGCTTCCCTTTATTCGCTCATCTCATTAAAAAAAGGGGGGCTTTGTGCCCCCCCCCAACACTCGCAACAATAGACAGGCTTTTTGCTTTATCTCCTACAAGTTGCCGTTTTTTCTATTCGTCACGCTCCCGTTTCATTTCCATTTTTAATTGAACATGTTCTTCGTGGGTTTCTGCGAAACGTGCGGAACCATCTTTCATCGTGATAAAATAGAGAAAATCCGTCTCTGTAGGGGCTAGTGCCGCTTCCAAGGAGGGTTTCCCGGGATTGCAAATCGGGGCGGGAGGAAGCCCTTTGTTTTTATAGGTGTTGTAAGGAGAATTAATGTCCAAATCGGACACATTCAAAGAACGAGACCAATCTTGAAGAATGTAATGGATGGTGCTGTCGGCTTGTAAAGTCATGTTTTCCTTAAGCCGATTGACAAAAACCGACGCCATTTTCGGGCGGTCTTCGTCATGTTTGGCCTCTTTTTCAATAATTGAAGCCATAATGACGATTTCATGCATCATTTTTTGTGCGCTGCTATTTTCATCATACCACCAAAATCCCGTCTCGTCATCACCGACATGTTCATCATAAATTTCTTGCCAGGTGCTATCAAAACGTCTTCTCATGCGATCGAAACAGCGCAGAGGCTCTTGTCCCTTAATAAAGAAATAGGTATCGGGAAAGAGGATCCCCTCACTGGCGGCATTGGCGCCTCCCGGGGCTTGGGCGATGACAAAACTGAAAATGTTGCGGGTGTGACACGCGTCGAGAAAATCTTCCTTTGAACAGATTTCCTGCTCTTCCAATCGTTCCGCTATTTGCAGTTGGGTGAATCCTTCAGGAACGACCAAGGAGCGTAGATAGTGTCTCCCAGTGGCGAACATGTCGATCACGTCATAGGGGGATTGCGTACCCTTGATTTGATACTCACCCGCTTTAAGCTTTTTGGAAAATCCCCGCAAGTCAGCAAGGATTAAGAACATGGTACTATTATCAATGACCCCTTTCTCCACCATGAGGTCGGCTATTTCACGAGCCGACATGCCTTCTTTTATTTCAACGCGAAACTGTTGGTCTTCCTCACCCCATGGAGTGGTCCATTTATGATATTGATAAAAGCCGAACCCTATCAAAGCGATTAATGCCAATAGTCCTACAATTCCAAGCGATAAAACGATCTTTTTTTTCATATTACTCAAGTCTCCATGTCTAAATATATAGTCATTCTCGTTTTGGATTTAATTAGATCCTCTTCTCATCGGGGTCGATGGAAGTTTTTGAGAAACATTGATTAAACATAAATATTCTAGCATTATAACTATACCCATTCGAAGGTATTCTTGTAAAGAATTTGTGACACTTCTCACTGAAAATAGAGTGATTATGTTGAAGAAGGAGAAAAAAAGTGGAATCTGTCGTCAAGTATATTCAAAACAACCGTTCGTCTTTTCTAGAAGAATTGAATGAATTCTTACGTATTCCCAGCGTCAGTGCGAAATCGAGTCATCGCCCCCATTGCAAACAGGCCGCTCGGTTTTTGCATGAGCGTCTGCAACGTATGGGATTAGAATCTTCTCTTCGAGAAACGGAGGGGAATCCCATCGTTTTGGCGAGATATACCCGAGGAAACGATTGTCCCACCTTATTAATCTATGGACATTATGATGTGCAACCAGCAGATCCGGTTGATTTGTGGAAACATCCTCCCTTTGAACCGGAGATTGTGGATGGAAAGCTTTATGCTCGAGGAGCGACGGATGATAAGGGACAATTGTTCACGCATATTAAAGCGGTGGAATCGTATTTAACCGTAAATCAAGAACTCCCCGTCAATGTGATCTTTTTGATTGAAGGGGAAGAGGAAGTCGCGAGTGATACGCTAGAGAAATTCATTCAGCACCACCGGGAGGAACTCAAAGCCGATGCGGTGATCATCAGTGATTCCGCCCAATTTGGGGAAGAGATGCCCGCGATTTGTTATGGCCTTCGTGGGATATGCGTCGAAGAGATCCGGGTAGAAACGTTGGGACAGGATTTACATTCGGGCTCCTTCGGGGGGGCGGTTCCCAATCCCTTGGATGCGTTATGCTCCATTGTCCATCAATTAAAAGATGAACATGGGCGCATTTTAATCCCGGGGTTTTACGAAGATGTGATGCCGTTAGAAAGTTGGGAACGTAATGCGTTCTCTGAACTTCCATGGGATGATGAAACTTTTCGCGAGAGTGTGAAGGCGACAAGTTTGTTTGGTGAAGTTAACTATAGCACCCTTGAACGACGTTGGATACGTCCCACCTTGGATGTGAACGGTCTCTATGGCGGTTATCAAGGGGAAGGGGCGAAAACCATCATCCCGGCTTATGGCGGGGCGAAAATTTCAATGCGTTTAGTGCCGAATCAAGATCCGGAAAAAGTGGATCGAATGTTTCGTGAGTATGTGAAGGACATTGCCCCGCCTCATGTGGAGGTCTCGTTTGAACCCAGTACAGGCTGCAAACCCGTATTGTTCCCACGGGATACGCCTTTTATGGAAGAAGCCCGGCAGGCGATTGCCCAGGGATTTGGCAAGAAACCTGTGTTGATTCGCGAAGGCGGTTCGATCCCTGTCGTTTTGTCGTTCAAGGAAGAGATCGAGGCTCCGGTTTTGCTGTTAGGATGGGGATTACCCAGCGACAATCCCCATTCGCCGAATGAAAAATTTTCCTTGCGTGATTTCGAAAGCGGGACAATTTCCTCGGCCTGGCTGCTTCATTTATGCGGCAAGAAATCGTAAGGGATGAGAAATAGAGAAGGGGACACGATTGACGGCTGTCCCCTTTCATTTACAACAATATAATGGGTTATTCCTTGGGTTCTAAGGTGATGAGCCATTCTGCCATCGTGGTGGCCTCTTCTTCAGAGAGTTTAAACGCCGACATGGCCCCCATGGGGGTTTCACGAATTCCCAGTGCCTCTGCATTTTCTTGCGTAGGATTCATAAGCCATTGAACAATCGTTTCCTTGCTGTGTTGAGCGGCATTTTCCAAGGGACCGCCCAAGCCCCCATCGGAAGGTCCCGCATCTTTTACTGAATGACATGAAAGGCAGGAATATTCTTCCTTGGTTAGAATGTGTTCTACTTCTTCGGTACCCGGACCTAGCATGGTGGGAGGCTGCACTTCAAAGATTGCTTTCAAGGCCTCGATCAACAAGTCGACTTGCTTTTCTGTGAGTTTAAGTCCTGCCATATCACCGGTAGGATTGTCTCGAATATTCAATCTCTCTGTGTTTTCTGCGCTCGGATCCAAGAGAAAACTTTTTAGAACATCCTCATTACGACTGGAAACGGAAGAAAGATTACCTCCCGGTTCCATAGGACCCGCTCCGTTCATATGGTGGCACGCCAAGCATCCTATGGCATTGATTCGTTGTTCTGTTCTCATGCTTTCAAGGTGAAGGGGATCGTGGGCCAAGTTATGGGCGGCGAGCAGCGAGGTCGACACAAAGGCCATAATTCCTGCCGCGAAGACAAGAGGAGAAAGTAATCTCTGAAAGAAATTCTGACATTTTCGGTTGACGAGAATACATATCGCTGCCCCCCCGACCAAGACAAGAAACCATACGAGTTTGTCTGCCCAATCGGGTATGGGAACATAATGCGGGGTTGGATGTAAATATAAGATAGTCCAACTTACGGCGAGAAAGAATCCACCCCAGTAAATCTTCTTCCCTTTTCCGCTCAATGCGAATGCACCCAGTGCCAAACCGCTGCCAACGATGAGCCCTGCACTTCCGATCATCCAGGGAAGCGAAGCATTTCCCGCCATCAGGCGTGACCAGTACAAGGTTTCTTCCGCCCGGTACATCGATTGAAGCTGCCAGCATAAGCCCAGGGTGATGGGCCCAATAATGGCCATGCTAATTAAGCCGAATTGACACAATCGATCCTGTTTTTGCAGATGCCCAGCAACGGCTAATCCACCAGTTAAAACGAAAAACAATACACCCAGCTGATCCAATTTCAGTAAGATTTCAAGCACGAGCTCTTCTCCAGGCTGAAATATTTAGTTTTCACACTCTTAAAAGAAATCAATTTTAATTCTATTTTTGTGAAGTACAATGAATGAAAGCCGTATTGATATCTGATGTTCTTCCCTTCAAGAGGAAGCCTCCTGGCTTGGTCTTCTTCTTTGTTTGCCCTGCGAAGCGGGCCCCTCTGCCGAGGGGCGGTAGTGGCTTTGCGCCTGGCGCGATTCGAACGCGCGACCGACGGATTAGGAATCCGAATCCAATAAGTATTCATTAGTAAGAATAAATATCATAAGGTAAGAAAAAACAAACTATTAAAGATGCTTTCTCTTCTGTCGAATATCACCTAATCTACCGATGTTTGCCCAAAATTACCGGAAATTTGGGCAAGATTTGGGCAAAATAATATACACGCGCTAATATAAAAAACCAGAAATTATCTGGAAAAGAAACGGAATTTTTGGACCCTAAAGGAATAGCGGCGGAGAAAATTCGCCCATATCGTCATAAAATTGTCGGTTGTAATTCATAACGAAGCCTGGCATGACATTATTGAGTTCATCTAAACTTTGAAGTTGATCGCTTTGTACTGTTGATTGAATCTTCTCTACGAGTTCTCCTGTAAAATAAGCTTTGAGAAAATCCTCGAACGATGTCGGTGTTTCGTCTTCGTCTGTATAAGTTTCAAAAAGATTGTGAATCTTGCCAAATATTTAATTCCAAATCTTTTGTTGCTGCTAGTCTTGGCAGTGATTGGCTTCGGCGGCGACAGATCCTGATAATTCTTCAGTTTCGTCAGGATCGAGATGGATGACGACGTTTTCTCCTTCAATGGTCGCGAAACGTAATTTGTTTGCCAGGGGGTTCCGAAACCGCTAATACTGATGACCTGGTAAAAACTCAGATCTGTACTTTTTGTTGAAATGCAATTATTTCATTCTTTGTTTAGCCTGTTTACCAGACTGTGTGTAGAAGCAAATTCTTCACTCCACATCAATTACAATCCGTCGAAAATCATACAACGAGGCAATCTGGTTATCATCTTTTACTTCCAAGATAATATGAATCTGCTTTCCTCCTGCATCTTCAGGAATCGTAATATTTGCTTTTGCTTTTTTGTCATGATTAATATGAATCTTCTGGTCATAGGTTCCAGATTCTTGATACATCCACCATAGGTAACTTAATTGATCACCATCTGGATCGGTAGAAGAAGAAGCATCAAGCTGAATTTCATCACCAGCGTTTGCTTTTAGAAACAGAATACTGTCGCTGTTGTCATCATTTACAATCGCCTTGGGATGATGATTTGCTTTATCAAACGATTTGACACACCAGTCCATGCGGCATTGAAAGTCATTGAACATAGAGCGCCGCCAACGCCAGACTGGAACATAATCGCTGTTATATTTGGTTCCCGTTTCCAGATCGGTCCATTCATCACTTGCATCGCAAAACACATAGAAAGGCGCATAATCTTGTTCGTCTACTTTAATATCTTCATGTCTCGACCAGACATTTTTGACTTTTTCTTTTGTATATCGTCCACTCCATCCACCCCAGTGCGGATGATCTATATCGGCAACACCTTTTTGTATCAGCCCCATCCATGGAATTGTTCCACCGCCTTCAAGAAACAACAATCGCCCAGAATGGAATAACCGCAATGGATACAATCGGCCCAGATGCCCGTGCTCAGCTATAATATGTTCTAGAGACCATTGGTGTTGCCCAATGTGGCTATATTCATATGGTTGCCAGGTATGTGGTCCCAATTTGCCTAACCGGTTTGGACTGCCGTCATTCGATGGACCACCATAACAATAGGTCTGGTAGTTGCTGCGTACCCAATGAATGCCAGGGTATTGGTGATTGATCACCGCACCGCAGTTATCCTGTGACCCGTTTTCAAATACACGCAATTTACCAACAAAAGCATCAACGTCATCTTTGTTATGGGACTTGCTGTAATCATGAAGTGCCTGGGCAAGTGTATTAGAGCCAGCATTTATAACCACATAGACAGGTCGGGGATCATCCTTCGTGATTATGTCAATCAGCAGATCTGATCCTGGACTGCTTTTGCCATCACCAACATCAGCGATCCCGTATTTCGACTGTCCCGGTTTTGTGATCTGATGAAGATCGTCTGGTTCGGGCCATCCTTCGGCGTGCTTACGGAGGTTATCAACGACTTTAGCATAGCCATCGATCAACTTGTGAAACAAATCAGGCCGGGGGTTGTTTCTCAAGTATTTTCCTGTGACCGCGATCAGCCCTTCGATTTCGAATTCATTGGAGCACATTAACATGTGCACCATCTGCTGCTCCTCATCCGGCTCATTTCCCATGTCTGCCAGAATTACCAGCCGCGATTTATTCATATCGACCGCATTCGATGCCGGACTACAAACCAGTCCAATAATGAGAAATAGCATCATCTCAATCAGATTAACGAACGTAAAAGTTTTCATTCTGTTTATCTCCTTAGTTAATTAGCAAAGCATTAACCCATCCATCTTTTCTTCCAGAACGCATTTTTGATGTAAACTTCTAAGCGGCAAAATAATAAGTCTTGGAGTCAAAAAACTACAAGAAACATGGGGCAGCTGTTAACCGCGAATCGGACCACCACTAACTATTTGAAATTATATCATAGAGTTCCTTTTCAATAAATAATGACAAATGGGATTACTATGGATGGGAATCAATCGGCGGGTTCATTGATCTTGAAGACTCTTATCTTGTCTGCGCGTTGGGCGGGAACGGTTCGCATCAGGCAGATGGGAAAGCTTGCTGGAGAGGAAAATAATCTGAACATTGAGATTCTATATCTTCGTGATCGGATTTTTTAATTGGAAACCGAATTGGAGATTTATCGAAAACATGGAAAAGATAGGAATAGAAACCGCGCTATACCCTTCGAGAACGATGGCTAATTCTTTGGTATAAAGAATATTTCCAAGTATCGACACACGATCTCACGAACCGGCTTGGGGCGCACGATCAACGATTTTTCGATGGATGAGAAAGATTGAAGATATGTTTTCAGAGCAAACTGAACCGGCAAACAAAACACCGAACGAAATAGTGCGACTGGTTTGGGAGATCGCGAAAGCCAATCCGCACTGGGGTCGCATTCGAATCTCCCTTCAATTGAGTCTTCTCCAAGTTTTTATTGCGGCCTCCACAGTTCGAAATATTCTCAACCGCCCTGAGCCATCTCCTTTCAAAGGCAAGAATAAACATTCCAACAATTCTCAAGACCCTCAGGAATCGCGATTCATTCCGGCTCGTTATCCCAACCATATATGGAGTGTAGATCGAACAATTGTGAATCGTTAGGGCCTGTGGCCAGCATATGTACTTGTTGCCATTGATCATTATTCCCGAAAGTTGCTATGCTGCTCTCCCCTGGAGGGCCCAAACGCCGGTTGGACAATTTCAGCGTTGGAACACTCGATTGAGAGTTATGGAGTACCAAAACACATCATTTCCGACCGGGAGCCGATTTGCACAGGTGAAGCTTTTGCTGAGTTTGTGAAAAACTATGGAATCAAACCACGCTTGGGAGCCGTAGGGAAGCATGGATCAATTGCTATCACCGAACGAGGTAACGATCTCTTTTATCAAATTTATGTGAATCCATTATTCATGGCGAAGAGCCGAAGAATTCGCATCGTCATAAGGGGAGAACAATGGACAAGCAAAAAATCCCTTCTCTCGAAAAACTGGATGAACGATTTCAATACGGTTTGATGGAAGATATTCCCGAAACGGATATTCAACAATGTCGGCAAACATTTGAAAACGCCTGGAGACAACGTTCATTCATCGGCAAATTACTTTCTCAACCGATTATTCCATTTCTGGTGTTGATTCTTGTGATCCCCTTGGCCGTTGGGACGGGATACTTGTTTCTTCATGGCTCGAATCATGAGGAGATCAATGAAACTCCCCAGCCGATTTTGATGTCGAACCAAAGAGTGATTAATAATTCAGAATTGTTATCGCTTTTTCCCGCCGTGGATCATTCAACCTTGATTGAAACGAAAGTTGGACAAAACAAAGAGCGGCAAACCTATTTGGTTCACGGTTATGAGGCGAATGATACGATTCAGATTCTTTGGGAATACTAACCATGAAAAAGTGGATCATTTGCCTGATGATCGGCTCGGTTGTTTTTGGCGTAAGATGGACGATCCATTTTTTTCCCACGCCGCGGTCCATCGAGGCACAAACCACCCCGAATCAAGCTGAAAACAGCCTTCCTGGCGATACGGAAGAATTGGTTTTGAAAATTCACGATGCGCCAAAATCGTTTTATATAACCGATGTTCCAGAGGGAAAAGTGAGGTTAGTGTTTGTAGATCAGTGCTTC
>CAYQOX010000087.1:0-9706 GCA_964419335.1 uncultured bacterium | reverse complement strand
CCGTTGGAGATTTTCGATTAGGGAAACCTCCGATGGATCTTTATTGATGAGAAGTACTGGAACCTCTCGAGAGATTGGCAATCGTGGTATGCTTCACCTTGCCATTCTCACGAGAGGAGGTGAGAAGGAAAGTTCGAGTGCGAACTTTTCCATTTTGGATATATCGGCATTGCCCACGTACATATGGTGTAGACTATTACAGCGGAAATATCTAGTTAGTAAAGAGAATAATTCAATTTTATCAAAATATTATAGTGGTTACAAATACCAGCCGAAAATGCACGTATATATAGATTCATCAGCGGCTTACATTATTTTTCTCCTGAAAAATTCGTTAAATCGCAGGGAAGGTGTCAAATGCGAAGTGAACGGATGCCAGGACACTTGCATATAACCATAGTACTAAAACGATGACCATTGCATAATGAGATTGTGTTGTGAGTCTCAGAATCTGAACACATAATAAGTGCTTGATATTAAAAAGATTAACTTATCTTAAAGCAATATGCATATTTGGCATGAAATATGCATATTGTAGTAATATGATTTTCTATTTATTCTTACGATACTTCTCTCCATAGGTAAGAAGTTCAATGTATGTCTACATGCTGAAATCAAAAATACAGGGGTTACGAGTTACGGATACGGAACTTCATTATGAAGGCAGTATTACTTTAGATCGCGAGATCCTGGAAAAGTCAGGCATTTTTGCCGGCGAGCAAGTCCATGTTCTCAATCTTAATAATGGATCACGCATTATAACTTATACGATTGAAGCCCCTCGAGGAACGGGTTCGGTAATTTTGAATGGACCCGCAGCACGGATGGGCATGGTGGGTGATCCTCTATTTGTACTTGCTTATGGATTGGTCAATGAAAAAGAGGCTCGATCCTACAAACCGACAATCATATTATATGATGCAAATAATGATTAATCCAAAATCGATCTAAGTACATGAATGGGTTATACAACAATGGTCAATCAAACAAAAAAAGATACGGAAGAACAGAGCAGAATTATCCAAGAAAAATTGAACAAACGAATGGGAGAAATTCATTTCAAGATTCTTGTGCTCTCAGGAAAAGGAGGTGTTGGCAAGAGCACAGTTTCTGCCAATTTAGCAAAAGCGATATTATCACAGCACAAAAATGTGGGATTGCTGGATGTTGATATCCATGGTCCTAGTATTCCTTCTCTTCTGGGCATCAATAAAGTTCAATTTCAATTTATGGATAATGAGATTATTCCTATTGATGTCATGGGAAAATTAAAAGTGGTCTCTATCGGTTTCCTTTTAGATAAGAATACCGATGCGGTTATATGGCGTGGGCCAAGAAAATTTCATGTGATCCGTCAATTCCTTACCGATGTGAAATGGGGAAACCTAGATTATTTGGTGGTTGACTCACCGCCAGGCACAGGTGATGAGCCTATGTCGGTAGCCCAATTAGTCGGTTCTCCTTGTGGTGCGGTGGTCGTAACAACCCCTCAAGATATTGCGGTTCAGGATGTCAGACGATGCATTACTTTTTGTCGTACTTTGTCTGTCCCCGTGCTTGGAATTATTGAAAATATGAGCGGTTTGGTATGTCCTCAATGCGGAGAAATGATAGAACTGTTTAAATCGGGGGGTGGGGAATCGTTGGCAAAAGAAATGGATGTACCCTTTTTAGGCCGAATTCCACTTGATCCAAATATTGTTCAATCGGGAGATGAGGGAGATTTAATGAGAAATGACAAGGTTGTACCCGAGATCGCTAAATTATTCATACAAATTGCTCAAAAGATTCTTGAGAAAAGCAAATATTGAGAAAAGTGGTGAACGTAATTGAAAACGATGAAAAAGAAAACGCATTGTGTTTTTGGTCCCGTACCTTCACGCCGATTAGGAAGATCGTTGGGAGTTGATTTAGTACCGTATAAGGTTTGTACTTATGATTGCATTTATTGCCAATTAGGAAAAACGACCTTTAAAACCATTGATCGCAAAGAATGGTTAAAAGTTGATTACGTTCTACATGAAATTGAAGAGAAATTAAAAACGAACCCCGATTATATTACGTTAAGCGGTTCGGGGGAGCCTACTTTATATTCGAAACTGGATGTTCTTATCGATCGGATTAAGCAGATGACGGATATCCCGGTTGCGGTTTTGACCAACGGATCCTTGTTATGGCAAAAAGAGGTACGACAACAGCTCTTGAATGCAGATAGGGTCATTCCCTCTCTTGATGCCGGAGATGAATACCTTTTTACAAAAATTAATCGACCTCACGAACAAATTACGTTTGAAAAACTGTTATGCGGATTAATTGAATTCAAGAAAGAATATAAAGGTAAATATAGTTTGGAAATTATGCTTATTGAAGGATACAATTCAATTAATAAGGAAATTCTAAAATTAAAAGAATGTGTTAAATATATTTATCCCGGGTCTGTACATTTAAACACAGTAACTCGTCCTTCGACCGAATATTATGCGAAAAGAGTGTCGGAGAAAAAATTAAAGGATTATGCCAAATTATTTATTCCCCCTGCAGAAGTTATTGCAGATCATAAAAAAACTTATGATCATAAAGAATTTGATGTTGATCAAGATGAAATTATGAATATGCTTAGGCGTCGACCTTGTTCACTTGATGACATCATGAATGGATTAGGGATGAGCCGCAACCATATCATAAAATATATAGATGACCTCGAAAAAGAAAATAAGATAAATCATAAATTATTTGATGGAAAAATTTACTACACCATGGCCTAAAATAAGGAGGGCATAATGGCGAGCAAAATGATCATTTTTTGTGGTTCGGATGAGCCCAAAAAAGCCTTTCCACCTTTTATGTTAGCATCGGGTGGAATTGCCATGGATATGGAAATTACAATGTTTTTTACTTTGGATGGTTTAAATATTATACGAAAAGGAGGTGCTGAAAAAATTAAACTTGATGGAGCCCCAAAAACCATGCCTGAATTTTTACAAACAATGCTAGACACAGGGGCTAGAATGATCGCCTGTTCTGCTGCGTTCCCTATGGTGGGAATTAATGAAACAGATTTGATTGATGGTGTTGAATGCGGAGGCGTAGCAACTTTTGTTAGTGATGCAGAGGAAGCGGATGTCGTATTAACTTTTTGTTAAAAAAACTATTTCATAAGGAGGCCGTTATATGTCTAATCTTGACTTAAACGCAATCGAAGTAGACAAGGTCGTAGATGCCCGTGGATCGGCCTGTCCTGGACCGCTCCTGGAAGCGAAGAAAGCGATCGGAAGTGTGCCGGTAGGAAAAACAATCGAAGTAATGTCAGGAGATGCCTCAACGAAAAAGGATTTACCCAAATGGGCAGAAAAAGTAGGGCATGAATTTGTAGGTATCCTCGAAGGAGAAGGGTATGATCGCCTCTTTATTACTCGAAAAAAATGAAGACCAAAATGTTCGCAATAACTTAATAACTATTGGGCAATAGGGGAGATATAACTTTGCATGATCGGATAAAGGATAAACCAACCATCTTGATACTTGCGACCGAAGCGTGTGCCTATCCAGGCGCTGATCATGTTGGACAAATTCATGCCGAATATCCTACCCACACGTATATTATGCGAGTGCAGGCTCCTGTGATTTTCCCAGAAGAGTTTTATATGCGTTGTTTCGAGAAAGGGATTGATGGCATTATCGTGATGAGTTGTGGTCATGAGTGTCCTTATGAAGGGGCTTATGATCGCTTAGCGCAACGAATAACTCACGTTCATCAAAAGATGAAGGAACATGATTTTGATCCAAAAAAATTGAGATTATGTTCCATATGTACAGTTTGTTCCAAGGCTTTTTTGAATGAAGTAAATCAAATGAATGATTTATTAGGATAGTTTTTTATGCCTATCAATTTGATATTTTTGAATATAGTCATAAATAAAAAATTCATAAAAGAAAAGTAGGTATAGAATGAGCCAGAGTTCAAAGTATGAAGATGTCCTTATTATCGGTGGTGGGATTGCAGGGATGCAATCCGCGATCGATCTGGCCAATCAAGATTTTAAAGTGGTGATTGTAGAGAAAGAGCCCAGCATAGGCGGGAAAATGATAGCCCTTAGCAAGGTATTTCCTACGCTGGATTGCTCGAGTTGTATTTGTACTCCACGAATGGCCGAAGTTGCTCATCATGAAAATATTACAATTTATACGTATACGGAAATAGATGGTATACAACGGGAAGACAGTCACATTGAGGTGGAGTTTAGACAGAAACCTCGTTATGTCAATGAGTCGGATTGTACAGGGTGTCGGCTGTGTGAATATGCATGTCCTATTCAATTTCCTGACGAATTTGATGAGCAACTTGGGGTTCGCAAGGCTGTTTATGTTCCTTTTTCTAATGCTATTCCCCAAGTTGCACTTATAGACATTGATCATTGTATTTTATGCGGACTGTGTGAAAAGGAATGTCCTACCAATGCTATTGATTTTCTGCAAGAACCAGTTAAGCACACTATTCAAGTCGGGGCTATTATTTTGACGACTGGTTATCAATTAACTCCGAGTGATGCTAAAAAAGAATATGGGCGTGGTCAATTAAAAAATGTTTTAAGTCCATTGCAAGTCGAGCGATTGTTGGCTCCGCATGGTCCTTATGGTCGAGTTCTGCGTCCTTCTGATGGAAAGGTTCCTGACTCTGTGGCCTATGTACAATGTGCTGGATCACGGGATCTCACGCAGGGAGTTTCTTATTGTTCGCGTGTTTGTTGTATGTATGCGATTAAACAGGCCATGCTTTTATCGGGCGCTTTACCGATGGTTGACGTTACCATCTATTACATGGATATTCGAGCGTTTGGAAAAGGATTTGAAGAATTTTATCAAAATGCAAAAGCCATGGGGATTGAGTTTGTAAAATCAAAGGTAGCAAAAATTACAGAAGATGAAGATGAAAATCCTATGGTTCGTATCGAAGTGATAGAAGAAGACGGGCGGGTTGAAGAAAGAAAACACGACATGGTGGTTTTATCGTTGGGAATGAGACCGGAGTGGCATGGAGAAGGACTTATGGATCTGCAATCTGAAGAGGATCAATTTGTTCATACCCCACAAGCCAAATTAGCCCCATGTCGTACTGAACAAGAGGGCATTTTTGTTGCGGGGACGGCCGCAGGTCCAAAGGATATCCCCGATTCTATCATTGAAGCCGGTGCAGCTGCGATGGAAGCGGCAAACTATTTATACCAGCAGGAAAATCAGAAAAACAAGTCTACGCATGATCAGGATCAATAAAAGCAAGAGCTTGTTTATTCTGATGCATAAGGAGTTTAGGCATCATGGTTGAGCATGAAGTGAAACCAGTGGATACAGAGAATGATAAACCACGGATAGGCGTATACATTTGCCACTGTGGTGGAAATATATCGGATACAGTCGATGTTAAGAAGGTTGCAGAAAATGTTTCTCATTTACCCAACGTGGTGATCTCACGGGATTTTATATTTATGTGTTCTGATCCTGGCCAGAATGTAATCAGCAAAGATATACAAAATGAAAAATTGAACAGGGTGATTGTAGCTGCATGTTCACCGAGCCTGCATGAAAATACATTTCGATTGACTTTATCTCGAGCAGGGGTAAATCCCTATTTATATGAACACTGCAATATACGAGAGCAGGTGAGCTGGGTTAGTCAATCGGATCCAGTGGGAGCTACAGATAAGGCCATACGGTTAGTCGCGGCTGCCATTGGCAAAGCGAGACGGTTAAAAGCGCTTGACCCAATTCGAGTCGATGCGGAGACGCATGTAGTCGTCGTAGGGGGAGGAATCAGTGGTTTGCAGAGCGCACGAGAGTTGTCACGGCGCGGATTGAAAGTTACTTTGTTGGAACAAACTCCTTTTCTTGGAGGGCGGATGTCGCAGCTTGATCAAGTTTTCCCCACCCAAGACAAGGCGCGTGATCTCCTCCATATTTCTATAAATGATGTGGCCAATAATCCCAATATAACTTTATATACTCTTGCTGAAATTCATGATGTCTCGGGATATATAGGGAATTTTAACTTACAAGTCACATTACATCCACGAGGATTTACTGAGGAGTTTGATTCACATGAAATCACCAAAGTGATTGATGCATGTCCTTTATCGATAAAAAACGAATTTGATCATGGTATAACCTCCCGTAAAGCTATCTATCAACCTTATCCTGGCTGTTATCCACCGACACCAGCGATTGATTGGAATATTTGTGACAAATGCGGTTTGTGTGTTCATGCCCTTGAAGGAAAAGGGATCGAGTTGGATGAAACATCTCAGGAAATTGAATTGAATGCAGGGGCTATTGTTCTTGCTACCGGTTTTGATGTTTATGAGCCTCATCATAGAGAGTTTGGGTATGCCGAGTATCCTGAAGTTATCACATTACCCCAGCTCATACGACTTTTGGATGAGGAAGGACCAACCCAGGGCTGTCTCGAATTAGATGGGAGACAAGTAGAAAATATATGTATGATCCACTGTGTTGGAAGTCGTCAAAAAGAAGAAATCCATGCAGCAGGCCAGAATGGTCGACTCAATGAATATTGTTCGCGAGTGTGTTGTACAGCGACTTTACAGGCGGCTGTAGAAATTCATGATCGATTTCCCCATGTGAATATTTATGATTTTTATCAGGATATACGAACCTATGGGCGGGGACATGAGGATTATTACCGAATGGCGTCCGAGCGAGGTGTGCTATTTTTTCGATATGCAGCAGAAGAACCCCCTGAAGTAAGGAAAAACGAACATACTAAGGGTTCACCTCTTACTGTCCATGTGAAAGATTCTCTTACGTTTGGAGAAGAAATAGAGGTCCCCGCTGATTTAATCGTTCTCGCGACCGGGATCGTGCCCCGTGAAAACACTGCCCTTGTAGAAGCTCTCAAACTACCTAAAAGTACCGACGGTTTTTTACAGGAAGTCCATCCAAAGCTGCGACCCGTTGAATTGGCCATCAAAGGGGTTTTTGTTGCAGGAACGTGCCAGGCCCCTATGGATATTACCGAAAGTTGCGCGGCTTCGGCGGCGGCGGCTTCTAAGACAGCAGTTATTCTTTCGAAAGGACATATTGAACTAGATCCCTTTGTTGCTCGGGTCGATCCGCATCGATGTAAAGGGGAAGGAAAGTGTGCTGAAGAATGTAAGTTTACTCATGCCATATCCATCATTGAGAAAGAATATGACGGGATTGTGATAAAACAGGCTCAAGTCAATCCGGCATTATGCCGTGGATGTGGAATGTGTGCTGCTGTTTGTCCTCATGGAGCCATTCAGGTGGATGGATGGCGATTGGATCAGTTTGAAGCAATGGTTGACGCAATTGCAGGAGAATATTGATGGAAAAGAAAAAGAAAGAAAAGCAACCAATCCAAGTTTTGCGTGAGCGACGTGGAGGCGTAAGCAAAGAACTAATCGCTTTAAACCGAGAGCAAAAACAAATTCAAAAAAAACTTCTGAATTCACTTAAAGAAGGTCCAAAATCGATTCCAGCATTATCCAAGGAAACTGAAATTTCTTCTCATAAAGTGCTGTGGTATATCGTTGGTTTGAAGAAATACGGGGAAGTTGTCGAAGGCGAGGAAGAAGATGGGTACTATAAGTATGCCTTAAAGGAGGATTAACATTGAGTGCACAAGTTGATTCGCAACTAAGGAAAGATATATCACTTTTTGGTGGTGAAAATGTTCATCAATGTTTTAATTGTGGCAATTGTACAGCGGTTTGCCCATTATCCCGTGAATCGACTGTATTTCCAAGAAAAACGATACGGTATCTGCAGTTAGGTTTAAAAGACAAAGTGATCGAATCGTCTGAACCTTGGTTATGTTATTATTGCGGCGAATGCTCAGAAACCTGCCCACGGGAAGCGAGTCCCGGTGAGTTAATGATGGCGACCCGCCGCTATATGATTTCACAATATGATTGGACAGGATTATCCAGGCGGTTGTATCTATCAAAAGCCTGGGAATTGGGTGCACTGTTCCTTGTAGGTTTCTTTGTCGTCGGATTGTTTGTTTTTTCTGGTGCTTTTAATGAAGAAAGAGTGGTGACTACGCATGTAGCCTTGAATACATTTGCACCGGTAGAATGGGTTCATTATACCGACTTAACTCTTGCAGCAATTTTATCATTTTTGCTTCTATCCAATGCCTATAGAATGTATCGATATATTGTAGGTCGTAATAAAGAAATGCGTATACCGGCTTGGCTTTATTTACAAGAATTTAAGACATTGATCCTTCATGGACTAACGCAAATCCGTTGGCGTGAATGTGACAATCCATTTCATTGGATTAGGCATTTCTTTCTCGTAACTGCTTATGGAACAATGTTCATCCTTGTTGTGTTGCTGTTACCGTGGTTTCAAGTGGATTCAGCGGATTTAACATGGATTAGCCTTATTGGATACTATGCTACTATTATTTTAATGTATGTAACTGGTGATGCAATGATACGTCGATATAAAAAAAGTGAAGAAATTCACAAGTATTCTCATTTCTCCGATTGGATGTTCTTGATATTGCTATTTCTCACGGCCTTGACTGGAATCTTATTGCATTTATTTCGGATCTTTGACCTTCCACTTCCTACCTATTTTATGTATGTGATTCATCTAGCAATTGCTGTGCCTATGTTAGTTGTAGAGGTTCCATTTAGTAAATGGGCTCATTTGTTATACAGACCCCTCGCTATTTATTTGATAACCGTTAGAGACAAAGCGAAAGAAATGGATGCAGTGCCTAATGAAGATAACACAACTTCGGAGGTCTACTAAATGTCATTCATCGGGTTAGTGTGACCCTTTGAGTGGGGGAGGAACGAATGAAGAGGCTTCATATGAATGAAATACGTGAAATGATCTATCGCTTCCACAAGGGCGAAGGGAATCGCCCGGTATCGCGAGCCATGAAAATCTCAAAAAATACCGTCAAGAAATATCGTCGTTTGGCGGAGCAGCACGGTTTTCTCGATTCGAATCACCCTCTGCCTTCAATCGAGGAATTGGGTCGAGTCATGAATCCCTTGCCTTCTCCCAAGCACATGCGCAGCACGGTGGAACCTTTCGAGGATCAAGTCCGTCAGTGGATTGAGAAGGACGTTGGGATGCAGACCATGTGGCAGAGGTTGCGTGATGATTACGGTTATGATGGAAGCTATTCCTCGGTTCGACGTTTCGTCACTCGTTTGCGTCCCAATGAGGAGGAAGGTTTTTGTCGTATTGAAACGACTCCCGGCGAAGAGGCTCAAGTGGATTTTGGTCATGCGGTGGACCCACCGGTTGGAAAGTGACCCACTTGGGGTAGAAACAAGGATCACCGAAGAGCGAGAAACGTTGCGTCTTTTGCCCAACGATGCATTTGATCCCAGCCTTGTTATTGGATCTGGACAAGGAATTATTATAGAAAAATTACTACAAAGAAATCTCTATTGTGTTTTGACCAATATGACGAATGACAATAAAATAATCTAAATATCTTTCAGCATAATATTTAATTGATTTTGGCAATAATAAAAACGCTCATGTATATCAATATCATGAAGTAATTCATACAACCTTTCTTGATAATTATTATATAAATGAATAGCCACTGAAAATCCTACATATAAACCATATGCAATAACTTTTAGAAGTTGTCTTTATGAATTTCACGTACTATAATATCAATAACTAATTAAATTTC
>CAYQOX010000086.1:0-10889 GCA_964419335.1 uncultured bacterium | reverse complement strand
GCGGCAGCAAGGCTACTTTCACCGGCAGTCCCATTTCAGTAAAGGTTTCCACTCCTTTTTTGGCGGCGTTGATTCCTGCGCGGTCACCATCATAGAGCAGGGTGAAATCACGCGTATAGCGTCGCAGCACATTCGCATGTTCGGGGGTTAACGCCGTCCCCAGCGAGGCCACCGTTTGCTCGAATCCATGCAAATGCAGAGCGATAGCGTCCATATAGCCTTCTACCAGGATAGCCCCATGCTCGCGCATCGCATTTTTAGCAATATCGAGCAGATAGAGCACCCGCGATTTATTGAATAAAGGCGAATCACTACTGTTGAGATATTTCGCCGCGTCATTGGGGTCGATCGCCCGTCCCCCAAAAGCGATAATCCGACCTATGGTATTACGGATCGGAAAGATAATACGGTTACGAAAACGATCGTAAGAACCACTCCCTTTGTTGCTAGGAACAATAAGCCCCAGTTCGAGCATTACTTTTTCCGGGATTTTCTTTTTGCGCAAAAAGTTGGACAGATTATTCCAGCCCGGGGGGGCAAATCCGATGGAAAAGCGCTGGATGTGCTCGGGCGTTAATCCACGGGATTGAACGTATTGAAAAGCTTCATCATGGGCGGTAAGCGCGTTGCTAAAATACTGAGCGGCGAGATCCATAACCTGGAAACGGTCGATTTCCTGGTGCGGTTGATTGGTACGTTTCTTTTCGATTCGAACCCCAACCTTCTCGCCGAGAAAGTGCATCGCCTCAATGAAGGTCAGATTTTCCATGGCCATGATAAAATCAATCACATTGCCGCCTTGTCCACAGCCATAACAGTGAAAGTATCCACGGTCGGGAGTGACTGTAAAGGAAGGGGTTTTCTCTTGGTGAAATGGACAGAGGCCAACCTGCCGCTTCCCCTTGTTTTGCAATTTCACATACTGGGAAACGATTTCAACAATATCGGCTTTATGGAGTATTTGCTCTTTCTCGGAAGTGACCACGATTTCTCAACCTCATTGATACCATCCTACCTCGTATTTTTCATCTTTTAAAGCATTGTTCCATCTATTTAGGACAGTTTCGGTGGATGGTTTTTGGAATGGATCATTTGGAGAATCGTCTATAATTCAATATCGAGAGGGTTTATTTTGTCAAGAAATACACTTTGCCTAGATATTAGATCATCACGAAAGTGAGTACTTTTTTGGGAGAAACGCCTTGGGGATGTGTTCCGCTTGTCTCCGCGCGGCCTTAAGGGCCGCTTGCTCCGAAAGCCGCTCCACACAAGCCCCTTCGGCGTTTTGTTTCGATTCATATAGGATTGAAGAAAATGATAGGTCACGCTATAGAATCATGTCATGCTTCCTTTTCAATGGATCAAAAAGTACTCAAATGCAGGATGAACCTAAATTTTATTCCGTGGCTAAGTGTTTGTCTCGCAGAAATTTTCGATTTTTACATCGATCCCCATGAAAAGGAGAAACTATGCACGATCTCGAATCTATTCTGAAGGACCTTTCGCAGGAAGAGCGGGATGAGGTGGCTATTTTTGTACAAAAAATGATGGAAGAGCGCATGCGTCGCCCCCGTGTCTATATGCGGCGTGATTGGGGCGGTCGGCTCGTAAGGCTGAGAGAGCGGTATTCCGGGGTGAGTTTACAAAAACAAGCGATCTTGTTGAAGGAGGTATAACTTCATGTATCTTATCGATACCAATGTGTGGTTAGAACGCTTAATGGATGGAGAGTACAGTGAGGAAGTGGATCGCTTTTTACTCTCCACTCCCGGAGATCAATTTCACGTAGCGGATATTAGTTGGTACACCATCGCTTCGATTCTTGGGAATTTGAAGCAGGATGAAGACCTCTCCCGTTTTGTGATGGATGTCTTTGTCGATAGTTCTGTTTCTTTGATTCATTTGGAGCCCCAGGATATGAAGCATGTTCTGCGGGAGATGAATGCCTATTCCATGGAATTTGACGAAGCCTATATCTATGTCGCTGCGGATAAGTATAACCTGCCTCTGGTTAGTTATAACGAAACCTATGATCAAACTCCGCGGCGGAGAAAAACCCCTAAGCAAATATTATTAATGCAAACTTCCAATGTGTAAGGAATGCAATCTTCACAAAAAAAGAGGGACCCGAAGGCCCCTCGATTTTTGCAATAGGCGAAGGATTAATAGAGCATGTAGTCAGATACCGACACCGGTTCGCCCGGTTCAGAAATCTCATCGATATCAATGGTGGGATCCGAGGTGATCGCGATCCAATCGATCTTCGCACTGGATTCACGCGCGTGCCAATGCAGCGTATGGACTCCGGAACTCAGTTCGTATGGGCGAGGTTCACCGGTCGTATCCCAGAAACGTCCGCCGGGATCAAAGTTTTGTACCCAACGTCGTTCCCATAGACCCTCGTTGGAAATGGAATAGCCGTAGTCATCGCTTTCTTCCATACCGTCGAAATCGATGTCAAAGCCAATGTAGAACGAGTCCGATCCTGAATCCGGCCCTCGGGCGTTCGCAAAGAGATAATAGGTTCCTTCTTCTAGGATATTTAAGTCGAAAGTAAGTTCTTGATCATCCATAACACCTCCCGAAGTGCCTGACGATTCTGCTTCGACAAAAAGCAGGCTGAAGATGGTTGGATCCGGCTTTACTACGAAATCACCATTGGCGCTATGCGGGGTTTCAGCTTGGAAGAAGACGGTCTCTTGTCCCACTTCGATTGGCTCCGTGAGGAATTCGAAGTCCACTTCGGAGGGTACAATTTGATCCCCCATGATATCAACAGTATATCTGTTGCTCGTGTCGTTCGCGGTTCCGGAAAACACAACGACTTTTGTATCGGGTAATGTGGCTGTGTATTCCAGGGTGGCGTTGCTGCTCACTCCATCGAGGGTCCAAACAATGTCACCATCCACCACTTCTGCATTTCCTGCGCTTGGGTTGAGATCGGTGACTTCAACACCTTCCATTAACTCTTCTTCCACTACGACATCCACTGTATTGCCATGTTTTACAAAAACTTCTAACTCAGCGGTTAGTTCATCAGGAACACCAACCTCGATATCCGGAAGATCACGATGCACAGCAATGAATTGTTCCAGTGGGACAAAGTTGTTAATATCAAGACCAGGATCGGTAGTCATGGCGAGCCAGTCTATGCTCGCATCATCTTCGCGAGCCGCCAACAAAATAGAATGTTCACCTGCGGTTAACTCAAAGGGACGAGGATTTAAATTGGGATCATTGCTGCTAACCCAATCAAGACCATATTCATTACCACCACCAATATCCCACCGGGTGGAGTTATCCCCCGCGGGTAAGGCGTCCACTTCAAAATGGAAGGAGTCGCTGTTTCCGTCTTCACCCCGAACCGAAGCGAAAAAGTAATAGGTATTATCCTCAGGGAGAATAACTGGAAATTCAATCACATTGGAGGCGCCGCCTTGCATGGTCATAACAGTGACCCCGTTGATGGTGCGGGGATCGAGCATCAGCCCCCAATAGCCTTCCGATAAATCATCCCAGGGCTCGCCGTTCTCGACTTGGAAAATGGTTGTGAAATGGTTATCAATCTCAATCGGTTCAGAGGGAGGATTGAAAGTTGGGTTTTTGGGTAAGACCGCATCTCCACCGATATAACTTTCGGGATTTTCACCATCTGTAAAGGTCCCTTGCCAAGTTTTGCCTCCTGTAGTCCCCATAGAGAGGTCGTAGGTTAAAGTCGCTTCATCGGAAAGATCAGTCAAAATCCACGTCATTGTGCCATCGTCATTCACGGTTAACTCACCGTCAGAGACTTCGGCATTACTGGCAATCGCACCCAAGGGGATCACTTCTTCAATGGTTGCATTCGCCACTTCGCCCGAACGTACGCTGGCCGTAAGGGTGATGGGGCTAATGTCGGCTCCAGGCTCGTAGGTATCCGTAGGAATATCGCGCATGACTTGCAGGGGATATTCCTCCACCACCACGTCGGTAAACTCATATAGCCCGAGGGCATCCGAGGATCCCGCATAGGCTGTGAATCCCACTAACACCGTATCGGGAAGAGGAACGACTTCGCTGCGGATAAGGACTTTTTCATCGTCAACGTTGGTGGTGTAGTAATAAATGGTGTTGCCAAAACGCTCTAAGCGGATCGGTCCGGTATGGTCGTCCGTCAATCCACCCGGTTCGGGATCCCCGTCGGTTTTGGTTGCGCCACCCTTGAGTGAACGAAAGTAGGGGTACACCGAATATTCCTCTGAATTCGTGCCCCTCGCTCCGGCCGCTGAAGTTACCATCAAAGCTGCGAAGGGAGAATCGGGTTCGAGACTCTCCCGAATCATAATCCCGCCTTGTCCAAAGTTGTCGATAGGGAAGACATCCGCACCGATTGCGAAATTCCCAGACATTTCCATGTATACAAAGTGGCATTCATCTTCAAAGGTACGATATCCGAGCGATTCACCCACGGCATCCACACGATAACGCTCTCCATCCATCTCGGTCAGCCCCGGGATTATAGGCTCCCCGATGTCGGTAAAATCATCGAAGATACCGACAGGTTCTTGCCCAAGGGCTGGAGTACCAACAATAAGTAATAGCGCCAAAGGTAAAATACAAAAAACATGGTTCTTCATAACAACTTTCCTCCTATAAATGTATTCAGTGCCCTATTCTTTATTACATAGATAAAGATGAATATAAAGGGGAATCAGAGCGATTTTTTTTAATTAAAAAAGGGGGCGACTTTAAGAGATCACCCCCCAATATTTTCTTGAATAGATTTTTAATTTTTTATAGGGCGCAACTCCATGTTACGGAACAAGATTTTCCCATGATCGCCCTGGAGATAAATTGGTCCCGGAACGAATTGATTGGATGTGATTGCGCCACCGGTACAGCCTTCCAGCGGCTGATTATCGATGATGGTTTCATCGTTGAGAATCACAGTGACGTGGCGGTCACACAAGGTAATGTTCAAACTCTGCCATTCACCCGCTGGCTTTTCGGCACTTTTCGAGGGGCGAATACGGCTATAGATTGCACCCATGTTGTGTGAATTCGGGGAACGTCCATGACTATCGAAAATCTGGACTTCATAAATCCCGCGCAAATAGATACCGCTATTGCTCCCCTCGGGGACATTCACCTCGAGGGTCAAGTTGAAATCTTCAAACTCGCGTTCGGTTCTTAAATTGCCATAATGAATATGATCTTCACCAGGAATCTGGACAGGATTATTGATCAACACACCATCTTGTACGCTCCAGCCATTTTCACGGTCTGGATTCAATAATTTCCAACCATCCAGGCTGTTTTCCTCGATCAGATTGATTTTCTCGCCATATTCCACTTCCGACAAATCCGGGGCGGAAGGAAGAGGAGGGATACGTTCGCCCGAGAATTCTGCTCGGTTAACCTTTTTGCTATTGCGCGCGGGCGAGAGGAGATCTAAATCCATCTTATCCCCATCGACTTTGGCGATAATCGTGTTCGTGAGTTGTTGGTTGAAGACGTATTGCCCTTCATCATTGGTATCCATCGGATTTCCCATGATCTCGGTACGGACAGGATCCTTGCTGCGTCGTTGGATATTTTGTGTGCGTTGGATGATGAGAGTATCCTCGTGCATGCAAATAAATGAAACAGGCACCACACTGCCACCGCCCCACAAAATGTCTGCATCCAGATACCCTTCCTCTTGCCATACTTTGAGATGTCCCGCTCCACCGCCGGGGATGGTCAGGGCCCAGTTACCCAAAAAGGGTTCGACATTATCATCCTGTGCGGGAACATGAACCGCGGTGAGTCCCACCAGGAAAGCCAGACTTGTTACGAGTAAAGTACGTTTCATGAAAAAACCTCCTTCAAAAAAAAATAGGTATAAGTTTCCCACAAGTATTGATGATCCCGCTTTGCTTATCAAGCCTTTTGGTCGATCCACACATTGGCATTAATCACATAAGAATTCATCGTTGTTCTCGCTCTTCACCGAGTGCAGGTCTGTCCTATCGGTGGTTTGATCTTTCTATTAAATCTGTGATATGATATATCGAATGAATAAATAGTTTAGGGGGGATGCTGGGATGAAGTGGAGTCATTTTGGACTGGGGCTATTGCTTTTAATGACTCTAAGTAATGATTCTACAGGAAATAATGAATCTTTTAGGTTCATTGATCGTGCCCAAGATGTTGGCCTGTGGGAATTTACTCATACGCTCGGTCATTCGAATAAGCGGTGGATCGCCGATGCGATGGGTTCTGGAGTCGCGGTTGCCGATTTTGACAACGACGGTGATGATGATATTTACTTTGTCAATGGCCGTCCCCAACTGGATCAACCGGATTCTTTATATCGCAATGCTCTTTTTCGGAACGAAAATGGTAAGTTTGTCGATGTAACCGAAGAAGCCGGCGTGGGCGATACCGGCTATGGTATGTGTGCTCTCTTTGGCGACATCAACGGAGATGGATGGCTCGATCTCTTTGTTGGTAATTATGGTGCAAATACCTTGTATCAAAATCAAGGCGATGGAACCTTCATCGATGTCACTGAGCAGGCCGGAGTGGGCGATGAAGGCTATGCCGCTGCGGCTTCCTTCGCCGATGTGGATAGTGACGGGGATCTGGATTTATTTGTGGGCAATTATGTGAACTTTGATCCCGAAAAGCATGGAACCATGCGGGAAAACTACCATGGTCTCCATGTTTTTGCCGGCCCTTTGGCGATGCCTCATCAGGATGATTGTTTATATATCAACGATGGGAATGGTCGTTTCACCAATCAGGCTAAAGAAGCCGGCATACTCGTTTCCCCCGGCCGGGCGATGGGCTCGGTGTTCTTCGACCTCGAGAACGATGGTGACCTTGATCTCTATGTAACCAACGATTCAACCTACAATCACGTGTTGGCCAACAAGGGCGATGGAACTTTCAAGGATGTTAGTTTTTCTTCCGGAGGAGCCTTCACCGAAAATGGGATCGAAGGCGCCAGTATGGGCGTCGTTACTGGCGATTATAACAATGACGGGTATCTCGATTTGTATATTACCTCCTACGAACTTCAATCAGATGTACTATTCCAAAATAACAGCGAAGGTTTCTTGATCGATGAAACCGGGCCGCTAGGACTTCTCAAACCCAGTAAATGGCTCGTGACATGGGGATCAGCGTTTTGCGATTTCGATAGCGATGGCTGGCTCGATATTTTTACCTCCAATGGTCATATCTATCCCCAGGTGGAAGAACTTTCTGGCGACCGCACCTATGTTCAAAGTGGTTCCTTCTACCGTAATACCGGCAAACGTTTCGAGGACATCAGCCAAGAGTCATTGCAAAACGTGGAACCTTTTGCGGGACGCGGTGCGGCATTATGCGATTATGACAATGACGGCGATATGGACATCATTATCAACTGCATCGACAGCCACCCGGTATTATTGGAAAACCAAAGCGAACAAGGAAATTGGCTGCAGGTGAAATTCAACACCCATCATTCGCGTCATTATGGCGCCCGCTTGGTATTACAAGCGGGTGAGGATCGCTGGACCCGCATGGTGGATAGCGGCAGCGGGTATCTCTCCCAACATACGGATGGGGTGCATTTCGGCCTGGGAGAAGTTACTCAACTCGATCGCTTGAAAATTTATTACCCCGATGGAAGCAAACAGACTCTCCCATCACCCCCGATCAACCAACGCATAAGAGTCGAGAATGAAGCCAAATCAGGCCCCCATTTCCAATGAAAATTTGCAAAAAGCTAGCGATAAGAAGGTTTCATGAAACATGAGGTGAGGATATAATCATAAAGCGATAATATAAAAGCGATTCCATGCGCCCATAGCTCAAACGGATAGAGCATCTGCCTTCTAAGCAGACGGTTCCAGGTTCGAGTCCTGGTGGGCGTAATTGATTTTACTGGACTTACGATTAAGCCATTTCTGCCAAAATCCCAAGCGTGCCAAATAGTCTATTATTTCTAATCATAAAATTCTTGTCACAAAGCATTGATTGATTTCTGATCAAACACATTGAGATCAAGATCCCGTTTTTGATAGGATTGATCGTACAGTGTGTAAGAGCACCGATTATGAGATCAAATGGAAATCCCGGTTTGAATGAAGACCGCGTAAAGGAATCAGACTATGTCGAAAATCATAGAATTTTTATTTTTTTCCTGTATGAGAGAGTCTATTCGGAGTATATTATTCGGTTTGCTTCTATCGATTATGGCGCTGCATTCACTGGCATATGCGGCGGAAAAGAACGCGATGCCTTTAAAACTCGGCGGGTGTGGCGGAGTCTATTTCTACGCTTCTCCCGGTGAATTATGGGTAGAGGTGCAAAAGCAGGATCTCAACCTTCGCGGGAGAAAGACGCATTTGCTTGCTCTGCTTTTCGCTCCAGATCGAGAAGTGGTCGACCATGCATGGATAAGTGATGATGGAAAGGCAACCGGAAGCGGTCCAGGTCCTGTGCAACGAGTCATGCTGCGAACTCATGTCAAACAGCCCGGTGTGTATGGATTGAACATTACCGTCACTCAAGATCGCTATGGTGAAAACATTTCGTGGGGATTCAAAACCAATTGTCAAAAATATCTCGTGGAAACATCGAGAGGCCACAAGGATGAGCGTCACCAGGAACCTATCGTCCTGCGAAATCCGGGGACCCAAGGCGATGTGGGATTCATGCCGAGAGAGAAGCCATTTTCTATTAACGTAAGCGGCTTGGATAAGAGCGTCAAGAAATTGCCAATCTACAATGAAGACGGCAAAGAGATTATTACACTCGCCTTATCGTCTGATGGTACGACGCGGCATAATTTTCCGGCGAATGAATCTCGTAAAAACGAGTTATGGCGACTCCATTTCAATAGCGCTAAGGGCATAATCAATATTGATGGTGTAACTCGCTGGGACGAAGGCGATCCATGGGAGAACCTTTCCTTATGGACTCCGGATTTATCTTCATGGTTTGCCTTCCATGAGAACCGGTGGCTGCTCACACCTTATAAGCGGAATGTGTACTCTAACAAAAGCAGTGAAGGTTCGATCAATTTCACCTTGCACAACAATAGTGCGAAAGCGAAGCGAGTGAGGTTGTCGCTGGAGTTTGACGAAAAGGAAACTTGGCCAGCCCGATTATCAAAAAATGAAGTTGAACTCAAAGCATACTCAACCGAGCGAATAGCCGTTGAGTACACCGTGCCTTCTAAAGGCGACGAGTGGGATTGTTACATTCGCGCAACCGTACTCGATGACACGGAATTCTCCACCTGGTCTTCGTTAAACCTGCACCGAGGAGTCGCTCCAGCCAAATCGCCATTAGATATGCCGATCAAGCTCGAACCTTATCGGCATGAAAACGAGCAGTTTGGTTATCTACCGGATTATCCTCTCGACAATCAAGTCTATTTTGACCTCGATAACAGACCTTTCATCATAGCCAGCAATGGTGTGTTCCGCTTGCAAGGCGGGTCTTGGTCTAAAACAACGCAAACATATTGTCCAGAAACTAACCGCACGATACCAATCAAGCCTCGTGGTACCAAGATCGCTTTTGACCGAGATAACGATGTTTATCTATTAGGACGAGATGGTGACTCGACCGTGCTTCTACACTCCAGCGATCATGGCGAGACTTTCACCGCCTGGCTTATACCCGGTTCGGGCAAGTTCGATATCGAGCCGTTCTCTGGGCACAATGTTGTGGACGGCCCACCCGCTTTAGCGCATTTTCATCAGACGGCCGCGGATCCAAAGTTAATTTGGCGACGTATCAACGATCTCGATCTTATACTGCCAGCCAAGCGAAATGACGGCACAATTGCCATGGGCGAGCCGATTAATGTATCGGAGAGCTGCATCGGTCTTTCCGCTCATTCGGGGATACCCTCCACGATTGTATCACGTGGAGAGAAGGTTCACATCACGTGGGGTGAAGCAACAGATCCTGAGGTCAAAGCGCCTGGCGTACCGACTTATGTGGCGACTTATAACCGCACGACCGGACGACTTGGAACGCCTACTCTCGTTGGTTATGGTCCACCAGCAAACGACGTTCACAATTCCCCTTGCATTACGATGGATAGTAAAGGTTATCTCCACGTACTAATCGGTACACATGGCCGCACCTTCAAGTATGTCCGATCCCTTAGGCCTAACAGTTCCGATGAAGGCTGGACGGAAGCCGAAGACATCGGCTCGGGTCTTCGCCAGACCTACGTCGGCATGGTGTGCGATCATAACGATACTTTGCATTTAGTCTTTCGGCTCTGGTTGAACGACAACGAGTATTTTCCCGCGGGTTACTATGCCAATTTGGCGTATATGAATAAACGTCCGGGAAAGAAATGGTCCGACGTCCAGCGTCTGGTTGTCGCGCCATTCTCCGAATATAGTATTTTTTACCATAGACTGACCATCGACCGGAAAGGTGCCTTGTTCCTTTCTTATGACTACTGGTCAACCTATTGGTTCTATCGTAATGACCATCGTGGGGATCGTCGAGCATTATTGATGTCACCAGATGGCGGTAATTCCTGGGAGTTGGTAACATTAGGTGACTTTGATATAAAGTAGCTATATCAAAGGGGTTTTCCATTACATCTATTAAAGTGATTTACAAAAATATGTTCGCTTTGATCCGGCGCTGTAAAACATCAAGCCTCCGAACGGTGGTAATGCTGTCTGTTGAATTTTGCAAGTAAAATCCAAAAGTAGAGTTTGCGATCCCCATCTTGTAAAAGTTCCCGGCGAGACAACGTTGAATAGAGTACTTTTTTGGGAGAAAACGCCTTGGGGGGTGTGTTCCGCTTGTCTCCGCGCGGCCATAAGGACCGCTTGCTCCGAAAGCGGCTCCACACAAGCCCCTTCGGCGTTTTGGTTTGATTCATTAGGATTGAAAAA
>CAYQOX010000085.1:0-12044 GCA_964419335.1 uncultured bacterium | reverse complement strand
TGGAAATATAAAACAGGTATTTACGTGTCTCATCCTGACCGGCTTTTTATCTGATCGATTCCGCCATGCCAATCATAGTTAATTTTGGCCAGTTGTTCGCCTGTTCCAAATTACCTGAGAGTTCAATTATTCAATAATGGCGATTCTCTCGACGGCCATGAGACTTGGCCTCGGTATGATATTCACTCCACTTCAGCTCTTCAAAATTGGATTCATGCGCCTTCTGAAAGATGCAGATGCCGTACATTTCATCATACAATCCTTGTTGGTTCCCTTTGAGCGCCAAAACATAGTCTGTCATTCCTCGGTTACAATCCACTCCCTCGACCGACAAACTTTTATGAGAAGATTGAATATTTTCGTTACAGTAATGGTTTATCAGAACCAAAATGCGCAGAAGTTTTTGGGGTGGATGTCAGCACCATAAGAGGCTGGAGGCGTCGAAGACACACACCAAAAAAATCGCTTCAGAAACGTATTTTAAAATATATTGATGAATGGCTGGAAAATTACGAATATCTACCCAAGAAGGAAGACCAATTCAGTAGGATAACTTGGAGACGTGTTCATTTAAGCAATGAAATATATCACTCCGATAGTAAATAGAAAAGTTATCCTCCCTGCTATTAGTATAACTCCTAAGGATCGGCAGGCTTGACTGTTAACAGCGCTTTAAAAGTGAGCCATTTCGCGTTTTGTTTTTGAGTCACTTTTCATTTAGTTTTTTTTACCTCATTTGAACGGCATTCCGTAAGAGCGATCTTTGGATTTTTTTTGCAAACTTGAGATCGAAGGAAACACAAATCGATAGGCACTCAACCTAAAATCGATCAAGTTCTCTTTGAGAAAGCCAATATTCATACTACCAGGCGAAATGGAGAGGGGCTCTGCTGGAGAGCAACCCATCAAGAGATAACCTAGCGTATGTGTGACGGTTGGGTTTCGGGGACGGTCCGATAGGGGCGCCCCCCATCTCTCTTTTTATAGCATCCCGAGTATATGCCTAGGCCTCCAAAAATTCAAAATACCTCCGTTTCATTGCTCTTGGTCAACGTTGAAGTTCTATCTCGTTCCTTCCCGTGCGAGGGTCTTGACCTGCTTGCCCTCTGCCTTTAAAGTATAAGCGACATAACTTGATGTGGTGACCGCCATCTGGTGGTTGAAAAGGGAAGCCGGTGTGAATCCGGCGCGGTCCCGCCACTGTAACCGGGAACGAAACCTCATAACCATTATCCAAATGGATGAGAAGGTGTGGGAGTAGGTTAGTAAAGCCCGGAAGTCAGGAAACCTGCCTCATTAAGAATTGTCACCTCTTCGGGAATTGAGAGCGTGGCTTGCAACCCAGAAATCAAGCACTCCCAGTTCATCCTCCGGTGACTGGGATTTTTTTTTGAATTTCTGCACATCGAATACCCTCCTCTTATTCCTGAATACACTATTATTTCAAGGAGATTCATCATGAAACGAGTATGGCTAGGTGTATTTGGGCTGATCGTATTGTTACCGTTCGCTGCGTTGGCTTCAAGCAAAGCCGGATTGGTTATCCAAAATTCGACCGGTGAAGTGATCACGCGTTGCATCGAGTTTGAAGAAGAAATGATCCTAGTGGATGAGTTGCTACAGCGTTCCGGTTTTCAGTTGATTACTGAACAGAAATCGTGGGGCACTTCCGTCAAGTTTATTCATGATGATGGTGTTCCCGCTGGTGAAAGCCATCCTGAGGGTTGGTTTTGGAACTTCTATCAACACGATGGGAGCGATTGGGTTATGTCGGATGTCGGCGTTTCCTCGGCAGAAGCGAGGGATGGGACTATTTTCGGTTTTGTTTTCGGCCCATGGGATGAAAAGAAACCTCCGCAAAAAACCTTCGCCGATGTTTGCGAAATCATCAGTGTTGCCGGCCTGGTGATCGATCACAGCAACGGACGGCGCGTTGTCCGCGTGGTGGCATTTCCCGGCGAAACCATTACCGGTGTTCAGCTGTTGCAAAAAAGCGGTTTGGATTTAATCACAAGCGAAAGTTCATGGGGAACTAGTATATGCTCCATCGATGGAGAAGGCATGCCTGCAAATGACTGTTTTGGTGATCCAGAGGGACGATATTGGAACTTCAACATACTCGCTGACGATGATACCTGGTTCAGTGCTCCGGTGGGCGCAAGTAAAGCGGTCGTTCGTGACAACGATGTGTATGGTTATTTCTATGCCGTTTGGGGCTCCGTTCAACCTCCGGTAATCCGTGAAGATATCCTGGGGCAAACCTCGAACGTCTCCGGCTGGGAATTTATGAGGTAGCAGCATGGCGATGAAAATACAAACTTTTTTTGTAATACTTTTCACGTTCCTAAGCTTCGAGGCGAAGGCGCTGGAATTCGACGAAGAAATCGTTGTATTCACCAGCGAATCAGCCATTGAGTTCGCAAGGAATACGAGAGGTTCAATCGGTGTCGATTCGAAGGGGCATACTCATATCGTGTATGGAATACCTGATGAATCATCCAATCCACCGCGCAATCAAATTTTTTATCAAGTCATCGAGGATCATAAGGCCTCTTTTCCCGTCCGGGTCGACAGCGGCTCGTTGGGTGGGGGAAGACATCCTTCGCTTGTGATCGACGCCAATGACTTGCTACATGTGGTTTGGCAAGATTACCGGCATACCACATCGGCGGGAAATTATATTGACAATGTTGAGATCTATTACGATCAAAAGTCTGTTAACGGTTCGTTTTCATCATCCGATATCCGTTTGACAACAACCAATGCAGGTCATCAAGGCGATAACGGTTATGTTCCTCAGATCGTAGTCGGACCGGATAACCGTTTGTGCGTCACCTGGTATGATTTTACCAGGAATGGAAACAACGCCGATATATATCTCATTAGTTCGGATGAGAATGGCGTTTTCCCTGACCAGGAAGGGATCGAGTCTTTTCGGATCACATCGGTTGAGCAGAATCCAGACAATTATACCTCCAATTGGTTGCCCGATCTTGCGGCGCTGCCGGATGGTTTGATCTCCGTCATTTGGGGATTCCTTCGGGGCTGGCAAGGAGCATTTCAATTACAAGGTTTGACGGCTTCCGCGAATGGAATCCTTTCTCCGGTTGAATCGATTGCAGACAAAGGAGGTCGATTCAATGATCCCGCACGGTTGATTTCCGATTCGGAAGGCAACCTGATGGTTGTTTATCCAGAATATGTGGATGGAATGTACCGGATCAATCTGCACTACAAACCTCTGGGAGAAGAATGGCGCGGACCGCTCGTCGTCAATGATGGGACGCTCAGTGCTTCACAGCCATGCGCGGCATATTTATCGCCCTCTGAAGTCATCGTCGTGTGGCAGGAAGATCTTGGAGGCATCCATCAAATCGCTATGGCTCATGTTAATCCGCAAATGATGGAAATCGGCCATCGCGCCGTTCTCAGCCAGATGAATCAAGATGCGCGAACGCCTTCGATTTCATCTCATCCGATGAACGGAAAAACCGCAGTCGCGTGGATTGAACATGGATGGGATGGAATGTATGCCATAAAAGTGCGTTCAACGGATGAAACAGATATCGATCATTGGCTTCTTTACTGAAACGAACTGAAACATCACCTCTTATGAATCAATATAAACATGGTGGAGATATATCGTCATTCGCTAATCAATTCGGTCACGATCAAGACACGATTCTCGATCTAAGCGTCAATACTTGGCCGTATGATGTCCCGCGTGGTTTGAGAAAACATCTTATAAAAGAGTTGGGTAATATTTCATATTATCCAGATATCCATTCAGAACGGTTCAGAGATGCTGTGGCCGCGCATTATGCTGTTTCTCGCGATTGTGTTGTTCCTGCTGGGGGATCGATTCAATTGGTATATGCTCTATGTTCTTCCCCGTATTATGATAGCGTGGTTACATTTGAACCAACATTTAACGAGTACCGAAGAGCATCTGCGGTTTACTCTAAGAAGCATGCTTCTCTATTTTGTCTTGAAGCCAAAAATTACGGCATTAATGTGAATTCATTGATAAAATTGAGCCAAAACAATCAACTGATTTTTGTTTGTAATCCAAACAATCCTACAGGAACGTTAATCCCGAATGATACGCTTCATGGAATTCTCAAACAGAGTGAGCGGAACGACAGTTTGCTCGTTATCGATGAAGCGTTTATTGATTTCGTTCCGGACCGTTCCGTGGCTAAATGGATTGAGAATTATCGAAACTTAATCGTTTTGAGGTCACTGACAAAATACTTCGGCTTGGCGGGTTTGCGTGTTGGTTACGCCCTCACTCATCCTGATACCGCGGAACGCATTTCACGATATCTTCCGCCATGGTCTCTCAATACTTTGGCTTTATGCGCTGGAGAGTGGGTATTGAACAATGCAGATCATTTTAATCGTCAAAAAGACCATTGGCTGTGCGAAACCCGGCGAATGATGAATACAGCGCAAAAACATGATGATCTAGAAACCTTCCCATCATCTACAAGTTACTTTCTCTTTCAAGTGTCGAGTATAAAAATGGCAAATGCGTTTTTTGCTTTTCTTGGACAGCAAGGCATCATGATACGCCAGTGTGATGATTTTATTGGATTAGATCGAACCTATTTTCGAGTTGGATCAAGAACTTCAGAAGAAAACGAGCGATTCCTGAATTCCTTGGATGCATTTTTCTTACGGAAACCACAATGTTAGACTGCGTCATTATCCCAACAGCATTGATTTTAGATTTCATGCTAGGCGATCCACACTGGTTGCCTCATCCCGTGCGATGGATGGGTAGGGGCATATCGAAATATGAAACGTATGTTAGAGCTAAAGGATATTCCCTAAAAATATCTGGTATTATTTTGGCATTTGGATTGCCCGCTGGAGTATGGTCTCTGACTTTTAAAACACTGTATGCTATTGATATTTTCAATGAATCTTTAAGATGGGTGATTGAAGTGTGGTTAGTCTATCAATGCATTTCCGTTCGGGGCCTCTATGATGAAACGCAAAAAGTTTTTCAAGCATTGCACAGTGGAGAGATTGAACAAGCGAGACAACATGTCTCCGAGATCATAGGCCGGGATACAGATCACTTAAATGAATCTGAAATCTCACGAGCCGCTGTGGAAACCATTGCCGAGGGGACCGTTGATGGTGTTTTTTCACCCTTATTTTATGCTGCCATAGGTGGCGCCCCGTTGGCGTTGGCATATAAAGCCATCAGCACGTTGGATTCTATGGTGGGTTATAAAAACAAGCAGTATGCAGATTTCGGTTGGGCGTCCGCCAAACTGGACGATCTCGCCAATTGGATTCCCGCTCGGCTGGCCGTGCTCATGGTTCCAATCGCCGCGGCGATTGCCGGGCTGAACGTGCGCGAATCATGGCGCGTTGGGCTTCGAGACCGATTGAAGCACCCAAGTCCTAACGCCGCTCATGCGGAGGCGGCGTTTGCTGGCGCGATGGACGTTCGGTTAGGCGGAAGCAATTTTTATCAAGGCGTTGAAAAACGCAAACCGGTTCTCAACAGTGAAGGCGTGATAGCGACGCAAGCGCATATTCGCCAATCATGGAGATTGCTGTTTCTTTCATCGCTGCTGATTGTGAACTGTATTTTTGGTGCACAACTGAGTTCGTCTTTCATTGTCTATGAAACGATATTTGATTTTTCACTGTGGCATGACACATATTTGATTTCTTGCTTGACAAAATAGGGATTTTCTCATAAATTGCTTTCTAAGCGAAAGACTCAGGGAAGCCGGTGAAAATCCGGCGCGGTCCCGCCGCTGTAACCGGGAACGAAACCTCACAATGCCATTGTTCGTATTTGCGAATGAGAAGGCGAGGGAGTAGGCCAACCTGCAAAAAGCCCGGAAGCCAGAAGACCTACCTTTTGCAACGCAACACCGAAGCCGACCGAGGAGAGGGCTGTTGGATTCTATTCTTCTTCCCTGCCAATTTCTCTTTCTTTTGGTCAGACCCTTTTTAGCGCCTTCGGTCAACGTGATCCAAAGGAGTATCGAGGATTGTACTCTGCTTTTCTTAACAGTCATCACAATGGCTTTACCTTGATTGAATTGCTCGTTGTGGTAGCCATCATTGGCGTTCTCGCTTCCATCACCGCATCCAATTATCTGAGCGCGATCGACAAAGCCGACCGGGCAGCTTGCCAACAAAATTTGAGGACGATTCATACCGCGCTGAATGCTTACCGGTTGGATTATAATCGGTTCCCCCCCGCTGACGGAATTGCCGATGTTGTACCGCACCCTGATCAGACCGCATGGGGATGCGGCCCCTCGGCCAATGGCTACTGGAGCGGTGTTTCTCTCCTCTTGGTCAAATATGGTTATTGTGCAGAATCCAGTTTGTATTGTCCCGCCTTAAAACGCCAACACTCCCAATCCATTGAGGCATGGCCCAGCTGCAGGGACACGGAATTTTCTGGAAAGGAAGTTCCTCAATGGCGCTTTCTACGGTATGCCTATAACGCGGCGGCGACGGACGTCGGTGGTTATGAGGGCGGGGATAACAACATTGAAAAGAACTGGGGTAATGACGTGTGGTTGGTCCGCTGCATGCACGTAGACATCGGTCAATTTTATCCTGATCGCGAAATCCGCTTTCCATTTCGCATCAAGCAAGACGAAGACAATCTCAATTTAACCTGGTATGGCGAATATGAATTGACGCTTCATGGAACCATTCGTGAGCGCACCGTTCAACTCATTCGCAATTAAAAGGGAGTAAATTCAATGAAGTATTCATGGCTTGCAATTGTTCTAACCTTTATTTCTTCGCCCCGAATAAACGCGCAGATCTCTCTGCCTTCATTTCAAGAGCCACAACAACTCACATTTTCGGAGTACGACTCGAAATTGGCCAGAAACACACGGGGATCGATGATGTTCGATCGCGCTGAAGACCTTCATTTGGTTTACACCGAGCAAGAGGAAGGAAGCGCGAACATTGGTTCGTCAGGGAAAATCTATTATAGAAAGCGAGCTGGTAATCGATGGAGTGATCCTTTTGCTGTGCGAAGCGATACAGGGCAAGCACCCCCTTTTGGTCACGGCGGCAATCCTTCTTTATATGCTAAGGACGATGGCTCGGTCCATTTCGTTTGGCACGATTACCGTAACAGCACGACGCCCAGCGGTCTTAACAACATCGATATCTACTACCGGCGATTGTCCCCGTCTGGGGTTTTTGAAAGTCCCGAAATACAAATCACAAGTCACAGCGAGAACCAGTATCGGCCTAAAATATTCGGCATGCCAGATGGGCGTATCGCTGTGGGGTGGTACGATTTTTTTCGAGAGGAAGGCCCTGACTTTCTCCTTACGATTTCCGATCCCCAAGGTCGGTTTGATACAGCGGAAACGTTTGAAATACGCTTGGTAAACGATGCCAATATCGATAAGGAACCCATTCCAGGTTCACATTTTTTTCTCGGCGTAGTGATACCGCAGTTTGTGATTGATTCGCAGGGGCACCTACACGCAGTATGGACGACGGGCTTTGTGGATGCGCAAGGCACGTTGAATTATGGAATGGCGCCTTCGCTGCCTGATCGATCAATGCAGTCTGTTGTTAGGCTCAGCGAATCCGGCTCAAGTTTTTATGATCCGCCCAAAGTGCGCGTGGATGCGAACGACAACGTTTGGATTGTATGGACGGAGCGTGTCGAATCGCGCTATCACAATATCTGGCTTACATGGAAGGAGCCTTATGTGTCCTCCTTTCATGAGCCTGTTTCATTAACCGATTATAACTTGCCGGGAGTCGCATCGTCGCCGGATATCACCATCGCGTCTAACGGGACCGCCTACATCGTCTGGAGTGATGAACGAGACGGCGAGGGCGATTTGTTTTTGCGCAAGTTTGATCCTGTTGTTGAAAGCCTTTCTGATGAAGTCCGCCTCACAGACGCATGGGAATTTGCTGACACGCGGCCTTGTATTGATATTAGTCGGCAGGGGGAAATCGCGATTGTGTGGCAACGGACACAGGAAGGCAATACCGATTTATTTTTCATGCAATCGGAAATTGATACATCAGTAAACGTTTGGAGGTTTTTTGAATAATGAAAGTAATGACATTGGATAAACTCAAAGAGGCCCCCCCTCAGCCGCCTCGCGAACGGCGGCGAGGATTGCTCATCGTCAACACGGGCAACGGCAAGGGAAAGACGTCCGCTTCGTTGGGCGTTGCTTTCCGTGCTCTTGGTTGGAATTGGAAAGTAAGAATCATCCAATTCATTAAAGGGAAATGGATGACCGGTGAAAAAAGTATTTGCGATTGCCTGCCCCTTGATATTGAATTGCATCCCATGGGGGATGGTTTCACCTGGGATACAAAAAATCCTGAGCAGGATCTCAAAACTTCGGAAGGCATTTGGGCTTTCGCAAAAGAAACCATAGAAAACACAGAGCATGATTTAGTGATTTTGGATGAAATCAATTATATTTTTGGATTGAACTATCTTTTCCTCGAACCCGTCCTTGAAACTTTGAAGAACCGGCCTTCTTGGATGCACGTAATCTGCACCGGTAGAGACGCCCCAAAAGCGTTGATCGAAGCCGCCGACCTTGTATCGGAAATCAAAGAAATCAAGCATCCTTTTAAAGCCGGAATCAAAGCGCAACGAGGAATCGAGTTTTGAATTGGTGCAGTATGGTTTCTCATAAAGCAACGGCAATCTGTATTTGGGGAACGGCCTCAAACGTGGGGAAAAGTTTATTCACGGCGGGATTAGGTAGACTTTTAAATAATAAAGGGTATTCAGTCGCGCCGTTCAAAGCGCAAAACATGTCGAACAACTCCGCGGTGACGGTCGAAGGAGGCGAAATTGGCCGGGCTCAGGCTTGCCAGGCTGAGGCTTGCCGGGTTCCAGTATGTCACGACCTCAATCCTCTTTTATTGAAACCATCGGGCGATACGCAATCTCAAGTCGTTATGAATGGTACTGTCAATGGATCTATCGGTACAGATTTTGGGGAAAAGCGGATCAATGAATTTAAGAACTGTATTGCTGAAAGTTACGATAGGCTTTCATCGAAATACGACGTGATTTTGATCGAAGGCGCGGGAGGGTGCGCGGAACTCAATCTAAGGCATCGCGATTTAGCCAACCTGTGGTTTGCAGAATATGCCAACGCGCATGTTATCCTGATATCGGACATCGAACGCGGAGGAATATTCGCCTCTATCTTGGGAACACTAGATTTACTAAAACCGGACGAACGAGAGCGAATCATCGGGTTCGTCGTAAATAAGTTTCGCGGTGCGAAGGATCTTTTTACAGAAGGCGTACGCATCCTGGAAAACCGCTCTGGAATACCGGTATTGGGCGTACTCCCACATATTCCAGATCACCGAATGCCCGACGAAGACAACGCATCGTTTGAAGCCAGAAATTTTAATGCTATACGGCATAATGGTAATGTGATTCGCGTTGGCGTAATCATGCCTCCTCATGTTTCAAACATCACGGACGTTGAGCCGTTGATCGCCGATCCACGCTTTCAAGTTCAGACATTATATACCCCGCTTGAGAATGATGAGTTCGATATACTTCTTCTCCCCGGTTCAAAGAACGTGATCGACGACCTGATCGAATTAAAGCACCATGGTTTTGAGGACTTCATCAAACAACATACCGCACGGAATGGATTGACAATCGGCGTCTGCGGTGGATATCAGATGCTAGGACGCACCATCATCGATCCAATGGGCATTGAATCGCAACGGGGAGAAATTGAAGGATTTTCCCTGCTTCGCATCAAAACGGAACTTGTTCCGTCCAAAGTTACAGAAAACGTCCAGGGAACATTGCTGGGCACTGAAATTGATATATCTGGTTATGAAATCCACTGCGGCCGGTCGAGTGGAGAAGATACCGCTCGCCCTCTTATCGAAATCCATTCCATTCAAGGAATAACATCTCACCGTATGGACGGGATTATTTCGGAGAACGGGCGAATATGGGGAACGTACCTTCACGGCCTTTTCGATAATGAAGGAATTCGCGATTGCCTTTGTCGGCGTTTCAACAATTACACTCAATCAGAAAGTCGAATACCTGATCCATATGAAGCCATAGCATCTGTATTGGCTTGTCACCTGAATCTTGATCTCATTTTAAACGTTATCGATTCGGAAAAACAACGTCTCTCTGAAGGATAAGAAAATATGTTATACCGGATTTGCTATTTAATTGTTATATCAATCGTAACCATATCGCTGCAATCTTATGCAGCGGAGAACAAACATCGTATTGTTTCTTTGGCCCCATCCAATACCGCGAAAGCCAGGGATTTAGGGCTTGGAGATTGTCTCGTGGGAATCACCAAATTTTGTGTGCGGCCGGAAAATGCGACGGATGCTGTCCTCATCGGTACGTTATCTCACCCAAACCTTGAACTGATCTCGACCTTGAATCCGACATTGGTATTGGGCGACGTCGAATCGAATCGTCCTGAAACGCTCGATCGATTAGAAGCGCTGGAGCTGAATGTTTTACGTTTGGGGCCTTCACAAAATCTGAAGGATATTATCCGGGATTTTATGTTAATCGCCCGCACTACGGGTCGTGCGGAATTTGCGAAACAATGCGTTTCAGATTTAGAAAAACGACTGGACTTCATACGTACAGCCATAAAGGGCATAAAGCCCAAACGTGTTTTCGTCGAGGTCTGGCCTAAACCTTTAATGACGGTATCCCGAAAAGGCTTCATCCATCATGTCGTGGAAATGGCAGGTGGCGTAAACGTTTTTGCGGACGCGCCGACCTCCTACCCGCAGATATCCATCGAGTCGGTAATCGCCCAAAATCCGGAAGTGATTCTAATCCTGACTCATTCTTTGATCGACGACTCGCGAGTAGAGCGATACAGAGAATTTGCGGATTTTGATCATGCTGTAATCAAACAAACCGATGCCTCGGAATTGTCACAACCCAGTTTATCATCTTTTATGAAATCCACGAAATATTTTCTCGAAATCATTCATCCAGACGTTTCCTTGGGTTCCGATGAAAATCTATTGATGGAAGATGGCGCAAGGCAGCAATGATCTCAAAAATATCCCTTACTTTTTTATTTCTCGCGTTCATCGTATGCGCCGGCTTTACGATTCATCTGGTCAACGGCCCAGCTGATTTCTCGTTCTATGATCTATGGAATGGCATTCAGGATTCATCCACTTCCGAGGGACGGATTATTTGGAAGCTGCGCTTACCTCGCGCTGTGTATGGAATGATTTTGGGGGCGGGGCTCGCAGTCTGCGGCCTTTCCTTACAAGGACTTTTTCGAAATCCATTGGCGGAACCGTTCACGTTGGGAATTTCGAGTGGTGCAGGATTTGGAGCGGTGCTTGCCATCGTAATCGGTGTGACGTCCGGCATTTTGGTATCCGCGTCCGCTTTTATTGGCGCGATTGCCGTGACGTTGCTGGTATTCATTCTCGTTCAGCGGACCTTGTTCTCACAAACGGCTCTGATTCTTTGCGGAGTCATGGTTGGATACTTTTTCCAATCCGCATTGATGTTGCTCGTTGCTTTATCGCCCAGCAACCGGGCTCACGGAGCTATGATGTGGTTGTTGGGCGATTTGGGTTCCGCGCCGATTGATATGCTGGCAACCACAGCGTTCCTTTGTTTGATCGGATGCGTCATTTTGATGCGTCAAGCATCCGCTCTCGATTTGCTAGCCATGGGAGAAGAAAAAGCTTCTTCATTAGGAATCAACATCTCCTCGTTGCGTCGAACCGTTTTTATCAGCGCCAGTTTGGTTACTGGAACCTGCGTCGCCGCGATGGGAGTTGTAGGATTTGTCGGCCTAATTATTCCTCATGCGTTGAGAAACATCATCGGTCCCAAACATGTCGTCTTGTTTCCTTTGTGCATCCTGGGGGGAGCCGCGTTCGTTCTGGTTTGCGATTTCGCGGCCAAAACGGTACTGTCTCCGATCGAATTGCCACTGGGCGTCATAACCGGTTTGATCGGCAGCATTACCTTTTTGTGGATCTTTATACGAAAAGGAGCGTAG
>CAYQOX010000084.1:5249-12109 GCA_964419335.1 uncultured bacterium | reverse complement strand
GAAGCACTGATCTACAAACACTAACCTCACTTTTCCCTCTGGAACATCGGTTATAATGGAGAGCTGAGCGAGTTACACCCAATTCATATCTATACCAAATCTGGCTTTTTTATTAAGATGTTCGACATTTTACCCACACCAAATAGCAAAGAGGCAAAATCATGATCAGCGACAATTATTCTTCCGGCCGACGACGATTCTTTTCTCCGGAAATGCTAAACCTTCCATAACCAACGGACGTCTTCGCGCCGATCCCAAACAAAGAGAGTGCGTTATTCAGCAATTCCTCAATTCGAACCTTTTCTTCCTCGGGGACAAGCAGAGGAAAAAGGAAACTAGCACTTGTTACGGAAATATAATGTACCGGATTGGGAGATACGGTCTCTCGGGGGCTGGTCTTGGAACTATTCGAATGGCCAGAGGCCGTGTCTCCATAGTAGGTTTGATGATGACAGTTCGTTATATCGACGGTGAGATTGGGCCATTCAAATAGAAAGGCATCGAAGAAGAATAAACGTCCCTGCCACACGCTAATTCCTGACAAGATTTCATCAGGACCGAACAGCCTCTCAATTTCCGTTTCATCCCAGCCAAGAGGAGATGCAGCAGCACGACACATACCTTTAATCATTGTTCCCGCAATGAGGGGCAACCCTGTCGTATGATCAAAAGAAAAGCCATTATCCGTTGGATGATCATTGCCAAGTCCGGTTGCGAAACGCCACGTTAATCGCGCCTCGTAAAATATATGATCTAGTTTTCGGCTCCGGGCAAGTTGTTTGATAGCACGTTTATATCGCAGCTGCCGCTCATGGAGAATGTGTTCTTGGTGTTGCTTCAATGTTTTACTTAAACGTTCCACAAAATTGTAAAGGGAATTATAGTTATTTTTATCTCGTTCAATGTTTGGGAAGTATCGATCCCAGATCAGACCTGTATTGCCTAGCCCCTGCTCGATCAACTCATTGATTGCCCTGGTATGTTCGCCATATACGAGGGGATCACTCATGATGAAATTCCTTCTACAGTATACAAGGCATCAGCGTAAAGTTTTACCTGATCCAAAAAGATGATGGCCTCCATTTCTGCCGCCAAATATTCGGCGCGTGAAGCTTTCATGCAAACTTCTAGAAGTCGAAGACCCGATGGTTCTCCATTTTCCGTCGAACGCAATGAACCATGCGGGGCGTCTTTGAGTAACCATTGAGCAAGACGGTCGGCAAAGTGGCGAGAATATGGGGTGTCTTCGCTCATCAGCGTCGCGATCACGACCATTAGCCCTTGAGAGCGAATGGCAACGGGCAACCCCTTGACACGTTTCGCCGCTTCTTTGCGCCATTGCTTTTTCCACTCACGCACATCATTGAAGCAGCAACGCGTCCTTACCAAAGCTAAATCCCGATTTTCCTCAGTCTGGTTCATGACGCGCCTCCTTTTCATTTTTGTTCGCCAGCAAGGTAAGCAGGCTCAGACCATAGCCGACCGTTTCATTGCCCCCGAGTTGGATCACTTGAAATGTCTCTCTAGCTTCGACAAGATCGGCGAGGCCTGCTTTCTCCTTCTGCAGTTTGCTTGTTTCTCCGTTGGAATTACGTATCCGGCGTTCACCAATTATCGAAAGAAACAAGCAGTCGGAAGGCAAGTATTCTTCATACCAGAGGTTGCCGCTTTCTTCTTTTTGTGTTTCTGGATTAAACCATTTGTCAGTTGTCTTGCCGTCGGTGAGGCGGATTCGTGCTTGGACTGGCACGCTCGTCCTAATCAAGACAATGAAATCGGTATCCGGAATAATTACGAGTCCGGATTCGAACTGCCCTCGGGTTTCCACCTCAGTTTCCGGGATCAACGAGGCGAGCACTGTAGCAACGCTGGCCGCCTCAGAGACAAAACGAACTTCGTTGTCACGGTAAACCAGATTATTGAGGACAAGGGGATTTTCGCCGAGCGTCTTATCCGCGACGATTGCCTGCGCGCCATTCGGTGTTTCAGGTAAGTTTAGCAACGTTTCTGCACCAGCTGTACGGAGATCCCGACGGAGGCGCTTCAGAATCAGTGGACAGGTGACATGCAGGAACGGGCGATTGAGCGAACGAGCCGGCCATGCGATCAACCGTCCCTCGGTGAAGCTCAACAAGCCAGCCGCCGCATCGCCGCCGGTTTTGAGGTCATCTCTGATATCGGGTCCAAAGAGGGTTTTCAATTTACCATTATTACCCTCTTTGCCCATGGCTTCTCCCGCATAGTCGCGCAAAACCCCTTTAATACCGGTGGCTGGAAGAACGGGGATTTCAGTCGATTCGTCACGCGCGATGGGTAAATCTACTCCCCCCGTGGTCTGGCCTTTGCCATAATGAAGTGGCGTTATGTTATATAAGCCCAATAAGGCGCGATTCGTCCAAAGACTTGTCATTTTTTACCTCCGAAGAATGAGGGTGCACGTCCCACAACGATGTGTCCAAATCCCATAGCGGCTTCATGCGGTGGCCCGAACGGGTAGTGATTGTTAAGTGCGCGCAAGGCGGCCGCTCTTGTCTCTGAATTTCCACCCGTAATACACACAGCCCAGGCGCTTCCGGCTGGAACATAGAGCCGGTTGGGCCGCGCATTGCCCTCGGCTATGGAAAACCCGCCGAGTGTTATGGGTGGACCCGTGAGTGCGGCGAGAGTTTCCATGTGTACGCCCCCCGCAAACGCTTCCCGCGGGGTGAGTGACAATGCGTTTTCCAGCCGAACCGGTGTGAGTGTGACCAGCCAGAAGCAATCCATTTCCGAGACCTCTTCCGGAAGATGGTGTCCCTCAATGATATCTTCCCACTCTGAATCGAGACGGTCCACACCATGAAAGGACACAAGCCGTCCCTTGCGGCCAAAGAGGGCAGCCCCTTCCTCCAATGCACTGTCATCGAGCCGGTTCGGCAGCGGAGCAGAAAAACCACCGAACAAGCCGCTGCCGGCTTTGAAACGAATCGCGTCCAAATAATAGAGAAGCCCGTGAGAAGCGGTTGCACTCCCAGATTTGATGGCCAGGCCCGGTTGGAATTCTTGATGGACAAAAGGCGGTAGTGATTCACCTGTCCATTGCTTATCCGTCCAAGAGAGAGGTGAATCATGATCGGTGAGTGTCAGCGCTTGTTTCAGTGCGCCCGGCGCGACCCAGCCGGTCATGGGTTTACACTCACCAGTTTCCGGACGTCCCAAGAGGATCTGGTGATTCTCTAGATCGTTCAGGCTGTTGTGAGCACGACTCATGGGTTGTGCGGAAAGAATGTGATCATTACCGTTACGTAATAAGAAGCGCGGTGCTGGAACCCATGGTTCGATCCAGACATTCTCCTCCTGCTTCCTTTTTCGCGCTGGGTAAGGCCCGGTTAACTGCCAATCTTGAGGCAATTGGTCGGGTGGACCAACCAGAGAAGCGATTTCCTCACGAACTCCACTTGCTTCGAAATCGATAGCGGGTTGGGCGTGATGCAGAAGGTGTGTGCGGATGAGTCCTTGAAACGTGAAGGGCGAAGGGGGAAACAGAGATTGGCTACGATGAGTTTCCCCTGCCACGAAGGACTTTGGTTGGCCAAACATTAAAGTCTCAGCAGGTTCGATGAAGAATTGTTTCATTCTTCGTCTCCTAAATGGGCTATGGTTCGGCAGAATAAAAGACCATCTGTTATTCTTTCGTAATCCTCTTGGAACAGTTTAACACCTTCCAGCCACAACCGTTGGGCGGCCTGGACTTGCTGGTAGGCCTCCTGATCTTTGAAGTCGCCTTCTCCCAAACAGGAAAGGAACAATCCCCGGCACAGCTCATCAAATTCCTTTTCTTTCAATTTTCCCAATTTCAAGTCTTCTAGGATTGGATGCAAGGCGGAGGAGAGACTTCTGAGTTTGTAAGGCAACCGAAAAGGCAGGTTTTCAGAGTGGAAGCTATCAATCACTTGCTTAATGATATTATGTGCTTGCTCGCCATTGATGTTCCAAGGCAATGTGAAACGACTCTTTTCACCACCCCGTGAGGCATGGCCAAAGCCAATGCGGCTTCGTCCCTCTGTTTTGGAGAAATCCAGCAACTCTTTCGATCGCTGCAACAGAACTGAAAGAGGTGTCTTGTAATGCCCGATGGCAATCCCAGCGGAGAGGCTTGCGCCCGGTCCAAGCATCGGCAGCAATTCCCCGGTCCATCCGGCCGGCATGGAGATATCATCCTCCAGTTCATCAGTAATGTGAGGTATTCGTAGCCAGGATTTGTCGAGATCGATCAAGCTTTCTTGAGCGCGCGGGATGAGGAAGCGCTTTTGGGCGGCATCTTGATCATAAACACCACCCCAATCCGGATGCCTCCAGTCCCAAGGCATTTCTCTCGGCTTTGTGTCGATGATCCATGCTGAAGAGAAAAGCTGCTGCAGCCGGGCGGCCAGAGCGATGGCTTCGTCCGCGGGCGCAATGGCCAGAATGTCATCGCCGCCGGCATAGATGAGACGGCCGGAAAATTCCTGCTCCACCACGAAGGGTGCAATGCGGTGGGCAAAGGAGGCGAGCACACGGTTGATAAACGCATGGAGGGATGGCCCCATCAGGCGTTTGGCATCAAGCAGATCAAGCCAGCCGGCATTCTTCAGATGCTCTTTTTCTCCGAGCCGTTCTAATACCTCGGGGTGCAACACATCTCGCCAGCGGGTGGCGATGGATTGTTTCTCGCCAAGCAGTAATTTACCCATCTGGTCGCCATCGACGCGGATGACGGCGATGTGGGTTTGCGGGGCTATTATCTTCTCATGTTGCGGGGCGTTGATATTTTCGTGTAATGTCTTTTTACGTAAAGATTTGACCGCTTCCCTCAGTTTCTTTAGAGATTCTATTTTCTCTCGGTTTTCTTGATTCTCTTGCTCCTCTTGCTTTGCTTGGATTTTGCCGTCCAAGGCTTCGGGGAACAGCACGTCCTCGGCTTCATAAAGCAATAAATCACGCTCTCCGCACGCAGCAAGGCGTGGGAGAGCGTTGGGAAAGCTCGTTGGGAAAAGGGCGTCATGACACGCTCTAACGGCGTCTGCAACTTCCTTTGAATACTTTGAGTTGGTTACCACTTCTTCGAGATATTCCTGCGCGGCAATAGTAGCCGTGGAAGGAAAGGGGACTCGGGCTTTCCCGTCCCTGTAGAAAGGAACACTCCCTGGCTTCATACCAGCCCACAGGCGATTGAAGTCAGGGGTTTCAATGCCATCAGCTTCGACGAGGAAACGCTTCGTGGCACAGACAGCGCATAGCCGCTCGGTGCCGCTTTCATCCGGGTCGAGTTTCTTCCGACTCCAAAACTCTCTGGCACGTTGTCGGCGGGCGCCGAGAGAGTTGCCCTTGCTCTTACCGTTGTGCAATGCCTCGCGCAAGCCACACATGGTACATTTCTCGCCCGGTTCTTCTAAAGAAAGCGGTGTAGGATCGGTTTGTAATCGCAACGCCTGCCGTGCGCTTAATTGATGATGGGTGAGAGCGTAATCGAAGCCGCGTTCGCACTGCAAGATATCGAGACAGGAACGTGCAAAGACCTCGCGCGCCTGCTCATAGCGACTCCATGACTCAGGCGGCACCCAGGGTTTCAAGCGTTGTTCACGGGCGTCGATTTTTTCTTTATCTTCGGCATCGAGTGGTAGAGGCGGCTCCTTCTGTACCGGCAAGGCCGGGCGGCGCAGGGATTCCTCAGTCTTCAGCCGACCCATGGGCAGCCAAGGCAGAGCGGTCCATGTGACGTAGATGGGACAATGCTGCTGGCGCTCCCAGATTGTGTCGAAGGTTTCTTTCAGATCGAAATTTCGCGCAAACCAATTCCATACTTTATCTGAGTAGGCCTTCCAACGATTCTCAACTCGATTACGAGCTTCCTTCGCCAACTCCTCGATCGGCTTGAGATGGCCGTCTCCTCCGCGTGGAACCATCACCACAAAACTTTCCGGTAAAATAGCGGCGAACGTTGAGGGATTGGCCTGCTCACTTAGCGCGTCGCGATATTTCTCGTTCTCGTACTCGTATAGCCAACAATCGGCGCGAGGATTGCCTCGCAAATCGGGATAAACGATGCAATCCGGTCCGTATTGTTCTACGAAGGGCGTCATCGCGGACCACGCCAAATCAGCCAGCAGATAGGAAGACATCCACAGATCGCGCGTGGTGCGAGATTGTTTGATGAAGCGCCCAACCGGACCCAGTGTCATGCGCAGCATCCACGGTTCACGCGCGCCCTCATCAATCGGCTCTTTATTGAATTTATGGGGCTTCATAAAGGCGAGAGACGTGACAACCTTCTGATGATCCCAGATGGAATAATCGGGTACGCGTGAATCCGCCGGCATGACTCCCCAAAGGGGATCATAAGGAAATGCCTCCTGAAGATCGTCTCGCAGGCGACGCCAAAGGATGATAAAGCCCTCACGCAATTTCTCGGCATCCTTCCAGTCTGGAATATACTTCGCCAACTCCGCTACGGCATCAACCTGTTCTTGCAATACGTCACGCGGATCGCTATCTTCTTCTTCCAAAGGATCTTCCCGTTCTTGGGTAGGTTGCGTCAGCGGTATGCGTACGCGCTGATCTGGAGCCAAGGGATGGCTTACCTGCGGATATTTCGGCCAAAGGACAGTTCCAAGCGGGGAAACACCTTTTCCCCTAGGTGTATAGAGATTGGGGCGATCGGCTCCTGAGGCAGCCCAGTCAGCGGCTCGGTACCAGTATCGCAATTTGCGGTCTTCGTTGAACTTTTGAAAGGCATCGAAAAGTTCTTGCGCCACTTTCGCATGTTTGCCGGTCCTCCGCGTGCCGGTAAACGGCTTGGCAGGTGGATCGTGGAAAAACTGAATCAATTTTTGCTGCCAGAA
>CAYQOX010000084.1:2490-5149 GCA_964419335.1 uncultured bacterium | reverse complement strand
GTTGTGAGTGGGTTGCCTCAGCGCTCGCCCCCCACCCCGCAGCACGGCACGTGGAGAAAAACCGGGCACGTCGCCATCCATACGCACATAGTGAGGGTGGAGCCTGTCCCCGATCTTGAGCAGGCGCAGAAAGAGCAAACTGCCTTGGCGCTCATGCGGCTTTTGTCCTTCACCAGCCCAAGGTAGAAGCGTGGCGCTCTTGCCCCGAAGGGATGAAAAGCGGAACGTCAAAGGCATGCCGAAAGTTGCGCGTTCCGGTGCCTGGTCAAGCGGGTGTCTGCCCGTGAGTTCTTCCTTGATCCGCTGATAGTCGGGGGTGCGGCGGTTGCGGAAGTTCTGCATCTCGGCGCCCATGGCGGCAAGCGCTTCGGCCCAATCCCGGAAAGCCTGTCCTACCAACTTATGTTTGAAATTGGGGCCTAGGTGAGGGTGGTGAGGAGATGAATTCTTTTCATTATTTTTCCACTTCCCAAACCAGTCATTGATCTTCGCAAGACCGCGTTCCAGAATGGCGCGCGCATCCTCGACCGATGTTGCTTGCGAAATCAACGGCAGTTCGTCGATCTCAGGCCATTCGCCTTCCACGTCTGGGGGCCATTTTCGTAGAGCGAGTACGCCAAAGCCGCGTCTTGCCCGGCTTCCCATCGAACCGAAATGAGCCAGCAACCAGCAAGAGGCGACGACGGCCCGGCGGAAACGCGTCATCTCCTCCACGGCGCGGGGAGCTAGAAGCGTTAGCGTGAAGCTGTGACCGGGAGATATGGCTTCACGTTTCTTTCCTTCGCCCATTTGTAAGGGAAAACCAAGATAAACAAGGCCATTGCGTCTTTTTTTACCCGAGCCGTGATTGAAGCGGTTGACGTTAAAATCCTCCCATTTCACTTTTGGAGCGCTCTTTTCATCAATGAGCAGCCACACAGCGCTCTGCCCCTTGCTCTGCCCTGCACCACCGAAGAAATCGCTCTCGTGCTGGCAAAATTCGGGATCGGCGGCGCGATACCAAAAGCGCAATAAGCCTTTGAAGGACGGGGGACGTAGTTCCGCCTGTTGGTTATCGCCATCGCCGAGATAAAGCGGCGTTAGAATTTCGAAATCCAGCATCAGTTTCAGCATTCAGAAACCTCCCAACACTCGTTTAAGTTCGTCCTCGTCAATCCGGCTGCTTGGCTCAACCTCTAGTTGTTCGTACTGCGGACCGGTGACATTCGACCAATCGGTGAAACGGATGAACCGCATGCGGCCACCCTCTGGCGGCGCCAGCAGATCGAGAATCTGATTGGTCATATCCTCGTGATGACTGGATAGGAAAACCTGGCGGCGATCCTCAGGTTTTATCATGCCATACGCGAGCTGACGCAGCAGGATCGCCTGGCGGGAGAGATTGGAAAGATCGTAGTCGGTGGTGATATCATCGAGCAGTATTATTCTATGCGCCAATAAACTCGCCGCGCCCTGGTTTTGCCCGACCAGCATGGCAAGCGCGGCTTGCGCCTTCTGGCCGCTGGACAGATGTTCCAGCTTGCGCCCATCCCCCAAAAGAACGTGATAACCGTGTTCGTTATCATCCTTCGGTAGTTCAAGTCGCAACGGCAAGCATCCTTCCACCATGCTATAGCGGTTCATAATTGCTTCGACGAGTTTTTGAAGATATTCCATGAACTCTTTGTTTTTCTTTGGATCGATGAGTTCATTGATCTTCTTCTGGCAGGTGCTAATGGTTTGTTTCAATTCTTCAAGCTGCTTTCGCGCCTCTGCTCGAGCAGCCTTCAGGGTTTCATGCTCGCGCGCCTTGTGGCAGGACTCCCACTCGTCAAGCAATTTATTCAATGGCCGGTATATCTGCCGTTCAATCTCACGCAAGGGACGAAGTTTCTCCGAAGAGAAAGCGCTCTCTCGGTCTTTCTCTAAGCGCTTCTGTTCTTCCTCGAGTCGATTGAGTTCTTTTCGGGCTTGCTGTCGGGGCTGAAGGAAGTCCTCCAGCATGCGGGCACATTTCCCGGCATCGGCGGGAGAAACCTTGGCGAATTCCTCTCTAACGCGCGTTAGTTTTTCATCTTGCCACTCCACATTCGCCCAGCGTTTCGCATGGTGTTCGAGCGCCTGGAAAATCGCTAGTGCATCCGGTTGGTCATCGGCGGCGGAAAACAGGGCGAGTTCCCGGTCCAGATTTGGATACTGCTTCTTCAATTCGTTTTGTTTCTGTTCATTTTGCTTTAGTTGCTCTTCAATCTTCTTAAGTTCCTCGCTCGTTTCTCCCGCCGTTCTCTCCGCTTCCCGGATCGCCTTGTCCAGCTCGTTCTGGATGAACTGTCTGAAGTCATCCCGCAAAGGCTTCCCTTGGCGAGATTCTCCCAAGAGTTCATGTGCAAATGAATCAAGCGAGTCCTCCTCAGCAATAGAGTCGGGAATATCAGTTTGCCAGGACAGCTGACTGACCAAATTCTTCAATGTTGGCAGTAACTCTTTCCAGGCTTCTTTCAATCGCTGGCGGCGCTCTTCAGCAGAAGGTTTGAGTTCATCCTGAAAAACTGTCTCGCTCCTTGCCCGCTCGATCTTCTTCCCTAAATCTTCCCAGATGTCTTCCAGCGCGCGAACCGGCGCTGGCAGAGGGTCAAACACATCGCGAAATGTCTTGCCCTTGGCAGCCTGATCGAAGAGT
>CAYQOX010000084.1:0-2390 GCA_964419335.1 uncultured bacterium | reverse complement strand
GCCTTGATACAGAAACCTTCGGCAGGCGTTCCCTCTTGGCCATTTTTATCCGGGCTGCGTGATATCAGCGCCCGTGTGGCATAGTCGTCAACTCCATCTGTGTCATACCACCCGGTTAATAACAGCAGCAGTGCTTCCAGGAGGCTCGTCTTGCCGCAGCCGTTTGGCCCCGAAAGCAACACCAGATCGGCATCGGTATTAATTGAATGCGGTTTTTGTTTCTCTCCAAACGTCATGAAACCACGGAAGTTCTCAAGTTCCACCTGGGGGATACGAGTAATCGGCTGATCGCTCATTGCCGTCCCTCCGCTATTTTTCTGATGTCAGCAATTTGAGAGTCGAGCCATTCTTCGGGTGATTCCTGCATCTCATCTTGAGGTTTCTTTTCGGCAAAATTATTCCAGATGTCGAGGATACGATCGCCAAGTTCACGCTCTTTTCCTTCTGACGGGAGTTTTTTCTTCAGTTCTTCAATATACCAACTGATTTTGCGAGGCTCCTTACGCTCAGCCTTTAGTTTCTCCACCTCTGGCGAGAGCAGGTCAAATAGACGTTCGCAGGCTTTGTCTTCGTTCTCCTCTACGTAGAGCGTAAAATCGCCGCGGTGCCAGTCCTGATCGCTCTCCCAGTGGGTGATCTCGTTGTAGGCAGCTGTTTCCTTGCTGCCGGCAATAACAATGCAAGTTACCGGATAAACAAGCCCGAATTCGAGTAAGTTCAGTTGAATCTTTTTCAGATAGCGATACAGAGTAGCTTTTGCATCTTTTCTCTCCGCATCCGTAAGACATCCATTATCCGGTTGGACGACCACGGCGAAGGCGATACTACTGTAGCACAGCGCGAGCCTCCTCCACGGGCAGCGCTCAGCGGGTACGGGGCATTCCTCTTCCTTACCTAAAAGAAGATTGATCTTTTTTTCTTTCAAATGGTGCTCACTAAAGAAATCAGCCATTTTCGCCCCCTTATTGCTCATTTTTCTCTACGGGTCGGATGCGCGCCGTCGGCTTACGCGGCTTCACATTCGCATAACCGCTCCACACCACTTCGCTGTCTTTCACACGCTGCGGTTTCCTGGCCTTTTTGATAAGGTCGCTGCTTTCGATAGCAATCCATCGTCCTGGAGCTACGTGATTGCCACTCCTTTGCCTCCAGCGTCCCCACCGGTCCACATCGTCGCGCAAGGAAGGAATGATGATCAATCGAAGCAGGCGGCTCTCGCTGTTCTCCATGCTGTCCGTCTGCAACTCTTGCAAGGCGTCGCGTGCGATGAGATGGATATATCTACCCGAATGCAATCTCAGACGAAGCCCGAAGAGACTGATCTGAGGTTCATGCCGGCGTGAATAGAACAGGCAGATCCATAGCAACGTCAACAGGATAAAAAGCGGATCTTCCCGTAATGACATGTACCATCCGGAAGGCCACTCGGATTTGTTCTTCGTTGTTGACTCGGGATAGCGAATACACCACAGATAACGTTGAAGACCCAGGGGGAAACATTGTTCCTCCCCAACAGGGCTCAGCAACCACTGGCGAAGCAAACGGCGACTTTTTCGGGGATCGAAAATGCCATAAAGGCAGACAGTCCATGTCCGCCATTCCGGCGTCACCTCTCTTAACCACGCTGGAAATAACATTTCATCTTTAAGAGCATCTCGAACAAGGCGAAGAAAGACCTCCTGAAAAATTTCCTTCATCACTATCGATGCGCTAAGACACGAATCTGTTTCTTCCGGAGCGAGGATATTGCAATAGAGGGGCTGAAGTCGATCGTCAGGTGATGAATTACAACGGGGAGCGCTGTGTGCATCCATGAAGGCTAGGAGCATCTGGAGTTGGGGGAACGATAAGGTGCCTTCGTGGCTATGCAGGAAGGGGGCGTTTGGAAGGTCCATGGCCTTTTCAGGAGTATTAGAGTCGGGACACCCATACATGAATTCCTCAATCAACACCAACACCGTGTGCCGCACTTGCGCTTCTTCGCTTCCGAAACCACTGAAGAACAGATGGCGGCTGCGGAAGCGGTCACACATCATGTCGCGCGCCCAGTTCTGATCGCGGAAGTTCTGCAACTGGCGTTCGGTCAGGATGATGCGCCTTGCCTCCGCCTCCCACGATACTTTGTTCTCCTTGGTTTTGGAATTCAAATACGTCGTACGTGCGTCGTTGTAAGCCTGCGCACAGCCATTAATCTTGTAAAGAACGACTTGGCCATCCTGTTGGCGTTGGGAACTCTTCTGCCTGTATTCCTCGATATCACGCACGACGCCGCACTGACAATCTGTATATCCAGGGTCGAAACTTTCTTTGAATGCGGTTTCAAAACAACAGTCATAGTTTGTGGTGATGATTTCGTCTACCAGTCCTTCACGCACCAGATAAGCAAGGTA
>CAYQOX010000083.1:0-12745 GCA_964419335.1 uncultured bacterium | reverse complement strand
AAAACACACCGCGACCCTTCAACTTACACAAATATAAAGTTCACAGTCTCTTTTTATTTCTCGGTGAAGTCGGGGCATTCTTGCGCGTTAGGCCGCTCGGGACGGGTGCAAATATCTCCGTAATTCCATTTACACACGTCACACAGGAAAGTGTTTCCTTTGGCTTTCACCTTCATGCTGGTGAATCTGTTACGCAATCGCTCAAAAAAACGACGAATCGCGCCAATCATAAAACGCCTCCTCTTATAATTTCCTTCTCCTCTTTAGTTTAGCCGCTCCACGGAATAATGTTTGGCAAAAGGCATCCCAAATAAACTTGTTTCTCTTACCATCAACGATCGTCCACTCACCCAAAGCGCTTACGGTATGACATCCTTTGGGATAAGGGCTGGTCTTATCGGCTTCGACATAGGCGACGGGGGTCTCATGAAACTCAATGGGAGAAATCTTATCAATCCGGTTGATAACCACCCGGCTGCCATACTGCGCAGAACAATCTTGGGCGGGACGATAAAGCCTCCCATCATGCCAAAACGGGGTTCCTCCTGGTCGTGCACCGCGTATATCCACTTTGACAGGATTATTCGCATGGGGTTTCCATGGACCTAATAAATCCTCCGCATACCATAACCGCAATTTGAAACAAGGGCCATCCCGCTGATCGGTACACGAGAGCCACCAGCGATCTCCATAACGAAAAAGGGTCGCATCCACCCCTTGGATATTTTCCACTAAGGTTGCGACTTTATTCCATTTATGAGGTAATGTTTGGGCACGATAGAGTGCGATCTCTTGAGTATGATACTTTTCGGGGACACAGTAAACTTGCCCCTTATATTCAAACAAATAAGGATAAGAGAGATGAAACGGTTCCTCCATTACGGGAAATAATTCTGCCTGCTTGGGGTCATCATGAAATTGATAGGCAAAAATTCTGCCTTTATACGTAACATAACGTAATTCTTCAAATAATACCGTAATGGTTTCATCTTTTTTAATGGCAAAAGGATCCGCGAAAAATTGTCCCTTTTGTGGAGGGGGAAACCATTCGATCTTCGGCTGAAACTCTGGATCAAGAAAAGAATGAATCGGCTTACGAATTAAGCCCACATTCCATTGATCATGCTCAAAAAGCGAGCGGCGTAGATCACGCCAAGTGTTGCGGAAGAGTTTATACCCATACGTGAGCATTTGAATGTTGGTGGGAGAGTAATAAATGGGGGCCTCGGTTTTGGAAGGCGGCGCTTCTACGTAGTCTGTCACTCCATTACGAATATCCTGTACCACCTGGGCTGGCCATTCTGCGCAATTCATAAAAGCCTGATGAAGATTTCGTTTATAGGAAGTTAACTCGGTGGGGAAATAGCCTTTCCGTAAAATCACACCGCCATCCAACCGATTCGTCAGACGCTGTAAAATCGATCCAGTGACCGGATCGCTATGATCAATTTCCCAGAAACAAGGAGGACCGCCACGGTATTTCTCCTCATCATCATTGTGAAACGACCATACGCCGTACCTAGGTACTTTCAAAATCTCTCCGCGAATGATGCCAAAGGCGAACCGCAGGATAAAATCAAGATCATATCCCCGGATGGTTTCAAGATCTTCCTCCGAAAAATACTGGGAGAAGCGTCCTTTACGCAGTACTTTACAGGGAATCATAGGGATTGTGGATAATTCATTGCTCAAATCTTCAAGATGAGAAGCGGGAGGTTTAGCGAGAAAATTGTTATACACTTGGAAAAAGAACTGGTTCCACTTGATCCGACTGACTCGTTGGAAGAAAGAGTGAAAATTCGAGGCTTCGGCTTCCTGGATCAATAAAACCAACTCGACCCCATCCATAGCCATTACCTGGCGAATACATTGAGCTTGCCATAAGGGGAATTCACGCGAAAAACACATAACGCCAAAACGGATTTTTTGGCGTGAGGCGGTCTTACGATTTTCCATTGCTGATGCCCTCCCGCAGTTCGAGAATCTTTTTATGCTAGACCAAGGTTGTTTTATTCGCCAACCCCTTGAGAAAAAGAAGTGTAGAGATTACTATTTTTTTATGAATAATTCATTATTAAGAGAGGATTCTTTTTCATAATCTTGCCAAAATCGGCATGATTAAGTGTTGACTACCCTTCAAGGTTGAAACTATACTATATAGATAGAAAAGTTGTGGGTCGTTAGCTCAGCTGGTTAGAGTGCTTGCTTGACATGCAAGAGGTCACTGGTTCAAGTCCAGTACGACCCACCATTTAACTTTGATTTGAGTCGTTCGACGATTTGTGAAAGTAATCAATCGGTTACAGATAAATTACACAGAGAGACCGATGAACGGTCTTTTTTTTATAGTAAGCGCTATAGAAAATAACGCTTGGGGGATGGTATTGATTATGAACAACAAGAAAACCCGCCCCCAAAGCCAGAGAGGAGCGTGATCTTCGATTAAGAAAAAACCGCCGTTTAAACGGGATGCGCCACGTGACAACACTCGGATCAATGATATGATTCGGGAATCGGAAGTTCGGTTAATTGATGAAAATGGTGAACATATTGGCGTTGTTCCCATCCAACAAGCATTGGATAAGGCGAAGGAAGCCCAACTTGACCTTGTGGAAGTAAGTGCCAAATCCAAACCGCATGTGTGTCGGGTTATGGATTATGGCCATTTTAAATATGAACAAGCCAAGAAAGTCAAGGAAGCGAAAAAGAAACAAAAGCAAATCTCAGTTAAAGAAATCAAGCTTCGTCCCCGAATTGAACAACACGATTACGATTTTAAACTGAATAATGCTCGGAAATTCTTGAATAAAGGAGATAAAGTACGCTTTATCCTGCAATTTCGCGGTCGTGAAATGGCGCATAAAGACTTGGGCCGTGATGTCATGAACCGTGTTATTGAAGATTTGTCCGACGTAGGTAATGTGGAACAACAACCAAAACAAGAAGGCCGCTTCATAAACATGACCATAGCGCCTATGCCACAAAAGAAGAAGAAGGAAAATAAAGATTCAGGTCAAGATTCTTCTGATACTCAAACGAAAATGGAAACAGGTCAATAAGCGCTATCGATTGTTTTCATTTTAAAAAGCGTTATAATCTTCTGTCCTAAACTTAATACCGCCGAGGAAGAAAATGGCAACAGGAAATAAAGTAAAAACCAATCGCGGAGCCGCGAAACGCTTCCGCAAAACGAAAAACGGCAAATTCAAACGTGAACGCGCGAATCTAAGCCACCTTCGAATAAAAAAGAACAGAAAACGAAAACGCCGTTTACGTCAACAAACATTACTTGATTCAACCGAACAAAAGCGCGTTCGACGAATGCTGGGTACATAAAAAGGAGAGGATAGTCACAATGCCACGCGCTATCAGCCAATCTGCCTCGAAAAAACGTAGAAAGAAAATCCTTAAAGCTGCTAAAGGTGCCCGTTTGGGACGCCGAATCCAAGTGCGGGCGGCACGGCACAATGTCTTTAAAGCGCTACAGTATGCCTATCGCGACCGCCGGAACCGGAAACGGGATTTTCGCCGTCTTTGGATTACCCGAATCGCTGCCGCCGCGAAGAACGAAGGAATTTCTTACAGTTCCTTTATCGGTGGTCTTAACAAAGCCGGTGTGGAAGTGAATCGTAAGATGCTGTCAGAAATGGCGATCTCTGATCCCGATTCATTTCGTGAACTCACTACAGTCGCAAAAAAAGCCATGGGTCAACAGGCTTGATCGACCACTTTCGAAAAGAAAACTCGCTCCTAAAATCAAACCATGCCAGATACTCACGATTTGCGAAGCCAACTCGAAGAAGCCAAAAAACAAGGGATTGAGGAATTCCAACACGCGGATTCTCCTCAATCCCTTTATGAATGTCGCACCCATTATTTAGGCAAAAAAGGGGAAGTGAAGTCCATCCTTCGCGGCCTCGGCTCACTTCCCGCTGAAGAGCGTCCCAAAATCGGTCAGTTGGCCAACCAAGTGGCTGATGCCCTAGAAGAGGTCTATCAGCAAAGGCTTCATGTGCTGAAACAACAAGAAGCCTCAAAGCGGCTGGAAAAAGACGCCGTGGACTTAACCCTTCCGGGTACATGGAACCAACATGGCGCGCTTCATCCACTCCTTCTGGTCCAAGAAGAAATCGAAGATCTTTTCAATTCTATGGGCTTCGATATCGCGACCGGTCCAGAAGTCGAAACCGAATATTACAATTTCGAAGCGCTCAACATCCCTGCCAATCATCCCGCGCGTGATATGCAAGACACGTTCTTTATGAAAAGCGGGCATGTACTCCGCACCCATACCTCTCCGGTACAAATTCGCTATATGGAAAACCATACTCCTCCCCTGCGTATGATTGCGCCCGGGCGGGTGTATCGTTGTGACTCCGACATCACCCATTCCCCTATGTTCTCTCAAATTGAGGGATTGGTGGTGGATACCGATATTTCTTTCCGAGATCTCAGAGGGACATTGGATGTTATGATTCACCGGGTGTTCTCCCCTGAGACAGAAACCCGCTTCCGTCCTTCTTATTTCCCCTTTACCGAACCGAGTGCCGAAGTCGATATTACTTGCTTTGCTTGTACCGGCCCCGATCCTAATTGCCGTCTGTGTAAAGGCACCGGTTGGATCGAAGTCCTCGGCTGCGGTATGGTCAACCCCGCAGTCTTCGAAGCGGTGGGATACGATCCCGAAAAGTATACCGGCTTCGCTTTTGGCCTTGGGGTTGAACGATTCGCGATGCTCAAGTTCGGCATCACCGACATACGCCTTTTCTATGAGAATGATGTCCGTATGCTGCGACAATTTCGTTAAATATTCCCACATATTTCTACATGGTTAAATACGCTAAATCCCTCCCGGCATTAACAGTGCTTCGTGTATACTGTATAGGTGTAAACGTGTAGAGAAAATCTTACGTAAAAGAAAAATCTTATTCATTTTCTTATACAGCAAAAACCCCAAATTTTCTATAAATCATTTGCGGAGCCAGCAATGAATAAAATAATCTTAGCCTTCTTCTCGATACTCATTTTTTCGGTATCCAACTATGCCCAGCCTCTCGATATGAATCGACTTTTACCTGAATCCTCACGGTTTTACGGGGGTACAGAAGAGTACCTCACAGGGTACGTCACTAAGAGTGTAGGCAATTTTGCTGCACCTGGAGGAGAGCCGGAATTTATTGTCAGCGAGCCGTTCAATGATCGAATTTTCATCATCATCGGCAAACAAAAATTTCCTCAAAACATTGACCTCAGGGAATCATTTCGTATACCCAAGATTACGATCTCCGGTTATGAAGGAAGCGCATTTGGCATTTCAGTGGCGGCCATAGGCGATTTCAATAACGATGGTTGGAACGATATTGCGATCGGGGCTCCCTTTGACGGAGAAACAGGCAGCGAAGGACGAATCTATATTCTTAAAGGCTCCAGTCAACCTCAATCGATTCATGTTTCCAATGAAGAGGCTTTTGCCTTAATTATAGAAGGACGCCCCGGCGAGCAACTCGGTCACGGAATAGGGGAAGGGGCCTATTTCAATGATGATTCTTTCACCGATTTTCCCATCTATCAAACCCAGGCATCAAACGTTTTAGACAATCGATCTAATGCCTATCTTGTCTATGGTTCAAACGCTTACCCAGAGAAAATCGTCACTCCAGATACGATTCCGCAAAATCTAATCTGGAGCGTTACCGGTCCCGACTCTTTTGAAACAGGAAACGAGCACTTCGGAAGTTCTTTCGAGTTTGTAGGGGACCTGAGTGGGGACGAGTTTCCTGAACTTGCTCTTTCTTTAGGGGTCGCCGATGCTCCCCCCCAAGCCCGGCTCTTGATTCTCGAAGGGGGGTCCCGTCTGACCGGCAATTATTCCTACGACAATATTCCCCATAAATCCTGGCAGTATCACTTATCCCTTTTCAGCAAAGTAGATCAACATGCAATCACCACCCTGAAAGGCGGTGATTTCAACAATGATGGCATTCACGACATCGCCGCCGGCTTTTCTAGTGCCACAATCGAAAACTCCACCCAGCCAAGAGGCGCGGTGGCTATTATTCAAAGCTCGACCACTATGGAACCGGTTATGAACATCGATCGCAATGACCTAAAAAACACCACCCTTCTCACGCACTGGGTTCGAAATTCAGGCTTGGGTGAAGTCATCTCAGTTTATCAAAACAATTTGGCGCTAGGAGTATCGAACGCATTCAGTCCCTTCTCACCGCAAGAACAAACCGGTGCGGTATATGTCATTCAAGGAGAGCAAATACAACCAGAACGAATTCATTCCAATTTAGCGGAAATATCGTCAATGATCTTTTATGGGCGTAAGGATCAAGATTTATTTGGCCACTCGGTCGACTATATAGGGGATTACAACCGCAATGGTTTGCATGATTTCTTGATCGGCGCCCCGGGTAATATCGATTCGGCTTCCCCCTCGGCGTACTTAAATCAGTACCGCCCGCGCTTTTTCGATCCGAATAAGGATGGTGTGCTTGATACCAAAGACTTACTGCAATTGGGGACAGAATGGAAGCAGGAAAACCAAACCAGCGATTTCACCAATGATGATTTAACCAACGAAGAGGATCTTCTTCAGCTCCTACTGCGGCTTATGGGTATTTAAAAACGAGAATAAGTGTTTTCTGGTTGCAGGCGTTTGAGGTACCACATTAGATTGCGGCGTAAAGGGGTAGAGAGAGACATTGTGCGCGCTTCCTCGAACGCTTGAATGGCCTTATCTTTAGATAGAGGATCGCCTTTGGAATAATATCCTACTCCTTTGTTATAAACAAACATACCATTTTCAGGATAAAGATCCTGTACTTTTTCGCATAAATCAATCAACATGTCATAATCTTTTTTCTCATAATACACATTACACAAACTCACAATGGTGGGTTCAGAAATATCCAAGATTTCTTCTGCAAAGAACTGCTCAGCGAAATCCATCCAGCCATAATGCTTGTACATTTGCAATAACTTATGTTGATTCTCTTTATCGGCGGGGTTTTCACGTACCTTTTTCTTAAGTTCAGCGATCTGACTTTCTCGCTCTAAATATTTTTTTAACTCTTGGATTTCTTCTTTTTCTGGATAATACGCTTTCAGGCGGTAATAATCATTCTCAACATCTTCATAAAATTGATTATGAAACAAGGCCTTTTCCCGTAAGACCAAGGCTTTGAGTTTCTCTTCCTTTGGTAAGTTCTTACCTAAAAGATAATCAACCGTCTTCATGGCTTCTTTATATTTACGGCGCTGTAATAAATCTTCTACGTAATTCAATTGTTTTTCTAACGGCATTTCTCCTAAAAGCGTATCAATCACCCCCGTGCTTTCTGGTATCGGGGCAGAGGGCATCGAAGGCGGTATCCTGCCAGAATCACGAAGACGGTCATAGGTTTTATCTTGGTCGGCCTTTGGTCCCAAATATTTGGAAATATCCAACGGCTGGTATGATTGTCTCCGTTGTCCCAGCTCTGGAGAAGGACGTTGCCGCTTGTTTGTTATGCTTTTGTCTGCCTGCTCACTAGAATCCAAAAAGCGCTTCATTAAATCGGCTTTTAATAACTCTGCCAAAGAATTGTTCTCTCCTGAAGAGTTCGTCAAAGCAGACGGGATGGAAGGTGCGTTCTGTGCGCAGATACCGGGGACAAACAAGCAAGTTAGGAATAATAAGAACGATAGATACACAATCTTGAAGGAAAAGAAGCTTATAGGTTTCATCGTAACTTATCCGCGATGGCTCCCATCGCGTTTCCTCAACCTCATAAAGATACACATGAAAACAATTATAAAGGAATGTTATTGTTCATGCAATAATTTTTTCAGGATTCAAGATAAGATTCGGATCAAAGAGATATTTGATATCCTTGAGCAATTGCCGTTCCCGCTCTCCCAATTCCAAATGCAAATAGGGTAATTTCATGATGCCAATGCCATGCTCTCCAGAAATACTGCCTCCCATATCGACCACCGATTGAAAAAGTTCATGAACGGCCACCTCCACATCCGGATCCTTCTCCTTGTGAGACATAAAATTCACATGGATATTGCCATCTCCCGCGTGCCCAAAGCAAAGAGTCAGTACATTATGTTTTTGGCTAATTTCATACGCGCGTTCCATCAAGTCAGGATAGCTCGCGATGGGAACGCATACATCTTCATTGGTTTTAAATGGGGCTTTGGTATACATCGCGGGGCTTAGGGTCTTACGGATAGCCCATAAGTTTATGCGTTCCTGTTCATTATGAGCTTGTTGGATGGATGTAGCCCCTTGCTCCCGGCAGGATTGCATTAAAACTTCCAAGTCCTTTTCAACATCACTTTTATTATAGCCATCACATTCTACGATTAATAAGGCTTCGGCAATGGGAATCGTATGCTTTTGGGCATACTCATTCCCTGCTTCCAAGCACTTACGGTCGATAAATTCCAACGCGCAGGGTACCACTCCACTCGAAAGAATCGATCGAACCGCATAGGAGGAATCTTTCACCGTATCAAATAAGGCAATGAAGGTCTCGCGATGCTCAGGATACGGAATTAGACGCAACGTCGCTTTTGTAATAAATGCCAAGGTTCCTTCCGAACCGATTATTAATTGCAAGAGGTTATAGCCCACCACGCTTTTACGGGCTTTGGTGCCCACATGGATGATCTCTCCGGTAGGCAGCACCGCTTCGATCGATTGCACCCAATCCTTGGTGGTTCCATATTTCACGCAATTAAGTCCGCCGGCACATTCTGCCAGGGTACCCCCTAAGGAAGCGCTCTTGGCGCTGGAAGGATCGGGAGGGTAAAACAACCCTTTTTCTTGAACAAGGCTTTTCAATTCACCCAAAGGAATGCCGGGTTGGGCAGTGATCAAGCGGTTTTCTTCGTCGAGTTCCAGCACCTCCGCCATACGCTCCATCGAAACCAAAATCCCCCCGTGCGTCGCCAAGGCTCCGCCCGTCAGTCCCGTTCCTCCTCCGCGGGGATAGAGAGGAACTTTATATTCATTCGCTGCTTTCAGTAAATTAGCAATTTCGTGAGCTGTGGTTGGCCACACCACGGCTTGGGGTGGGTATTCTTTTTTTGTCGCATCGTAAGAATAAGTGAGACAATCTACAGGCTCAGTCGAGACGCGTTCTGAAGAAAAAATCTTGTATAAGGTTTTGACGAACTGCGCATCCAAACCGGCAGCCGATTTCCCTGGAGTTAGGCCAAACATTACAGCTCCGATCATTTTCGGTTCTTACATTTTATATTATCTTCGTCAAAGACACTTTCAACGGCAAGAGTATAGATCGCTGATTTGGATGGAACTAAAAAAAAATCGCCTCTTATCATTGATCGATCATTTTCAAGAAATTGGAGAGCAGGCGTTTCCCCTCAATCGTAAGAATCGATTCTGGATGGAACTGCACCCCAAAAGTGGGATATTCTTTATGCACGAGTCCCATGATTTCGCCCTGATCGGTTTTTGCTGTAATTTCAAGACATTCTGGAAAGTTATCTTTCTTCACTAAAAGAGAATGATAACGAGTGGCTATAAAAGGATTATCCAATCCCGTTAGCACCCCTTCCCCATTATGATGAATCATGGAAGTTTTTCCATGCATGAGCCGGTCTGCCCGATCGACAATCCCCCCAAAAACCGCGCCTATACACTGGTGACCAAGACATACCCCTAATATAGGAATCTCTTTGTGAAATCGTTCAATTGCAGGCATAGAGATGCCTCCGTCCTCGGGACGTCCAGGACCGGGTGAGATAAGAATGCCTTTCGGTTTTTTCGAGGCGATTTCTTCCAAGGTGATTTGGTCATTCCGGTAGACTTCCATCTCCGAGCCCAATTCCCCTAAATATTGATAGAGATTATAGGTAAAAGAATCATAATTATCGATAAAAAGCAGCATAATTCGCACCTAACCTATTCTTTCATACACTCCGCCATTTCGATGGCGCGTAACATCGCCCGGCTTTTATTCTCGACTTCTTGATATTCAAAATCCCGGTTGGAATCAGCCACAATTCCCGCCGAGGCTTGGAAATAGGCTTTATTGCCGACGACTGTAATTGTCCGTAAGGTAATACAGAAATCCAGGTCGCCGGATAAGCCATACCACCCCAGGGCCCCGGCGTAGGGACCACGCTTGGTCGGTTCAAGTTCCTCGATAATCTCCATCGAGCGAATTTTGGGGGCCCCCGTAACCGTGCCTGCGGGAAAAGTCGCGCGCAAAAGATCAAAACCGTTCTTCTCTTCCAATAAATCTCCTTCCACATTCGACACCAGATGCATGACATGGGAGTAACGCTCGATGTACATTAAACTCGTCACATTCACCCCATGAAATTGACAGACCCGGCCAATGTCGTTTCGTCCTAAATCGACTAGCATAATATGTTCCGCCTGTTCCTTAGGATCTTGGCTCAGTTCTCTTTCTAAAAATAAATCTTCTTCTGGTGTCTTTCCGCGGCGGCGGGTTCCAGCAATGGGGCGATAAATCACATGGTTGTTCGTCATCTTTACCAGGATTTCTGGAGAGCCCCCTACTAAACACATATCTTCGTACCGGAAAAAGAAAGTGTAAGGCGAGGGATTGATACGCCGTAAGGCGCGGTATAAATCTAATGGGCCGGAGGCAATTTCCACACCGCTGCGTATGCCCACCTGAATTTGGAAAATATCACCTGCGCGAATGTATTCCAAACTTTTATCCACGGCTTTTTGAAAAGACTCCTTCTCCCAATTCGTTTCCACTTCAGCAATTTTACTTTTCCCGGCCCCGAATGGAATCGGGGGAAGCGATTGACGCAAACGATCCACAATGGAGTCAAGTTTGCGGCATCCTTCGCGATAGGCTTTTTCTAAATCATTATTATCGATGGATACATTGGTTACGACCGAAATGGTGCGCTGGAAGTGGTCGAACACGACCATCGTATCGGCAAAGTAAAAAACCGAATCAGGAATGCCAAAGTCATCGCGATTGTTGAACTCCAATCGTTCAAAATGCTGCACCATTTCATAACCTAGAAAGCCGACCAAACCTCCTGTAAAAGGAGGTAATTCTTCCAAGGTCACCGTTTGGAATTGAGCCATGAAGGCTTCTAAAATAGATAGCGGATCCTGCTCAGGAGAAAGGCGGTATTCTTTTTCGTGCTCTCCTGATTTTTCCTTCATTGTTTGATTTAAACAAGTAAATATGCGCGAAGGAGAGGTGCCGATGAAGGAATAGCGCCCCAGTTTCTCCCCCTGTTCCACACTCTCCAACAAGAAAGAATGGGGATCGTCTTTTGCTAACTTAAGATAAGCAGAAACAGGGGTTTCCAGATCGGCCATGATCACCCGGGAAAGGGGGATCATATTCCCTTTTTTTGCCAAGGATTGAAATCGATCAAATGTGGGTTCATACATTGAGATAAATACCATCCATTCTCTATACTCTCAGAATGATAACATCATAATTCGAAATAGAACGTAGTCAATTCAACTACCCCAAAGATAGGATATGTAATTTAGAGTGAACGCAAATTAATTTGGTTAATTGCCATTGTAAACCTGATACATAGACAAGCGTACAAAATTATTAAAAAACTATTCAAAGTTCAATTTAGAAAGTTTTATCGAATCCTTTTTAGATAAGATTTTTAATCATTTTCATACTACTCCATGAACAAACTATTTCAATACAAAAATTCTAATTTCAATATTTTCAGGCAGTTTTGATAATTACGGTTCAAGCCAAAACCAGTCCAACGAGGATTTCAAGCCCCAGCAGTGTGGCAAAAAAACCGCACTCAATGTTTTTTTTATGGAAAACAATCTTGACCTGGGTTCTTATTTCATTTAAATTCAACGTGATGATTTAATATTAAATCCTATAATTGTTCTTTTCTATTGAGAAAGGAGAAAAGCAGATGAAACGAGTTGTAATTATGGTCGGCGTCGCAGCATTGGCACTATCCACGATGGTAGCAGGTGTGAACGCAGGTGCTTTGTCGGAAGCGACATCTAGTGCGTTGGGAGGTATTGAAGTAGGTGGGTATTTGGATATGTCCTATACCTATAACTTCAATCAACCCAGCCAAACAAACAATGGTAACGTTGGGCGCTACTTCGATACAGATCATGACGACATTGTTGATTTCAACATGCTGAATCTGTACATCGATAACCTGCCCGAAGATTTGGGAGAAGTTGGTTTTCGTGCTGATTTTGCCTTTGGTGAAGATGCAGAAAAAATTGGTGGCAAACTTAAAGATAATGATAGCATCTTTCAAAATGATGACATGAATGTCTATCAGGCTTATATCTCCTATATTGCTCCAATTGAAAATGGCTTAACAATTGATGTCGGTCGCTTTGCATCTTGGCATGGTTATGAGTTGATTGAGAGCCCCCAAAACGATAATTTCTCCCGTTCACTGATGTTTAGCTATGCAGTACCAAAAACTCACACAGGTCTGCGTATGACCTACCCCTTCGCCGAATGGACAGAGGTGAGTTTGGGCGTAACCCAAGGTTGGGATCGAGTTGAAGATAACAACGATGGAAAAACCTTTCATGCGGCTTGGCGCTTGATGCCCACTGAGCATATCTACATCCAAAATTCAGTCGCATATGGTCCAGAAAGAGATAACAATTCTTCTGATTATAGGTTACTCTATGACTTGGTCGCTTCCTGGGCAGTTAATGAAATGTTCACCGTAGGCGCCACCTTCAATTATGGCAACGATGAAGATGCGA
>CAYQOX010000082.1:0-12854 GCA_964419335.1 uncultured bacterium | reverse complement strand
GGTGGGCTCAAAGATTTTCTGCTTTAGCAGGAAAACGTAGCCCACCAATGGTACTATGAGGTCACCAAAAGCATCTGGCACTTTTACGTGAATCTGGACGGAACCTTCCAAGCCCGCCACAAAGGCGATGTCTTTACCTATCGCTTCACGGGCTTGGGGATCGGCCAATACCATACATTTGATTGTTCTTTTTGCCGGAGCATCTTTTTTTGTTAAATTGGTTGTTCAGGTGCTCTAATAACGCAAGGGATGGATTCCCTTAAATCCATCCCTTGCACTTTGGAAATGAGAAAGACTATCGGTTTTGACCGCCGCGCATACGCTGTCGCATCTCATTCAAGGCCTCATTAATCTCCTCAACTTTCTTCTGCCAAGTCATAGTTTGTTCTTCATTTAGAACTTCTTTGACTTCAGCAATATACTCGCTTTTTTCTTCGTTGAATTCTTTTTCCGCTTTTTCTCTCTCGCTTTCATCTTGATCTTCAGATAGTATTCCGGCGTTGGGAGATACAATTTTTTTGCTCAGAGAAATAGCCGAAGACCGAATCTTCTCTCGCTGCTCGTCTTTCAAGTCAATCAATCGAAGACCGCGGATCTCAGGAACTGGAGTAAATGTGGTGATCATCATGATCTCTTCCACTCCATCCAATTCTTCCTCTTCCACTTCCTCTTCGTCAAGAAGTTTTTCGATACTCTTTTTCATTTCTGCAGCGACTTTTTTCCGATATTCTTCGAAGAAATTTCTTTGTTCTTCATTACTCATCTCCTGAAAGTTGACGCCGCTGTCTTGCCATTCTTGACGAATCTTGACTCCAATTTTCTGATACTCTTGTACCGCTTGTTCGGCTTCTTCATCGTTCAGCATAAATGCGTCACAAAGAATCAAGGCAGATTGTACCCTCGAATCCCCCAGCAATTGCTTATGAGGCGCTTCTCGTTGCTGCGGTTGCTGCGGCTGCTGCTGACGCTGCTGGGCAAAACTGACCGATACGAGCATTCCTAAGGCTATCATGGGTAGGAGTACACGAGTGACTTGTTTCATTTTTCCATCCTCCTTTAGATTGTTGATGCTCCGGCAAAAAGAGCCATCAATTTATATAAGGGGTATGATTGATTAAGGTTAATTTTTTTATTTTTGGATGCAGCAACTTATGTATATACTGGTCTTCTCCTTTTGATATCAATTTGTTACCAATATCACAAAAAAAGAATAAAAAAGTATGAGTATAATTTAACCGAGTATTACGCTTGTAAAAAAATCCTTCGATCGAATGCAGTCTAGAATTCGAAACAATTTTCTCCTATGATTTTATTTGTCATTTTGAAGTCTATCCTAATCTCGACCCTCTGTCATTTTTTTAATATAAAAAAAAGTGATTCTATCTTTTCGCTATAAATAATTTCATTTGCTAGAAACGAACGTGTGGTTAAATTAAAAGTAACTTTGGGAGATGAAAAATTGAATTTGAAAGATGAGATGAATTTATCATTCACATTGTCTGGATATAACAATGCTTTTTCTTACGAAAACGTATGTTTGTTTTTTTGTATGAGTAAGGGTGTGTAAATTATCTACAAATTTGTAACTTCATGACAACAAAAAAGGGACAATAAATTGCCCCTTCTCAAACTCCAACCCACAGTATGAAAAATAAGTTTTCTATTCTCCAATACGATAAAGATTCTCTGCCGTGCGAATATAAATACTTCCCTCAGAAAGAGGGATGGATGCTCGGCATGGACCTTCTCCCATGGTAATTCGGAACAGCTCCTTATATTCGTCCCCCATTGCATCCATCACCACCACCAAACCGTCTTCATTCATGCAATAGATTTTTCCATCAGCAGCCGTCGGCGATGCCCGAAAGACTGTCTCTCGACCCAATTCCCCCGACCACAAAACCTCTCCACTTTCAGGTTCGATCCGGGTCATGACACAACGATCCCCATCAAACACATACAAACTCTCATTGTAAAAGAGAGGGGTACAAACATCAGGCGGAAATTCATCATAGTTCCATTCATGCTGCTCTAATGGAATTTCCCCTTCGGCTCCGGCTTTAATAGCATACAAAGGAGCCCGCTTGGGGGCTGCAACATAAATATTCCCACCTCCTGTCACCGGAGATGGAATAATACGCCAATGCCGTATCCGGTTGGGATTATAACTTCCCCAGCGCCAGATCTCTTCTCCCGTGTCAGGATCATGCCCGGTGGTATAGTCCCCGCCATGAATGATAATCTCATCCCGTTCATTCAATGCATGGGGCATCGGCGTTGTATAGGCTTCAAAAGATTCACGACGCGCATCAGTCGGCCGCACATGTTTCCAGAGCGTCTCTCCCGTCTTCGGATCAATAGCGAGCAAGAAAGATTCGCGTAATTCTCCCGACGGCAGTGGATTGCTGTTTCGCTGCAACACGAGAATATAAAGCTTCCCCTTGTAAAGCATGGGACTGTTGGCATAACCAAACTGAAGCGAAAACTCCCCATAATCTTCCTCCAATTCCCGCGACCAGATTCGCTTTCCATCAAAATCAAAGCAAACCAAATTCCCGTTTCCATAGAAGAAATACACATATTCTCCATCCGTCACCGGGGAAGGCGAGGCATTATTATTTCACCGATGGGCATCATGGCCGGTTCCTGTCACCTTCTGCCACAGGATTTCTCCGCTCTCACGGTCTATACACAAAGCCAGCAGGTCCTCCGAACTTTCATCCAACGAACTCACGAAGATCCGCTCCTCCCAAATAGCCGGTGTGGCCGCACTTTGCCCTGGCAAAGATGTCACCCAAACCACATTTTCGCTCTTGCTCCATTCGGTCGGCAGATTCTTCGCGTCCGACGTGCCATTGTATTCTGGCCCCCGCCAGTTTGACCAGTTTTGGGTTTGAGCCGAAACCACTATAATAAACAATAAGTTGATCCATAAAACGTAACGACAGAGTTTAACCATACGTTTACCTTTTTTGTGAAGAATTTTGAGAAAATTGATTATACTATATCAGAATCACATCTGTCTATGAAGATAAAATAGAAACAACACGAAGGATACGATTCTCTTCGCTTCAATCGTTTACTTCAATGCTCGCGAGCCCCCAAATGCCACCTCGGTGCTCGTGCATCCAGTTTCCATTATGAAAAAGCGCATGAAACATTACTTCTTAAATTCACTGGCTTGGCTTTATCTTCTTCTCTTTCGTAAAAAACGAATGACGATGGAAGAGAACCTCCACAGAGTTTACGGTAACCAAATAACACTCCACCGAAAAAAAGAAATTCAATATAACTCTGTAAAAAATATCCTACGAATGATCGCCAATTTGATTCATTACACAATGGTTCCCAAATCCCGAAAGAATCTCCCTACCCACTTCTACCTTCCTTCCATCGATCAATCCTTCCAGCAAAACAAAGGCTTGATTATCCTCTCCACCCACAACGGCGACTTCATTCTCTCCGCCGCCAAAATGGCTCAACACTACCCGATCACCCTCCTTATCCGCTATCCTAAAAACAAACTCATCCGAAAAGGATTGCAGCGTTGGCTCCAGCGCATTGGCCTCCATAGCATTGATCGGGTGGGTGGAGTCAACCGCGCCTTACAAACCTTACGCAACCAATCCGTTCTCGTCTTCGCAATGGATCAACACGCAGGCAAACACGGTGTCTGGGTCGACTTTTTCGAAGAACCCACCAGCACCTTCGCCTTACCTGCCGTGCTCGCGCTGCGGCTTGGCACTCCGGTTCATTTAGCCATCAAACACACCGATCCTGATGGGGAGAACTATATCTGGGGAAGCGGGGCGATCCCCCTAATCCAAACCGGAGATCATGAAAAAGATATTGTTCTCAATACCGCTCGCTATGCCAAATTAATCGAAGAAGCTGTCCGCCGTGAAGAAGATACTTGGATTTGGATGCACCAACGCTGGAAACCATTCGAAACCATCTCAGAAGAGCGGATCGCACAACTCTCCCCCGCCCAAAAAAGCCGCGTGCGGCGAGTGATGGACAAATACGAGCAATATCAGCAATGGAAAGATGAAGTAAAAGCCGTTCAAAACGATCATTTATTCGATACACTAGATTTTTGGCGGGTTGACCTCTAACGTGTTTTTTCCTAAAAACGGCTAGCCCTGAGATTCTTCCACCTGACGATGGGGTTCAGAACGATAACACCAAAATCGATAGGCTAGCGAGATGACATACATCATCATAAACATAGCAAAATAATGCTCCTTTAACTCACTGTGCTGCCCACGCAAAAACATGACATCAAACCAAGCCGGGATATGATCTTCCTTCGGCCCATAATACCCATAAAATTTCTGCGGCAATCCCACCAAGGCCGCTCCCAAAGCCGCCGTGACACTCGCCATGGTCGGGAAAATCCAATCTTGCCACTTCTGCATCAATCCCCATTCCCTCCGGGAACTCACCAAGATCGGTGCCGCAATAATGGTAATTACAGAAGCCAATGTCAACAAAAATCGGGGAAATTGATCAAAGATTCCATGCGCGTTATGGATATTCGTCTCTCCCTGATCGTTGAACTCATCCAACCATTCGGGCGTATTCCATCCTAAATAATGTTGTCCCCAACTGGCCTCTTCTCCCGCAAAATATATACATCCCAATAGCAATAAGAGCGTCCATTTTTTGACCCCTTTATTAGGTATATCCGTATGATGATACAGCATCCAGACGAGAAGAAAGATCGCGATCACCAGCATTACCACGGTTGAATGCTCCAAATAGCCTTTTTCAGAAATCGAAATCCATCGGTAGTAATACTCCGCATCGATCATCGCTATGATCACAAAAATCACCAAGGAGATAAGAGGAAATCCTACACTGAAATAGGGAGTAATATCTTTTCGTGTCATTGATTTTTCCACATTCTACTGGATTGCTTTCTTTTTTAGTTCATCTTTGAATGTGCGGTAAAAATGATACGCAAGCAACATGCATACAAACCCAAAACAAAATTCTTTATATTCTCCTAACCGCAGGTTGTTAACCCATTCCATCTCACCAAAAATGAACGTCGATATTTTCTTTGGCCATGTAATCAGCAATGTTGTTGCAAACCCGGGAATCAACCACCAAGGCGAAAGAAAAGCCCGTAATGGCGCAATTGGAAAAGTCTTCTCTCGATACATGAGAGGGATAAGGATCCCCCAAACCAAACAAAAGACATCTCCCACCAATCGAATCTGTGCCACATATTTTATATTGTGAATATTGAGTTCCTCTTGCCGGTTGACCTCATGCAACGTAGGTGAAACCTCTTCAACTTCAATACCAAAAATTCGTTGCCCCCAACTAATTTCCTCTCCACCAAAAAATAAACAACCCAGAGCAAAAAGAGTTAAAACAAATAATTCCTTATTTCGCCTTTTTTTATACGCTTGTAAACCCGCTCCCAAGGCAATAAAAAAGCCCACAAACGCAAAAATCGCCGTCAAATACTCGATAATCCCATCTTCTTCCGTCAAAACTTTATAGTAAAAATCAAAATGTATGGGATACACCAAGAGGCTTATCAACGTTAACCACAAAGGCAGCCATGCAATATTATAAATAGAAAATATTTTCTGATTATTCATCATTATTCATTCCATTAGTTAGTCTTTTCATTCATCGAGCGAAACCGTCCTTGCCGCTTTTCCTCATGCCGTTTAATACGGTTCGCCTTCTTTATAATTTTGCCGATAAGCCGTTTATCCTTCTTCTCCAACGTTGTTTTACCCATATAGCGTAAAAAGAACCGTATCCGCTTCGCAGGAGAAACCACCTCCATCGGGGTGGAATAATGTAAAGAAGCCAAATCTTTAACAATCCACCGCGTACGCACATACTTCATTCTCAATACACGTTGCAGATCAATAATATGAATGGGAACGCCTTCACCCTCAGCCTTATCATAAAATAGATGGCTCAAATAGAAATCGCGATGAATATACCCCAACCGATGCATCCGTCCTCCGAGCTCCGCAATCGTATCGATCAAAAAAGGCAAACCCTCTTTTTCCGCTTCCCATTGTCCCGACTCGATCCATTGCTCAAGCGAGATACCCGGCACCGCTTCCATCACCACAAAACTTCGCACTTCCTTCCCTCGAATTTCCTCACCAAACGCCACCGGACAAGGGCAGGGAAGGTGGTTTTCCCGAAAATTCCATAACCAAAACCACTCTCGCCCCGCGGGACTACGAATCCGCCCCAACCCCTTACCACGATACCACTTCAATGAATGCCGAAACCGTTTAAGAAAAAATGTCCTCTCTCTCCCTTTTTCATCCTTTAAACTGAATTGGATGCGCTCACGCCCCTCTCCCAACCCAGGCTTGCGTAACGACCTCCCTAGGTTTTCCCTGAAAAAGGCCTCGATGGTAACCAGCCCCTGTTCACGAAAAATGGACCAATAGTATTTCTCAAATTGAAGATCGTTAATTTCGATAATTTGACCGCTTTTTTGTCGCATCGTTAGGAGAAGACATCTTTGAAATCAAATAAGAAACGAATAGAATACTAGTAATATTTCAATAACTTGTCAACGTTGTATAATTTATGTGACCTATATATAGATCATTGTTTTATAGAATTATGTGGTTCTTCCTGTATTTGAGTATATTTTAAAGAAAATAGAACATGATTCTTAAGTGAGAACCATGGTTATTTTCAATTTACATGAATCGAACCAAAACGCCGAAGGGGCTTGTGTGGAGCGGCTTTCAGAGCAAGCGGCCCTTAAAGCCGCACGGTGACAAGCGGAACCCATCCCCAAGGCGTTCTCCCAAAAAAAAGGACTCCCTTTCGTGATGATCTAATGATTTTTATGTAAATTACATAGAGTGATCTTAAGGAGTATAAAACCTGTGGTGTATCAACATGTCGAATGATAGAAAAACACCTCTCACACAATGGATCTACCGCTTGCTTCTTCTCGAACTTGCGGTAATCTTTTTCCTGATCCCCGCCGGCAGGTTCCATGCCTCCCTCTTCGGCCATTCCTTCACCTTTGGCGGCGATGTCTATAAAAATTTCCCCTACCTCCTCATCACCTGGCTTGCATGGAAATACCTACGCCGTGATCCATCCTTCTCCATCACCCCTCTCCATCTTCCTTTAGCTCTCTTCTTTATAGCATCCTTCCTGTCAAGTCTGGGCTCCCCCGATCCCTATCAAGCCTTCTCCGAAACGCTCGAATTTCTTTTCTATATTGCATTTTTTATAATCTTAATCGATATACCCTGGACACTGAAAACCGTCACTTTTGTTAGTTCTAGCTTCTTCCTGGGTAATCTTTGGATGGGGGGGGTCGCGCTCTCTCAATTTTTCTCAAATATGATTTCATCCGGTTTTTCCGGGATTAACGCCACTTTCCAATATCCTAACTTTTTAGGCATCTACTCCATTTTAGGCTTAACCCTATTCGCCTTTCTTTATGAATACGCTGAAAGCCAGCGTCAAAAACGTTGCGCGATGTTCGGCATAAGCATCACCATTGCATGCGCTCTACTCACGGTTACCCGGGCTACCTACATCGGCCTGATCACCTGGCTCTTAGTGTATTTTTCCATGTCCCGTAAATTGACTCTGATCAATAAACTCGCTTTCATTGGCGCCCTTCTTATTGTCATCCTCTCCAACCCTGTCGCCCTCACCAAATTTAAAGCCACCTTCCAAGAATTGAAAGGCGAAACTCCCTATTCCCGCATCTTGATTTGGCCCTTTGTGATGGATTATGGAATCCCCGATATGCCTTTCTTTGGTTACGGGAAAGGCCCTGTCTTGCGCAATCAAATGGATAGCGAACTCATCGCCCATTATGAGCCCCACTATCTAACCCGGTATTGGAAATCCCACAACCTTTACCTGCACTTGTTCCTCTCTATGGGGATCCTGGGCTTGTTTGCTTTCTTTTATATAATCGCAAGTTATATAAAAATGATTTATGACACGCACCCCAGAAGCCTCCCCATCTTCTTGGCGGGTATCATCGCCTATCTCGTGCACCATCTTTTTGAAATAAGCTTTATGGATGGAAATGTCCCCGCAACCTTATTTGCTCTTTTTGCCATCACGGCACTCAGCACCAGATTTCATCAAACAAATTCATCGATATCTTATGACCATGTATAATTACCGCAAAATCCTTGGCTATCTTTTTATTCTCTTATCCATTTACCCAGCCGCCTACTCGTGGCCTATGGGCAAAATATACTTATTTTTATTCCTCGCCCTTGGACTACTTGCCAAATGGCATCACAAAAAAAACATAAACGCCTTGTATTCCATCTTCCTTTTTGTCACAATGGCAGCCTCCTTTTGGCTGCTCTTCCATACTTGGATCCCCCGTATGCCCTCCTGGCTTGTCCTTTTATGTTGGTTGGTCTTAATGCTGTATGCAATCATCCAGTTTTACATTAATAACACCCAAACTGTATTTCAAAGTGAAAATACAAATTTCCTCTGGCCAACCAAACGCTATACCCATATGATTCTTTTGCTTGTCGTTGGTGGCTGCATGCTCGGCCATGGACTGCTTAATGCACTCTTCGATAAACCCTTCCATGGCCATTGGTGGACATCCCCCACCTGGGCTGTCCTGGCCTTCGTCCTTTTTTACCCCAATTCACTCAACGATCAATTGTCAGATCGTATCCTTCGACTGAATCCAATCGCCCTGCCTCTCTTCATAATCATCATACTCGCTGCCCATGGATATAACTACACAACCCTTATGAATCAATATTCAAATAACCTAAATTTAGAAAATACGATTAAAAAATCCTTCAAAATCGGTTATAAAAATATTGGCATACGTTCAGTTAATAAAAAAACCTATAATTTCCTCGAACAAGGCAATTGGAAAAAAGCCGTCACCTTCATGCGTCAACATTGGCAATTCGCCCCCAAAGAAGAGTACGCCAAAGCCTGGCGCAAAAGTTCAAAAAAGCACCACTTCTTTTTCCTTCTATGCTTTGGCGCTTCCTTAAAACTCCAAAACGAAGAAGTCCTTGTCGATGGCAGAATCGATACCCATGAAAACAAAATTCATATTCTTACATCAAAAGGGAGATTCATCGAAATAAATCAAGAAACAACCCATACCCTCGCTTCGATCGACGATCAACCACAATCCATGACGTATACAAATGATCGCTACTATGTTTTATCCAACAAGGGGACTATTTACGAGTGGATCGATGATACTTTTGAAAAAAGAATCGATCTGCCCAATCAACGTGTTTATCAAAATCAAGAATGGGATATACTATGGCAAGATCTCGCCGTCTCCAACGATCATCAAAAAATCTGGGCAATGGATGACCATGGTACCATCGAACAAATTTCCTATAATACCAAAACAAAGCAATGGGATCCTCAAAGAGAAATCATTTACTACCCCCTCTGGTCAGAACCAAACATCGCCCAAAAACTAGTACACTACGAAAACCGATCCTTCATCATCTTAGATCAATACGGTGGGGTTCATTGGCAGGGAAGCGACAAAAAGAAACCTCGTAATTTTAAGGATAAGAATTTGAAAAAATATTATCATCCCGATAAAGCCAGTAAACGGGATATTGCTTTTTGGAACAATAAAAACGAACTCATCATTCTCAATGAATCCGGCCGCTTGGATTTCATCACTTCGCATTATGTTGAACCAAACCAAGATGATCGTACCGATACTTTTTACGATTGGCGCATCGATCCTATCCACTCAGTCCGCGGCAGCATGAAATTCAATCGTCAAACCGCTCGTCGCTATTTCCCCGGTGGTGCGTTCACTCTGGAACCATTACCAGAACTTGAATCAATTGCTGTAATTTATAAACAAGGAAAAATTCAATGGGTAACCATGCCCCATGGAATCCGCATTGAAATGAAAACCCAATATGCAGAAATTGATGTTAGACAATGAAAATCGCCATACTAATTAAACATTTTACCTACACAAAGGGAGGCCTCGAAAAGTATACCTATAATCTTACTCGAGAGTTAATTAACTCTAACTGTGAAATCCACATCTACGCCCATACCTTCACGATCAACGAAAAGGACCAACAACCTTTCAACGCTGTTTTTTGGCATAAGGTCCCTATGCTCCGCAAACCTTCATGGCTCAAAGTCTATTCTTTTGCCAAAAATGTAGATCGGATGTTACGCAACTCACAATACGATATCATCTATAGCATGACCCAAACTTACCCCTACGATTTATACCGCCTTGGAGACGGCATAATAAAGCATTGGTACCATCAATCCTATCCACATAAGTTTCTCCGATACGGTAAGTATATAACCCGTCCCGTCTATATAATAAATTTGTATCTCGAAAAGCAATTGTTTCATAGCAAAAAAACCTATTACATCGCGAATTCTCATTATTACAAAAATCTCGCAGCCCACTATTACCCAGGTTCCTCTTCGCGCCTGCATGTCATTTATAATGGTGTCGATACGGCTCGTTTTAACCCGCAAGCCATTTCGCATTATCGAAATGATATCCGTCAGTCGCTCGGCCTCGATGAACATAACCCCCTCTTGTTATTTGTAGGAAATAATTGGGAAAGAAAAGGCCTGCAAACCTTATTGCAAACCATGGCCGCATTAAGACAACGCAGCGAACCCCATCACCTGCTCATCGTCGGTAAGGGGAACCCCAAAAACTACATGCACTTTATCAAAAAACATTCCCTCTCGAAGCAGATCCATTTCGTCGCGCCAACAGAACAGATCGAAAGATACTACAGCGCTGCGGATTTATTCGTCTATCCCACCTTAAATGACCCCTTCGCCAACGTATGTTTAGAAGCCATGGCCTGTGCTCTCCCCGTCATCACCAGCAAAACCAACGGCGCCTCTGAATTAATTGTAGATGGATGGAATGGATACCTTATCGATGAGTTAGCAAATCCTCAGAAATTATTGAAAAAGATTATTCAATCGGGTAACATAGAATCATTAATGACAATGGGATCCAACGCTTGTGAATTAGCCAAGAACTACACAATTAAACAAAATGTGAATGAAACCATAAAACTTTTTGAGTCTATAATTGAAGAAAAGAGATATTATGATGAATACGAATAATCACCAAATCCATGAAAGCTGGAGTGAATTTTATCATTACCAAAAAAATATCCGATCAAAATATAAGTCTATATGGAAAATTCCCTTAATAAAAAAAGTCCAAAATACTGTAATTCCTTATGTTGATAATTCGTCATCAATATTGGATGTAGGTGCCTATGATCGACGTTTTAATACTTTGTTAAGAAAGAATAACTGCGATTTTTTATATAAATCACTAGATATTGATCCAAAAGGAAACCATGATTATAAATCTTTTGATGAGATCGAAAAAAAATTTTCTATAGCTTTACTGTTTGAGGTCATTGAACATATTACGATCATTGAGGCGATTGACCTACTCAAAAACATCTCTAATTGCCTTGACCCCAATGGCTTACTTTTTATCTCCACGCCCAATATTCATCATCCATCTCGTTATCTTTATTCTCCCGATCACATCACTCCATATCGTTATGATGCATTGGGAGGCATTCTAACGGCACTTGGATATGAGCTAGAAATTATTTATCGGGTCTATAATGATGCCTTTCATCGATACTGGTTTCGTATCTTGCTCGGTCAATGGTTGCATCGATATCTCGATGTAGATTTTGCCCATACCATTGTTGCCGTTGGAAAAAGAAGAAGAGAAACATGAATGTCTTATTTATCGTTCCTCGTATAGATAAAGCAAGTTCCCGTTTGCGTGTCTTGCAATATATCGATCCATTAAAGCAATATAATATAGATTCAACCGTTATTGTTTCTCCTAAAACTATATTACAGAAAATAAAATTAATACGCGCTGTAAGCAAATATGATATTGTCTTTATCCAAAAAAAACTATTTCAACCCTGGGAATTATATATCATACGTTTCATTAGCAAAACTTTGATTTATGATGTGGATGATGCTGTTATGTTTGATGATATATGCGATGACAGAAATTACACCCCAAAAGGAAATTGGAAATTTCGTTCAACCATATTTTTGTATGATCACATTATAGTTGGAAATCACTATTTAAAAGATTATATATTTTTTTATAATAATAATATTACTATAATTCCTACACCTATTGATATTCATAAATATAAACCAAAATTTTATCAAGAAAATCAATTACAAATTACCATTGGCTGGATTGGCTCAAAATCCACCATAAAATATTTAGAACAAATAAAAGATGTCCTTGATGCGATTGGGAAGAAATATAATCATGTTATAATGAAAATTGTTTCTGATCAATTTATTGATTGTGATTATATACAAGTAATAAAGAAAAAATGGGATGAAAAAGATGAACTCCTTGACCTTCAATCATTCGACATTGGTTTAATGCCTCTAAAAGATGATTATTGGACAAGAGGAAAATGTGGTTTTAAACTTATCCAATATTCAGCCATGGGCCTTCCCTCGATCTGTAGTCCTGTAGGTATTAACAAAGAGATCATTGATGATGGGGAATCGGGTTTCCATGCCAGTAGCCATGAAGAATGGATTGATAAGTTATCCATACTAATTGAAAATGCTGACGTGAGAAAAAAATTCGGTCTAAAGAGTCGTAAAAAAATCGAAAACTTGTATTCCATTGAGAAGAATGTAAATAAACTTGCCTATCTATTAAGAAGTTTCAAAGCATAGTTTGAAATGATAAGGTTATACCATCGATGTATGATATTGATATAAACAGCATAAAAAGCATCCTCCTCGTCCGTCTCTCCGCCCTCGGCGATTGTGTCTGTGCCCTCCCTGTA
>CAYQOX010000081.1:0-14293 GCA_964419335.1 uncultured bacterium | reverse complement strand
ATTATTGTATCCCCTGCGATTGAATAAATTCTCGAATCGTTTTATTGACGGCATCTGGATTTTCATAAGGAGATAAATGACCGGCTTCAGGGATAACTTTTATCTCAGAGTTGGGTATTTTGTCGTGCATTGCACGACAAACATCGGGAGTGGTTAACGCATCATCAACCCCCACAATAACCATTGTGGGGACGGTAAGCTGGGATACGGTTTCGGTCGAGTCGGGACGATCCGCCATGGCTTGGAGAGCGTGGATAATGCCTTGGGGATTATTCGCAAGGATGGTTTCGCGAATTTCGTTGGCTTGACTCTCCCGCTTTGCAAAAGTAGTGGGAGAAAGAAGATTGGGCAGCATGGTTTCTGCCAGATTTGTGGTTCCATTCTTTTCAACTTCTTGAATAGTGTTGAAACGCTTTTCTCTCGCTTCAGGTGGATCGTTTTCGCTTCGTGTATCTGAAAGTATTAAGCCTTTAAATCGTTCAGGAGCCTGACGGTACATTTCAAAAAGGATATATCCCCCCATCGAACAGCCGCCAAGCACAGCCTGTGAGATGGATTGTTGATCCATAAATTCCATGATCGCCTGAGCATACCCCGCCATGTTGGGAGACGATTCCAATATAGGGGATTCTCCAAAGCCTGGGAGATCAGGTGCGATCACATAATACGCATCGGATAATCCTTCCAATTGATATCGCCACATCTGACGGTTCAGTGGAAAGGCATGAATAAGAATTATCGGTAAAGACTGGGGATTTCCTTTTTCAAAATAAGCCAAGTTCATTTTGGTTTCTCCATAAAAATGTTGCTATTATTTTCGTTATTTTTGCATGGTATAATAACCCTGTTTAGGGTAACAAAAGGAAATAGGGGTATTGAGTGTCAGATTCGGGACATAAATCGAAGATTTTATAATGTATACCATTTCAGTAAAGTATAAAGATTTTATTTCAGAAGTCGAAAATAATGATTGAGTTCCATAGATCATTTAAACAGAAACCGAGGTTTAGGCTCAATGACTGTGAAAGTCGAAACAAAAGTCGATCATAATTATCACCAACTCCCAAGCGAGCGAACCAAGCGTTGGGAAGCCTCACTTCCCCCCGAATATTGGGAATATCGCCGAAAATGGGAAGAATATCCCAAGAATCATATTGTGGATGCTGTCCCCGTACATTTGGATATTGAAGCCACGTCGAATTGTAATCTACTTTGTACCATGTGTCCGCGCACGGATATGGTAAAAGATGGAACCTTTTGGAAAGTTAAGAATTTCGATTTTGATTTGTATAAACGTTTGATTGAAGAAGGAGTGACCAAAGGGCTGTGCTCAATCAAGTTCAATTATCTTGGCGAACCGTTAATGAATCCCAGATTGGCGGAGATGATTGAATTTGCGAAAGAGCATGGCATTGTGGATGTCATGTTCAATACCAACGCCACCACATTAACTGAACGAGTTGCCCGGCGTCTCATTCAATCCGGTTTAGATAAACTTTTCTTTTCTTTTGATTCTCCCTATCGTGAACATTACAATGAAATTCGCATTAATGCAGATTATGATAAAACCTTACGTAATATTAAAAGATTCATACAAATACGTGAAGAAATGGGTTCTGTTAAGCCTTTTACCCGGGTTTCCATGGTGCGGATGAGAGAAAATGAGCATGAATGGCAGGATTTTAAAGCATTATTTGAGCCGATCGTGGATGCGGTAGCCTACGTGGATTATATTGAACACACGAGCCAAAAAGATTCGGACAAAATGATTATGAAAATGGGTAAACAAAAGAAGAAATTCTGTTGTCCGCAACTATGGCAACGCATGTTCGTTCATCCGGATGGTGTTGTTTCGGTATGCTGTGTGGATTCAGCCCGCACCCTTGCGGTCGGAAATATTTACAATAAAACCATCGAAAAAATCTGGAATGGGGTTGAGTATAACAAGTTACGTGAACTCCACGCTACCGGGCGCATCGATGAAATTCCCACTTGTGCGCAATGTCCATTGGCGCTGATGGAATAGCCCTTTTTTCTCTCCCTTCAAATATTATTTTTCTTAACAGCCCGTAATTTTACGGGCTTGTTTTACGTTTATTTCCCACTTTATAGATATTCGAAAGGCGGAATAAGGTTTATTTTGAAATACGACAAATTATGTCAATATTTATCTTGACAAAACTAGTAGTATAATTAAAATTAGAGATAGCTAAAATATAATTTTCCTGTTAGGTGAGATGATTATGACCCATCCTCTAACGTTGTTATTGAGTGGAATCATTGTTTTAAGCCTCTTAACGTGGTTTTTCTGGCCGAATCTAGGCTTATGGAGTTTGTGGAAAAAAATGCGACGAGATTCGGAACGAATCCGAATCGAGGATGCCTTGAAACATCTTTACAACAATGAATATATGCGACGTGAAACCTCGTTGGAGGGCATAGCAGGGAAGTTGGGATTAAGCCGCAATCAAGCGGCCAAGCTGACAAGAACCATGGAAGAAAATGGGTTAATCACCTCACAGCCCGGCTATTATCGCTTAACCGCAGAAGGCAGCGCTTACGCTTTGCGAATGGTGAGAGCTCATCGTCTTTGGGAACGTTATTTGGCCGATGAGACCGGATTGCAAGAAAAAGAGTGGCACCGGGTGGCCGATGATCGTGAACATAATACCTCCATAGAACAATTGGAAACCATGTGCTGTCGCTTAGGGAACCCTATGTACGATCCTCATGGAGCACCGATTCCTACCTCGAAAGGAGAGGTCAGTCCACCTAAAGGCTTGCCGGTTACCATGTGCCAAGTTGGAGATTTAGTTACAGTAACGCAGATCGAGGATGAGCCAGATCAAATTTATGCCCAGATTGTAGCTGAAGGGATTTATCCCGGTATGCGTATGAAAGTTCTAGAGATGAGTAACTATCGATTGCGATTAGGTTCACAACAGGAAGAGCATGTACTTTCTCCCATAGCCGCCGCTCGTATTTGCGTTGTCCCTTTAAAAGAAGATCAACAAGAAGAAAACCAGAACACCTTGGCTTCCCTCCAATTGGGAGAACGAGGCCGAGTGAAAGAAATCGCTCCTTATTGCCGAGGAATAGAAAGACGCCGCTTGATGGATCTCGGGGTGGTCCCGGGAACTTTGATTGAAGCCGAAAGAGAAGGTTTGTTTCGCGATCCCAAAGCATACCGGATACGAGGTTCGGTGATTGCTTTACGCCGCGAACTAGCGAATTTGATTTACATTGAGAAAGAGAAAGGAGTCGCATGATGAGTCAATGTTCTATCTCTTCCAGTTGCCAATCATGTGAACACCGGCCGAGATTAATTCAAATGGGGATACCGGAAGGCGATGATGATTATGTTGTAGCCTTGGCGGGGAATCCCAACACGGGAAAAAGCACCGTATTCAACGCCTTAACAGGATTACATCAACATACAGGAAACTGGCCGGGAAAAACCGTGAGCCGCGCCGAAGGCCGTTTTCGTTATAAAGAAAAAACATTTCGTATTATGGATTTACCTGGGACGTATTCCTTATTGTCGGCCAGTGTGGATGAGGAAATTGCACGGGATTTTATCCTCTTTGGCCAACCCAATGTAACCGTAGTTGTCGTCGATGCCACCCGACTGGAACGCAATCTCAATCTCGTCCTGCAAGTACTGGAGATTACCGATCGGGTGATTCTATGTGTCAATTTAATGGATGAAGCTAAGCGTCATGGATTTGTTATTGATATAGAAAAACTGGAAAAAGAAATTGGTGTTCCAGTGATTCCGACCGTCGCCCGTAAACGGGAAGGATTGGAACAACTGGTTGAAGCCATCGAGCAAGTTGCTTCAGGTGAACAAGTACCTACGCCATTTCGACTTCCGCGTACCTCGCCAGAGCTTGAGGAAGCGATCAATCAATTAGTTCCCAAGATTGAGGAACTCTACCCAGGTCTCCCCAATACGCGTTGGGTAGCATTACGGTTATTGGAAGGAGATCGAAGGATGATTAACGCGGTCGAAACCGGTGAGCTTATGGAAATCACTCAAAGCAAGGAATCTTATGCCATGGACAAGTCGGCTTAGGAGGTTATGAAGGATGGATACGAAGCAAGTAAAAATAGATGAAATCCTTTCCAACGCCACGACTTTACGTTGGAGAATAGGCGATCAAGTTCATGATTCGCTTATGGATTCCATCTATAGTGAAGCTTCACGCATATCTGAAGCAGTAACAACCTATACCGGAGAACGCACAGGGTCGAAATGGGACCACCGTTTGGATTGGTTCTTTACTAGTAAGGTGACGGGGATACCCATTATGTTTGGGATGCTGGCGGCGGTGTTATGGATGACCATTGCGGGGTCGAATGTCCCCTCGCATATGTTATCCGTTTTATTCCTTGATACGGTTCACCCCTTTTTAAAAAGTGTCTCTGCGAGTATCGGGATGCCGTGGTGGCTTGATGGAGTACTGATTGATGGTTGTTATTTAGGTAGTGCATGGGTGGTGAGCGTCATGCTTCCTCCGATGGCGATTTTCTTTCCGCTCTTTACTTTGCTAGAAGATTTTGGCTATCTACCGCGAGTGGCCTTTAATATGGATTATTTATTCAAAAAAGTGGGAGCCCATGGCAAGCAAGCGCTGACCATGAGCATGGGCTATGGCTGCAACGCCGCAGGTATTATCTCGTGCCGCATCATCGACAGTCCCCGGGAAAGATTAATCGCGATTTTGACCAATAACTTTGCTGTATGTAACGGGCGTTGGCCAACCCTGTTTTTAATTTCTGCGATATTCATAGGCGGTGCGTTTTCCTCCGCGTTTACCGCTTCCGTAGTGGCTTCCTTATCGGTATTAAGCGTGATGATGTTGGGCGTTTTCGCAACTTTTGTGGTTTCTTGGTTGCTATCTCGAACCGTGCTACGCGGTGAACCTTCAATTTATAGTTTGGAGCTTCCACCATACCGTCCCCCCCAATTTTGGCAGACGGTTTATACCTCCATTATTGACCGCACCTTGTTTGTGTTAGGGCGTGCCATAGTCTTTGCTTTACCCGCCGGTGCACTTATTTGGCTTTTAAGTAATATAACCATAAACGAAACCTCGATCGCAGTCCATTTGATTAATGCTTTTGATCCTCTTGCCGCTATTCTTGGTTTAAATGGGGTAATTCTCTTGGCATATATTATCGCCATTCCTGCGAATGAGATTGTCATTCCGACGGTTTTAATGCTGACTGTACTGACAACGGGCTTAACCGGTGTAGGAGAAGGAGCCGGAGTGATGTTTGAACTAGACTCTCAAGCTGATACGGCCAATCTTTTGTCGGCGGGTGGATGGAGCATGTTGACTGCGATAAATCTCTTATTATTCTGTCTGCTGCACAATCCTTGCTCAACGACGTTATACACGATTTACAAAGAGACAGGCAGTTGGAAGTGGACAGCACTGTCTGCGTTTATTCCATTGGCCGCGGGATTTGCAGTATGTTTTTTTGTCGCTCAAATTTGGAGATTGGTAGCATAATACACCTTATTTATGAGGTATCGATAACAAATGAGTATTTTAAGTGAAGCAGAACAAGACTACATAAAAACCATCTACAAACTGGAAAATGGACGAACGCCCTATGAAAGCGTTACTACAAATCTATTGTCGAATCACCTTCAAGTTCGTCCTGCTTCTGTGACCAAGATGATCAAACATTTGGCCAAAAAGAATTTGTTAATCCACGAACCTTATAAAGGTGTGAAATTATCCCGAGCAGGAGAAAAGATTGCGGTTGAAATAATTCGTCATCACCGTTTGATTGAACTGTATCTTACGGAAGCCTTGCAAATGCCCTGGGATGTTGTCCATGAAGAGGCGGAGCGAATGGAACATTCGATCTCGCCTATGGTCGCCGCTCGTATGGAAGAGATGCTGGGATACCCCCATGTTGATCCTCATGGGCAACCCATACCCAACAATGTGGGATTAATTGTTCATACAGATACTTGTGCATTATCAGAACTGAAAACGGGTTCAGAATCACAAATCGTAGAAGTGGATGACGATGACCCTGAGTTTTTACGCTATGTGGCCGATTTAGGTTTACTGCCTCAAACTAAGGTACAAATTCTATCGAAGGAACCCTTTGATGGACCTATCACCATCCAAGCCAATCAACAAGAACGAATCATTGGCAAGGAACTCGCGCAGAGGGTGTATGTAGAAAAGAAGAAGTAAAATTCGATTCTCCATTGTTCCTCTATTCAAAGGGGCTCGGTTTTGAGATAATACTTAGCAGCTGATTGTTCCCTTTTATTTTATAATCAATGAGGATCATACTAATGGAGAAAAAATATAAAGAAAACCGACGTGCCTTTTTGAAGACAAGTATTCCTGTTACGGCTTTCACCTTTATCCCAAGACAGGTTATCGGACAACCTTCCTCCACCTCTCCCAATGACAAAATTAATATCGCCTACATTGGATGCGGTACGCAAGGTATACGCCAATTGATACCTGCTTTGAAGAAAGAAGACGTACATATTGGTGCCGTTTGTGATGTCAACGAAGAGAGTACGGATTACGTTCCCTGGGGTAAGCACGAAATTCGCGATAAAATCCGCGATTTTCTCGATGATGATAAGTGGGATGAAAGTGTAGAAGGTTGCCGATGCGGTCGTAAAGTAGGAAAACAAATTGTCGAAACCTACTACGCCAAAAAACGCAATCTTCAAAATTATAAAGGTTGTCCTGCATATATTGATTTTCGTGAATTATTGGAAAAAGCAAAAGAGATCGATGCAGTCTACATCATGACTCCAGATCATTTGCATGCCACCATTGCCTTGGCTGCGATGAATAAAGGCAAACATGCAATCACCCACAAAGCCTTATCCAATGTATATCATGAAATTGATCTGGCGGTGAAAAAAGCGAAACAAACTGGATTGGCCACTCATATGTTTTGTGCCGCAGGAAATGAAGACACGTATAAGATATGCGAATGGATATGGAACGGGGCTATTGGCCAGGTCCGTGAAGTACATAACTGGTCAACTCGTCCCTTTTGGCCCCAAGGAATGACTCAACGTCCCCAAGAACGTGTAGAAATTCCTGAAGGTTTTAATTGGAAACTTTGGCTGGGGCCTGTACCTGCTCTACCTTACCATCCTTCCTATACCCATGCGGTTTTTCGGGGGTGGTATGATTTCGGCGCAGGCGCTTTGGGCGATATGGGGCATTATAGTTTCTTTCAAATCTTTAAAATATTGAAACTCGGTTTTCCATCTTCTGTAGAAGCCTCCCGCAGTCAATTTTATGACATAATAGATGATCTCTGGAAAAAACAGGAAAACACGGTGTCTTATCCTCGCGCTTCAATGATACGCTGGGAATTCCCGTCCCGAGGCGACATGTCCCCAGTGACGCTTAGCTGGTATGACGGAGGATTACGTCCCCCTATGCCGGAAGAATTAGAAACGGACGGGGAAGACTTACCTGAAGAAGGCATGTTGTTTGTCGGAGATCAAGGCAAAATCCTTGCGGGCTTCACGGGTGGCAATCCCCGCCTGATTCCCGAAGCCAGAATGAAAGCCTTTGATCCTCCTCCCGAAACACTCGAACGTCCTCTTGGCGAATTAGAACAATGGTTACGCGCGTGTAAAGGAGAACAGGAATCTTTAGCGAGTTTCGAAAATATCTTTCCCTTCACAGAAACCATTGCTTTAGGCAATATCGCTTTGCGGGTTCCAAAGAAATTGAAATGGGATGAGGAAAACAAACAATTCACAAATAGTTCCGAGGCAAACCAATTGAAAAAGCGTACCTACCGCGAGGGTTGGGAATTATAAATAACTATATTTGTTGAAAGAGGTATCGATATGTTTTTACGTCAATTACTATTGTCCTGTCTCATCTTGATGATATTTACCATTCTTGCGATTGGCCAGGATAAAATGTTTAAATGTGATTTTGATAAAAACGATTGGTATAAAGCATGGAACTTAGAATCCACGCCCAGAAATGTAACTCTTGTTAAAAAAAATGAATCCCTTCAATTCGAACCGTTCAAAGAAAAAGCCCTAATGATTCAAGTGAAAAAAGAGGGGCATTATGGTACCAGTTTCAGTTTCGACTTTTCAGAACAATGGAAAGAAGAACCGGAGGAAATCTACTTCCGTTATTACCTTCGTTTCGCCGATGATTGGAATCCTGAACGAGGCGGAAAACTTCCTGGTATTTCAGCCACCTATGGTCGTGCTGGTTGGGGAGGACGTCCAGTTCATGGGGACGATGGCTGGTCGGCGCGGGGATTGTTTCGTGGCCTAGAGGAAGGGAAAATTCCCATCGGTTTTTATTGTTATCACATGGATATGCGTGGACAGTACGGTTCCAGTTGGGTCTGGGATATCGAAAAACGCGGCTATCTCGAGAACAATCGCTGGTACTGTATAGAACAATACGTCAAACTTAATGAGATTGGTGAAGCGAATGGAATTATACAAGGTTGGGTAGATGATAAACTGGCCTTTGAGAAAACGGATTTGCGCTTTCGCAATACAGATGAACTCAAGATTGAAAAAGTCTGGATCAATCTCTATTTAGGTGGGAGTTGGACCTCGAAAAGTGATCATCATTTATTTATTGACAATGTTGCAATCTCACCGAATAAAATTGGCATCGTAGAATAAAGTAGGAAAAGCGGTTGGTGGTTTCATTGATTCTTCACCAACCGCTTTCTTATTGAAATTCCGCTACTCTTTTGAATTACAAGTGCTTTGTAGGGAGTAATGGCATGGAGCGAATACGTTTCCCCGTGGCGTTAAAAATCGCGTTCGCAATTGCCGGGGCAATACCAATAATCGGGGTTTCGCCTCCACCCGCGGGATAGACATCGTCATGATCGATTAATACACATTCCATTTCGGGAGTATCACGAAAACGAGGAACTTGATATCGAGAGAGACGTGGGTTGAGGATTTTTCCCTCTTCAAATTCGATGGCTTCATATAAAGCCCCGCCAATACCCATCATAATCATTCCTTCAATCTGATTTTTAAGATGCACTGGATTAATCACCGGGCCGCAATCGAAAGCTTCCACCACGCGAACGACCTTAACCTCACCGCTATTAGGATCGAGTGCGATTTCGGCGCAACATGCCATATAGCTTCCTTTTTCAAAGCCAGCCGCGAGTCCGAAGCCACGTTCGGTCATGATTCCTCGTAAACGAGACGCACTTTTTGCATTCCACGGACAGAATTTATTCGATAAATAGAGGAGGATTCGAATAAATCTTTCAAGTACAAAATACGTTCTTGTATTTTCCCCGTATCTAATAAATACTCGCGATAGGTCCCTGGCAGCAAACCACAATCAATGGGAGGTGTATAAAGAATCCCATCGTTTTCAACAAGGAGATTGGCTGTCGTGGTTTCCGTAATCTCATTTTTCGAATTATAAAGAATCACATCGGAATACCCTGGACGAGATTGGAAGGCTTTTTGATAAACATTACGATGAGTTGTTTTGTGATATAAAAAGGGGTCATTCTTATCCACGGATTCTTTCGCCATGATTACTTTTGGAATAAAAGATGCGTTAAGATCTAAGGGAGTCGTTTCGATCTTGATAGAGCCATTTCGGCTGAGGAGTAAACGAACTTTGTAACATAGACCCGGTAATTCTGCTACTGTTTGTTCCAATTCACGTTTCACATGGGTAAGATCAACTTCATAGTTAAAATAAGAAGCCGATTGGCTTAAACGCTTCAAGTGATAAGAGAGAAGAAAAAAACCCGATTCTTTAGTCCAGCGTATGGTTTCTAATAAATCAAAGGAAGGTTTTCGATGATGCAAAATACGGGATTTGATCTGGCATTCCTTTTCTTCCCTTCCCCATTGTGAATCCCATACAATCCCACCTCCTACACCATATTCCGCCTCTCCCGTTCGTTTATTAATGAAGACTGTGCGTATGGCTACATTGAACTGGGCTTTTCTGTCAGGCGCTAAATAGCCGATTGTCCCGGTATAAATACGACGCGGCCTTGTTTCTAATTCCGAAATTATTTCCATGGTTCGTCGCTTCGGAGCCCCGGTGATGGAAGCGGCAGGAAACATGGCTTCAAAAATCCGAGGCAATGGTTCTATGGTTTGGGCACGCACCATGGAAACCATTTGCCAAACGGTTGGATACTTTTCTACCGAAAAAAGCTGAGGGACACAGACATGACCCATTTCCGAAATGCGCCCGAGATCGTTCCGCACCATATCGGTAATCATGACATTTTCGGCTTGTTCTTTTGTGGAATGGCGTAATCGATCTGCAAGTTGTCGATCGTTTTCATACCATAACCCCCGTGGCGAAGTTCCCTTCATGGGATGGGACTCAATGTGTTTTCCATCCAGGCGAAAGAAGAGTTCTGGCGAGGCGCTGCACAAAACCCATTCTCCCGTATCAAGATAGGCTCCATACCTTGATTCTTGATTTTCGATCAGATAAAGAAACAAATTCCAGGGGTCATCAATATTTGTCGTATTTAATCGGTAGGAATAATTAACTTGATAAGTCTCACCTCTTGCGATGTATTTATGGATCTTCTCGATATTATTACGATACTCCTGTTGATTCACAGAAGCATACCAATCTTGATATAAGGAAGGACTTTCATGACTTGGAGGTAATTCATCATGCCTCGTAAAATGAGAAAAGAGACCAAACCAAAGCAAGGGAAATTCATCTTGGTTACAGAAAGTCTCTTTCTTAGGAAAATGAAAAGAATTGCCCGCTTCATAGGCGAGAAAACCAACTGCGTAAGAACTCTCTTTTTCTACGGCTTCGGACAAGGCTTGCAATTTAGGAAAAACTTCCTCCTGCTTTCTGGTTTGAATGATCTGGGTGAGATGAGAAAACTTGAGCCAACTTCCCGATGAATCGTCACGGAGAACCACATAAGGAATGAGGTCTCGATCGTGCATTTCGTGATCCTTTCCACAAAGTGAATTCGCGACCTGCTGATCTATCCTGCTTATCTATTCACTTAGAGTATCCCGCTTCTAACCAAGTAAACCAGAGTCCACGGGAACGATGAGTTGATTAAATTATAGAGTATTGTTCCTTGATGCCTGATTTTTTTCTTAAATTTCTGTACAATCAAGAGAAAATCATGATTATAGAGGGAGGAGATTTTTATGTTAACAAAATCCAATCGTAGGCAAGCCTTAAAAAATATTACCATGGGAATCACGGCTGCGGCCACAATGGGTAGCCTTAAAACCTCTGCCCAAAACCAACGTCCTAATATTATCTTCCTCTTGGCGGATGATCTCGGGTATGGAGATCTAGGTTGCTACGGACAGCATTTAATCAAGACTCCAAATCTGGATAAAATGGCCGAAGAAGGCATGCGCTTTACTGATCATTATGCCGGCAGCACGGTATGTGCTCCATCCCGGGCTACGATAATGCTTGGTTTACACACGGGGCATCTGCGCACCAATGGACAAAACCAAGTGTTACAACCTCAAGAAAAAACCGTCGCTGAATACCTCAAAGAAGTCGGTTATCGTACCGCCTGTATTGGAAAATGGGGCTTAGGCGAGGAAGATACCACTGGTTTTCCCCTAGAACAAGGTTTTGATTACTTCTTTGGTTATCTGAACCAAGTCCATGCTCATAATTATTACCCTGCTTTCTTATGGCGCAATCGAGAAAAAGTAGAACTCGAGAATGAGGTTAAACGTCCAGAGCGGGGTTATGCCAAGGAATATGGCGGAGCAGCGACCAAAAGGGTTGATTACTCTCATGATCTCTTTACCAAAGAAGCACTCAATTTTATTGATGAAAATAAAAAGGATCCCTTCTTTCTTTATCTCCCCTATACGATACCACACGCCAATAATGAACATTGGGTGGTCGGTGAACACGGGATGGAAGTTCCGGATTATGGTCTATATAAAAACAAAAAAGATTGGCCTGCTCCTCAAAAAGGTCATGCAGCAATGATTACTCGCATGGATCGTGATGTCGGCCGGATTTTCCATAAACTGCAAGAACTAGGATTAGACGAAAATACGTTAGTAATATTCTCCAGCGATAATGGTCCCCATAAAGAAGGCCAAGCCGATCCTCTCTTTTTCAACAGCGCCGGAAAAGTACGGGGGATGAAACGTGATCTCTATGACGGTGGAATCCGGGTGCCCATGATCGCTCGTTGGCCGGGGAAAATTAAACCGGGCTCTGTGAGCCATCATATTTCTGCGTTTTGGGATTTATTGCCTACATTTTGTGAGGCTGCGGGAATAGAAGCCCCCGAGGATATCGATGGAATTTCCTTTATGCCAGAGATGCTAGGCAAAAAACAAAAGATACATGAAATCCTTTATTGGGAATTTTCCGAACAAGGTGGGAAGCAATCTCTTCGTTGGGGAGACTGGAAAGCGGTTCGTTTAAATGTGGCTAAATTGCCAGAAGGGCCACTCGAATTGTACAATTTGAAGAACGATATTCGCGAGAAAAACAACGTGGCCGCGCTTCATCCCGATATTGTTGAAAAAATGGAACAAATGATACGCGAACAACAATCCAATCAAGTTACGAGATAACCCGTATAGTTCTTTATTAAAAGACATGGGGTAAATGCAAATATTATAGGTATTTACCCCATGTCCATCGATTAGGATCGTTGAAGATGGATTACGGCTTCTACATGGTAGGTTTGAGGAAACATATCAAAGGGTTGAAGTTGCTGAATTGTAAATCCCGCTTTCACGAAGGCCGCTGTATCGCGGGCAAGAGCAGCAGGATGACAAGAAAGCATCACAAGGTCGTTCGCGCCTAACTTCGATATTTGTTTCCGAACGGTGGTGGATAATCCAGAACGAGGCGGATTAAGCAAAATCGTTCTGTAACTATCTCGGTTTTTGCGCAAAAACGTTTCCATGGTCATGCTATGAATTCGGATGTGCCTCTGACGGCTAACTCGATGTTTTGCCTGCCCCACATTGGAAGAATTGGCCTCCACAGCAATGATATTCGAGAAACGCTGGCCTAATAAAGATGTGAGTATGCCCGGCCCACAATACCCTTCTAAAAGAGATTCCGTAGATAGATAAGGCAATTGCTTCACATAGTCATATAAGCGGTCTTGTACCCGATCATTCACTTGGCGAAAGGCGGTAGGATCATGATCTGTAGTGAGAGTATGGGATTTGTGTTTTTTGACTATATTGGTTTTAAATCCTTCATTCTCCAAAACTTCAAGTACGTTTTTCGGGGGAACTACATTCTCAAACGTAAGGATTACGCGCGTCTGCAATTCCACATGAAGAATAACCTTCGCGTTCTCTGGGATTTTTCGCGTTTCCTGAGACCAGTTTGTGTTTAGAATTTTATAGATCGTTGGAATTGAATTTCGAATCGCTTCATGGGCAATCGGGCAATCCTGAATAGGTACCTTTTGCTCCGGTTTCCCATAAAAATGAAAAGCAAATTGAATCATGTTTTCCTCGTTTAGGAGTAACAATCGTATTTTATTGCGATACTCCCATGGATAGGAAAAAACCAAAGGATTTACGTTAGTATTAAGATGAGCAATGCGTCGAAATGTTTCTTGTAACCATAAGCGTTTGGATTCACGCTGTTTTTCTTCACCCATGTGTTGGATCTGACATCCGCCACAGTGAGTAAAATAGGGGCATCTGGGTTGTACCCGGGAGGGATGTTTCTCGGAGTTAAGTTGAAGGGGCCATGCGCGCGAATAGTTTTTCTTGTCTTGAAACGGTTCGATTTCCCATGTTTCATTTTCCAAAGTAAAAGGGACAAAAATGACTTTGCCATCCAGTCGGGCAATGCCCTCCCCTTGAGTTGATAATGTTTCGATGATTGCTTCTCTTTTATTCGTCATATTAAGATGAGGATTTCTTTTTCGAATTTAAAAAGGATCGTTGGAAATTATTCGAACAGCGGTTAAAGAATAATCTCATTTTACCCATTGATGAAGGTGGAAGCGAACGTGACCTGCTTCCCCAAGAAATAACCCATTTGAGATCTTTGAATTCGTAGTAGGCTTTGTGCTAGATGTACATTTCTTGTTTTTCCTTAACTTAAAATGGAGTTTTTTGATTCGAAAGATTGATTCATTTCTGTCGAATCATTCACAAGTTATCTATTTTTTTAGACTTAGATTTTTGACAACTCAAACAAATCAGAATAAAATTTCCATGTTGTTTTTTAGCAGAAGAGTTATAATAAGGTTTGTTTTTAGGTTATAAAGGTCTGGAGTGCTCTATGCTTTGGTTTATTATGGA
>CAYQOX010000080.1:0-14373 GCA_964419335.1 uncultured bacterium | reverse complement strand
AAAAATATGGCAGGGGTCGTCTATCGAAAAGTAATCCACAAAAAACTCCCCAAGGCGGATATTCTCCACCCTGGGGAGGTTTTTTTTAAGCGGATTTCAACAAAGTTACGAATACATGAACTCTGCCGTGGCAGTACAATCGCGGTTTGCTTTCAGCCGTACCCAATGAGCGCTAAAACCTGGCGGGAAAGTATGATATTGGTATTCCTGCCGCCCGAGTTCCAAAGTGGCGTAGGGTTTCCATTCACCATAACCAAGAAAATCAACCTCAATTGTAATCTCCACCACCGGCGAATCTTCCTGATAGAGGTGCAACACTTTTTGGTCGAAATTTGTCATCAAGAAAGGATCAGAAGGTTCACCTGCTTTCACTTGGGTTTTGCGCCAAACTCCACCCCATCCCTTGGGTTTACCAAAAGTCCACAGGTCGTCGGTTTTGCCAAACCACAATCCACTTTGCGATTGGGGCGAATGAAAATTCCCGCCCGCGGTTGCAGCTTGGTTGCCGCCAAGCACCAGCATGCCCCGGAACGAGCAGAAATCAGGAACGATCCGCAGATGCGAGCAAATCGGCCGTATTCCATAACTCGCGCCATGAAATGCATGCATGGGCAGTTCATAAAACATACCGAAGAGATCCATCAGCAGACGCTCGGTTTCCACCTCACGAATACGCATCCATTCGGTGCAATAATAATGCTCGTAGGATTGTCCCGCTTTAGGCAGACGATAGGTGTGCCACTTACCATCCGTGCGCATTTTCAAAATACATGACCTGTCATCCCATCCGCTGGCGAATAGCACCTGCCCGACTCCCCGATGACACGCGACTTCCATGAAGGGGCTGCGATCGAGGATTCGCCATTCCTCGCCGGTCCATTCTGCCAAGCGTCCGTCGTCATCATTCGGCTGGGCGTAGGTATTGTTCGCGACCACCACGCGGTTTTGTCCCGTAAACGCCCCTTTGAAATGGGGGTCGCCTTTGACCTCCAAAATCTTTGTTAAATCAAACAGTTGCTTTGTTTTCAGCGAATGCACATCCACCTCGTGCATTCGTCCTTCCATGGTTAAGATATAGATTTTGTCTTCGTGATCTTCCAAATGGGGCATCGTGGCGGTTAAGCGCTGATCCACGAGATCCTCGATGATGCGTATCTTGCCGTGCATATCGATCATGTAAGGCCCAATGCTGATTTGGTTGGAAGGAAGGTGGTGCATGCGATTGGCATAGACCCCGTTGCTTTCGTGGTGTTTTTTAAGATTTAAGTCACCATCGACTTCGAACAACCCGGTACCCGAGCCGGAGTTCGGTTCGCTGACATAGGTAACCACCCATAATTTATCCGCCCAGGCCATGAGACATCCCACGCCCGCTTCAGAGGAACGTTTGGGACCGCTGTCGGCTGCGATGCCAATCATGGGATGGGCAGAATCCTTCCCATAGGTTTGGCCAAACGCGCTCAGCCCACCGCTTGCCGCTGCGATCGAAGCCCATTGCAAAAAATGCCGTCGGTTGGTTTTTTCCATGGTTTTTGCCTCCATAATAAAGATATGGTATTGTAAACGATAAAAGTGCATTTATTCAGAGATCAATTCGATAAAAAGGGGATCCAATGCGAAAAAGAATAACTTATTTTATTGTAGCCTTTCTTGCTTTAGGACTCATTGTTACCTTACAAGTTTGCTGCACCCAACCTAAGCGTAATCCGGCCTACGAAGAGGAAATCGAGGCCTTTGTGCGCCAAGCAGTTCCCGGCTCAGAGATGGAACTCTTCAACGGCGAGGATCTATCCGGCTGGTATGTTCGTGGATTAGGGAAGTGGAGCGTAGAGGATGGGGTTCTTACAGTCCGCCGTGGGATTGGCTATTTAGGCACCCGATGTGACAAGTTTGATGATTTTATCCTTACTTTAGAAGCCCGTTGTAATCAAGAGGGAAATAGCGGCGTTTATTTTCGCTCAACCCCTCCTGAGGGGTTGTATCCCTGGCCCCAGGGATATGAAGCCCAGATAGATAATCATGATCCCGAAAACTATACCGGCAGTCTATACGATCGGGTTTTAGCCGATGAATTATTAACGGAGGATAACGAGTGGTTTGAAATGAAAATAACTGCCATTGATGATCAGATTGAAATTGCCATTGATGGAGAGACCGTAGTGCATACCACCGATGATGCGTATCGCAAAGGATTTATCGCGCTGCAGGCGCATGATCCCTTCAGCCGGGTTGATTTCAAAAACATTCGCATTCAGTTACCTGACGAAGATCATCCCTTCTTTTCATCTTCGGAAGAATCAGCCTCTTCAGATTGATGGATGACAATATCAACAATTTCATTGGAAGTATAGCCTTGATCATTAAGGTTGCGGATGGTGGATTCTATTGATAGGGAAGGCAAATCTTCTTTCGGCTTCTCGTCCGGTTCATTTTTATCCTTCGACTTTTTCATGATTATTCCCTCTCTCATTCGCAAGAGTCATTTTTTCAACTATACCAGAGAGAAATCAACATTACAAGGAAATTTAGAAAAAGCACCCGGGGTTGTTGGGGGGAAATCTAGTTTGTAATCCAAATAGAATCTTGACGTTACTACAATTGATCGTTTCTACCTTTACATAAAAAAAGGTAAAACGCTAACAAATATAATTCACTCAAATTCTGACCGATTTATCCCCGATTGTCGGATAATGGAACGAAGCGTACCCACTTTCAATTCTTTATGATCGGGCATGGGAACAGTAATTGTACATCCTCTATCTTGTTTTTGCATGATAATATGACTTCCACGTATTCTTATTTCATGGAATCCATGTTATGAGAGAATCTTACAAATTTCTTTACCCGAAAAAACAAGCAAGTTAGTTAATGGCTATCTCCAGCCTCGTGATGTAAATTTCTTCATGTAAGCGGCGATTGACTTCTTCGGACGGGGCTGTTTCAAAAAATAATTCCAAGGCTTCCTTTAAATTCATTTTGACTTCATCAATAGTATTGCCCTGGCTTGCAATATCCAGTTCGGGGCATAAAGCGACATATCCATCGCCTTCACGTTCGATAATCGCTGTTAGTTGTTTTGTCATCGTCATCCTCGTGGTCCATCATAATAATGTTCAATGTAACCTAAGAATTTTCTTTTGACTCTTTAAATTATGGTTGAAGAAAGAATGCTATAATTCATTATTCGCCGAAATCAATAGTAAAGTCAATCTTAATAGACTAAAAAAATTCTCTCACCTAGCCTCTTCGGCGCATTTTTTTCCGCTTATTACGGCGCCTTCGATGGTGGCGGGGAGACCGGTGTCGGTCCAATCTCCAGCGAGGAATAAGTTTTGGAGAGCGGTTTTAGGGGAGAGTCGGTTTTGCGCATTGTATACCGTAGCGGAAAAGGTGGCTCTGGTTTCCCAAAATACCGTAGCGGCAAGAAGATTGGAGGAATGACTTTCGGGATAGGTCTGGTGAACATCCTCGAGCGCGAGTTTAATCAAGCGATCACGCGAATAGCCTTGTAACTCTCGGCACGCGCTAACAACCAAACATACGCAGTAATGCTTATGAGCATTGGGCTGCATAAATCGGTTGCGGTGGAAGATCCATTCAAAGGTTGTTTCTTGCAAACAGGTAATTGTCTCGTTTGAGAATTCTTGATCATACCATAGGAAAACACTCAAGATCGGCGATGTGCCCACGCCGGGAATGTTCACACGTTCGCTTAATCCCGAATGTTCGAGGATGGGTCTCGCCGCCCAGGTTGGAACGGCCATGACGCACACGCCGCAAGCGATCTCTTCACCCGAGGAGAGTTTCACCGATGTAATTCTTTCACTTTCCCACCCCAGTGATTCCACCCTCTGTCGCAGTCGCACTTCACCATTATGCGCCGATAAATACGAGGCCACATGCTCGCCGTGTAATCCCTGCAGCGGAACCGTTGGCAGCCCCATGCACGAGTCGTCGGCTTTAGCCAAAAACGCTTGGCGCATCACGGTGCGAAACAAACCTGCATCTGCCTTATCGGGTTTTTCGTTCAACGCCGAAACCGCGATGGCATTCCACATTGTATCGCACAAGATTTTGGGCTGCTTTAAACGCCCGCAAAAGGCTTGTACACTCTCACGTGGCAAGTTTGCTTCCTTCTTACGCAGTGTAAGGCCAAAACGCAGCGCGATCAACTTGTCGCTCCATGAAAGCGATTGCATGCGCATGAGCCCCGTCAATAGATGCAAGGGGGCAGGTAATCCCGGACACACCAACCGGTCACGCGTTCCATTAGCCCAGCGGTAATCGATTGATAACTTTTCCTGAAAAGCAATGTTCGTATCGGTGCCCAATAGACGCAACAAATCCATCATCTCATGGTAGCACCCCATGACAACGTGTTGTCCATTATCGATTTCATCGCCGGTTTTACGCTCGGGTATAGAATAGACTCGACCACCAAGGAAAGGTTTTTTCTCTAAGAGAAGAACCTTCGCCCCTTGTTGCGCGAATCTCACAGCCGCTGAGATACCAGCAAATCCACCACCAATTACGATGACATCGGTGCTCATGAAACCAATACTCTCCAGCGGGTACCCAACCATTCGCTTAAGGCATAGGACAATTTCAATACATTTGGAACCCGAATACGTTTGGCGAAGACGTTATAGTCTTCTTTTACAATATTTTCCAGCAAGCGAAAATAGATGCGGCGCATGATCTCGGCGGGGAAAAGCAGGTGGGAATCGCGTCTGTCGAAATGCTCCATGGCTTTGGAAAAATAATCCCGTGCTCGTTGCTCTTGAAATTGCATGAGTTCCAAGAAGGAATCGGAATACTCTTCTTTCATCAAACGATCTTCGGGATAATGAAAACGTTCCAGTTCCTCGCGTGGGAGATAAATACGTCCATTACGCGCATCCTCACCCACATCACGCATAATGTTGGTTAACTGCAGCGCTAAGCCTAAATTGACTGCGTAATCTTTCGCTTTGGGGGAACGATAACCAAAGATTTCAATGCAAATCAAACCTACGACGCTCGCAACATGATAGCAATAATTGGAAAGTTCCTCGAAGGTATCATAACGGTTTTTACCTAGATCCATCTCGCAACCATTAATCAAAGCGTGAAAGTATTCCTTCGGCAAAGAAAAGTGAGAGACTTTCTCGCAAAGGGCTTTCATGATCGGGTGCCGGGGATTGCCATGATAGCAAGATTCCAGCTCTTGCCGCCAGTCCTCCAATTTCCTACGCGCGATATCAAGATTATCACTATCATCAACAATATCGTCCGTGTGACGGCAGAAGGAATAAAACGTATAAATGGCTTCTCGCTTCTTTTTCGGCAAGAATAAAAAGGAATAGTAAAAATTCGTTTTGCTTTTCTTGGTTTTTTTTCGTGTGAACTTCTGTGAATCCATCCCATGCTCCAAATCATAGCACCCAAACATTATTGTTTTGCTTGGAACTTTTGTCGTAATCTTTCTCGAATCCTCCCAATTCCGAGTAGGGAGCGTACCCCCCAGTGGGCGTAATCCCACTTTGATAAGGTTGGACGCGAGGAAAATACATCACAACGGTTTTCAAATATTCGTGATAATATCGTCACTCCGCCCATCCAAGTAAATCGTAGTTCTGCGTTTAAAGGCCATCGCACTCGTTCTAAAAGAGGATAGCCACGGTCAAAGAGATCCCATGTGCGTTGCACCAAGGAGTCCATCAACCGATAAAAACGCTCATCATACACATGAGAGAACAATTCGTTTTCTGTATAACCTTCGCGCTTCATCTCCTCACGCGGGATATAAATCCTGTCCTTTTTTAGGTCAATGGTAACATCTTGCCAATGATTGGCCAATTGCAGTGCACTACAAATGTTATCCGACATGCGGAAAAGTTCCTCATCGCGGTAATCAAACAAATGTAGGATCAAACGCCCTACCGGATCGGCAGAATAGCGACAATAGCCCATTACTTGCCCGAAATCCTCATAGCGGGTGACGGTCACATCCATCTTAAACGCGTTTAACAGCCCCTCGAATAATTCAATGGGTAATTCGATCTCTTTTACCGTTTCACCCAAGGCAATAAAGATAGGATGCTTGGCTTGCCCATGGTAGCATTCTTTCAGGAGTTCCCCCCATTCACTTAGACGTTCGAGACGTGTGCCTTTATACTCTTCCTCATCAGCAAAATCATCGGCCACCCGGGCAAACGCATAAATGGCATGTACATGCTTACGTAAGTGCTTGGGAATCAACAATGAACCAACGGGGAAATTTTCATAGTGAGAATAGGTCAAATTCCGGCAGAAGGTATACGACTCCTCTACGGTCCACTCTTCCCCTGCGGGACGGTCTTCTAAATGATACATTGAACGAATCGTATTCAGGAATAATTCCATGCTTTTCATCTTGTTTTGCCACTATAAATATGTTATACCCACAACGCAAGCCATCCCACGGTAAAAAACCTACCTGGGCGAGAGAAATCTAAAAGAGAATTAGAGAACCATGCCACTATACAATACTTCATTAAAACATAGACAGAGCAATCAAGACTCGGATGAACAAAGAAGAAGCCGTCGATTTTTGGGACTTGATTTTCTATTTGTGGTTTTATTAATGTTTTTTGCCCTTTATTTTCTTTGGCCGCAGTATTTTCAAAAACAAGAAGCCTATGCACCGATATCGGTCATTGACAATGTGGCTTTTACCTTATTCGAGATACAACAAGAAATCACTCTCACTCCACAAGATTCATTCCCCTCTGATGAACTTGAGAAGTCTTTCAACGAAACGGTACAACAAAGAAGTCGAAAGGATGATACGAGCTTGCTTGCGTTACTCTGTGATGTTCAAGGAAATATTATACTGGCCTCTCAAAAGGATCTACCGGATCGCTGGCCTGAAATAAAGTCGATTCTCCTAGAACAAGCGCAAGGGACTCACATTTTTACCCATGAGGGTGAGGCCTCTTTAGTCATGTTCACTGAAATCCCCGGTCAGAAAGCGATTCTTGTGGTAATGCAGCCTTTCCCGCCTTTATTTCTCAACCAATAAGAAAAACCCAACCAAAGTTGGGTTTTTCGAAGGGATTAACGATGACTTTATTATTTAACCGCGAATATTAAGCCGTGGGCGTTCACCTTGCTGTTTTTCTTTTTTCGGCATGTTATAAACGTTTTTCGCGGGCTTGGAAGTAGGTTTGTCATTCCCGTTTTTGGAATCAAAACGAAGAGCTTCAGTTGAAGCATGGTTCTCCGTATTCACTGTGGGCTCTGCTTCTTGGCCTTTTTGTTCGGAATTGAGTTTTGACACGGCCTCATGCCATCCTTCTCGCAGATTTTCAATGATGGGCAAACATTCGTCTAAAATCGATTCGTCATGACGAATGTTGGCCTGTACCAATCGATGGTAGAGAAAGTCATAGATACGCAGCAAATTACTCGCCATTTCTCCGCCTTTTTCCAGATCCAACGCGACCATTAATTCGATAAAGATACGCTGTACCTTTGTCAATTCTGTGTGACATTTTTCAATATTCTTGTCACGAATTGCCTTTTTGGCAATATTCACTTTTTTGACCGCTCCATCGAATAACATGAGAAGAAGCTGCGGTTGGCTTGCGGTTTCGATCTGGGTCTTAAGATATTGTTGATGTGAATTGACCAGAGGAGATGCCACCGACCTTGTTCTCCTTTCTTTTAGTCTGATTCTCTAAATGGCTTTCTTTATAGTAACACAAAAAACATAAGACCGATAAATGTTCAAGTACCTTGTTTTAATGAATGTAAACCAAACTTTACTCATTGCCACCCCCACCAAGTTTTTGAGTAAGAAACTGGCCAACTTGCTGAGATTGCGATAAGGTAACTTCTAACGAAGCAAACTGACGGCGTAATGTTTTTTCCATTAAATCTGCCCGTCTTTCGTAACGATCAATTTGCGATTGATGTAATTGGATACGATCTTGGATCGATTCCGAACGTGTATTTAAAATCCCCGACCCAAAATCGGCGTATCGGTTGATAGTCTTTTTAAATTCACTGGCAAATCCCACTTTGTCGGCTGTCAGCAAATTCTTCACCCGATCCGGATCATCGTTGAGAGCGGTTTGCAATTTAGAAGAGTTAAAAGATAAGGTACCATCTTTATTCATTTCCAGTCCGATAAAATCTAAACTCGAGGAACCACCTTCATGAATCACCGAACCGCTAATTGAATCGCTATAGATGGCGTGATCGAGCCCAAGGTCAGCCGCTGTCGTTCCTTCATCCACTTCGGACACCTTGAATTGGCCAGAACCTCCACTCTTATCTGTTAAATTGATTGATCGACCGCTGCTACTTACTGAGGCTTCCATCTTAAGTTCTTTGCCCTCTACATTAATGGCATCAATCACGTCTTGGACGGTTCTAACCGCGGTCAGATCGATTTCCTTGGAAACTCCATTACGATTCGTAATTTCGATTTTTCCTGGGCTTATCCCGTTTCCATCGTTTAGTTCTGAAATATCAATGCTGGGAAGATTGGGGATAAGACGACTAAAGACATTGGAAAGAGATCGCTGCAATTGCCGCATGGTTGAATCCGCAAATAAAGGCCCATGTTCTTTTCCTTCGGGATCATAATGAGTGACTTCATCCATCTCTTCTGCCAACTTGTTGTAGGATTCAACAAAGTCATCAAGCACCGAAGAGACATCGCCAAAATCTTCACGGATATTGACATTGACGTATTTGTCGCTTTCTTGATTCAAGGTGAGCGTAACACCCTCTTCCAAATCGCTCACCACATTGGAATCCCGATTTACGGTGACCCCATTATAGTTAAACTGTGAATTTTCCCCTTTTTGATCATAGTTTTTGAATGAATCATCTAATATACCTAAGGTTTTCATCACGTTATTATCATCTGTAAAAATCGAATCGCCGGTTACGGTTCTCATCCCTGAGGCACTGGTAATCTCCAAACGGGCAAGGTCCCCTGATTCAATGACGCGTGCCGAGATGTCCGATCCCGTCTCTGCCGCTGCGGCTTCATTGATCTTAGTGGCAATATCATTGAGTGAATCAGAATCCAGATCGATATCCACAGAGATCACGTTCGATCCATCGCCATCTTGAATCTGAACTGTTGAGGTTAAGGTCGAATCAATATTGAGCATATCAGCAACAGGACGTGTGCTGGAAGAAAAAGCCGATCCTTGAACTCCCGATACCATTCCAAGTTCAAAAAGCGCATTATCGGGATCTTCAAATTCACCAGGGATTCCTGTGGTGCTGGAAATTACCAATCGTTCTTTCCCGGGTTCTTCTTCATTCACTTGAGCGGTAAAGTTTGTTCCTGCTGCGGCGTTTTCAGAATTGATCTTATCTGCAATTTCTTGCAGCGTCAGGGTGCCATCTCCATCCCCATCTGTATTGGCATTAAGATTTACGGTTAATTCATGTTGTCCGCCAGGTCCTTTGATAGTAAAATTCCGGTCCACAAAATCAAATGTATCCGTAGAATCAAACAACGTACTCACCGCGCCAGTATTATCCGCATTGACGGTATAGTCATAGGAATCATCACTTTCCAACATTCCCATGCTTTTCAATATATCTGCATTGCCCACCTCTCGCATTTCAATTTTATTAACGCCGGTCGAGGTGGCATTAATAACCATTTTATTTTGGTTGGGGGCAACTTGGACAATGCTGGCTTTCACCCCGGCGTTTGATGCATTGATTTTATTGGAAATACTCGAAAGGCTATCACTTGATTGAACCGATATCTTCTTCCCATTAACGATAAAATCACCACTTATATTAAGTTCTTCGGAAGTATCGACAAACAAGTCTGAGGATACTTGATCCGCACGAGCGAGATTATTCACCTTAATCGACATCGAGCCTAGACTGGCTGAATTGCTCGCGGTCGCTGAAACGATGGAATCATCCGAACTGGTGGCTTCTTTTCCACTGAAAAGAGAAGAACTGCCTAAAGAATCTGCACTGATCCCCAAACTGAGAAGATTGGCATTGATGGCTTGGGTCGATGCCAATTTTTCTGTTTCTGTTTCGATACGTTTTTCAATCTGCTTGACTGGACCACGGACTTGGTTATCCAGCATCGCTTCGATCAATTCCGTGGTATCGAAACCCGACATTAAACCTTCAATGGCAAAGTTACTCATTTTTGCACCGGTTTACCCATGGGATTCACTACGATTACATAAATCTCTTAAAAATTATCGACCAACCTTCTAAAAGGTTGAGTCTTAACTGATGATTCCTGAAAAATCAGGAAAATTATTCTCGATGCGGAAAGAATTTCCTCGTCCTTTTCATGAAACATGAAAGCATCATTTCGGTCTCTCTGTTTCCTTTGACTTAACAGATCTTATTCTATATGAATAAAAGCAAAAAAGGGTCCAACCTGAGGCTAAACCCTTTTATCATCACAGACTTTCGTATGTTTTACTTACACAAATTCAGAAAAATCCTCTTTCTTTGTCTTTTGGTAGAAAAAGACTTCCTTATCGCCCTAAGCCCTGTCATCGAAAAAAGAACCATTATAACGCCGGAGTTTCTCCATTATCTGCAACACTTCTTCCGGTGGAATTTCTTGTAAAATTTCCTCGGTCTTCCCGTCAATGACGCGAATGGCCATTCGTCCCGTATCTTCATCCATGGAGAAGCGAATACGACGCGAGGTATTTTCGCCATGGATTTCTTTTTTTAGAAATTGTTGAAAATCACTCAAAGATGAAGAAGATCGATCATTCCGGAGTTTTTCAGATTCTTGATTGGACTTGACAGTGAATGAATCTAATTTTAACTCATGATTTCTATTGGAGGAAATCAAATGGCGTGGATTGATTTCGATCGCGGGCAAGCTTTTTGCTCGTTGTTCCGCTTGGTGAATCGCGTTAACATCCATCGTCATTTCCTCCTTTCTTTCAAAATGCAACTACGAGTGGAAAGAACCATCGTACTCAATTGCAAAACATGTTGTTGGCGGGGAAGCGAAGGGAAAACCTTCGCTTCCCGCGAACCAACCCATTAGTAGAGAGATTATCCAAGCAAGGAGAGGAGTCCTTGACTTTGGAAGTTCGCTTGAGCCAACACAGAGGTACCGGCCTGGATCAGCACCTGGTTACGGGTAAACTTGGTGGTTTCTTCTGCGATATCGGCATCACGAATACGGGATTCAGAAGCCGCCAGGTTTTCAGAGGAAACACTCATATTGTTAAGCGCCGCTTCGAGCCGATTGGTGGCTGCGCCTAACAGTGAGCGGGTCTTATTCACCTGATTTAAAGCTTCGTCTACAATGCGAATAGCTTCATTCGCTCCATCCAGACTACTTACATCGATATCCGCAACCGCACGGCCACTTCCCCGACCGAAGCCAAGGTTTTCAGCGGTCAAATCACCAATCGCGGTCTGGAAGTTCTGGTCGGCAAAAGCCCCGATTTGGAAGTTCAGGGATTCATTGGTTGTCGACACAACAATGGTTCGTCCTGCGTCCGGCAAACCGTCGGTTCGCTTCGTGACATCCACAATGGAATCGAAATCCACGGTCATGAAACGTGCGGGTCCTTTATTTCCGCCTGAGTTCCCGTCGACAAAGACCACGTCTTGGTCTCCAGCGTTAAATGTGACATTGGAGCCACCATTTAAACTACCCAGAAATTCCGCAGGTGTGGTTTTCAATTTGTCTGTACCCGTGGTGAAATTATTACCAACTCGGAATGTCACTTGGGATTGAGGGATACCTTCTTTGGTGGCTTCAGGACCAGAAAGAGTAATGACTTCACCGGCTTCGGCTCGAACTTCTTCACCTCCATTGATGGAGAAGGTGGCTTGTTCAGCATAACCCTCGTTTTTAAGTACAGCGTCATCTTGGATTGTATAATATTCTTCTGGAGTGGCACTGTCTTTATTTTGGAACGTCAACGTAAAACTTGTCTTTGACTCAGAACGTCCATAGTCATCCACCAGTTCCAGGTTCCCGGTTGGAGAATAAGTAAAGAGAGCATCCTCAAAACGAGTTTGGTTTCCATCGGAAACACTGGCTCCTGCGTCGTAATCCCGGGTTCGATAGTTCAATTCCTGAATCAAGCCGGAGATCGTTGCAAATTTGAAATCGTTAAAAGTCGTATCGACTTCTTGTAATTCGGTATCATCATCGGGGTCCACATAAGTGAATCGACCTTCAAAGGTGGTTCCATCGGCATTGGTTCCCGTAAGCACAATAATGTCATCATCGCGCATGGATTGCCCACCGGTGTAAACTCCTTCGACAAACGTACCGTTTAAGATCAAGGTATTGGAGTTATTCGAAGCGGCCAGGGTGGTATTACGATCAATCCGCGTCCCATTCCCGTCTAGAAACGCTACCGTACTTTCAACTTTCTTCTGTTGGGCGGCTTGGACATCCTTTACATCAATGTTGAATTCACCCGCTTGGAAAGTCGATCCTGTAATCGCAGTGACCAAGTTGCCGACCTGTCCCCCACCGGAGAGAGACGAGCCAGCACCAATCGCTCCAGAACGGGAAACGCCTCTAGACTGGGTTACAATATCACCTTCACGGAACATGGAAATATTAATACTGGATTGGTTAATTTGTTTTCCATCGCTGAAGAGTTCCAATCGTCCACGATTGGCCCCCCCCGCATCACCCAAGGTGACGGTGGTTCGATAAGAAGTCGGCACACTGGCGGTTGTATTTACGCCAAACAAGGCTTTTTCAGCTTCATCGATCGCCCGGTTTACGGCCGCCACGATGTCCGTGGGGTTTTGAGCAGAGGCGCCGGCCGAGGTTCCCATCGCGCTACTTCCTGCCAATGTCAACGAGCCAGTAAATTTCGTAACTCCATCTGCCAGCACGCCTTCATATACCATAACATCGTTTGCCGCCATCGATACGCCGTTGAAGAACAAATCGCTGCCCTGTACATCAGAACCGGTAGTCACCGCGGCACCGGTGAAGTTTCGGTCGGAACTAAAAGCAGCCAAAGAAACTGCAATATCGGTTTGATTCGCCAACCCTGTATTCAGTACTTGGGATTCCCCTTTTGCATCGCCTGCCACGATTTGGGCGGAAGCATCTTGAGTGCGGATAATGTTTAAGAACGATTGTCCACTCTCCAAGGTACTGGCCACTGGCGAAGCATCTACAGACAATCCAACCTCTTCTTGACCTGTACTCGTGTCGGTATTGACAGCGAAATCCCCGTTCAACAGATAGTTATTCCCGTAGCGAGTGGTATTTGCAATGCGGGTAATTTCATCAATACTTTGGTTGACTTCGTCCTGGATGGCTAAACGAGCGGGACGGTCGTTAACCGAGGTGTTGGCGGATTGGATCGCCAACTGACGGATACGATTTAAACGGGTAGTGGTTTCTTCCAATGCCCCTTCGGCTACGTTGATCAGGTTCATACCATCGGAAGCATTATTTACCGCTTGGTCTAAACCTTGAGTTTGGGTGCGTAGCCGGTTGGCGACATTCATCCCCGCGGCGTCGTCCCCGGCACGGTTGATTCGCAAGCCCGAAGACAAACGCTCGATTGAAGTTTGCAATGCACGCCCGGTTTGATTTAAATTGCGCTGTGCATTTAATGCGGAAATATTGTTGTTAATTCTGGAAATACTCATTCTTCTTCCTCCTTGAAACTCTCATTCGGACATCCGTGCCGAATGTTGCAACGAAGGGTGCGAGCCTCGCTGCTTTGAGTTTTTCTTTTTTTGTGAGTTTTAACATAGGATCGATCATTGAATGCCGATGGGTGCGAGTCACCGGTTTTGAGATGGGTGCGAATCATCCCAAAAATCTTCAAATGAGTTCGAAACCTTGTTGTTTTTATTATTTCCGGCTCTGTCTTCACCAGGTGGTAAGCCTGGGGCGCATTTTGTAAGGCTTCGATTATGGTGCGAGTATAACCAAAGCGATCTACCTCAGCGCTAACAGATTATGTAGATTTGGTGTACGTTACTTTCCCTCCTCTTTTATTCGTTATTTATTTGTAACTCAAAGACGATCGTTGACCTTCCCCATTTTTGAAGCATGCTCTATCTCACTCAGCAATGATTCCAAAGTAACATTTTCTTACATTTTCTGGGGCTGGATAAAAGTTGTTACCATTTTCAGTTTCCAAAACTCATGCCATGAGTATCGTCTTAACCGGGAAAATCTTGAGTCGAATCAGGAAGAAAGATGATTTTTTAGCCTCTTTCCTTCCAAACAGCAAAATAATCACCCCGTAAGGAACAATTCTTCCACATTCTTCCTACAAGTCTGTGAATTGACTTTCGATCGGCGAACCATGGAGATTAATTACTTTTCAATAGGCAAATCCTGTCATTTCTTGCCTGCTTTTGCTTATTTGTCATCATTCA
>CAYQOX010000079.1:0-14599 GCA_964419335.1 uncultured bacterium | reverse complement strand
TTTTGGATAGCGGAATCTGGGTGATCAAGTTGGTCCGTTGCATTAAGGCGGGCGGATGGGAAATGCGGAAATCAAAGATACGTTCAAGCGCATCGCGAGTAAGCCGCAAACTCAGGCCAAAATTGATGACGAACGTTAAACAGAGTCCAACGATGTAAAGATTATGGTGGATTTTGTTGAGATCCACGGGAGCATTTTCGGGACGAGTCAGTGACAGATCCTTGGCACTATAGTGATATTCGCGAAAAACATAATGTAGTTTGAATTGGCTGGTTTTCCCCTCATCGCGCATTTGTTTTTCTGCGGCTGAGCCGAAGAGGAACGTCGTCGGACCGGTGAGATTCGAGACCCGGTTTTTTTGAAATGCTCATCTTGAATCTGTTGCCACTGAAGAGTGGGTGACTTGGAATCAGATTCAGGAGGACTCGTTAGTGGAGGACTTGGGTCTACTTTAAATTGCCGATAATGAGGCGGTTGATCGTTTTCAAGCTTAAGAGAAATATCGTCACGTGATCCATTTAGGACTTCTTGAAGAATGGGAACGATGGAAGCCAGTTCGTTAAAGGTAAGTTGACGGCAGAACCATTTGATAAAATTAAGAATATTCGTTTTCACTGTAAGATCCTCTTTGTTTTGGAATGAACAGCCCAGAACAAAACCAGAACAGAGAGTGATCTTACAGTGTCCAGAAAAATAAGAAAGATAGGGGATAAAGTTTTTGTGGATAGAACTACCTGCAATGCAGTAGGTTAAGCCCTAATGAATACAAAAACTTTTGACAATACTGATCAGGCTATGGGGAGGAAGTTATGAAAGTAAAAAAAGCCCTCATCTTTGGGTTACTGGGATGTCTAGTTTTATCATTTGTTATTATGGCTTATGCACAAACAGATAATAGTTTATTCTTAACACGTTACCAATGGATTCGTTTTCATGATCCAGGATCACCAATGTATTTAGACAACTGTACTGCGTGTCATGGTGAACGAATGAATGAAGTCTCTCTTGATCCTAACATTAAAAAAGCCCACTCAACGATGGCGTTTTTGGGAACGGGCTCTGATCGATGTAAAAGTTGTCACATTGCTCCCGATTTCATTAACCAATCAGCGGCGCACATTAGGCAGAACGTAGATAAGATTTCTTGCTCTGCGAGTTCGTGCCATGGAAGAAACGGCCCACTTCCATTTTATGCGGTGAATTCAGATGAAACCGCTGTTCATGATTGGGCGATCTTTGAAACATGTCCAGTCTCCGGTTCCCAGGGAAGGAGTGAATAATCATGAATCATCAACTACACAAAACATCTACTGTAAATCGCCGGGGATTCTTAAAACTTGCAGGCATCCTAGGTTCTGCTGCAATCGTTGGCCCATCGGTTTTTACGCTTTCCAAATCTCATGCCGCCGTGTATGGCCGGCCTGACCCGCTCGAAACCGAAAGCAATGTTGAAATTAAATATAGCGTCTGTCTTGCCTGTCATAGCGCTTGTGGTATTCGCTGTAAAGTTGTCGATGGTGTTTTGACGAAAGTTGAAGGCAACCCCTATCATCCGAATACTCTTGAGGATTGGCTTCCTTACGATACGGATCCAGAAACCGCGAAATTGACTCCTGGAAGAGCATGCGCCAAAGGGCAATCGGGCGTTCAGGTTTTGTATGATCCTCACCGAATTAAACAACCCCTCAAGAGAATTGGCCCCCGTGGCAGTGGTGAGTGGGAGCCAATCAGTTGGGATCAGGCTGTACAAGAAATTGGAGATAGATTACTTGAATTGAGAGATTTGGAGACTCCGGTCGATCCAAACGCTCCTGAATTAGGGCCAGTTGCAAACAAAGTCGTATTCTCCGGCGGGCGTAATGAACACGGTCAGAAGGAATTTACCGACCGTTTTTGGGGAAACTGCTATGGGACGATCAATAAACGCCACGATCATACCAGTATTTGTGAAACCAGCCATCACGTTGCCTATGCAATGATGACTGGTGAAAGTGTAGGGATAAAAGGGAAAACAAAAAGCAGTACAGACTTCGAAAATGCAGAATGCATTATTTTCTTTGGCACCGATCCATGCGCCGCTAACTTTCCATTTGTAGCACAATCGAGAAAGTTAATACGTTTTAAGGAAAAAGGCGGGAAATTAATTGTCGTCGATCCCCGCTTTAACATCGCCGCTTCAAAAGCGGATATATGGGTTCCTCTTAAACCCGGTACCGATGCAGCACTTGCATTAGGAATCGCCCGCTATCTTTTCGAAAATAACAAAATCGATACGGCGTATTTGGCTCGTCCTCATGAAGGTGCGGCCAATCCGAATAACGAGTCTACGTTTTCCGATGCAACCTACCTAGTCAAATTGGAAGAAGGCGGCGGATATCTTCGCGGATCGGAAGCCGGTCTCGGCGAAGCCAATGACTTTATTGTTTGGAGCAACGGACAAGCGGTAGTGAATACCAGCGTCGATTCGGCTGATCTATTCCCTGGTGTTGTTACCGTCAATGGTATTCAGTGCAAAACATCTTTGGAACAATATCGCGATCGGACAATGGAAAAATCTATTGATGAATATGCTTCTATTGCCGGTATCGAACCACAACTTCTTATTGATGTCGCCACAGAATATGCTGCTCACGGGAAACGGTCAAACGCCGAACACTATCGAGGAGCAGTTCAACATACGAATGGCACATACAACGGATTGTCAATCATTGCATTGAACATGTTAGTGGGCAATATCGACTGGCAAGGCGGTCAATCGTTTGGCGGCAGCCATTGGCATGAAATGGGCGGCAAAGCCGGAAATTTATTTCGCCCGGCCAATGTTCCCAATGGAGTGGAAGATAGCGGTGTTATGATAACACGCGTCAAAAAGAAATATGAAGACTCTTCTGAATATGCTTCTAAACCGGATGGGGAAAAATATCCAGCCAAACGGCCATGGTTCCCCTTTGCTTTTAATTTCAACTATCAAGAGATTATTCCCAGTATAGATGATCAATATCCATATCCAGTGGGAGCATTAATTCTGTATTGGAATGATATTGCCTACAGCACTCCTGCTGCAAAAGAGACTACCGCTCGTGTTCTTCGGGATGAATCTAAAATTCCCCTCATTGTCAATATCGATATTGAAATGGGTGAAACAACAGTATTTTCTGACTATATCCTCCCAGATTCCACGTATTTCGAACGTTGGAGCACTCCCCATGTTGGATCGGCTATGATTACGCAAATTAGCGGGATTCGGCAGCCGGTGGTAGGGAATTTTAATCGTGATACTGGTGAATATATACCATTCCTTCCTGAGACCAAGACAATGGAAGACATCCATATCGCGCTTGGTAAATATATGAATCTTCCCGGCATTGGTGAAAATGCTTTTACATCCGATGAAGGCACTTCTCTTCCATTGAATAACGCGTGGGATTGGCATCGCCAGTTAATTGGAAATATTGCTTCAGAAGGAGATGGCGTACCTGGAGCAACCATGGATGACAAGATCAATTATGTATTAGCGCGAGGCGGAAGGTTTGAAGGACCGGAGGGCAAATATACTCAAGATGGACGCTTAGCCCATCGGTTTAATAATCAGCTCTATTTTTTCTCTGAGGTCATGGCCACTACACGAGATTCGATTACAGGTAAATATTTTGATGGGTTCCCACTCTATGAACCAATTAAAGATCACCTAGATCGCCCCATCCAGGATGAAGGATATCCACTCATTTTAGTCACCTACAAACAAGCATGGCATTCACAGGCCAGAACCATTAACAATCCGTGGCTTGTATCTTTACAACCAGAAAACTTTGTTGAGATGCATACATCCGATGCGGTGTCACGAGGAATTCGGACTGGTGATGCGGTGATTGTGAAATCCACCTCATCCCCCCCCGAGGGGGCTCCGGGCCGTGCATTTGTGACAGAAACAATTCGACCGGGTGTTGTGGCTATCGCCCATAGCTTCGGACATTGGGAAATGTTCTCAAAGCCACACAAAATTGGCGGCGTAGATAGTGGTTTTGAAGAAACGCGAGCCGCCGGGATTGCTGCAAATCCAATCATGCGTTCTGATCCAGCCCATTCGAATGTGACGTTGCAGGATAAAATTGGCGGCAGTTGCTCTTTCTCGAATACATATATCGAAGTAGTGAAAGCTTAAAGGAGGCATTAAAATGGCTCAACGAGGATGGATGATTAATCTCAACAAATGCATCGGCTGCCACGCATGCACTGTCGCATGTAAATCGGAAATGAATACACCGATCGGAGTTGATTACCGGACAGTAATTTTTAAGGAAAGTGGAGTGTTTCCTAAGGTAAAACGTGAATTTATCACGACGGCTTGTTACCATTGCGTGCAGCCCGCCTGTATGAAAGCGTGTCCGAAACAAGCGATTTCTAAGCGTGAGAGTGATGGAATCGTTTTACTGGATCATGAAAAATGCGTTGGATGCCAATATTGCGCTTTCGCTTGTCCATATGGCGCGCCACGCTTTAACGAAGAAACAAGCAAAATGGAAAAATGTACATTTTGCGTGCATCGAATTGATATGGGATTGGAACCCGCTTGTAAAACAACCTGCCTGGGTGAAGCCATCGAAACGGTTGAAGACTTTGTCCCGAATACAGAACATCCTGAAGGCTTTGCAAGTCCGAAGTTGACAGAACCGTCAATTGGGTTTATTTTACAAAAATAACATAAATAAAGGTTTTTGAATGATATGAATGATCAAATAACGAAGGCACGCAAACAAATTTATACGCTTCTTTCAAGTTTGTTTCTTGGGCCTCCTCCTCGTTCTTTGTTGCAAAGCATCCTGAGCGAATACGGCAATGAAGTAAAAAGTGATATTCATAAATCTCTCGATCAAGCGTTTGAAGATTTTATTTACGCCTGCAGAGTTACGGATACAGAGATGCTTACGCGTGAGTATAACAATCTGTTCATAGTTCCGGTTGGCGAATATGTGGCTCCTTATGAATCAGTCTTCTTAGATGAAAGAATGTTAGGCAACAAAAAAGTATCGGGGCTTTTGATGGGGCCCTCGGCGATTGATGTCAAAAAATGGTATCGTCAAGCCGGCATGGAACTTTCAAGCAATATCAAAGAATTGCCCGATCACATCGGCATTGAGATCCGTTTTATGGCACATCTTTGTGAAAAAGAATTAGAAGCGGAAACCAATGACGATCAAGAGTTAGTAGCAAAGATTAAAGACACACAATTGGGTTTTCTTGAAACCCATCTCACTAAATGGATAGACCCTTTTGTAGAAAAGGTCCAATCGAACACAAAAAGTAAGTTCTATATCGCTCTTTGTGATATCACCAAATTGTTGTTACAGGAAGATTTAGTCAGTCTACAAAAAGAAAATATCATCATACATTAAACAAAGAACGATTCTCCGACCTGTAGAATTCTAAGGCGTCTATCTATGAAACTCAGGCGATAGGGTTGAGTTGGAAACGTCTCCTCCTCCCATGTTTGGGAAGGAAAAATGATGCAAGACGGCGTCCATTCAGTATCACCTTCTAAGAAATTTATCCCGAAATTCCTTCTGCTGAAAAATATACGTCCTGCGATATCAAAAGGATACAAAAGTATCAAGACTCATTGACTGGGTACAGATACTTTAAATGCGCATGCCTAACAAATCCAATGCGCGTTTCTGCAGTGGATTAGGAAGTGTAGTTTTTTCAAATGTAGGTATTTTTTTATCTTTGGGTTTTAAGCGATTGCTGACAATACTGGAAAGTGTCTTGAGCATCCCCTGAAAACTTTGCACCAGAAATCCATCTTCTGTCTTTTTTTCATTGGCCTTTTTTAGCGCTCGCGGTGATCGTTTCGCTGGAGCCACGACTGATTTTCTTGACGCTCGGGCTGCTTCCTGATCATCATCATCGAAGAGTAGAGGGGCCAATGCCTTACGCATATGCCATTCTACATAATAGGCTAGCATACATAGAAAGACATGCGCTCGCACCCATGGCGGCATAGAGATCATCTTCCGTGGCGGAATCGACATCCAGTTGGTTGGCTAAGGTTGTGGTGGCGGTGCATTCCTATAATTCACGAGATAAAGCTAGTTTTGATGCCGGCTGTAATATCCGGGCGATGATCATGGCGATAACTAAATTGCGCTCACACGTCGTTGTTGAGCCTAACAAAGAATCCAATTTCAGACGGCGGATCATGTGCAAAACCGCGGCGACATGCCCATGAGCCTTGCTGCGTACGATGTCAAAGCAACCTTCCAGGGATGAAACCGCGGTTCCGCCTTTTAACAGCGTGCGAAAACCTTCAATGATTTCTGGAGGCCAGTGTGAAATGTTGAGGATCGTGCGTTTGCGCACTTTATCCCCGTCACGATAGGATTCGCGCAGCAGGATGCAGGGCGGAGAGTTACGATTGGGAACGCTGCGGTGAATCATTTCCGTCGTCAATCCGGTGGATTGTTCATCGCTCCACGCGCCGCCCTTAGGCCGTTTCTTGTAGTACAAGACGCCCTCGCGGGCGTAGACCGCATGAACGCCGCCGTTTGCGTCGACCGCGATATCGGGGTACGCTCCACGCGCGATAACCTCGGCGTCTCGAGCGCCCGCATATGCGCCGCCTAGTAAAATGAGAACGAGACAAATCAATCAACGCTGTTTCATGGTATTCATTTCACTCCCCTCTTCTACCGGTCTTCGGTCTTGAGGTAACCTCCCTTAAATGCCTGCCCAAATTTTATGGCTTCTTTGGATCAGCCCACATATTTGAAAGGCTGAAGTAGAGTGAATATCATACCGAGGACAACTTTCATGGCCATCAAGAGAACCGCCATTATTGTCTCCATCTGGGAGAAAAACTCTCGCCTTTCGGCGAAGACTTTCGTTTGATAAGATGGAGGGATGAACGAGTATAACACCGACAGAATCCACGATTATACGCGAATTTGCACAGAGAAAAGCCTTGTTGCAATGAGCGGAAATGACTGGAATAATACCGAAACCCCAATGCATAAATACAAGATGCCGCGCGAGCCATTGCATCGAGAGAGGGTATTAACGCGAGTTGAATTCTTCACAGAGCTCTGAGATTGGTACGTGGTCCACAAGATGGCGACTTTCTCTTCTGGGGTATAATTTTTGCGGCTTCGTTTCATGATTTTCCCTTTATTTGATTATACTCACTCACACGGGGAAAATTTCCATTTCTGACTGAAGCGGGACAACCTCACTTTTTACCCAGGAACACCCGATATAATGGTGAGGGGATTCTTGCCAATGAAACCTCAATCAATGTAAAAAAAATCATTTGGCTTCTTGACAAATAGGGTTTCGTATTTATAATTTTATATATCTCGAAATAACGTAATGTCGTGGATACAAGGGATGCAATATGAACAGGAATGACACTTTAGAACAAACCTTGATGATAATAAAAGCTTTAGCGGATAAAAATCGAGTTCGAGCCATCATGATATTAGAAAAACAGGAACTCTGTGTGTGCCAAATCATGGCTGTGCTTGGGCTGGCTCCTTCTACTGTCTCTAAACACATGTCCATTCTTCATCAAGCGGGACTGGTTGACATGCGAAAGGATGGCCGATGGCATTACTACCGGTTATCCGCCCCGGAAAACGAAGGGGGAATCACACAAAATTTCTTGCAATACCTTTTTGACAGCATAAAAAATGATCCTCAAATCAAAAGGGATCAAAATGTAATTCGCACGATACAAAAATTAACTCCGGACGAATTATGTGTCCGATTAAGCGACGAAAATGAACGACAAAGGCTTTTCCAAATTGCTGAACCAAACGCAGTTAAATGAAAGGCAACTATATCAAATCAAATAATTCAATGGAATCAGGGAGGTCTGATCATGCCAACATACACTTATAAATGCCAACAATGTAAGAAAAATTTTGAAATAAACATGAGTTTTTCAGATTATGCAAAAGGGATATTGCCATCGTGTCCGCATTGCCACTCAGATCAAGTGGATCGAACGTATGAAGCATTCGCCATTCTGGAAAAGATGCGATCCGATTTGGGACCATCGGGAGGATGTCCACCTTCCAGTGGGTCGGGGTGCTGCGGCTAAGTTTATGTTCGATACTAATTTTTGAACAAACATTTAAAAAATATATTCAAAAGTGAGGTCTTTATTATGTTTAGTAAATTTATTATAGCAACAGATCTTTCACCAGCTTCCTATGCCGTGGTGAATTGCATTGAGGACATTAAGTATTATGGAGCAAAGCAATGTCTTTTGCTGCTGTGTCTTAGCTGGCAAGAGGCAGGTTCAACTGCCTTATCATATCACACAGATTTTATAGAAAGCCACCTCCATCAACAAAAGAAAATTCTGGAAAAGCAAGGCTTTGAAGTTGAAACACGAATTGTTACAGGGTCCGCTAAACGTATGATTAATCAGATATCTCTTAAAGAAAATTATTCCATTGTTATTGTTGGTTCCCGTGGTCATACATTAATAGATGAAATAGGCGAAGCTTTTCTTGGAGGGGTAGCTTATGAAGTGATTCACAATGCACGAAAACCTATTTTGTTGATTCGAAACAAGTTGGAAAATAAAGAAGATTTAGAAAGTGTTGAGGCCGTTTGTTGTGATTTTACCCAACATATCCTTTTCCCCACCGATTTTTCTGAGAATGCAGACCATGCATTCACTTATATTCAAAAGATGGCTGAGGGAGGTGCTCAGAAAATCACTCTTCTCCATGTTCAAGACAAAACTCGTATTGCTCCATATTTAACACATCGGTTAGAAGAGTTTAACGAAATTGACCGGGACCGTCTTGAAAAAATGAAAGAGATATTACAAAGAAAGAGTAATACAGAGATCAACATCGAGTTACGTTATGGAACTCCTGTTGCCGAGATTTTGCGTTTTGCCCAAGAAAATAATATTCATCTGATTGCCATGGGAAGCCAAGGCCGTGGGATCATACAGGAAGTGTTTTTGGGAAGTGTGAGCCATGCTGTTTCTCGTTATTCCAATTCATCGGTTTTGCTGATTCCGCCCGAAAAAGCACAATCGTGAACTGGATGTGGATAAAGTTTTAGTAGATATGTTAATTAAACGTTCTTACGATATACCAGACATTGTAGAAAAGCATGCTGCGGACGTGTGTCTCGGTGCAAAATCAGAAAAGCCAATTATTGGAGTAGTAATTTCTATCATGAAAAAAATCTTTACGCCTCTCATAAGCGATTTTATGATGAAATATCGCAATGAATATGGCTTCGATACTATTGCTGCCAGGCGCGAAACCTTGAACTATTTAAGCGCCCGAAACAAAGATAATCTAATTTTGGATGTCGGGACAGGTTCTGGATGGATGGCAATTTTGGCCGTGGAACAAGCTCCGCGTGTAGTCAGTATTGATATGGATGCGAATAATTTGATTAGGGCAAGAGACCGAGCTAAACAGATTTTAAAGGAAACTGATAATTTTCTTCATTTTATCCAAGCAGATGCATTTCAAATCCCGTTTCAAGATAATTGTTTTGATGCGGTTCTCTCGTTCAATGCGATTCATCATCTCTTTGATCGTTCTTGCCCTACTGGCATTAAAGAAATGATCCGTGTCTGCAAAACATCTGGGGATATTATCATCGCCGACCTGAACAAGAATGGAGTCGATGTCGTCCGTGCCGTGCATGCAAAAGCTGGATTGGAGCATAAAGAAAATCGATGTGATGTGGAGGAACTGGAAATGATGCTGGGGGATATCGGATTACGCACGACACGTAATAATACTCCTTTTATTACTATCTTTCATGCGAACAAGTATGGTTGATGATGGAAATCATCTCTATGATCGATCAAGAAAAGAAAATTAATATTTTTCATAGGAGGCATTAAAACATGGCAATCAGAATTCAAGTATTTGACCCTCCGATGTGTTGTTCAAGTGGTGTATGCGGTCCTACCGTGGATCCATCCTTGTCTCAGTTTGCAGCGGATGTGGAGTGGTTGAGAAAACAAGGGATCACTGTGGACCGTTACAATCTTAGTCAGCAGCCGGAGGCGTTTGTTCATAATCCATTGGTTATGAATGCTTTCCAAAAAATGGGTGACACATGCTTGCCATTGGTGATTGTTGACGGTCAAATTGTGAGCCAAGGCGAGTATCCATCAAGAAAGCAACTGGTTTCCCTGGTGGAAAGTTCCGTCCCACTGGAATCAACCGAAAACTCCAGTTTACAACAATGCATTCTTGCCTTGCAGCAAGGGAAAATGGTACTCGTTGCTGTTCAAAATGCAAGTACAAAATGGAATGAAGAAGCGATGCAGGGTATAACTGAGTTTGCATCCGATCCGCGTTTTTACGAAGTGACAGAAATTATTCAAATCGATTCCCATAATACAGATGAACGTGATTTCATCGATGAATTGGGTATCGACCTTGACAGCGATCAAGCCATAACCGCTTTTCTGATTCCACCGGGCGTATTGGCCGGAATCTTTCCAGGAGAAACAACCAAAGAAATGTTCATTACAAGTTTACAAACGGCGCTTTCCTCGTGCGGATGCGGACCAGGCGGTTGTGGTTCCTGATGGGCTACCGCAAAGAGTATCTTCATAAGTCGCTTGATATCAGATTAAGGATTGGAGTGCAAAATAATGGAATTTTTGAATCAACCCAAACGTTATATCTTCTTTACCGGTAAAGGTGGAGTGGGGAAAACATCACTGGCTTGTGCCGCTGCGGTTCGATTGGCCGATGAAGGCAAAAAGGTTTTGTTGGTGAGCACAGATCCTGCCTCGAACCTGGATGAAGTGCTGGAGACGCCACTTTCTTCACAACCAACCCTCATCAATAATGCAAAAAATGTGTGGGCGATGAACATCGATCCGGAGAAGGCAGCCGATGCCTATCGGAAGCGAGCGATTGATCCGTATCGAGGGGTGCTGCCCAAAGAATCCATTCAACAAATGGAAGAACAATTGTCAGGGGCATGCACGTTGGAAATCGCTTCCTTCGATGAATTTACCGGGCTGCTTACGGAAGATCATCGATGGGAATCGTATCACCACATTATCTTTGATACCGCCCCAACCGGGCACACGCTTCGCTTGCTGCAACTGCCTGCATCTTGGACTAATTTCTTGGATAGCAATCCTCGAGACACATCTTGTTTAGGGCCGAGTTCAGGATTAAAAAATCATCGAGTCCAATATGCAGCCGCAGTCAAAGCGTTGAGTGAGCCAACTAAAACGGATATCGTGTTAGTTTCACGGTCCGAAAAAATCTCCCTATTGGAAGCGGCTCGGACTTCTCGAGAATTGATGGATTTGAATATCAAAAATCAACAACTGGTGATCAATGGTGTTTTCCATGCGAAAAACCCCGATGATTTGATAGCCAAAGCGTGGGAACATCGTGGACTGGAAGCACTCGCTCAAATTCCGGACGAATTAAAAACAGTGCCTCGTTCTATTGTGCCGTTACGAGGATTTAATCTAGTCGGTATAGAATCGATTCGAGCGCTGCTAACCGATTCTAATTCAAATATGCCGCAAGAAATTTACAACTCTGATCCTGTTACCAATATCCCAGGCCTTTCGCAATTGGCTGATCAAATGAGTGAGAAAGGTCAAGGCTTGATTATGGTTATGGGGAAAGGGGGTGTGGGGAAAACCACAATGGCTTCTGCCATTGCCGTAGCATTGGCGTCGAAAGGATATTCGGTGCATTTATCTACCACCGACCCGGCTGCACATTTAACCGAAACCATCTCGGAGGAATTTGAAAATCTCGAAATCAGTCGAATTGATCCCAAAGTTGAAACCGAACGGTACAAACAACATATATTAGAGACCAACGGACGCAATTTGAATGAGGATGGAAGGGCGCTCTTAGAAGAAGATCTCCGCTCTCCCTGTACAGAAGAAATTGCCGTGTTTCATGCCTTTTCCAAACTGATATCGAAAGCTAGGAAACAATTCGTTGTATTAGATACAGCCCCTACGGGGCATACGATTTTGTTACTGGATGCGACCGGGGCATACCATCGACAAGTATCGCGCACCATGAATCAAAATATAAGCAACATCACTACACCATTGATGCGTCTACGTGATCCGGATTACACCAAAGTTTTAATCGTGTCCCTTCCGGAAAACACACCCGTTCATGAAGCACAAAAATTACAAGAAGATCTGAAACGGGCGGAGATTGAGCCATATGCCTGGATCATGAATCGTTGTTTGATCAATACGGGAACCAGTGATCCTATCTTGACCCAACGTGCCATGGCGGAAAAAGAAATGGTTCGGGAAGTGCAAAATGACATCGCAAATCAGGTGTTTTTAGTTCCATGGCAAGTTGAAGAGCCGGTCGGTCTTAAAAACCTGAAATACATGGTTGAGAAGCAGGAATTTGCGTTCAAGCAATAATTTGATTAATGAGATTGGAGGTTTTGAATGAGTAGTAAACGTCTTAATATCTTTGAGCGTTATTTAACCCTTTGGGTGGCGATATGTATGATTGTTGGCGTATTGATCGGAAGAGTCTTCCCTGAATCTACTGATATATTAAGAAATCTTGAATTTGGTTCGGGAACCCACATTAATATTCCTATTGCGGTTTTAATTTGGTTGATGATTTTTCCTATGATGGTCAAAGTCGACTTTTCGTCCATACTGGAAATAAGAAAAAAACCAAAAGGTTTAATTATCACGCTGTTTGATAATTGGATGGTTAAACCATTTTCCATGGCTTTGTTTGGTTGGATTTTCTTCAAATATTTATTTTTGCCCATCATTGGTCCAGAACTGGCGAACCAATATATCGCTGGAGTGATCATTCTTGCCGCCGCCCCCTGTACAGCCATGGTTTTTGTTTGGAGTTATTTGACGGATGGAGATCCAGCCTATACTTTGGTGCAAGTTTCTGTCAACAACTTGATCATGTTACTTCTTTTCGCACCAATCGTGAAATTTCTAGTTACAGGCGCCTCCGGTCTGGATGTGCCCTATGATGTATTGCTTTATTCTGTTCTTCTTTTTATCGTGATTCCTTTAGCCGCTGGAATTATTTCACGTATTTTCTTAATCAAAAATAAGGGGGAGGAATGGTTCGAGAAAGTTTTTATACCTTTTTTCCATCCGGTAACGATTATTGCCCTATTATTAACATTGGTATGTATTTTTGCCTTTCAATCCGATAATATTGTCCTCCGGTGGTTTCATGTAATTTTAATCGCGATTCCCATCCTCTTTCAGGTTTATTTCAATTCTTCGTTGACTTACTTTTTGATGTGGTTATTTAAGGTCCCCCATAACATCGCGAGTCCCGGGGCTTTAATTGGATCCAGCAATTTTTTTGAACTGGCTGTCGCCACTGCCATAACTTTGTATGGAGCCGATTCGGGTGCGGCGTTAGCGACCGTAGTAGGTGTGTTAGTTGAAGTCCCGGTGATGTTGTCCGTTTGCAAGTTCTGCAATTTTACTCGTGAAAAATATACGGAAAGCATACAAGGAACTTAATGGCTATGCTGCATGAGGTCACACATCAATTTTAGGAATTGGAAGCGAATCAAAAAAATACGATATCAAAAGCATATCCTGCAACAACTAAAAATGTTTTTATGGCTTTGGCTGACAAAAATGAAATTTGTGTCTTAATTGTCATGCATCACCAAGAATTGTGTGTCTCTCAATTGGCGAAATTGTGGAACCTCAACGTTTCCGAAGTGGAAGATATGATTAAAAACACTATTTGATGCAAGTTAGGTATCACCAAACAAAACCTGTCATCAAAATCTTCAAAGGAGAATACACCTACTATCGTTTTGCCAGTCGAGAAACACCCGTTGATGCTAAAAAATTTGTGGATTGGAGTTTTACAGCACTTGATTTGGATGGAGTGCTTTTAGGTTGGGAACAAGACTCGATTATTCGAGCGGACGTGTTTCGTATCGAAAATATGGTACCAATGAAGGAAAAAAAACAATGCAGAATCCATTGCCAAAATTAAAAATTCTGTTTCTTTGCACCGGGAATGCCTGCCGCAGCCAAATGGCGGAAGGCTGGGCGCGAAAGCTGAAGAGCAATTCAATTGAGCCTTATTCTGCTGGAATCGAGACACATGGATTGGATCCCAATGCTGTAAAAGTCATGGCAGAAGCAGGCGTAGACATCAGCGATCATAAATCACAACACCTGAGTGAGTTCAGCCATGTCGAATTTGATTATGTGATCACAGTATGCGGCCATGCGGATGAAAACTGCCCGATTTTTCCCGGGAAAACCAAAGTCATTCATCATGGATTCGATGATCCACCCAAACTGGCGAAAGAGGCCAAAACGGAAGAAGAGGCCTTGAATCATTACCGCCGGGTACGTGATGAAATACGTGATTACATCGAAAGTTTGCCAGAATAATGCATTAAGGGGGAAAAAAGATTGGTTCATCCCCAAAAAGTGTGGAATGAAGACCTTTATAATGTAGTCATGGTTAGGCCAATATGTCCCGCTTCAATCGGAAATGAAATTTATCACGTTTGAGTTAGTATACTGGAGAGTGCGAAGTTCTGCTAGCAAATCAGGGAAATATGAAGCATAGAATTACTCTGG
>CAYQOX010000078.1:0-15036 GCA_964419335.1 uncultured bacterium | reverse complement strand
AAACAAGGAGAAGATATTGTTTCTTATCCATATTTAATAAATAACGACAGTGGCTCACATGATATTGGTTTTAGTAAGGAAGATGAATATATTTATTATACTGATGGACGTAGAATCATTTTATTTGAAACTCCAGAAGAGGTATGGAATCCGGATTACAATCCTACACCGACACCGAAATTCACCCCCACACCCATGATGCCTACCCCAACCCAGGTTCCAACGATGCCGCCTAGTCAACTCCCTACCCTGATAAGAACCTTCGAAATGAACGATGAAAACACCTATCAATCAATACCTGGTGGCTTTTTATCTCCCCCACCACCGGGAGGAAAAGTAACACTTGAAGAGATTCCCGCAGACCAAAACGGGTATACAGATGGATCAGGAATGTCCATCATTTTATCTCCCGGCTCACTGGAATTAGTCCAGTTTAACGAAGTCGAACTCATGGAGGGAAAAGCCTTTCTCCGAGCGGCTGTTTATTGTGACGGAGAACCGGATTCCATAGCCTTAGCAGCCCTTGATACGACCATGGACGGCTCAATTGCCACGTTTATGCCCACAAAAACTGAGAAATACCAAGAGAGTTATCGTTGGATGCATCTCTTATTCGATGTCCCAGGAAATTCCATCTACCCCATCTTCCAAGTTTCAAACATCGAAGGTGATGAAGAAACAACCGTATATCTTGACAATCTGGAAGTCTATGAGATCGAAGAAAAAACCCATATTCCTTATTATTTGCTGGAAGATTAAAGATTAGATTTTAAAAAAGTTCGGAGAAACGAACTGGAAATAAACAAAAGTAAAAAAAATTTTTAGAGAAGAAGGGAGAAGGAGAGATGAATTATAGAGTCTTTTATTTATTCTTTTCATTATGTATTTTGGGAATATCAGACATTGCCAATTCTGCTACTCCAAATCCTGTTTATGCCAAATTTGATCAAATTGAAGGGGATATTAGACACGAAGATACAGAAGGTTGGTTTATTGCAGAGGGTTATTTGATGGAATTAGATGAAATTGAGGAAAAGAAACACTTAAATATTAATTTATATTTTAATCAATCAAGAAGAGGAGGTGATAGTAGTTCTATACCTTTTTCTTTTATTAAATATTATTTAGAGGGAAAAATATTTGAAAATATTTTTGTACATGTTTATCATCATGAGGGAGATGAAGATTATCTCTATTTTGGCAAGTCAAAAATAATAAAAATATCAAACAAAATAAATAATATGTTGGCAAATTTATTCAAAGATGAGGTTATAAGAGAGTATGGTACAGGAGGTTATGATGTAAATGTTAAAGTAATAGAAATCGTTTCTGAGGTTATTGGTGAATATAAAATGACAACAAATCCCGAGACACAAGAAAAATCTTTCGAAATATATAATGCTTGGGATATTAAGGAAGATCAAGAATTGGAAACCTTTTTTGTTCCTGTGAAACAAGATACAAGTATTAGTAATTATCAAATTCATAGAGATTAGATCTTCTTCATGATTTTTGTCAAAATACCGTAATAATCGTAATGTACATATTGAGTCTCGAAACAAATAATATCACTAAGAAAACAAAAAGCCATTTTCACTTGAACTTTGCATAAGAATTTGAGACGATGTCTAATGTCAATAGCCGGGTGGGTTTGACCCGTCAGTTTTCGGGTTGGTGTGACCCACCTTGTTGGCTTAGAGCCGGTCCATTTTATGATGTGGAAATTGTCTTCGTATTTTCAACCCACCCGTGGTGGCTTGCTCTACCCAAGGATTACGATTTTGGACGATGAGAAAAAGAAAGACCATGAAATGTCCAACCTGTCTAGGCATGTCCAACCAAGCATTTTCTTGGGTGGACACAAAAAAGCATTGTATTTATTGAACTGCCTCTTCGCTATTTGGTGTGGGTAGAATGTCAAACATCTTAATATAAAAGCCACGATTTGGATGGTATGAATTTGCAAATCTGACCAAATACACAATCAAAAATCTAACCAGTAGGCATGAATATAACTTTCTGGAAATATTAAAGATATATCATTTTCCCTCACCAAAATTGTATACACAAGACTCTTCGGGATTGGCATTAAAGCGACAAATCCCAGGGGGTTTGGGGGACAGCCTCCCCCAATCTTACCCATACTAAACAGCGAAGAACCAAAAGGAAGAGTGATAATAATGGGAAGGATAACCAGTTTCTTGATAAAAAGTGCGATCTAGAGATTTTAAATAATGCTTGAATTTGTGTAAATGTTCTTCCCATTCCTTCAACGTAAATCGGGGTATAAAAATCGTATAATTGTGCTTTGAACATATTTTCAAAATAAAAGAAAGGTTCTCAAATCCCGGATGAGCCCAAATGAATATAGAGTAGAGGGATTTTTTTTACGAATCCAGAGTAATTCTATGCTTCATATTTCCCTGATTTGCTAGCAGAACTTCGCACTCGCCAGTGCTTTTGTATGACATGTATTTTTCACTGGACAATAATCAATAAATTTTCCGAGAAAGTGTCACTTATTTAGTTTTATCCTAACCCTTTCTTAATAATTCACTAACAGAAAGTTGTTTTAATATCCAATCGTAAAATACGCAACTTTGCGTATGCAACCCAATTATGAAAGGAAAAGTATATGAAGAATTACAAAGTATTATTAGCCGTGGTTACAATGATTGGTTTAAGTTTTATTGGAAACGCAAAAGCAGCAGAAATCATGGTTGCAGATAACATCGAAACATCCACAACCTGGACCGCCGACAACGTTTACAACTTGCAGCAACAGATTTATGTTCTTCCGGGCGCGACACTGACGATCGAACCGGGAACACTGGTTCAAAGCACCGCTGGCGTGGGTGGCAGTTTGGCCGTCTGCCGTGGAGCCAAAATCTTCGTGAACGGGACGCAAGAGAATCCCGTGATAATGACCTCCACCAATGATACATTGGATTCATGGCACGAAGGTGCCAATGAATGGGGGAACTTGACTATCATGGGAAACGCTCTGGTCTCCGCGTCCCATTATGGCGGTGAACCGGTTGGCGACAACACCAAGGAACCTACTGGCATGAACGAAAAGCAGATGGAAGGTCTCGTCGCTGATTTTGATGGAGATCCCAAAGTCATGTACGGTGGCAATGATGATAACGATGATAGCGGTTCGATCAGCTATCTCTCTCTCCGATACGGTGGTCGAGTAATTGGCTTAGCCAATGAGTTGAACGGTCTTTCCCTGGGTGGAATCGGACGTGGCACAGACATCGACCATGTCGAAATCATGAACAATGTCGATGATGGAATCGAAATCTGGGGTGGTACCGTTAATTTAAAATACGTCAACATTTGGAATGTCGGTGACGACAGTTTCGACATTGACGAAGGATGGCGCGGTAAAGCGCAATTTGGTCTAATCGTCCAAGGTTTCAGCGCCGATGCCGATCAAGGTTCTGGCGTGGGTGACAACTGCTTCGAAACAGACGGTGCGGAAGACTCCGACGCTCAACCGGTTACAACCGCGACGGTTTATAACTTCACTGTTGTCGGTCAGCCGATCGATGGCGATGGTGGAACCACATGGCGTGACAACGCGCGCATGCAGTATCGCAACTGCATCTTCATGGACTTGGGTGAGAAACTCGTCCGTTTTGATGACGACGATGGTGATGGCGCCAATGGCTATGGTTACAATGGAACTTTGTCTTGGGAAGAAACCTGGCAAACCGATTACACCCATTCGCATGATTACAGTGCGACGGTTAACGCCATTACTCCCGAACCCGCCGTGGATGCTTTCAACCATCCCGAAGTGCTTTATCAGACTCAATTCTCCGGCAAACTCGCCGAAATCACCGATAGCATTTTCTACAACAACTTACACCCAGATGCCTACACCGAAGCGGATGCTCGCGGCGTGCGTGATGCGGAAAACAACAACGTGACCGCGGATGTAAGCCCGATCCAATCCATTACTCGCGCGAATCCCGTCACCAAGGGTGGAAAAACCATGCTCCGTGTGACCAGCATCAATCCGTTGCCCGCCAATGATGCGCTCTCCAGCGTGGATTCAGCGCCGGATGGTGAATTCTTTACCTCGGCTCAATACCGCGGTGGATTCAGTCCCACTAACAATTGGTTGCAGGGATGGTCCGCCGTGGATGCCTATGGCATGCTCGAAACGACGAATTTAACGGAATTCATGATGTATTAATCGATTCTGAATATCACATTCATTGACAAACAAACATTCCGATGGCGGTGACCGTTGTGTCCCGCCATCGGGTTTTTTTAACCTTTTCTGTAATTAATAGTTTTATATTTCGGTTGAGTTTGCATCCTAACAATAACAAAACAATTGTCTAACAAATGCTGCATAATAACATGATACGCTTTCCAATCGTTATGAAAATTTATTTCAAATCATATCCAATCCTATAAAAGCCATAGATAAATTTGTAGAAAGGAAACCAAATGCACATAAGCAAAACTACGCTGAGTTTTTCATTTCATTTGTTAATGATTTCGCTGCTTTTTTCCATGGGCTTCATTGTTAAAAGTCAATCTCAAGTTGTCCTTCCCAAATTAGAAACAAGTGGTGAGATTGATTTACCTCCCGATCAACCAATTGATCATTCCCAAAAAAACTTATTGAATTTAGCAATTCAAGCCGCCTCGAAAATCCCAATAAAACCTCACATCAAAGACCGCTCCAAAACACAAGAAAATGTGGTCGAAGCTTGTTTAAAACTCGATCTTCCCCATCGTGCTCTTGAATATTCGGAGAAAATCGGCAATTGGCGTCGCGGTTATTGTTACGCCAGTTTGGCGTTCTATTGCGCGAAACAGGGTAAAGAAGAAGTGATTGATCTACTTATTGATAAAGCCAAACAAATCGCTATGACAACCCAGGATTGGCGTGGAGATAGAATCAAAGTCCGAATCGCCCAAGTCCATGCTTATCTAGGCCACAACCAAAAAGCAGAGCAAGTGCAAACCGGTGTGATCGAATCCGAAACGGGCAAGGTTGAACAAGTAAAAGCGGCGCGGGGAAAAGAATCATTCGATGAGATGGTTTCCACACTCGATGGATATATAACTACGGAGAATTTCGACATCATTCGAAACTCGCTTAAATCCTACGCTCAACTCTACCAACGTTTCTATAAAGACAAGGAAAAACGCGAATTGATTGAAGAGCGAATCCGCTCGTCTTTGAAAAAGGTCCCTGTTTTTATCCGCATTGATTTGTTAACCGAAATGACCAAATACGCCATCGATAATTCGGATCGAGACAAAGCGTTTGAATTAATCAATGATGCCAAATGTCTTGTCGATGAAAACCAATGGCGCTTAGAGCACAAACTTCCGCTCTTAGCTAATTTGGCTGAATTGAGGTACAAAGCCGGCGCGAAGAAGCAGGCTATTGATGATGCCGATGCCGCTTTGGCTCTTTATGAAAATGAAGGAAAGAAGATCGTCAATATTTGGAGAGCCGGCGCGTTACGCCCTCTCGCCCAAGCCTACCACGCCATGGGCTTAAAGGAGCAAGCGCTTGAAGTATATGCCCTCGCCATTGAAGAAGGGATCGAGAATCCCAACTCTCGCCCCCAAGCGGAAGACCTTTCGGCGACATGTGTTTCCATGGCGCTTCATTCTGTCAAACCGAATCACGAACTCTGGTCGCTAATGCAACAAATATATAAAGGTTTAAGTAAACCGTGGTAAAACATTCTATCTTTGCGTGGCTATTTCTCATCTTTTTGTTTTTAGCATCATCGCAAGTTTCGGCCCAACAGGCGGGCACGATTCGTGGCATGATATACGATAAGGATTTTGACGCTCCCTTACCCAATGCCCAGATTCAAATCGCCGAAACGGGACAAAAAGTCACTTCCACCGATGAAGGGAACTATGTTTTTCCTCAAGTGGAACCTGGAACCTACACCCTGGTGTTCTCCAAAGAGGGATTCACCCGCCAGCTCAAAGCCGATGTCGTTGTTACCGCTGGACAAATGACCGAAGTTGATATATGGCTCTCGGGCGATTTCACCGACATGGAGGAATTCGTTGTCCAAGATGTTCAACTTGGCGCGGGCACTGAAATCGCTTTGCTCGAACTCCGCATGGAAAGCCCCGCCTTGATGGATTCCATCAGCGCCGATCTCATGTCCCAAGCGGGAATGAGTGACGCCGCCAGCGCATTACGTTTAGTCGCGGGCGCATCGATCCAAGATGGAAAATTCGCCGTCGTCCGAGGATTGCCCGACCGTTATGTCAATTCGCAAATGAACGCCGTACGTCTTCCCACCGCCGACGCCGATAAACGCGCGGTTCAGCTGGATCAATTTCCCGCCTCGGTCATCGAAAGTATCCAAGTCAGCAAAACCTTCACTCCCGATCAACAAGGCGATGCCTCGGGGGGCGCCGTCAATGTTGTTCTCAAAGATGTCCCCGATGAAACCGTCTTTAACTTCAGCGCTCAATATAGTTACAAAACCCAAGTTTCATTCCGCGATGATTTTCTTTCTTATGAAGGCGGCGGCGTGAATTATTGGGGATTTGATGATGGTGACCGCGATATCCAAAGCGATAATATTGGCCAAAATTGGGATGGATCTGTCGGTGTTTCGGAAACGGATGCTCCTGTCGATTACAAATGGTCCATTTCTGGTGGTGGTAAGTATGACATTGATGATGATTTGAAAATCGGCGCTTTTGGTAGTTTCTTCTATGAACGTGATGCTTCATTTTATGATGATGGAATCGATGATAAATACTGGGTTGAGGAACCCGGCAATCCCATGACGCCGCAATATATACAAGGTTCTCCGAATCAAGACGATTTCAAAACTCAACTTTTCGATGTGACCCAATCCAGCGAAGGCGTCCAATGGGGTGGATTGGGAGTTCTTGGCGTTGAAACCGAAAATCATTCCATCTCCTTCCATGGCATGTACACCCGTGATGCCGAAGATGTAACCACACTCGCCGAGGATACTCGTGGCAAGTATTACTATTTTCCCACTTATGACCTTGATGATCCTCGACACGTAGGCAATCAAGAGCGATCCGCCGCGCCATTCCTTCGTACCGAAACCCTTGAGTATACCGAACGCAGCACCCACACCTTGCAGTTGCAAGGCGATCATAAACTTCCCGATCCCGGCGTGAAATTTGACGGTATCTTTTCCACCCTCCAACCCGAGATCGATTGGGGCATCGCCCGCAGCGGCGCATACATGGATCAACCCGATAAGCGCCAATTTGGTTCCACGTGGTGGGCTGAATCCTATAGCCCAGGCTTTTCCCCTTATGTTCCCCCATCCATCGATCCCGCGGTTCATCGTCCTTTCAAACCAGCGGCCAACTTTACCTTGGGTAACCTACAACGGGTGTGGAAAGACATTTCCGAAGAAAGCGACCAATATTTCACTGACATAAAATTACCCTATGAACAATGGACCGGGGATGAAGGCTATCTGAAAATGGGTGGTTTCTATGATTACGTTTCCCGCGATTACAATCAGGAATCCTTTAGTAACTTCAACGACAACAGTGCGCGCTACGAAGGACCGTGGGAAGATTTATGGAGTGAATATTTTTCCTCCGAGGATCACCCCATCACGCCCGCTGAAATCGATGTGGATTATGACGGCGAGCAAGTCATCACCGCGGGGTACGGAATGCTCGATCTTCCCGTGGCTTCCTATTTAACCTTTATTGGCGGTGCTCGTTACGAAACCACGGAATTGAGTATCACCAATTATCCCGAGGAAAATGTCACATGGATTCCACCTGGTTCTCTTGGCTCGGTGCAGCTGAACGAAGGCGATGCGGATGTCGCTTTTGAGCAACAAGACCTCCTGCCATCACTGGGATTCGAATTAACACCGATTGAAGAAATCATGCTTCGCGGCAGCTATACCGAGACCGTCGCTCGGCAAACCTTCAAGGAACTTTCTCCCATACAACAACAGGAGTTCCTTGGCGGCGATGTCTTCATTGGAAATCCATTCCTGCAAATGAGCGCCATAAAAAATTATGATATTCGACTCGACTACACTCCTTACCAAGGTGGATTGGTCTCACTTTCCTATTTTTACAAAGACATCAAGGATCCCATCGAATACGTCCAAAGAAACGCCGGATTCACCTACACCACGGCGGTCAATTATCCCGAAGGTGAACTTTCGGGATATGAATTCGAGGTCCGCCAAAGATTAGGCCAGTTCTGGGATCCATTGGAAGGTTTATCTATCGGCGGAAACGCCACCTTTATCAATTCGGAAGTCTCGCTCCCCGCGGAAGAGCGGGAAGGATTCAATGATCCCAATATCAACGCTCCCATGAACTCGCGCGATATGACCAACGCACCCGAATATCTCTATAACCTTTACATTTCCCACGATCTCACGGAACTCGGCCTAAAGGGGACGCAATTAAGTCTCTTCTATACCGTCACGGGAGATACCTTGGTTGCTGGCGCGGGACAATCGAATGGAAAATTCGTTCCCGATATTTATGAAAAAAAACATGGCACGCTCAATTTCAGTTGGACCCAAAATATTAGCAATAATTGGAAAATCAAGTTCCAAGCCAAAAACCTAACCGATCCTAAAATCGAACGTGTTTATCGCTCCAAATACATTGATGACGATGTGACCAAGACCTCATATCGCAAGGGCAGGGAATTCTCATTAAGCATCAGCGCCTCTTTTTAATTATCTCAGTCGAGACTGTGGCGAATATAGGGTGCCAAAAAATGGCGTATAAATCGAAGGGGAATAAATTGAGTTTTATGAAAATAAATGAGGAAAAACATCTTCTAATAAAACGCTAAACTCACACTAACATGATCAAAACATTGCGCAAACAAAATACGCATAATCTCGAAGTACTTTCCCTGTATGTTCGCCAATACATTTTTAACTACTCGATTTTCAAGTAAAAAGAATCATTTATCATAACAAAGGATCAAACGAATATGAACAAAAAGTCGGAATTCCGAGAACGAGGAACTGATTCGGAACTCAAAAACCGCCAGCGCTTTCTACTCACGGAAAAGTTGGCGGTAGCATCCATCTTATGTGCCACCGCCATCTTCCTTCTCTCATCCGGTGCGATTTCCGCCGACAAAACTGAAAGCGATATCGAAGCCACCCGCACGGCCATCGAAAAATGGGTGGATACCCAACGCGTCATATCTAAAGAAAAACGTGATTTTGCGCTCGCCAAGGAAATGCTTAACGAAAGGATCGAATTGGTCCAGCGTGAGATTCAATCTCTTAGGGGAAAGATTGATGAAGCCGAGAAAAATATCGCCGAGGCCGATGAAAAGCGTCAAGAAATGATGGAGGAAAACGATAAACTAAAACAAGCCTCCGCCGCGTTAGAAGATACGTTGATTGCTCTCGAAGATTCCACCAAGCAATTAGTGAAACGCCTTCCTCATCCTTTCCAGCAAACGGTAAAACCCTTGAGCCAGCAACTACCCGACAATCCCGAGGAAACCAAACTCACGACTTCCGCCCGTTTCCAAAATGTCGTCGGTATCCTGAACGAAGTCAACAAGGCGAACCGTAAAATCACCGTCACCAGCGAGGTCCGGGACTTGGATGATGGAACCTCGGTTGAAGTTACCACCTTATATGCGGGCATCGGACAAGGTTTTTATGCCGGAGCGAATGGTAAGCTCGCCGGATATGGTTTCTCCTCCGCCGAAGGGTGGGAATGGGTTGAGGAAAACGATTCCGCTCCTCAAATATCCGACGCTATTGCTATTTATGAAAATGAAAAAGTCGCCGCGTTTGTACAAGTACCAGTCAAAATCAAGTAATCGGAAAAGCATATATAATGAAAAATAAATTAATCATCTTAGCCATTCTTCTTTTTGTTTCACCTCTTTTTCTTTATGCGCAAGACCAGACTCAACAACAGGCCTCCGAGAAGAAGTTTGGAGAGGTCGCCCAATCCGTTCAACAAAAACTCCAAGCGAGTTTGGAAGAGCTAAACCAGTTGCGCGAACAAATGGCCGTGGAAAAAATTCCTCTCAGCCGCGAACTGAGCGATCTTGAGAGACAGCTTACTCAAGTGCGCGCCGAATACCAACAAACTACACGCTTGCTCGATAGCCGTACGCTTGATCTAAGCAATCTCCGCTCGGAAATCAAATCACGCCAAGAAGAGGCAACTTACTTGTCTAATTTGTTAAGCGAGTATATTCGTAATTTTGAAACGCGCTTGCATATCGCCGAACTTCAGCGCTATAACCAGGCTTTGGAGGATGCCAAACTCGCCCCGGAAAATGACAATCTCACTCAACAGGAAATCTTCAAGGAACAAGCCAAACTCCTGCAAGTCTCCTTGGATCGTTTGCATGATTTACTTGGTGGTACTCGTTTTCATGGAAGCGCGGTCAATGCCGATGGTTTAGTTAAAAAAGGAACCTTTGTCATGATCGGCCCCGCCGCGATTTTTCAATCTTCCGATGGTATAAATGTTGGAACCGCCGAACAGCGTCTCGGCTCGCTTGAACCGGCTATCCTGGAATTCGACAATCAAACCGATACCAAGGTCGCGTCTCAACTCATTGATAGTTCCTCGGGTGCGTTCCCTTTCGATCCTACTCTTGGCAATGCGCACAAGATCGAGGAAACCAATGAAACCCTTTTGCAGCATATCCAAAAGGGCGGTCCCGTCATGTTCCCCATTTTTGGTTTAGCCGGTGTAGCCTTGCTTATCGCTCTTTATAAATGGATCAGCATGTTGTTCATACGAACCCCATCCCAAAAGCGTATTCGTGCTTTGCTCAATGATGTCGCTGCTCATAACGCCAAATCCGCCGAGGAAAAAGCCAAGGCGATTGGCGGTCCAGTCGGCGATATGCTCAAAACCGGCATTGAGCACATAAAGGAACCCCGCGAGTTAATCGAGGAAGTCATGTACGAAAAAGTTCTAGCCGCGCGCTTGAAACTCGAACGCATGCTTCCCTTTATCGCGATATGTGCCGCTTCCGCCCCTTTGTTAGGGCTATTGGGAACGGTCACCGGGATCATCAACACGTTTAAACTTATTACCGTATTTGGCTCGGGCGATGTCAAAACCTTGTCGGGCGGTATTTCCGAAGCGCTCATCACCACCGAGTTTGGTCTTATCGTGGCGATTCCATCCTTGTTGCTTCATGCGTTCCTCTCACGCAAGGCGCGTGGCGTGGTCAATCAAATGGAAAAAGCGGCGGTCGCGCTTGTGAATCAAGTAGGCAAGACCCCTTATGAACATACTTACAAAACCGCGGAAAGTGAGCAATCATGAAAGAATTATTTAGCGGTACCCTTAGCGAAATGCTAACCCAACATGTCATGACATTGTGGCACCAGGCGATTGATATTTGGCTCTCCGGTGGCTGGGCCATGATCGCCATCGCCATCACCGCGCTTGTGATGTTTGGATTAGGAATGCATGTTCAACTTCGACTAACGGGAAAAGGCTTCAACTCCGTTCGCGAAAGAAAATGGCGGAAATGGATTGATCACCCTGAAAAGCGAAAAGGTCCGGTCGGTGAACTTCTCGATTTCGTAACGGGAAACAAAACTCTTAAAGATACCACGATCGCCTTCGATGAATTACGCGCGACCGAAATCGTGCCTTTTGAACGCGACCTTCGCGTTATGAAAATTTGCGTAAGCGCCGCGCCTCTTTTGGGTCTTCTTGGAACCGTGACTGGCATGCTTGCGACATTCTCCGCCCTCGCCACGGGAGCGGGGGGCGATAAAACCATGGGCATGGTCGCCGAGGGTATATCCGAAGCGCTGGTTACTACTGAAACTGGTCTTGTTATCGCCATCCCAGGATTATTTTTCCAATACCAACTGGCGCGCAAACTCGAAGCCTACAAGGCTTTCCTCGCTCATCTTGAAACCGTCTTTACCCAAAAACTATACAAAAAAAATCATCAAGAAAGTAAGAAGCCCGCATTTGCTGAACCTTATACATCTGATTATGAATTTAAGGATAAACCAGAAGAAAAATACCTGCCTGAAGTCGTTGGCAGCCCTAATACTTAAATGTAAGTTTTTAAACATTAATAAATACGAGGTATATCATGGGACGTTTTAGAGAAATGACAATGGAAGACAGCAGCGAATCGGGAATTGATATTTCACCGTTGATCGACTGTGTTTTTATTCTTTTAATCTTCTTCATCGTAACCACGACATTCGTTGAAGAAACCGGAGTCGAGGTCGATAAACCACAAGCCGCCTCCTCCGTCCAACTCGAAAAAAACAGTATCCTCATCGCTCTGACGGAAAAAGGTGAAGTGGTCTATGGCGGTCGTGAAATCGGAATCAGTGGTGTCCAACCGCTTGTGAAGCGCATGTTGCAAAAAGAGGATGTACCCGTCATCATCCAGGCCGATGGTTCGGCTCAATCGGGCATGCTGGTACGTATTATTGACGAAGCCAAACTCGCGGGCGCGCAAAAAGTCAGCGTCGCCACGCGGCAAGGGAGTGCATAAGAAACAATGATGATGAGACGCAAATCCCCCTTTTGGTGGATCAAGGAAATTTTTCATCGTTTTTCCGTTGTCATTGGAGCACTAGCGTTAACCCTCGCGTTTTTTCTTGTTTTACCGCTCATGCAAACGCTGAATAAGCCGCCCAAAAACGATATGGTTGTTCAAGAAATCAACACCGCGGAATTGGAAGCGCCTGATCCTCCTCCCGAACCGGAACCCGAGGAAGAACCCGAACCAGAGGAGGAACCACCCGAACTCGACTCGCAAGCACCGCCTCTCGGTGTGGACCAACTCGAACTCGCTTTGAATCCCGTTGTCAGCGATGGATTCTTAGGCGGAGATTTCGCGGTCAATCTCAATACCGTCACATCGAGCAATGATGATGTGGATAAATTGTTCTCACTCGCGGATCTCGATCAAAAGCCGCGGCCGGTTTATCAAACCAGCCCGCGTATCAACGAAGAGGTTCGCAAAAAAGCCCCTGGCAAGGTCTATATCATTTTCATTGTCAACAAACAGGGCCGGGTTGAACAGCCCAAAGTCCAAAAATCCACTGATCCCGTCTTCGAAAAACCGGCGTTGGATGCAATTAAAAAATGGAAATTCGAACCCGGCAAACGCAATGGAGAAGCGGTACGCTTTCGTATGCGCGTTCCCATTACATTCCCTAAAGGATTATAAAACATGGCGAGTATTTTTATGCTTTCCAAAAACCATAACCACCACGATATGACAAGGCATAATCGAATGAACAAAATATCAATACTTACATTACTACTTCTTTTTTGTATATATTTTTATCCTGCATTAAACTTACATTCCTCCGAGGGAGAGAATGTCAAACTCAATACTCATAAATTAAGTGATGCGGAATTAAAGTTTTGGAACGATACTCAGTTCCAAAAGGAATTTATCAGAAGTTATAAATCAGAGACCGAGATCGAGCCTACCGTCACGGTGGACGAACGCGATATGATGACGGAGGTGCTTAATCTCATTTCCGACGATAAAATGAACGAAGCGGCGAACATATTACAAGATTCGCGTAATGAAACCGCCAGCGCCGTCATCGATTTCACTTTGGCGAACATCTACTTCCAACAAGAAGATTTCGACAAGGCCGCTTCCATCTATCAAGACGCGGTCGATAAATTCCCCAAATTTCGCCGCGCGTGGAACAATCTTGGCATCATATACGTTCGTCAAAATAAATATGAAGAAGCCATTCCCGCGTTAACCCGTGTTATTGAACTCGGTGGTTACAATGGTATCACCTTCGGCTTGCTAGGTTTCTCCTACACCTCTATTGAAAACTATCTTTCAGCCGAATCCGCCTATCGCATGGCCATTCTTCTCGATGCCGATACAATGGATTGGAAGATGGGTCTCGCGCGATGTTTCTTCAAACAAGAACGTTTTGGCGAAGCGGTCGCGCTTTGTGGTCAGCTCATCAAACAATTTCCCGAGCGTTCCGATCTATGGCTGCTCCAAGCCAATGCCTATATCGGGTTAGAAAAACCTCTCGAAGCGGCGGAAATTTATGAAGTCGTCGATCAACTTGGCAAGGCCACGCAAGATAGTCTCAAAATGCTTGCCGACATTTACATCAATGAAAAACTATACGAACTTGCAACCGACACTTACATTCGCGCCATGGAAAAGGATCCCGAACAATTTACCAATCAAGCCATTCGATCCGCCAAAATCCTATCCGCGCGCGGTGCGTTTGAACAAACACGCGAAATCATCTCCCGTATTAACGAAGTATACGATGGTAAATTGAGCGATGATGAGCGCAATGAACTTTTAAAAATCGAAGCGCGTCTTGCCGTCGCTGATGGTTCCGACGAGGAAGAAGTCCAAGTGCTAAAGGAAATTGTTCAACTCGATCCAATGGATGGAGAAGCGTTGCTTCTTCTTGGTCAACATTACGCCCGCGAGGGTAACACGGAGAAAGCGATCTTCTATTACGAGCGCGCCGCCAATATCGAAAACTACGAAGCGGATGCGAAAGTACGCCATGCGCAATTGTTAGTACGAAATGGCAAATATCAGGAAGCCTTGCCATTGCTTCGTAGTGCTCAACAAGTCAACCATCGCGACAACATCCAAGAGTACCTTGAACAAGTCGAACGTGTCGCTAAAAATCGCTAAAAATATTTAAGTTGATCGAACAAATTTTTAAATGCCCTTCTAATGAACTGGAGAGTGCGAAGTTCTGCTAGCCCAAATTCGTTATTTTAAACTTATTTTTTTTGTCTTCGTACTTGGAAAACGATTTACCTTTGGATCCAAGTTGAGTTTTTTGTATATATCCTGATGACATTCTTCGGCAATCGATGGTTTTCGTATTCTATAAACCTCGCCATTCGAAGCTGGTAACACCACCGTCGTTACTTGATGCGTCCTTAAAATTTTTCGGATGATTCCCCAACTCCGATATTCTCCTTGTCTACGCAGGGTCATCTCAATAAGATGCAGTAGAAGATACGCAAGGATTACCAGGAAAAAATGATCCTTAGGCG
>CAYQOX010000077.1:0-15165 GCA_964419335.1 uncultured bacterium | reverse complement strand
TGATGATCCATTTTTCTTTTTTCATGAAGTAAGAAGTGACGTTTATAACAAATTTTGTTTTAATAGAAATCACTACAATACATTACATTAAAGAGGATGGTGTGGTATGAAAACACAAAGACGTACATTGTTTATGAGTTATTTCTTAGTGGCCATTATCGTAGTGACTCTTGTAGAGGCTCACGCTGAAGAATATTCTCAATTATGGGGTAAAAATGGCGAACGGTGGTCTCCAGAAAGCCGATTGCCCGATTTTTCCTACGCGGGCTACCAATGCGGCGAAGAAGAGATTCCTTCCTTCGAAGTCAAAGCCAACGTGAAAGATTTCGGCGCGGTAGGGGATGGTGAGCATGATGATTCTCAAGCCTTTCTCGATGCGGTCAAGAACGTCGACTCCGGAACCATATTGATTCCTGATGGGAAATACATAATCACTGAAATCATTGAAATTCGCAAACCCAACCTTGTCCTCAAAGGAGAGTCACGGGATGGAGTCATCTTGTACTTCCCAAAACCCTTAAATGAAATTCGTCCCAATTGGGGAGCGACCACAGGCGGACGGAGAACCTCGAATTATTCCTGGTCGGGGGGGTTTCTTTGGGTGAAAGGAAATTACGGTTCTACCCAGCTAGCGAAAATCACTCAGCCGGCGAAACGTGCGGATCAGTGGATTCATGTAAATGCAACCTCGAGAATGAAAGAAGGCCAATGGGTTGAAGTTCGCGTGGATGATACAGAAGAAGACACCCTCGCCCACCATCTTTATACCGACGATCCGGGGGATACAAGTAAATTGAATGGACGTACCCATGCTTCCCTGGTTACACAGATCACAGCGATCGAAGAGGAGAAGATCCGGATTGAGAGACCGCTGCGGTTTGACCTTGAAATGGAATGGAATCCTCGAATCCTGCGTTTTCAACCGAATGTCACCCGGGTCGGCATCGAAAATTTAACCTTTGAATACCCCGTGACCCCCTACAAAGGGCATTTTACCGAACTGGGCTTTAATCCCATTGCCTTGAGTAACATCGCCCATAGTTGGGTTCGAAACATCAAAATTAAGAATGCGGATAGCGGGGTTTTTATCAGCGGTAAATTCTGCACGATCGAGAACATTGAGTATGAATCAGAACGTCCTGAGGATTCACGGGGAGATACGGGTCATCATGGAATGTATATTTCCGACGATGATAACCTGTTTACCCATTTCAATTTCAAAACCACTTTTATACATGATTTAACCGTGAGTCACTGCGCGGGGAATGTCATCTCCAACGGACGAGGCAAAGATCTCTGCTTCGATCATCACAAACGAGCCCCCTACGCGAATCTTTATTGTAATATCGATGTCGGCGAAGGTACCCATGTTTGGCGATGCGGTGGAGGAGCGGCCTTGGGAAAACATTGCGCGGGATATGGCACCTTTTGGAATATACGCTCTGAACGCACCATCTCTTATCCTCCCGGAAACTTTGGGCCCTTCTCCATGAATTTAGTCGCAGTGGAACATAAACGCAGTCCCCGGATTGACCCAGAAGGAATCTGGTTCGAAACTATCGATCCGGAGGAAATCGTTCCCCAAAATATCCATGAAGCCCAAAGAGAAAAGAGACTGAGTCGTGAAGATACGAAGGTCCACAATTCGAATAGTTATTGAGATGGTATCCATGGATTTCGGTAAACTCTTGTTGGCACTTCTTTTTACTACAGTATGAATAGGAATCAGAAATCGAGGGGAACAAAGGTAATGATGAATCGTATTGGGTTGATCGTAGGCTTTTCACTACTAGTAAATTGCATAAACGCGGCTGAGCCTCGGGTTGTTAATGTTTCATCCGTCGAAGAACTTAACGAGAGTATTGAGACTCTACACTCCAACACGGAAATTGTGATTCACCCGGGAGACTATCCGTTAAATACCACGTTGATCATTGGTGGCGGGGTAGAGAATATTACCATTCGCGGTACAGGCTCCCCCGATGATGTCGTGATTTGCGGCAAAGGAATGGCCAACGAAGATTACGGGGCGGTTCCCCACGGGTTCATGATTCAAAACGCCACCAATGTTACCCTCGAAAATCTCACGATACGCGACTTTTATTATCACAATGTGATCGCTCAAGGAGAACAGGGGGCAAGCAAAGTTATCCTACGTAATCTTCACTCTTTCGAAGCCGGGGAGCAGCATCTAAAAGTCACCGTCAGTCCCAAACGCATGTATTGCGATGACGGCTTGGTGGAAGACTGTCTCTTTGCTTATGAAGAATCTCCACGCAGTTGGTACACCAACGGCGTGGATGTACTTGGCGGTGCGAATTGGGTCATTCGCCACAATACGTTTCGTAATATTCGCACTCAAAATACACGCCAAGCGGGACCTGCGATTTTATGTTGGCAAAACTGCATCGATACGCTCGTGGAAGGGAACATCATCATTAACTGCGATTTCGGCATTATGCTAGGTAATTCTGCCGGCCCAGGGCCGTTTGCGCGCCATGGAGAAAAACGCTTCGACCACCAAGGCGGAATCATCCGCAACAATCTCATCTACCGTGATGAAGGCATCACTGGCGATGTAGGTATTTCAGTCAACAAATGCCCGGATTTCCATATATACAATAACACCGTCATCCTACGAGATAGCTTCGATTGGACTATTGAAGCCCGGTTCGACACCAGCAAAGGCCACGTGATCAACAATCTGACTGATGGACGCATTTACGCCCGCGATGGGGCACAAATACAATCGAAGACAAATGAGACTGAAGCGCAGCTGGATTGGTTCGTTAACCCGGAAGCAGGCAATTTTCGGCTGAGCGCCGATGCAAAACCTGTTATAAACGTGGGAACCTCGCTTGATAAGGTGAAAATCGATATCGAGGAGCATCCCCGTGATGACTCCCCCGATCTTGGCGCCTATGAACAGAGAACCTCTTCCATCCCATAAACGGATACCTAGTTCCCATTACTATCATTTTTTGCGCGTTACCTGCAATTTACGTTAAAAGCAGTCATCTTTCATGTCTTCATAACTGTATGGTTTTTCTATAGTTTCATCTTCGTCATTCGCTTTGGATTGACAAAAGTCTAGGAAGTGAGCATACTCCCTATCAATTTGGCTATGTCTACCAAAGAAAAAACAGGATGAATGAGATGCTGACATAGCCTCTAAACTGAAATGACGTTACAATACAAAAAAAATGACGCAGCACTTACTTACGCCTACAATTCGAAAACCCGCAGTTCTCGCTTTAGAAGACGGTACTATTTATCACGGTAAGGCATTCGGAACAGAAAGCGATACCGGGGGTGAAGTTGTTTTCAACACCTCCATGACCGGTTATCAAGAAGTCTTGACCGACCCTTCCTACTATGGCCAGATTGTTACCATGACCTACCCTTTAATCGGGAATTATGGGGTTAATGACGAAGACCTTGAGTCGAGCAAAATCCAAGTCGCCGGTTTTATTGTCAAAGAACCCTCGTTTATCCCCAGCAATTGGCGCCATCAATACACCCTTGAAGACTGGATGCGTTCCCAAAACATTGTCGGGCTTTGTGGTATCGATACCCGTGCGCTTGTTCGTAAACTCAGAAATTACGGGGTGATGCGTGGTGTGATTTGTCCCGCCGAAGGGATGGAATCGGATTACCTCGAGCGGGTGAATGCGGTGCCTTCGATGGCTGGCTCTGATTTGGTGAAATCAGTGACCACCCCCGAAAGTTATCATTGGGATCAAGAGTTACATCCTTACCATAAAGATCGTAAACATCCCCATCCTGAAGAAAAGAAACATAAAGTTGTTGCGTTTGATTATGGAATCAAACATAACATCTTACGCCACCTAACCGAGCGGGGATGCCATGTCCACGTGGTTCCCGCATTTGCTTCCCCAGAAGAAGTCAAAGCCATGAAGCCGGACGGGATCTTTCTATCTAATGGCCCGGGTGATCCCGAACCTCTTCATTATGCAGTGGAAACTATTCGTGATTTAATGGGTCATGTCCCGATTTTTGGAATTTGTCTTGGACACCAAATTATGGGCTTGGCTTTCGGTGGGAAAACTTACAAATTAAAATTTGGACATCGGGGTGCAAATCAACCTGTGAAACATCTTCCTACCGGAAAAATTGATATCACTTCCCAAAATCATGGCTTTTGCGTGGATTCTGACACTTTGGATCAAAGCAAAGTTTGTGTAACCCACATCAATTTAAACGATAATACGGTGGAAGGTCTGGAATGCGAGGATCAAGGCTGTTTTTCTGTTCAGTACCATCCAGAAGCCTCTCCCGGTCCACACGATGCCTCTCATCATTTCGACCGTTTTATTGAAATGATGAATGATAATAAATAATCACGGCTTGTATATCATTCTTTTTTTAATAGGAAATTATGCCGCGTCGAGACGATATCCACAAAATACTGATCATTGGCTCTGGGCCGATTATCATCGGCCAAGCCTGCGAGTTTGATTATTCCGGAACCCAGGGCTGTAAAGCCTTGCGCGAAGAAGGTTATGAAGTGGTTTTGGTGAATAGCAACCCCGCCACCATTATGACCGATCCCGAAATGGGGGATCGTACTTACATCGAACCCATTATCCCGGAAGCCATCGAAAAGATTATTGAAGTTGAAAGACCCGACTGCTTGCTGCCAACCTTAGGGGGGCAAACCGCACTGAACAACGCTGTTCTTCTAGCCGAATCCGGTGTTTTGGACAAATACAATGTTGAGTTAATCGGTGCCAAACTCCCTGCCATTAAAAAGGCGGAAGACCGCGATGAGTTCAAAGAAGCCATGCGCAAAATCGGCCTTGATGTTCCCACCAGCGGGTATGTCACCTCCATGGATGAAGCCATGCAGATCATCGAGGAAGTCAAATTCCCCGCCATCATCCGCCCCTCCTTCACCCTCGGGGGCACTGGAGCCGGTACTGCTTATAACATGGAAGAATATCGGGATGTGGTGCGCTGGGGATTGGATAGCAGCCCTTACCATACCATCTTGGTTGAAGAATCGGTCCTGGGCTGGAAAGAATTCGAACTCGAAGTCATGCGCGATTTAATGGATAATGTGGTCATTATTTGCTCGATCGAAAATTTCGATCCCATGGGCGTTCACACCGGCGACAGCATTACCGTTGCCCCCGCGCAAACCCTGACCGATAAGGAATATCAGGCGATGCGCGATGCCTCCATTGATATTATCCGAGAAATCGGCGTTGAAACTGGGGGCTCCAATATTCAGTTCGCAATCAATCCCGAGGATGGCCGTATGGTTGTAATTGAGATGAACCCCCGTGTCTCCCGCAGCTCCGCCTTAGCCTCCAAAGCCACCGGCTTCCCCATCGCTAAAATCGCGGCAAAATTGGCTGTGGGCTATACCTTGGATGAAATCCCCAACGATATCACGAAGGAAACTCCTGCTTCCTTTGAACCCACGATTGATTACGTGGTCACCAAAATCCCGCGCTGGGCCTTCGAAAAATTCTCCGGTTCCAATCCTATTTTAGGCACTCAGATGAAATCCGTGGGCGAAGCCATGTCGATAGGACGTACTTTTAAAGAATCTTTACAAAAAGGTTTACGTTCCTTGGAAACCGACCGTTATGGCTTGGGTGCCGATGGGAAAGATATATACCAATTCCGTGATCCCCATCTCCCTCGTTATTGCAATCCCAAGGATCCCGAATTACGCTCGGAAATTATTGATAAATTACGACATCCCACTCCAGAACGCATCTTCTATATACGTTATGCCCTGGAAATTGGAATGACGATCGACGAAATTTACCATTATTCGTTTATCGATCCCTGGTTTTTGACCAATTTAGCCGAAATATTAAGTATGGAGAACACGCTTCTTCAATTGAAAAATGATATCCAAATATACCTATCTGAAAAGGAAGCGTGAGTAGTCATGAAAGAGAATGAACTAAAATCAATACTCCTGCAAGCTAAGCAGTTTGGATTTTCCGACCGCCAACTGGCGCATTTGTGGAACACTTCTGAAATAGAAGTTAGAAAATTACGCCAACGCTGGGGCATACAACCCGTCTTTAAAACCGTGGATACCTGCGCAGCGGAATTCGAAGCTCATACCCCTTATCATTACTCAACTTATGAAAGTGAGAGCGAAGTTCGCCCTTGCGACAAAGAAAAAATTGTCATCCTAGGAGGCGGCCCCAACCGAATCGGGCAGGGAATCGAATTTGATTATTGCTGCGTCCATGCGGTTTATGCATTATCCAATATCGGCTATGAGACCATCATGGTCAATTCGAACCCTGAAACCGTATCCACCGATTACGACACGGCAGACCGCCTTTATTTCGAACCGCTTACTTTTGAAGATGTTATGAGCATTATTGAGGCGGAAAATCCCAAAGGCGTCATTGTCCAATTTGGCGGTCAAACTCCTTTGAAACTGGCGGTTCCTTTAGAACGCGCCGGCGTCAATATTCTTGGGACTTCACCTGATTGCATCGATTTAGCTGAAGACCGCAAGCGCTTTGGGAAATTGATTGAAGACATGCGGGTCCAACAACCCCCCAACGGAACCGCTACCGCTGTGGATGAAGCCGTGGCCATCGCACGTGATCTCACCTATCCAGTCTTGGTTCGGCCTTCTTATGTACTCGGCGGCCGGGCTATGGAAATCGTCTACGATGAAATTAGCTTAATAAAATACATGGAACGTGCGGTTGAAGCCTCACCTGAACATCCCGTGTTGGTCGATAAATATCTGGAAGATGCGATTGAAGTCGATGTGGATGCGATTTCCGATTCTGAAGATGTCTTTATTGGCGGGATTATGGAGCATATTGAGTTTGCCGGTATCCACTCTGGCGATAGCGCTTGTGTGATTCCCCCGCGTACCCTGCTTCCTGATACTATAGAACGCTTGTGCCGCCAAACCATTGACCTGGCCCGCGCCTTGAGTGTAAAAGGCCTCATGAACATCCAATATGCAGTGGCCCGCCGTAACGGCCGAGAAGAGATCTATGTTTTAGAAGTCAACCCCCGAGCCTCACGGACAGTTCCCTATGTTAGCAAGGCCACCGGGGTGCCTATGGCCAAAATTGCGGCCCAAGTGATGGTGGATGTACCCCTCGCTGAATTTAACCTCCCACAACGTTCTGACCCTCAACATATTTCGGTCAAAGAAGCGGTTCTTCCATTCGTGAAATTCCCCGGGGTCGATACCCTCTTAGGACCGGAAATGCGCTCCACGGGCGAGGTGATGGGCATCGATACTGATTTTGGCCGGGCGTACGCTAAAGCCCAAGCCGGGGCTGGGATGCTTTTACCCCGCCCTAATCCACCAGACAATAAACGAAAAGTTATTCTTAGCGTCAATGATGCCGATAAACCCCATATGGTGGAATTAGCCCAGAAACTCGAAACCATGAAGTTTGAACTGCTTGCCACCTCGGGGACCTGTTCCTATTTGAATAAAAAAAATGTATCCTGTTCGAGAGTCTTCAAAGTCCATGAAAGCCGGCCAAATATTGTCGATATCATGAAAAACGGTGAGGTGGCCTTAGTGATTAATACGCCGATGGATAAAGAATCTGCGTTCGATGAAATGGCTCTGCGCCGCTGCGCTTTAGAACAAAATATCCCATACGTCACCACCGTGGCTGCTGCCCGAGCCGCACTATACGGGATCGAATCTGATTTTACCCGGAACTTACAAGTAAAAGCTCTGCAGGATTATCATCAAACTTGCTGATTTTTGAGGAGTATCTCATGGGGAAGGGAACAAAGAAAATCGCTTTTGTGGGTGGAGGCAACATGGCCGAAGCGATTTTTTCTGGCTTACTAAAAAAAGGCACGGTTACCGCCGAGGATATTTTTGTCACTGAAAAACGCCTTGATCGCCGCAATCAGCTCGAACAAACATACGGTATTGAAACCGCCGAAGATAATTCTCTCGCTCCCACTAAAGCCTCTACCATTCTACTGGCGGTTAAACCACAAGTTTTGCCCGAAGTCCAAGAAGAGATCAAAACGAGCTTCACCTCTGAACATTTGCTTATCTCGATCCTCGCTGGTATTAGCCGCCAGCGCTTGAGCCAAGCCTTTGGATTTCCTGAACGTGTGGTTCGCGTGATGCCCAATTTGCCGGCTCTTTTGGGATGCGGGATTAGCGCTATTACCTTTCCAGACAATCTTTCGGAGAATGAGCGCGATTGGGTGCGATCCATCTTACGTTCCGTGGGGGATATTGTCGAAGTCGAAGAAACACAGCAAGATGTTGTCACTGCCGTCTCTGGCAGCGGGCCCGGGTATATGTTTTATTTCGCCCAACATTTTATTGCCGCTGCCGTCGCCCAGGGTTTGGATGAAACCGTCGCGCAGAAATTAGTCACCGAAACCTTCGCAGGAACCGCTGAACTCCTGCGCCAACGGGAGGAATCCCCCGCGGAATTAGTGCAAAAAGTAGCAACCCCGGGTGGAACCACCGAAGCGGGTCTGTCCGCCTTGAAAGAATTGAATTTACCTGGAATGATAGAAGAGACGGTTCGCCGGGCGGTGAACCGGGCTCAAGAACTTAATAAGAAGTAAGTGGGGAATACCTCTCCCATAATTTCCTTTTTCGTATTATAGTTTATAGCTGAATACACCATGATTCGAGTTGACACTTGGGAGGGCTCATGATACCTTCCCGCAATGGCTAAATACAAACAAATAAATTTATACAAATAATAACGAGGATATAAAATGCGCGTAACGAAATTTATGACAACCTTACTCATTGGGGCTTGTCTTCTGTGCGCTTCCAACCTCATTTCCCCACTCCAACTCCATGCTCAACAATATGGCATGGGCGGCGGTATGGGAATGGGCGGTATGGGAATGGGTGGTATGTATGGTATGGGCGGTGGCGGCATGGGAATGGGTTACCCTGGCGCCGATGGTATGGGCGACCAAAATACCATTACCTGTAAATATGGCGAAAAAGTATATGATGCTGTCTTCGGCGACTTGATCGATTGTCGGGTTTGGTATGTTCCCATTCCTGTTCAAAATGCGGCTGATCATTACTATGATGATGGCACCAATGGCGATGAAGTGGCTTATGACGGTGTCCCCAGTCTAATCCACCAAAATCGAGATACCTACCTTGGACCTTTTTCTATTCGCTACAAAAAACAATTAGAAAAAATGATTGAAAAAGCCGAGGAAATGGGGCCGCTTGAATTTTATCGTCTCAATGTAGTTACCAAAAATGAAGATTCCAACGTGAGAAGTTTGGTGGCGTGGAAAAATCAAATGGAAAGCGAAGTCATGGATTTTCTGCAAAACCAACTGGCTCAATTTGAAGGATACGACGAGAAAAAATACGTGAAATCTGTCGACCCCACCCTCTTTGAATCCATGGAAGGTGCTGGCGCTGGTTTCGGTGATGGCCTTGGACCGGGTGGCTATATTCCCGATCTTCCACCTCCTCCTGGTTTACCTACCCAAGAGGATATGGAAGAACAAATGGAAGAAGGAATGGAATTTGAACCCGGTGAACCCGGGATGCAACAACAACAACCTGGCGGTGGTATCAATCGGCCTATTGATCAAGCCAATCAGGCGGTTGATAATGTAAACACCATGTCGGGAATGCCATGATAATTTTTTGGATTTGTTATTGGTTGTTGGAGTGTATTATTATTGGAATGGTCTATATTAACTAGTAAAAAGTGGGATCCGCACTCCCAGGGCGGTACGTATCAAGGTAACCGCCCTTTATCCTTAACATTTTACAACATCATCCGAGGTTCTCGTGCAATGGACTTTTTTCTTGTGAGATACTTTTGACATATTTAACATTATGCAAATATACGTTTTAATTCTTGTTTAGGACAGCGGAGTTCTTATGACAGCCTGGAATCAAAAAGAAAAAGAAGAAGTCGAATACAGAATCCAATATATTCAGAAATTTTTAGAATTGTGGTTTCGATATGACGAACTTTTCCGAAAGGCTTATTTTGACGAAGAAGCGGATCAGGAAAAAGAGGAAGAATTTCTCAAACTCAAAAGCCAATTGGCACGACGCCATCAGTATCTTTTAGAATATTTGGGCGAGGAATATTATAAAGCCGAACCCATCACGAATTATCTATCAGATACAGTGACGTTAAGAAATTTGATTGGTATTCATTTTGACTTTTTCAAGAAATTAAGTATGCAATGGCATTTGACCATGATACGATTGAATGAAGCTTTAGGATATTTAATGACCCATCTTGAACTGGAAATTCCTCTAAAAGACTAATGAGGACATTAAGTTTGAGGTGGCTGATAAAACACCATCTGTGTGAAGCGCAATTTCATACAAGGAGATTTTTCATGAACCTGCGAGTGTCGAAAAAATGGTACGGATTGTTCTGCATTTCTATGCTTTCATTGTTGCTTGTGGTTGGATGTGCCAAACGGGAAGCACAAAAAACCTTGACCCAAGCAGAAGAGGCGAAAGAAGAAGCTCAAGCAGCCCAAGCGCCCCGCTATTCCCCAGATACCTTTGGCGATGCTAATAATTTATTGAATCAAGCCCAGTCCCAATTTGATGCGGGTGAATATGAGGATGCGATCACCACCGCAGAACAAGCGGCAGCCCGCTTTGAAGCCGCACGGGTTCAAGTGGCTGATGTTAAAAGTCGTGTGGACCAACAGATTGCCGATATTCGGGATGCGATCGCTGCCGGAGAAGACAATATCCAAAAAGCGCGTGATGAAGGGTTTCTTGATCCTAGCGAAATGAACCCGGTCGCTCAGCAGCTGGATGATTTTACCACTCGCTTAGAAGATGAATACCGTAATGTCATTTCTGAACAAGAACTAAATGATTTTCTCGAAGAAATTCAAACTGTTGTTCAGCGCACGGAACAAATGGCCGTGGCTCACTTAGAACCTGAGGCCAGCGAGGCAAAAGACGAAATTCAACAAATGTTGGATCAGGCTGAACAATTAAATGCCGCCACCCATGTCCCTGATGAATATTCTGAAATCCAAGATCTCTTTTCACAGATGGATTCGGCTGAACGGGATGGGGATTGGCAAGTCATGATTGACTTAGCAGATCAAATTCGCCCCCAATTGGATGAAATCATCACCATCGCCCAAGAAAAAGCCGCAGGGGAAATTTTACAAGAAACCGCGGATCTTATTACTCAAGCGAAGCAATTAAATATTTCTGTCGATGCGTTCAATGCCTCCATCGAACAAGCAGAAGAAACCCTGGAAACGGGGTCTACAGAACTGGAAAATGAAGAGTATGCCGCCGCCATCGCCGCCGCCAACGAATCACAACGGCTTTTGGATGAAGGGTTTCAGATCTTAGCAGAACAAGCGAGAGAAAATATAGATACGGCAGAAGCAAACGTAGAGGAAGCCATTGAAAGAGAAGCACAGACCTACGCTCCTTCCGCACTCCAACAAGTCCAAGAATCGATCGCTGCTATAGAAGATCTATTAGAAAAGGAAGAGTTTGCTGAGGCTTTTCGCACCTCCCAAAATGTGGTGCAATCTAGCCAAGAGGCGATTGTGGCCGCCAGACGAGGTAAAGCCCAACAGGCTTTAGATAAAGTTCTCCAACCCTATGAAACCTTGCGCTCCCAGGGAGGAGAGCAATATGCTCCTGAAGCCTTTGCCCAAGTTAAAGATACGGTCGATACGCTCCATGAAATGATGGACGATGGGCAGTTTGAAGAAGTCGAAGAAGAAGTCCCCGCTGCTGTTGAAGTGGTTGAACAAGGCCTTATGGCCCTCGAAGAATCGACCGAAGAGATTATTGAACAAGCCCAACAAGCGATTGCAGCGGCTGAAGTTGCTCAATCTCCTGAATGGGTCTCCGGTCTTTATAGCCAATCTCAGGATTTCCTTGAAGATGCCAAACAAGAACTGGAACAAGATAACTATCTCTCTAGTATCCGCAAAGCCGAATCCTCCAACAAAACGGCGAATGAAGCAGAAGCTCGGGCTTACCAACTGCAAACAGAACAAAACTTAAATAAATCCAAAGAATTCTTGGAATTAGCGCGTGAGGCCGATCAGGATACCCTCAGCCCGCTCGCTTTCCGCAAGGCTGTCGATACCCGCGAGAAAACTCTCGAACTCCTCGAAACTGAAGAATATAAAGACGCTTTTCATGAATCCGAAAAAGCCGTCCAACTGTCGGAAGATGCATTGAATAACTTGATCATTACGGCTCGCGAAAAGGCCGATTCTGCTCTCCAAGCCCAAGCAAAAGAGTATTCGGAACCTGAAATGACCGAGGCTCTTTCCTTGCTTAATCAAGCCGTAAAAGCCCAAAATGAACAAAACTTCGATGAGGCGAATCGCTTAGCCCAAGAATCGGCGGAATTATCCGAAGAAGCCGAACATTTCACTTGGCAACAACGCAGCTTCGCCCTTCTTAAAAAATTGGAAGGCATGAAAGAAGAGTTACAAGAAAATTTGGCTCCCATTAAAACTCCCTCTCTTTATCGCCAAGCCTTGAATCATCTGACGGAAGCCAAGGTGGCTCAAGTTGATCAAGACTATGCCTTGTCCTACCAAGAAGCCGATGCCGCCCGTAATGCCCGTGATACCATTTGGAATAATATGCGGGATACCTTGACACAAAAAGCCACCGAATTTGGCGATGATGCTTCTTGGATCGGCGAGAATGCTCTCAATCGTTCGGGACGGGAAACCAAAATGGAACTCTTGTCCCACGTTTCCGAACTCAATCGTTTGATTGATTTGGAAGAATGGGCTAAGGCCTATGAGCAAGCCGAAAAGACAGAAAAAGTCGCCGAAAAAGCCATGGCCAAAGTGAAAAAAGAAAATCGTAAGATTTTAGCCCAACAACTTCGCGAAGACTTAAATGAATTTGAACAGAAAAATGCCCTCTCGATCGTTCCTGAAGATTCTCAACTCTTCCAGGATACTTTAGATATGCTTATGTCACCCGAAGAAGGACAGACCTATGCGGAGGCCTATCAGCAATATCTCCAAGCGCTGGAAAACAAAGATACTCTTCCTGAAACAATCAACACTGTGGCTCTGCAACGAACGGAAGAAGTGGCCGATGTGCTGGAAGATGCTCAGGACGCTGGAGCCAATAAATATTACGGTGATTGGCTGCGAGAACTGACTAAAGAATTGCAATGGCTCCGAAACTCTATTCGGGGGGATGATTATGAAGGCATTGCTGAACGTCTGCAAAAATTAGAAAAAGAAGCCCCCGAATTGCTACTCGCCACCCAACAAGCCGATGAAGAAGATAATTATTTGGCTTCCGTCGAATCGGCTTTAAATGATATGAATAAAGCCATCCAAGATTTCGGCTATATTGGTAGTATGCCCCGAGATATCATTGTTGCGGCTCGCTCCACGGAACACAAACTGGATCAAACAATGAAATCCATGTACCGTTCTCTCCAGGGAGAAATCACCACCAAAAATCTGCTTATCATTTCTCAAAACTTGGAGGAAAATGTCAAAGATATGAATCCTCCAGAAACCATGACTTCGTACCATAATAAAGTCATTAAGTCTTTCGAACATTTTCGTAAAGCCGCTGAAGGTTTTCATTTCTATGGACAAAGCGATGTCCATGATATCAAATATCGTGAACGACGCTTAAATAATGCGTTTGATCACCTTTACAAAGTTGTTAATATCAACGATGATCTAATGTTTAAAATCGAATCGCACCGTAAAATGTCTCCCAAAGAAATTGTGGATTGGAAACTTAAACAATGGGAAAGCGAAATTGGCGATTTCTACTTCAATTATGAAGGACCTTAATTCTTCGTTCTTTTTCTCTGAGGCACATGCTCCACCGATTGAAAAATCTCATATTTGCGGTGATCAAACGGGTGATAACTCATGACGTTTATTGACTACATCGAGATTGGTTGTTGCATCGCGATTCTTGCTTTTGTTGCTTATTTTGTTCTTAGTATGGGGTGGTTTGACAAAGAGTAATAAGGTAAGTTTATTCGCGAACTATATTGCTAGATCCTTCATCTCCTTTTTTGAAGGATTAATCCTTTCAAAGGCAGAGTAACTAATGGTAAAGGATGTTCCCGTAGAAGTTCTTATCCAACGCTTACAGGAATTCGTTAAACTGTGGCAGAAATATATGGAATATTTCGAATACGGTTTAGAAACCGAAGAGATTACAGCTGAGGATGAGGTTGAATTTCGTAAAATTTTGATCGAAATTACCAAAAAGGCCCAATTCCTTACCTTGGCTGTTCCCGATGGAATCTTCGATTGCTGGAAAGATGCTAAGAAAATTTTATTGGAAACGCCTACGTTATACATTTTAAAACGCGAAGTCCCCATCCGGATTAGTTCTTTTAAAACGGATTGGCATGATGTTTCGATTGCTCTTAATCAAAAACACGGCTTAATCCGTTCTGCCGTTGAAGAAAAAGATAGCAAAAAGAAAAGGAAGAAAAAATAACAACACACACTTTTAAAGAAAACCAAAAAAAGGGGAAAACAACTCGTCATTGTTTTCCCCTTTTTTGTAGTTTTTTCACTATGGTGATCAATAAGAAACTGGAATTCTGCCTGGATATTGCATCTCCTATTCCTGGCTTTCCTCTAATTGAAGCTCAATATAATCATCCAAATGACATTTCTCAAATAAGGACATCAGCGTAGGATTCACCACGACTCGCAAACGTCCTTTTTTCTTATCGATCTCTGATTTGGTTTTGACAACAACACCAATACCAAAACTGTCAATGTAGTCAATCTTCGATAAGTTTAAAATCTGATCGTATTGATTCTCTTCTATGGCCTTATCGATATGCCGCTGTAAACTTTTTGCATTGGTAATGATTAGATCGCCTGCGACTTGGATCTCTAAGAAATCATCAAGTTGTTGTTCCGTAATTTGCAAATTGTCTGCATTCATCGATCATTCCTTTACGAATATCTCAAAAAGTGATCTCCCCCACCGTTGGTCCCTAATGTGAATCAAGTTGACAAGTTATTATTATCACGAATGGCCGGGGGGTATGTCCAGGGGTAAATCCATTTTCCGGTGTAATTACTTCATGTACCGGTGCTTTATAATGAAATTAAAACTTCACTTTATCGCCCTATTTTTGGTTCATCCTGGATTTGAGTACTTTTTGATCCATTGAAAAGAAAACAGAA
>CAYQOX010000076.1:0-15356 GCA_964419335.1 uncultured bacterium | reverse complement strand
CTACCTTGATGAGAATTAGAACCTGTCTTCATGAAATTCGATATAATCTTCTAAGAGGCGTAGGGTGGGCTCAAAGATTTTCTGCTTTAGCAGGAAAACGTAGCCCACCAATGTAACTTTATAAAAACGTCACGATTTGTGATATTACAGAATCCAATATGTGGTGGGCTAAAATGCACACAACGCATTTTGAGCCCACCCTACAGATCTTGGGGATCGGCCGAGGCGAGGGGTATCAACCTTTGAGCTTGGACGAACCCGCCTGGTCCAATGTCGCCATTCTTGGCGACAAAGTGCTCTGGAGCGAAGTCCAACCCGGGGTCGATGTGTCGGTTCGTTGCATCCACGATATATTAAAGGTGGATGTGAAGGTCAAACAGAAGCTACGCGATGAGCTCCCCAATATGGCATACCAGGGAGTCTAACCTTCTTGTTGCACTAGGCATACTAAGAAATGGGTATTATCACACTTTCCCTTCTTCCACCAGTTGGGTGAGTTTTTTCTGCACACTATTAGGATTCGCCGAATGGTGTTCAAACACTCGCTTGTTGCTCTCTTGCGCATAACTGGTCGCTTGAAGAATCCCCGGATCAGAGAGCGCTTCTGATGATAGCGTCATAATCACATCCGCACTTTCGACCAACTCATTAATTTCCTCTTCATTGGCGTCTTCCATTCCCCCACGCCAATTGCAGTGGCCTCCAAGATCCTCCACCACTTTTTTATAGTCTTGTTCATGTTTTTTATCACCGCCAAGGAGAAGAATCTGTTCCCCGTTGAAAACTTGCTTCGTTTCGCTTCCTTCTTCAGTCGTTTCTTCAAGTTCACTTAAAATATCGAGATCGAAATCTTCGTCCTCGCTGGATTCCTCTTCCGATTGTTCTTTTTCTTCCTCTTCCCCTTCTTCACCCGATTCAAGATCTTCCATCAATCCTTCTAAATCAAGTTCATCTTCCTCACCACCGGAAGTTTCCTCTTCAGTGGCTTCTTCTGTAGGTTTCTTTTCCTCTTCTTCTTGGGTAATAGCCTCAAGGTCGAGGTCTTCTAAATCTACCTCGGATAGATCCTCTTCCTCCTCTGGAGATTCTTCTTCGGATGTTTCAGTATCCGCAACTGGCTCGGATTCTTCTTCCGGAAAGTCCTTTAACATTTCTTCATAGTTAATTTCATCCTCACCAGAAGATTGTTCCTCTCCCTCACTCACGGCCCCAAGGATTTCCTCCAAATCCGAGTCGATCGCACTTTCGTCAATCCCCTCTTCGTGGATGTCTTCATCTTCCTCTTTTTCTTCTTTTTGCTCTTCGACTTCCGGAATTTCTTCTGGAATCGGCTCGAGCTCCTCAGATTCTATATCATCTAACGAAAGGGCTTCATCCGAAATCTCATGCTCTTCTTCCTTTGTTTCCGTCTCAGGTTGGGGCGACTCTTGGGCTGTCGCTTGTTTTGAGAGAGCCTCGATGCGCTCTTCCAACTCCGCAATCTTTTGCTTTAAGTTCGAAATTTCACTACTCACAGGCGCCGAAGGTGTTTCGATTTCGGCTTTAAGATCTTCATTCACCCAGTTCGGGAGAGACACCTTGGCGATTGAATTTTGCATAACCGATAACCCGGTTTCTTTTCCTGTAAATACAACAATCCCCTCCTTAAGCAAGTCGGGATCCGGCACCAACTCCACATTCTCACTATAAATACGTGACAATGCCGCTTGTAGGCTGGTGGGAGAAACTTCAATGGAATCCCCTACATCCAATGGCGTAGTCTTAACCGGTTCAATCTTATATCGCGGGCCTTGCAGTACATATAAACCACAGCGTTTCCCAATAACCACAATCTTATCTTGCCGGGTGAGGTTCTCATCTGTAACCAGTTCCACGGTTTCGTTAAAAACCCGCTCGCATGCTCGCTTCAAAGAATCAAGCGAGATTTCCACTCCACCTATGGTGATGCAGGGTGTGGAGGACGCTTCCTCCTCCTCTTCTTCCGGTTCCTCCAAATTGGCAATCAAACGATCGACTTCCTCCATCCCTTCTTCTATCGATTGCTTGTCAGGGATATGCAGAGGCTCCTCCTCGTCTCCGGATTCCTCTTCTTCCTCTGTATCAAGGTCGAGTTCATAGGCAAAATCGTATTCTTCGTCTTCTTCATCGTCGTCCTCAAAAGAGATTTCATCTTGCTCTTCCTCATCCTCGAGTTCTATATCGTCTTCATCGAGGAAATTGAGATCAGTATCCGGTTCCGTTTCAGGCTCGTTTTTTTGTTCTGCTTCTTGTTCCATCGTCCCGCTATTCAACTCAGCCAGAATCTGCTCCATCACATCATCTTCATCCGCATTCTCTATATCGATTCCCTCCTGTGCCGCGGCTTCCTCATCTATATCCTCGTTAATCTCTTCAGCGATCTCCTGAATCAGGTCTTGCTGTTCTTCATCGCCAGATTCAGGGAAAGAAGGTTCCATTTGTTGAGCAAAGGCTTCGGCAATCGTACTCGCGTGGTTACGGGCGCTCAGACGCTCATCGCGCAACAAAGCCCACATGATTAAAGCAAGCCGTTTCCCCGGCTCGAGAAATTCCACCGATAGGCTGTTGCGGATTTCACGGGGATTCATAGAGCGTATTTTTTCCTTCTGTTTGGCGGAGGCTTCATCCAACTCCGCCATGATTCGAAGCCCGGCCTCCTCCTCACCCAGAATCGATTCAATCGCCATTTCATAGAGATCGTCTCGCTCTGAATCCAACCCCAGGTATTCCACCAACGTGGGCGGACTGTAATAGTTTTGTAGTATGAGTCTAAGTTCCGAGGTTTCCATAGCGCTTTGCTTCAACCTTTCTCCCTCAATGGTTGTCTTGTTTACTCATTGTTGGCTTGGAACGTTTTTGCTGTGCTAATTGTTCAACGGCAAATGCCATTCTTGGATGCGATAAAATAATAATCGCCATAATTTGCAAGGCGTTGAGAAATATATACAACCAGGGATCGCTGATGACTTTCTCTCCTGCCAAAGTTTTCCATAAAAGATGGATAATCGTGACCAAGATGTCCACTACAAGCAAATTCTTTAAAATCACTCTTGACCACGTGTAATACCGAAAAAGCCATATCGAACAAATGATGACCCCATTCCATAGAATAATATTATACAAATTAAGGGCGAGAAAAGAGTATGGGGTTTTTTGGATCTTCTCAAACGCTTCATGCAGATTCGGATAAATTTCCGGATCCACTTTACCGGCTAAAAAAGCGAAATAAGAAAAAAGACCTATGAGCGCATCAAGCACGCTGACGGCTGCGATAAACAGGCACAAGATGATCGTCGCTCGTAGCCAAAAAAGTGTTTCTACCTGTTCCTGGTCTTGCTGCATGGATTTCCCCTATCTTTTTTAGCCCCCCTTTCTGTACTTTTTTTTTTGGGTATTCTCTTCCCATAAGACATAGAGAGGGCATGGTTTCTTCCTCCCATTATAACGGGTTCTTCCGCTTTTTCAGCCGCTGAAATCCAGACCCCTCCATAACTTCTCCCTGTTCATTATCGGAACCTGAATTAAGATATTTAGCATGAGTCGAAAAAAAGCGCGAATTCCTTAAAGCAACAAATTGCCGAATGACAAACATTTCGCTTTGATCATCTTATCGTAGATGTAACCCTAGCAAGGAGCCAAACTGAATTATTGGCAGGTGGTGTACGATGAATAAAAATAGCATAAAAAAAATGGGCTTAGCGATTACCGGAGCCAGCGGCGTGATTTATGGCCTGCGTTTGCTTGAAGAACTTGTCCAACGCCAAGTCGTGGTTCATTTAACCTTGAGCGAGAGCGCCCGCCATGTCGCCAAACTCGAGATGAGCATCTCCATGAATCTACAGTCCGGCCATATCGAAGGAGTGGACGATAGTTTCTATGAATGGGTGATTTATCACCACCATTCCCACGTCGGCGCAGCCCCAGCTTCAGGCTCCTATCCGTTAGATGCGGTAGCCGTTGTTCCCTGCAGCATGGGTACGATGGGACGTATCGCCACCGGAGTCTCTCATTCCCTGGTGGATCGCATGGCCGATGTGGCCCTCAAAGAACGGCGCACGCTTATTTTAGTTCCGCGAGAAACGCCCTATAATACGATCCATTTGCAAAATATGCTCACTCTTTCCCAAGCAGGAGCCACGATCATGCCCGCTAGCCCGGGTTTTTACCACCAGCCCAAAGATACGAACGATCTGGTGAACTTCATGGTAGGGCGTGTACTCCAACATCTGGGATTCGATGGGCAATGCTTGGTTAAAGGAGGTTGGGGTGAGATCAGCTCCGAATCAACCAAAACTCACTTTGCGTCCGAGCGTGATTCTTGAGCGGATTCAGCAATATCTAGGCTTAGTACGTTTCGCCCATACCGTCTTTGCGCTCCCTTTCGCGTTGACCAGTGCCCTCGTGGCCGCCCGGGGATGGCCTACCCTGTGGCAGCTCACTTGGATTCTTGTCTGCATGGTTACCGCCCGCACCAGCGCGATGACCTTCAACCGTATTGTCGATCGCGAACTCGACCGCCGTAATCCACGCACCCAAACGCGGCATTTACCCGCAGGCACCGTCTCGTTGACTGAAGCGCTCGCCTTGTGGGGAATCAGCTCGCTGCTTTTTATCATCAGCGCTCGACTGCTAAATCCCCTGGCTTTTTACCTCTCGCCGCTCGCTTTGCTGATCGTTTGCGGGTACTCGTTCACCAAACGCTTTACCTCTTTTTCCCATTTTATCTTAGGCTTGTCTCTTGGAGTTGCCCCGGTCGGCGCATGGATCGGCATCGAAGGATCTATAAGTCTGGCCTCTCTCATCCTAGCCGCTGGGGTTTTATTATGGGTCGCGGGATTTGATATAATCTACGCACTAATGGATGAGGAATTCGATCGCGCGATGGGGCTCCAGTCGCTGGTGGTACACTTAGGAAAATCCCGTGCCTTAAAAATCGCTTTTGTTCTGCATTGCCTGAGCGTGTCCCTGATTGCCTTGTTTGGCTGGATTACGGGTCTTGGATGGATTTACTTCACTGGCGTGATTGCCTTTGCCATACTCATCATTTACGAACACAGCCTTGTTTCTCCCGAAGATACCTCCCGGGTAAATTTGGCTTTCTTCAACGTTAACGGCATCATCAGCATTGGCCTCTTCTTTGCAACATTCTTGGATATAGCGATCTAGGTTTTTAAACAAGATTTCACTTTATCTCTTCATCTTTGGTTGACTCGTTAATGAAAGAAATACTCAAATACTTAATAAAACGGAATTTTTGGATCAACCTTGGGCTTGTTCTATTTTCAAGTTTCTTGGCTTTATTGCTATTCGAACTTTTTCTCCGAATAACCCATATAGATGTCCCTGATCGTGTAGATACATCGCGCCTCAACGGATTGGTCATACCTGGATACCCTGATTTTTATCATTTCATTCCAGGGACCGAGAGTTTTGTGGTCTCTCTAACCTGTGAATTTGGAAACTACTACTCCATCAACAAACTGGGTATGAGAGACCGAGAACACTCATTAAAAAGAGAAAACAATAAAACTCGCATTTTATTTATGGGAGATTCTTTTACAGAAGGTGTTGGAGTCGACCAAGATGAAACTTACCCTGTTTTAATCGGAAATATCAACAAAGATCAGTGGGAATGCCTTAACGGGGGCATGCGGGGTAATTCCCCCTCTCATGCCTATTTTCGCCTGAAAAAATTCATCCATCAGGGATTGGATTTTGATTACCTTGTTCTACAACTGTTTAACAATGATTTCAACGATGATAATAATTTCACAGAACAATTCCATTTAGTAATCTCTCCCGACAAAGATCAAATTGAACGAGCCCCCTTCCATCAATGTGTTGGTCCTAAATTTCAATGGTTTGGTTCATTAGCCTATCCTCTAAGCCGTACCCGTATTTTTTGGTTTTTGGGGAAATATGTAATGGGAGGAGAGCCGCTTGAACCTTATACGAGGAAAACCGATGAAGATACAGCAAAAACGATTGCTGATATTTACAACCAGTCTGGAATTAATGTGAAATTACATCCTACGAATAATGGAAGCACTCGCCTAGAATTTCCTATGGTATCGAAACAAACTCTTTCCCGCGAAGGACAAAATAAATTATGGAAATTGTTAAAACAACCTTCGATCACCAAGGACGTTTTAAACAAATATAAACAGGCTAAAAACAATTTCGATCAAATTTCGATTTCAAAGAAAGCAGAACAAAGCCTAGAGTATCTGGATATTTTCAAATCTTTTTGCGAGGAGCATGAGATCCCTTTCGCGATTTACTGCGCACCGCCATCCCCCTCAAAGAATTCTTTCAGGTTTGCTTTAATTATCGAGTCTTGGTGTAAGAAGAATAATGTTGATTTCTTCCATCCATTTGAAGAAATTTTGCGGGAAAGTTTAAAGAGCGAAGAGGCTATACACCACTGTTTTGATGAGCATATGGCCGCTAAGGGGCATAAAATTGTCGCAGATTCCATGATCCCTTGGCTTGAAGATTGCCTCCAAAAAAACGCAGGAAACATTTTTCCGTTACAAAAATAGAAAAATGATCGGCCGTACTTCGCTGACTGGTTCTACAGGTTCTCTTTAATCTCACCCTTTTTTCCCAACAAGCGAATCATGGCATAAATTAACACGATCCCAACAACGAGCAGTATGTAGGGAGAGATACCCCGAATAGGAACCAGCAGCAAACACACTGTAGATACCACCGCAATGACGAGAGCGTAAGGCAATTGGGTATTCACATGATCCATCACCGAGCATCCGCTCGCCCCCGCAGATAGGATGGTTGTATCCGACAAAGGTGAACAATGATCTCCAAAAATAGCCCCACCAAGAACGCTGCCGATGGTTCCATACATAATATCAGGACTCGCTCCTCCGATTTGCACAGCTAAGGGCAAAGCCACGGGCATGAGGATCGACATGGTGCCAAAACTCGTCCCGGTCGCAAAACTTATCGCGGCCGCGATAAGAAATGTGAGCAGCGGCAAGTATCCTGGATCAAAATTCTCCGTAAACAAGGAAGAAACATACTGGCCGGTTTTTAACTCCATACATACATCACCAATACTCCAGGCCAGGATTAATATCACACAGATGGTAAACATGCCTTTGCACCCTTCCAGCCAATGCTCAAAAACCGCATGAAACCCTTCGCGCATGATACCAATATGGATAATAAAGGAAAAAAGCGTGGCCATCATGGTGGACCATAGAATACACTTAAACGGATCCGCATTGTAAAGCAGAGAAATCATACTCTCCCACGGGTGCGCCCAGTTGATCTCACCTCCGTTATGGTATCCATCCCAGCCGAGGGTAAAAAAAGCCGCTAACAAAAGCACCACAATGGGAATCAGCACGCTTATATGCCAAGGATCATGGTCTACCGTCTCTTCCGCCTCCTCTTCGACTTCTTTACGCGCGATTGTACGTTCTTCTGCCCGCTTCATTGGACCAAAATCACGAGCCATCCATGCAACAAAAAATCCAAATCCTAAAGCCAGCAAAGGATAAAAACGATAAGGAATCGATGATAGAAATAACCCATACCCGTTATATCCTGTAACTCCCTCGGCTTCGATCGCATCCTTAATAATAGAAATTTCAAACCCGATCCACGTCGATACCAAAGCCAATGAAGTGATAGGCGCAGAGGTGCTATCCACCAGATAAGCTAACTTTTCCCGAGAGATTCGAATACGATCAGACAATTTTCGATACGAATTCCCCACAATCAGAGCATTGGCATAATCATCAATAAAGAAGATTAACCCGGAAAACCAAATAACCACCATGGCTTTCGCCCGGGTTTTCAAATGTTGGGCTATTCGTCCCAATAAAATACGTGAGGATGGACTCCGGTTCAATATTTCCACCATACCGCCCATAAGTACTGTAAAAAAAAGATTGATGGCGTGATCCGTCTCGCTATACGCCCCAACAATGATGGTGTCCACCGATCGAAAGAAAGCCTCTCCCAACGAACCATAAATAAACATGGCACCCACCAGGATGCCAAGAAAAAGCGAGAAGATGGCTTCACGTAAAAGAATACACAATACAATGGCCACCAACGGGGGGATAATAGAATAAATCGTACCTTCCATACTCAATCCATAAACCTATGCACCTGCGTACCTATTTCCACACCCAGTAAACCCAAGTGTTCTACCCACCTTTATTCATCAGATTGTGCCTCGGCTTCAATTTTCATTCGTCCCCAATAGGCCGTGTTATACATTTCATCGTCGGCACCGTTTTCTAACTGAATCGTAACTTCCTGCCCTGCAAATGAAGACAAATCCAGATCGATCGAATGCCAATAAACCTCCCCATCCATCCAACCGATGGTTCGCTGCTCCAATGTTTCATCATTTACCACAGCTCGAAAAATCCAATCCGCATCTTGATTCGCTTCTGAACTAGCCACAGATAGTTTGAGCCGGGGATTCTCGGAAGGCAGAGTTCCCGACCAACGTAGTAAGCACGGTTTCTCTTGATCGAGGGGATAAGTGGCAAAGACATCATACCGTCCATGGTATTCTTCCAAATAACCGACATAGTCACCTGCTCCGCATTGGGCAATCGACCACCCTGGAACGAAGTCCTTTATCTGTTCCTGCAAAATAGCCATCCGTCTTTCTAAGCGTAGTTGAGGCAGATTCTCCCATTCTTCCCGATAACTATTTGCCATGCTTTCTGTAAAGGGTTTGTAATATTTGTAAGGTTTGGCTTCTTGTGTGGGTACCGAATAGTAAGGACGTTCTCCTAACTGCTCCAATTTGCCTCCCCGTCGGCGTACCATTTCTGTCGTTAGCTGCTGACAGGCCAGGGAAAGTGAATTGAAATTGTAATTTGTGCCAATAAATTGATCGCCCGCAATAATCGGGATTCCCGAACGATATTGCTTAGGAATCTGGTCATACCCCAAAATGGCGCCCAAGATCCCTGCCGCTTGCCCACTGTTACTGGCTGAATTTTGGCCACAGAGCGTCGTCAACAGCATGGTTCGATAAAAATCACCTTCTCCATAAAGCAACCCCATCGTTACATAACCGCCGTTTAACAGCGCGCTATTATTTTTGGCTTCTTGATATCCCTCGGGATCCAGATCCTTTTGACTCCAGTTCTGTTCCAACATGTTCCAACATTTTCGCCAATCTTCAGGATCTTCCTCATAACATGCAAGGATGTCATGAATCATACGGGCGTAATCGCTTTTTCGTGGAAGGCACTCCAGACCGGTACGCACGATATCGATGGGATCATTTTGAAAAAAGGCTGCTGAATACATCCCTGCAATATAGAAACCACCATTCTTTCCATCGCCGTAACTCATAACATCAGCAAATTGTTCAGCCATTTTTATCGCCGTACGCGGCATTCCCGGACAGATCAAACCGAAGAGATCTGCAGATGCCTGAAAATCTATATTTTCGGCATAAGGATTATATCGCGGATGGGCAGATTCAGGAGGCATAATCCCCGAACGCACATTCATACGCGCTGCATCGGCTGCGCCTGAAGTAGGGAAAGTGGTTTTACTAAAAATTCTACCCGCATCCTCCGCCTCGATCGCAAACCGTCTCTGTTCCAACGCATCCAGGAACGACAAAGCAATGCCCATATCATCCTCACTCAAGGCATTGCTGACATAATTCGGCCTCCAGGAACGCACCGAACCATCCATAATTTGACCTTGATATTCAAAGGTATACGGTTGCGCAAAACTTAACCCAATCATTTTTCCCGCCCAGGCTCCGCGTAGTTTACTCTCATACATCGTGGACGAGAGTCGGCTGGTATATAATTGCTTCGGATCATCTTTAAACAAATCACCCAACGAGCCCCCCATGCAGCCTTGGAGAGTTAGGAGAATGATTAAAGGAAATATTTTCATCGTTCTGGAATGCATACCATTTTTCTCCTTGTTCTTCACAGAATTGCTTCTTCTGATTATGCTGATCTTGCAATCGTTTCGGAAGGTGAAAGCAGTAAAAAAAGTACGTTATCCTTTTATATCATAAAGGAAAAGGAGAATACCATTATGAAAGCGGTAATTTTTAAAGAACATGGTGAGGTGGATCGCCTAATCTATACGGATTTTGATGAGCCCAAACCTGGTAAAGGCGAAGTCAAAATTAAAGTTGAAGCCTGTGCCTTGAACCACCTGGATATCTGGGTTCGCCTTGGTGGACGGCCGGTCTCCATGCCCATGCCCCATATTTCCGGCAGCGATGTCGCTGGAACCGTTGCCGAGGTAGGCGAAGATGTCGAGGGAATCGAGGTTGGCCAGCGCGTGGTCGCTGCCCCGGGTCTCTCCTGCGGTCAATGCGAACATTGCTTAACCAACAACGACAGCGCCTGCGATGAATTTAAATTACTTGGTTTCCAAGTCCAGGGAGGCTATGCCGAATATACCGTCGTCCCCGCTAGAAACATTATCCCGGTTACCGATACGCTCTCTTACGAACAATGGGCCTCCATTCCTCTCGTCTTTGTTACCGCATGGCACATGCTGTTTTCCCGCGGGAACTTACGTTGCGATGAAAACGTCTTAATTCAAGCCGCCGGCAGTGGAGTGGGAATCGCAGCCATCCAATTGGCAAAACTCGCGGGCGCGAATGTGATCACCACCGCCAGCACCGAGGATAAACTGAAATTGGGCAAAGAACTCGGCGCAGATGAAGTCATCAATTACCGTGAACAAGATTTTGTCGAAGAATGCAAACGCCTTACAGATGGCAAAGGCGTCGATCTAATCTTCGACCACATCGGCGGCGAAACCTTCAGCAAAGGCCTGGATGCCTTAAATAAAAACGGCCGCATTTGCAACTGCGGGATTACTGCCGGTGTCGAAGCCAATGTGAATTTATTCTTCCTCTTCGCAAAACAATTGACCATCCATGGTTCATATATGGGCTCGCTCACAGAACAGAAAAAAGTCATCAAACTAGCAGAGCAGGGGAAAGTAAAACCCGTCGTCGATAAAGTCTTCCCTCTTCAAGAAGCCCAAGCAGCCCAACAATACATGCTGGACCGCAAAAATCTCGGCAAAATCGTGTTAAAAACAGCCTAAAATTTTTCTCACAAAATATTTACAAATACCTTCTTTATTCCCCCTTTGTGGGGAAGTTTTTTGTATAATGAACTTGTTTTACATACTTGGGAATCCAGGCAATCCGCCTGCATCACTCTAGCTGGAGGTACAAAAGATGATCATAGGATGCTTTGCCTTAGTGGAGCCGTTTCGCAATATGCAGCGGCAATTTCATGCCATAAAAGAAATGGGGATCGAACACGCTGATTTAACTGATAACCACAATGGCGGTATGCTGGGAGTCGAATACGGTTTCGCTGCCTCCGTGAGCCTCGACAGCCATCCCAATACAATTCGCTCGATGGCGAAAGAAGCGGAAATTCAGCTAACCAGCTTTTGTGCTCACGCGAATTTACTGGATCCTCCCGCACCGGATGTATATGGTACGAATGAGATTATCAAAGCCATCCGATTGGCGCATGATTTAAAAATCAAACACGTCATCACCACAGAAGGGGATCCCAAAACTGACTTCGGCCATAGCCTTTCTCCCGAAGAACAGATCTTCGCAATTCGCGAAAAACTCTATACCCCAATCCTCTGGGCCGAAGAACTCGGCGTTGAATTACTGCTCGAAACCCATGGCGCAGTCACCGACAATGTCGATCGTATGGAGCAATTGCTTGAAGCGTTAGGACACGAAAAGACCGTGGGCGTTTGCCTTGATACAGGCAACAGCTGGCTTGGCGGTTCCGAACCAGTAGAGTTTGTCTACCGTTTTGACACCCGCATTAAACATGTGCACTGGAAAGATATGGGGCAGGAATGGATCGACAAACGAGGCACCCTTTACGGCTGTGGCATGGCCACAATCCCTCTAGGAACAGGCGTCATTAATCTCCAAGAAGTACTCGACGAATTAAAGAAAATTGGCTATAACCATCCCTCGACCTTAGAAATCGCCGGAGCGGAGAATATCAAACCATCCCTCCAACAACTTCACGATTGGGGCGCATAAAGGGTCATCTATTATTTATGAACTCACCGGCGTTCGTCCATTTTATCGGTGTTGGCGGCAGCGGAATGCTGCCGCTGGCTGAATTGCTCCTCAAAAAAGGCTATGCAGTTACGGGCTCGGATCGACTAATTCACGATCCCACGAATCTCAATCATCTTTCTCCCCCAATACGAAAACGCATCGATCGCCTACGCTCCCTCGGTGCACAAATCTTCCCTCAAGATGGAAGCGGCATAAACACTTCCACAAAACGCGTGGTGCATTCTACCGCCATCGAGAAAGACAATCCTGACTTTCTCAAAGCCCAAGAACTTGCAATCGAACTATCCCATCGTGCCCAGGAACTCAACCGGCAGGTCAGCCAATATAACCTCATGGCCATCGCGGGCACCAGCGGCAAATCAACCACAACCGCATTATGTGCCTGGTTCCTCATGGAACTGGGCGAACTGGGATGCTTCGTTGGAGGCTCGGAAATCCTGGGTGAGTCAGAATGGAGCGCCGTGCACGTTGCCGCGGGACAATGGGCCTGCGTCGAATTGGACGAAAGCGACCGCTCCCTCTTGTCCTTTCACCCCAACCTGGCCGTCATTCTCAACATCACCCGCGATCATCATACTTATGAAGAAAATCTGGAAATCTTTGAACAATTCGCCACCCACGTACGCTCCCAATTATGGCTCAACCCTTCAGATGAAGGCTGTAAGGAACTCGCGAAACGCCTGCCTGAATCAATCCCAATCAGATGGTTTATCCCCCCTAAGCCCAACGAGATTGAATCCAACCCGCAAGGAATTGCTTTTTCTTTTAATAATCATTGTTACAAAAGCCGGCAAATAGGTGCTTACCATGCTGCCAATATGACCGCCGCCTTGAGTTTAATCCACAGCGCGATCCCCAATGCTTCAACCGAGGCCTTACAACACGCAGCCAAAACTTTCCCCGGCATCCGTCGGCGCATGCAGCGTTATAGCGAGGGCCCCGTCGCAGTCTTTGACGATTATGCCCACAATCCTGAAAAACTCGAGGCCCTCCTTTGCGCTCTCCAAGAACACTATCCCCGCGTGCATCTCGTTTTTCAGCCGCATGGTTATTCCCCTTTGCGCTTCCATCTACAAGGCTTCACATCAGCTTTGAATCGAACCTTACGCAACCACGACGTACTTTATTTGTTACCCATTTATGACGCCGGAGGAACCACCAACCGCACCATCGCTTCCGAAGATTTAGCTCAACGTATCTCCCAAGCCACGGTTCACAATTGTCTTTCGCGAGAAGAATTGATGAGAGAACTACACCTGCATGTACATCCCGGAGATGCGATTGTCGTCGCCGGAGCACGCGATGACACCCTCGCCCATTTGGCGGAGAAAATCGCCCAAAGGATAATCAAAATAATTTGAAATGCATGGAAAAAAAAGCAGTGTGCGCCAACAGTGATTTCAATTATTAGGGTTGAGGGTACTGAAATAAGTTGACGCACACATCAAATACATCAATTGTAATTCTATTTTATCTACTTCTCTTCTTCAATCTCTTTGATCTTCAAATTGCGAAAATAGATCGGCGCCCCACCATGTTTCCCTTGGAAACCTATATGGCCTTTGGTTTCCAATTTAGCCTTGGGTTTACTCAACCAACTGGGAATCTCCGTCCCGTCGGGATTCTCTTCCGCACTGGTATATTTTTTCATATTCATCTTATTCACCTGCTTCCCATTGAGCATGACATAGATCATATGATCCTTGCAGGTGATCGTCATGCGGTTCCATTTTCCCGGTTTCTTCACCCGGCTTTCTTTCGCGCCTTTGTGCCCAAAAAAAGCCGCACATTGCCAACTCTTCGGTTGTTCCGACCATTGTTCTGAATAGTCATCCGCAATCTGAATTTCTATCGAGTTTGGAATCCAGTTTTCCACATCACTGCAATAAACGATGACCCCGCTATTGGTGCCTTCTGCGTTCTTGAATTCCAAATCCAAAACAAAATTGTTGTATACTTCTTTTGTCCAAATGTTCTGATCCTCACTTGCTGTAAGCACATCCTCTTCCCATTTCCAGATATCGTCCGGCACGATTGCATTGGAAAAATCTTTCTTAATCAAATCTTCCCATTTTTCGGACTTAGGATGTTTCTCCGGTGGGATCTTCATCTCTTCAGCCACACTTGCCATAGCAAACACAAAACAAAATACACCAACTAAAATCCTTTGTACTTTCATGATCAACACCTCTCTACTTTCTTGGAATAAACGTTAATCTACAACATAGATTACCTAATTCTTTCTCCTACTTAAAGCGTTAAAAGATAATAAGTAATTAAATATACATTCGAAATATCGAATTAAAGCGAATAATTCATTTTAAAACGAAAATCAGTTAACTTACAAAACCTTCAAAATGGACTATAATATTTAGTATGTCCATACATAACAAATTTAAAATGAGAAGAATTCCCACCATGACAAAACAACAGGCTTTTACCTTAATTGAACTGCTCATCGTGGTCGCTATCATTGGTATCCTGGCGGCTATCGCCGTCCCCAATTTTCTTAACGCACAAGTACGCGCTAAAATCGCCCGCGTGGAAGGCGATATCAAAGCCCTCTCGACCGCCATGGAAGTCTATCGCCTTGATTACAACGATTATCCCAATTCCAGCACGGCTGGCAATTTACAATCCTTAACCCGGATGGAAGAATTGGTCGAAACCAATTGCATCTCTTCCATCCCCATTGATCCCTTCAACAAATACGGGGTAGAAGGTCACCTTTCTCCCAAAGAATACATTTACCACAACGATACCGCCAGCGAATGGCCCAAAGGAGTTTTCGAGAGTCTGCGTGCGCATCATTACTCACCTACAGCCGAAACCCCTCATTGGATTATAATCAGCTTTGGCCCAGACCAGACGACCCAGGATTGGGATGTCGGTGGCTCGATCCCATGGGGAGCTCTCCCCTATGATGCCACCAATGGACTTAACAGCCGCGGCGATATTTATCGCTTTGGCCCTTAACATTGGGAAAAACGCATTTTTAACCGGCCAGAGTAGGCCGCTTTTTGTACTATGGATAGACATGCTTTGATATCAATCAAAAAATTGGTTCATCCTGTATTGGAGTACTTTTTAATACATTGAAAAGAAAACAGAATATGATTCCAAAGTGAGAACCATGGTTATTTTCAATTTACATGAATCGAACCAAAGCGCCGGAGGGGCTTGTGTGGAGCGGCTTTCGGAGCAAGCAGCCCTTAAGGCCGCGCGGAGA
>CAYQOX010000075.1:0-16011 GCA_964419335.1 uncultured bacterium | reverse complement strand
CACCCAAGCATGCTGGCAGACAATGCAAAATCTCTGATCCTCGCTAAGACCATTATCCATAAGACACGCCGCAGCTGTAGGAGCAAAAATCACATTTTGGGAAGAAAAAGCACCGATAGTATTATCATAATCCTCATAACACTCCTCCTCCGCCCCATAAGTAAAAGCTCCATACCAAGATACATGTATATCTTGCGTTGAAGGCAATCCCCCCGGACACTTGTCCGGAGTCAAAAGAGACGCCCACGGGACTATCTCCGGAGGAATCTCCGGCCCCGGATAAACCGCCTTCACCCACTCGCTCTCCGGCTTATCTTGGTCCACCTCAATCTCCGGCTTCCCCCAAGCATAATCAATATGCCCCCAGAGATTAATCTCCTTCATCTCTCCGCCGGCTTTCTCCAAGTACTCCATCGCCCCCTCCCAGCTGGCGTCGGCCTTATACTCATCCGCCAACAAAGCCAGACTATGCCCAAATTCGTGGGCTAATGTGAAGGGAACCCGATCATCTAATAAGTAAGAATGGGGCACATCACGACTATCAGCTTTTACCTCACCGCTAGAATAATTATATACATTCAGGTAGGGCATATTATTTACATTTCTAGCGGCAATATACTCAAGCATCCTGCCAAAGAAGCTCCGAAACTCATCGTTGTATTTAATCTTGAGCTTATTTCCATCTCTATACCCATCCAAGGCCGTGTCCACTTCAATCCCCTCTTCGGGAATATCCACGCCATTCTCTTGGCTGGGTGGCCAAATGGCTACAAAGACTAGCCGGTTGGAGTACGGCACATTTCGCGCCAAAAACTCCAACTGCCGCGGCAAAGCGGAATAAAACTCATCCTTGGTCTCTTCGGTGAATCCTTCACCGATTAACCCCAACACTACCAAGTTAGGGTCAATCTCCGTCTCGCCGGCCACAAAAGACTCATCCTGGACAAGCTCCCGGTTTTTGTCATCCCATCTCCACACCTTTGCCTCTACCTCTTCTAGAGACGGCATAGTCTGAGATGAAACTACTTTAGTGGAAAAAATTATTCCAAATACTATTAAGAAATTAGCCAAGGTGAACCTAAAAAAAAATTCTTTAAAAGAAATGAAACTATACATTTGCGGTTTTCCTTTTAATTAGACTTTAAAAATGAACCCTCCGATTAAGCCGCAGTTGAATAAAAATTCTTTGCAAGAGACATTAGGGACTTTGGGGAGGTGATCAATCCTCAGTTCTCCAAGATAGTCAGAGAGAGCAATATAAATGAGTTTTAGTATATCGACTAAAAAACGAGATCGCAAATTGAATGAAGCACATAAAGAAACAAACGTCAAGCCATCAGTGGTTTGAGCTACCACCCAAAAATTTTTTAATATTTTATATAAAACTATAAAAAGTTATTGATTTTTTATTTTTCATTTGCTAAATTGGGCTTATAGTAGATCCAACTTTTTTTAAAGGAGGTACAACTTTATGTACAGAGGAGTCGTATTCTTAGGATTGCTCGTAGTTCTCGTACCGCTAAGCCTTTCTCAGGAAGATGTTCCGGTAAACCATGAGGAGGCAGGAGTCAATGTCTTAGTCCCCGATACGGTGTTGTTTAAATCCAGTGTAGAGATGGGGAAATATTGGGAACCTTTTACGGATGTTTTCGGAGATGGAACCTTGGCGGTTATTGCCGGCGCTTATCCGGAAGGATTAACCAGCGGTTTTAACTCGAAAGTCGCTTTCTTTAATCCGGATGGAAGCATGGAAGAATACTGGGCTTTTTATACGGATGATGGAGAGCCCTATGTTGGTCCGTTCAACGAAGCCCGTGATTCCGGGAACCCACCACGAATCGCTACCGATCGCCGCCCCGGTGGAACGCTCTACGTTACGGGTCAAGAATCAACCCCCTATATGTATGATGAGTTTAACACCGATGGACGGTGGGATGGTGATTTTACGTATGTTTCCCAACAGTTAGCCGCGGTGCAGTTTTTCAACAAAACCTCCGATGGCCCCGAACCCATCTCCAATGTCATTGATCCGGTTTATATGGCAACGGATATCTCCGGAACCCAATCGGACCAGATGCGTTTCGGAGGCGATATGCGCATTCTATCCAATGGGAATATCCTCGTCGTGGTCGAAGAGCGAAATAACGTTTTAGTTTCTTTCCGTGCGGCCGTCGCAACGATCTTCGATGGGGAAACCGGTGAAGTGGTTAAAGAGCCTTTCAACGCAGCGGGGGATGATTCCAGCCATAGTATTTGGTCAAATGTAGCTGCGTTTGATGGGGGATTCGCGGTTCGCACCGAAGGGATCATGACTCTCTATGACAACGATGGGAACATGCTGCATGTGGTCAATCAAGAAGACTGGACGATGGTAGGAGACACCGGACGTGGCGATGGCACTCGTATCGCAGCTTCTATCGATGGAGAAAATGTGTACATTCTGGGCAAAGATAAAGAAGTCGGTGATATGGTGGTGGCAGCGATCAACGGCCTCACGGGCGAACCGGTTGATGAAGTCGTCGTTAACGAACTTGAGATGTGGGATTATGGTAATTTTGATCGAGGTGATTTAGCGGTCGATGAAAAAGGGAATGTTTGTCTCTGCTATGAAGTGGAAACCGAAGGAGTTGAATCCCAAGTTGTTGCCCGTATTTTAGACAGTGACTTAGAACCCGTAACCCCCACCTTTTTCGCTTTTCAAAACCATGACAAAGCGGGTGGAGATACGCAAGGCTTTCTCTCCAAAGAAGTGAATGTTTCCATGGATAACCAACGCATCATCATTGCTGCGGATGGCATTAATCTTGACCCTGATACAGGAGGATTAACACCAGAAGAACATACGTTCGCTATCGTGTTGGAAAATCCACTTAAGGAAGACACCCCAGTTAAAACCTGGGAGCTGTACTAAATCTCAATTCTTGTTTCGTGGCTGAAACCGTATTGAAAAACCTGCTGATTCTTCAGCAGGTTTTTTTTATAGAAGAGAGAAAACCTGAAATCTCCACCCTCTTTTATGCCAAAGATTTAAACGCATTGCCCGCAGCCCGAACCGTCCGTTCAATTTCACGGTTGGCATGGGCGGTTGAAAGGAACCAGGCTTCAAATGCCGAAGGCGGTAGATAAATTCCCTGTTCCAACATTTTTTGCCAGAATAACCCATAACGCTTAGTATCGCTGGCCGCTGCGCTCGCAAAATCAGTCACCGAAGAATCGGTAAAGAAGAGCGTCATCATTGAGCCAACATGATTGATTTGCACAGGGATTCCTGCGCTCTCTGCTTCTTTATAAAGACCATCAATAAGGGTTTGGGCTTTTTGTTCGAGAGAATCATACACACCGCCGGTTTTGAGGAGTTGCAACGTGGCCATTCCACACGCGGTGGCTACAGGATTGCCAGAAAGAGTGCCTGCCTGATAGACATCGCCCGTAGGCGCCATCCGTTCCATAATTTCGGCTCGCGCTCCATAAGCGCCTATGGGCATACCGCCCCCAATGATTTTCCCTAGTGTGGTGATATCGGGAAGAACGCCGTAACGTTCTTGAGCACCGCCATAAGCGACCCGAAAGCCGCACATCACTTCGTCGAAAACCAATAACGCCTGGTTCTGCTGGGTAATATCCCGCAAAGCCTGCAAGTAACCTTCTGCAGGAGCAACAACTCCCATATTGCCGGCGACCGGCTCAAGAATTACACAAGCGATTTCATCGGGATGCTCTTCAAAGGCTTGTTTTACTGCTTCCGCATCATTATAGGGCACAAGAATTGTGTCTTTCACCACGGATTCTGGCACCCCTGGTGTGCTAGGGATGGAAAGCGTGGCAACACCTGAACCCGCTTGAGCGAGGAGTGCATCATGATGGCCATGATACCCGCCGATCATCTTCACGATTTTATCGCGGCCGGTATATCCACGAGCTAAACGGATCGCACTCAGCGTGGCCTCAGTGCCAGAATTGACCAAGCGCACCATTTCGATCGATGGAACTGATTCCACCAACATGCGCGCTAAACTTACTTCTCGGTGAGTCGGACAACCGAAGGATAAACCTGCTTCCGCGGCTTGTTTGACCGCCTCGACTACTTCGTTATGAGCATGACCGAGAATCAGAGGTCCCCATGAACAAACATAATCGATGTAGGATCGCTCGTCTTCATCGGAGATCATACATCCCTTCCCACGCTTAACAAAAAAAGGTTCGCCTCCCACAGCGTTCCACGCGCGAACGGGACTATTCACTCCTCCGGGCATTAGACTTCTGGCGATTTGATAAAGACTCGTGGATTTTTCCATAATAATGTTTTCAGACATTCCTATACTTTAAACATACAAACAGATAGAAAAGTAACGAAAAAGTTTTCAATTGTATAGAGATAAAAAATGGCAACTTTCCTAAACGAAGCTGCCATGTTTTCGCTAATAATTTGGTAGCGGCGCAGGGACTCGAACCCCGAACGCCACGGATATGAGCCGTGTGCTCTAACCACTTGAGCTACGCCGCCACTTCAACTTACGAAAAGCCGATGAGAATTTCTCAGCAACTTAATACCGTTTCCGTTAATTATTGTAGCACAAGCTTTGAAAAAACCGAGTTCCTCAAAGAATTTTTTTGAAATTTTTCTTTGAACTACTTGTAGAATTCTTCCTCGTTGAAAAATAGTTCGATTTCACGTTCAGCACTTTCGGGAGAATCACTACCATGAACGATATTTTGGGTAAAATTATTGCCGTAATCTCCGCGTATGGTACCTGGGTCAGCCTCAATAGGATTCGTCTTCCCCATCATCACCCGAGTTGCGCTAACGATTTGATTCCCCTCCCACACCATGGCCACAATCGGCGCACTGGTAATGTATTCTATCAATTCACCGAAGAAAGGTTTTTCCTTATGCTCTTGATAATGCCGTTCGGCCAGTTCACGTGAAACTTTCATCAATTTCATTCCAACCAACGTCCAATCGCGGCGTTCCATGCGGGATATGATCTCGCCTACCAATTTACGTTTTACACCGTCAGGTTTTACAAGTAAAAGCGTTCTTTCCATGGTTATCCTTTATCTTCCAATTTCTTTATCGGCTCTAAATCCGGAATAACATAGCAGAGGGGAGGTTTTGGATCAAGAAGCATGAACAGTTTTAATATAAAGGCCAGTCGGATATTTTGGTGTGATTGCGTAAAAGTTGGAAAAAGAGGAGTACCGCCGAGAAAACCGCGCTTTGATAAAGACAATATTTCTTCGTTTGATCTGGAAGATCGAGATGGATTATCCCATACATAACAAGCAATACCATTGGAACCGTCAGACCGCTGAAGATATCCCAATCCATCGAAAAAGGGCGATCAGGATGCCAAAGAACACTGTACAAAAAATAAAATCCAGCCAACGCCAAAACCCAATAATGAAGTGAGGTGAGAGATTTCATTCGCCGAAGATTAAAAAGAAGAACGCCCAATAAAGGGAGCACTGCCGCCATGAGGTATAGGTACTCATTCATCATATCGAGATAATGTTCGGCGCGTAGGAAAGTGGTCCATGAATGAAACATCGCTGCATCGTTGCCACAATACATCACCTGATCACTCCAAAAATGGTTTAGCAAATAATCTAGACGTCCTTCATAGCGAACCAGCATCACATAAAAGAAAAAAAGACCAGCAAAGAGGAAAAATCCACTCAATAAATAAATCCACTCTTTTTGACTCGAATCTTGGATATTTTGGGCAAACTCTTTTTTCAACCAAGGCAAAGCAACAAAAACCAGAAACCACCAGGCGGCAGATAAATGAATACAAAAAAGAAATGCAAAGGTAATCCCCGGCTCCCAAGCCGAAGTCTTGTTGTGGATATAACGAAAAGCGCTAAACAAGAAGAAAGCGAGTCCCGTGTGAAGTAAAGCGTAGACTTCGATATTCCCTGCGAAAACTTGGGTATAGCCTGCACAACTCAGGAGGACGAACAAAGCCCAAATGCGATATTCGGTACCTAATATCATGCGAAACACATGAGCCATGATCCACGTGCTGATGCAGGCACACAGGATAATAAAGACCACAATACTGATATAAGCAGGCCAGTGGAGAACCTGGATCCCGGTCAGGGTGGCAATTCGAAAGAGGAGCGTTCCCAGAGGTTCACGCAGATAATTCGCCCAATTCAAAGGCCATACACTATGCCGCAGCCAATCATATCCATCCGGAGAGATATTCTGACTGCGCAATATCCAGAGAAAGAAAGCGAATAGTAACAGAAGAACCCATACTTTCCCGTGATAATACCCATGATGGGATAACCACGCATGAACGCGCTTTCCCTCTTTTTGCAGCCAAAGAAAAATACTGGGATGGAGCAACAATAACAGAAGATGATATCCCAAAATACGCATGATTACTGGAAATTGCCGGGGAATGATTAAAGACCAAAAACTAGGCCCCATCTCGTTGATCAAACAAAAGCCGTATATAAAAATAGCCATGAAAGCAGGAATAAAAATAGAACGGCTTTTAAAATGAGATTGATATTCCTTGAGGCGGAAGAGAGTGAGAGCCGCGAGTAGTAAGAAAAAAGGAAAAACCCACGGGGGTGTAGAACCCTTATAAAAAAAATCGGTGTAAGCCAATCCTGCCGCCTGCACCAAGAACGCTAGTGCATGAATACCAAGATCCTGCTTGACCATGGGAAAGCATTGACTCATAAATCAATCGAAGGAAATACCGGTTTTCACCTCATGCCCGCGAAGGAACTCGGCAACCGACATGGGCTTTTTACCGGGAGGTTGTAGTTCTTTGATTTCAACGACCGCATCTCGTGCAGAAACACGGATCGTATTAAAGGCGGTGGTAAGAATGGTGCCTGGATGTTGAGGGGGTTGCTCAATGATATCAACCCAAAAGATCTTCCATCGCTCGCCTTGATAAATCGTATACGCACCGGGTATCGGGTTCATTCCACGCACTTGATTAAAAATCTCGCGTGCGCTGCGATCCCATTGAATATAGGCCTCCTCTTTTTGAATCATGGGAGCCATGACGGCTTCTTCATGGTTTTGAGGAATACGAGGAGCCCTTCCATGATCCACGTCGAGAAGGGTCCTTATCATTAAATCGGCCCCATGCTGAGAGAGACGTTCGGCTAAGGTTCCATACGTATCGTGATCGTGAATAGGCATTTTTTCTTGATAAATCATATCCCCGCTGTCCCATCCTGCAGAAAGATACATGGTTGTATTCCCGCTTTCCTTATCCCCATTGAGAATAGCCCAATGAATCGGAGCAGCACCCCGGTATTTGGGTAAAAGCGAGGGATGAAGATTGATACACCCATGCATAGGGAACTCACGTACTTTTTTCATAACAAAACCGCCATAAGCCACCACGACAATGACATCGGGATTATGCGATTCCAGCCAGGGCATCACGTGAGGTTCTTTGAGTTTTTCTGGCTGGAGAATATCCAGTTTATACTCCAATGCGATTTGCTTAACAGGAGGGGGGTGAAAATGTTTTCCCCGACCGGCTGGCCGGTCGGGCTGGGTTAACACTCCGGTCACTTCGATATCGGGACATTCTATCAAAGTCTTGAGCGTAGGAACCGCAAATTGAGGTGTGCCAAAAAAAAGAGCGCGTAGACTCATAAGTTTTTTATCTATTCACCCGGTTCGTATAAACCTATTCAATTTCGGAATTCTATGCAGCTGCTAATTCTTGAAGTTTTCGATCGATAGAAGATCGATCGGCTTCCGATAAATGATCGATAAACAATATACCATGCAAATGGTCATTCTCATGTTGTATAACCCGGGCAAAAAGTCCCTCCGCGTAAAATTCGAGGTCGTCGCCGGTATAGGGATCCTGGGCTTTAACGCGAATCCGTTCCGAACGCACCACCTCCCCCTCAACCTCAGGAATGGAGAGGCAACCTTCCTTCATCGTAACCGTTTCATTGCTCTTCCACACGATTTTTGGATTCGCCAAAGCAATTTTTTCGCCTTCCTCCAGGGTATCCACAACGAAAAGTCGCTTGGAAATACCCACTTGGGGAGCAGCCAAACCAATCCCCTGATATTCATACATAAATTCAAACATTTCATCCACGAGTTTTTTCAATTTCTCGTCAAATTGCTTCACATAACGGTTTTTTTTTCTCAATACCTCGTCTCCATAAATGCGAATTTTCAATCTAGCCATTTTGAATCACTCCTGGGTGGTTTGGCAATTATTACCTTGTAATGCTTGCACCTATGTAGTTGAACTTTATTGTAACCCACCCCCACTCTAAATGCAAGAATTTGACGGTTTCAAGTAATTTTAACTAAAACCCATCGAAAACGTTTATGTGTAAAATACGAAGATAAGCCCTGGAGCAAAATCCAGGGCTTTTTTAACTTTCCTTTGGTTTTAGTAAATGATACGATGTGAGTATAATACGAATCTCACAAATCTACTCAAGAAAGGAGTCATCGATGTTAGAGGACTCTTACACCATCGCGGTGTTCGGTAGTTCGGCTATAAAACAAGACTCAGAGCAAGCCCAAGAAGCCTATCGCCTGGGTTATGCCTTGGCCGAAGCGGGATTTACTATTTGCAATGGGGGATACATGGGGGTGATGGAAGCAGTAAGCCGTGGTACACAAGAAGCGGGAAGTGAAGTCTATGGAGTTACCTGCGAGTTATTTGACGACCGCATGCCGAATCCCTATTTAACCGAAGAATATGAATCCTTAGATCTCCCTGAACGAATTTCCCACTTAATGCGCATGTCTGATGGATATGTTATCTTTCCCGGGAATATAGGCACCTTGGCTGAATTATTCCTAAGTTGGAATTTGGCCGCTATGGGTTATGGGCGGCCGGTGATTGTGGTGGGAGAGAATATGAAACAAGCCATCCTTAGCTTACAGAGATACACCGAGATATGCGATAAACAATTGCGTTTGCTTACGTTTGTGGAAAACGCGGAAGAAGCAACCCGGGTTATTCTCCAATGGTTTAAAATGGATTGAAGTTGGGAAAGCCTTGCATCTTTGTTGTCGGTTTTCCCTCACCAAATGTCATATTGACGATGTTGTTCCAGAAGGCGTTAAAATCAACCGGTCTTCCCGACTGAGGAAAGCGTATGCCAACCGTATCGGAAAAATAAAATTTTTTACCAAAGATATTAAGACGGACGTTCGAAGGGGCAACGACATAGTCGTTTTTCATTAATCCCCTAATGTTCATACGGTTATTATCCAACTCGGCCCTAAGTCCCAATCCGGAATAGTAATATTTATCTCGCTTAACAAACCCTTCCACCATCAAATCACTTTTGCCTAAATTACCAAAAGTCATCAGCGCATCATAACTCATGACTTTTTCTTTCTGGCTATCGGTTTTCATTTCTACCTCGAAAGCAATGGGCTTCATCATTTTGTTCGAGTTAGGGGGTGGGATAAGAATTTGCACATTATGCATAAATCCAGAAATACTTCCTGTCATTAGCCCCAGATTGTAATAATTGGTGAGTTTTTCTAGATCCAGACTTTTCAATTCCACACTGGCTCCTACAATCTGCTCCCCTGACGCTTGTTGGCGAATAAACATATCGTGAACCAAAACGTTGCCTCCAAACACATCCAAATCCAAGCGCCCATTGATGAGAAAACGATCACGGGAAAAAGCAATTTCACGAATCTCTCCATTCAGTGCTCCCAGCGCAGGAAACAAGGAAATTACCCGGGCTAACCGTGGTAATTCGATATTCTTTAGATCAATTTGACTTTGCAAGTCGGGGTTCTCTTCGGTCCAATCGATAAGATGGATTTGATGAAAAAACGCTTCACCACCAAAGGCTTTAATTTGGAAAGATGTTGGAAGTGAGATCATCGAGGCACTCATAGGCAAAGTGCAGGCGACGGCTTCGTATTTCTCTTTATCAAACCGGATTGCTTCTGACTTAAAATCAATGAAATCAAAGGGAAGTCTTTCAAATTGCAAAGGAAAGCTGATGGGTATCGAAATCGTAGCATTTTCGATTTCCAAGGCAGGGGTACCGTTGTAGACATAATTTGCTTGGTGATGCGTCAAGGCTCCTTTGAGATGGGAAAAAGAATCGTTCCCTTCGATATCGAGCCATCCATCTACCTTGCCATCCCCCCGAAGACCTAGAAATTCATGGGTTTTATCGCGCTTGAGAATAAACCGCAAAAACACGGGTAAGGCAAAAGAATCGAAATCCAAGGATCGAAATTCCATCTTCGCCTTGGCAGGAGAAAACCAGTCGATGAAGAGCTGCCCCTCACCCGGGGGGATCGCCTCGATGGTAATGGGCGGGTCGTTGTCAGAGAAAATATTCACTTCTGCCCGGAAAGGTTTGTTTTTCCATTGATAATCTTGGTTATCATAAGAAAGATAAGGTGAGACTGAATTGATGGTTGCTTGGGTATAAAATGACTCCTCACGAAAACCGAATATTCCCTCTAATTGCCAATCTTCGAACTGCACACCGAACGAAGGCTCTTGCATCATGGAATGCAGAGTAAGATTGGGGCAGGTCGCACGGTATTCGCCCTGATCGTCTTGCCATTGAGCCTGAATTTCGATATCCCCGATACCAAAAAGATCACGCTGAGTTTGAGGAAAAAGAAGATGCCATAGGTCATTCATATTTTCCGAGGTGGAAAAGGATGTATCCAAAGACCATCGCCCCTCATCATTTCTCTGAATTTGAAGATCACGAAACAGGGGGGATTGAAAACGGTTGGTCTGTAAAGCAAAACGTTTTCCTGCCTCTTCATAATCCAACGTAAGTTGAATGGGATCCATTTCTAACTCTGTAGCATGATCCCCTTCACGAAGCCAAGAAATATCCGAAGAAGCATGAACCTCAATTTGTCCCTTTTTCGCGTCTCCGCTCCAATTTCCTTGGAGATCAGCATTGCGTACTTGTAATGACGTAAAATCCGTTGCGGCTTGCTGCAAAGCAAAATCGATATCGGCTTGCTGCAGTTCTCCTTGCTGCCATGTACTCTTTCCCTCAAAACTCAATAACCCCCGATAGCCCCGCATTTTTTCCTTCCACTGATCTGGCAAGACTTTGGCAATTTCTTCCAAAGAGCGCTGCTGAGCATCCACTTCAATACCGATTGGCGTAGTAGCGTTAATCGGCCAAGCGGGTGAATTAAACGCCAGTTCGCCTAAAGAATCCAAATGCCATTGTCCCTGAAAATGGGAGTTCGCCCGATTCACCGAAACTTCCAACATGCCTGAAGGTACAGGGAAAGTTTGTTCAGCGGTTGCGAGGGTAAGAGGAGCATGGCTCAACCTCAGGGTCGCGCGATCGGGTTCCCTATTAGAAGACCATTGACCTTGGAATTCGGTGGTCACCTCGGGTACATGCACATGGGCTAATGAGGAGGAGGTATAAGCTACATCCCGCAACCGAGTCTTCATCGCCGTACGAATTTGTGAGGGCTCATGAGTCGCGGTTGCGTTTCCAATCAATTGAAAATGTGTCGACACGGGTGATCCTACGTTGATCGGAAAATTCTGAAAATGGAGTTGTACATGGGTTCGCTGCTCGGGGATTTCATAGGTTACGTTTGCAGAGACAATCCCGTGAGGATCATTAAACGGCAAAGTTCGAAATGATCCCATAAGACGTGATTGATCGGCACCATTTCTGATAGTGCCATGCGTGCGAAGCGGCTTAGGTAAGTGGGAATCATGAATTATCAGGTTTTCGAAATCAAGGGTCGTATGAGGCGGGATGTTCCACTCCGGTGTAGCATCTTCTACGCGGGATGGGATTAAGTTCTCTAACGAGTCGGTATGGAGAAGAATATCCTGAAGAGAGATGTAGATATTGGATATTTTCCATCCTTTTTGTAAATCGAGTCTCACATGGGAAGCGGAAACAATGGTTTCATCACCGGATGCGAGTAGAGCCTGGGATAAGTTCACTCGGGGTGTGGATGAAAAAGGCGAACCAAGTTCGGCTTGTTCTACCTTCCAATGGATTTCCACAGAGCCAAGGGGTTTCCAATAAAAATCACGTACACGCAGGTGCCCAAATCTTCCTAAAAAGAGGTGTTGGTATCCCACCTCGCCTTTGATTTTCTCCTGTAGAGCTTGTACAAGTTGACGTTTCACAAAAGGCGTTTGTGAAATCCAGGGAACGCTCAACCACGTCAACAAGAGAATAAAAAACAAGGGGAGAAAAAACCATACTAAGATACGTTTCATTCCCCCAACAAACTTATTGAATTTCATTGCTTTATAGTAAAAACAAAAATTAAATGGATAAGAGACCTTTTGTTCAGCTTATTGCACACCCAATTCTAGTGAAATGGTGCGTTGGGTTCCGTCACGCTCAACCGTGATATCGACCTCTTGTCCCGGTTCTTTCTTTTCAAGTATACGTAAAAGATCATCAAAATTCGATACTTCCTCACCATCCAACTCGACAATCACATCCATGAGAATCTCACCATCGGCGGTTTCCTCTGCGTCGTTCAAATCGGCTTTATCAGCGGGACTATTAGGAATAACACGCTGGATGGGTACGCCTTCAATGCCCCAGCGTTCAACCATGCGATCGGGAAACGGTCGGATGCCGATCAACGGTTTGGCCACTTTTCCGTCGGAGATCAACTGAGGAACAATACGGTTTACCGTATCTATAGGCACCGCAAATCCAATCCCGGCACTCGATCCGCTGGGACTTATGATAGCCGTATTGACTCCAATGACTCTCCCATAAGAGTCGAGCAAAGGTCCACCGGAATTACCAGGATTAATAGCCGCGTCGGTTTGAATTACGTCATGGATGACCGTATCGCTCAGCGATTTAATATTGCGGCCAAGAGCACTGATCACACCAGTCGTGAGGGTAGAGTCTAAGCCAAAGGGGTTACCTATGGCAAGCACTTTTTGGCCTACTTGTAATTCCTTCGATTCGCCTATGATCACCGGCTGAAGCTGCGATGGATTCGCTTGGATGCGAAGAACTGCCAAATCGTAATCTGGATCGCCTCCCACCACAAACGCAGGCACTACGGTTTGATCTTGAAGCGTAACCTGAATTGAGTTTGCCTTTTGTATTACATGATAGTTGGTCACAATGTGCCCTTTGTCATCCCATACAAAGCCAGAACCACTGCCAAGAGGAATTTCGAAGATATTAAAAGAGAAATCACGGCGTATGGCCGAGTTCGTAATGAAAACCACAGAAGGCGAGATTCGTTTGAAGACTTCAATGGTGGCTTTTTCGTCCACGCCCAACTCTCCTGGAGCCTGGGTAACCGGTTTCGGAGTCGCCGCTGGACGCATAAAAGGGCGCATGAATGGATTGGGAATTGTAAATAAATTGAGCAATGTTACAACGAAAGCAATTGCAACCAAAACGAATACAAGTCGTAAGGTTCTGGAACTGTATTGCTCATTCATCATACCTTTAACCTCAGAAAAACCATTATTCGTTCAGTGAAGATAAAACTTGCTGAACTTTGGCAGGTACGTTGGAAATAAGACCATCCACCCCAGCGTTAATAAATGTGCGCATTGTTTCTTTATCGTCTACCGTCCAGACCCACACCTTGAAACCCGCTTGTTTGGCTCTTTGAACCCACTGCGGCTCCATATCATGATGGGCACCAATAAAATCCGCCTTGAGATCTTGTGCACGCCAAAGGGAAACCTGATTAAGAGAACTCGTCAAGTAAAGGGTTTTGAGTTTCGGTTCGATTTTTTTGGCACGATGAACTGTGATTTCGTCAAAACTGGCGAGAATATGCTTATCCACTTCATTGCGTTGGCGCAGGATTTCGATGACCTGCTCTTCTAAAAACAATTGCTTGCATTCGATCATGATGCCGACGGGTTGATCTTTAACAACGTCGAGCACCTCTTCCAAGCGGGGAACTTTTTCTCCCTCAAAACGATCTTGGAATTTTTCAGAATATTCCGCATCATACTGGCGTATTTCCGCAAAAGTCAACTCGCGAATAAAGCCGGATTTGTCAGTAGTACGATCGAGAGAGAAATCATGGCATACCACAAGAACCCCGTCTTTAGAACGATGCAAATCAATTTCGATATAGGCAGGCGGGGAAGTGAGCTCAAGTGCACTTTGGACAGCGGAGAGCGTATTTTCCGGGGCTGCGCTGCTATTGCCGCGGTGGGCGATTACTTGGGTCTGAGCATAAGAAAAAGACGAGATCATGAAGGTCGCCATAAGAAGAAAAAAAGGGAAAACCATTTTCCCCATGATACGCTGGTCCATAAATCGAAACTCCTTAACATGTGTTATTTATTTTTCTGTCTTTCCGCATATGCCATTCGGCGATGTCCATCCTCATCTTTCTTGAGCATGGGACTATATTTTTCAACCATCTCTACTAAGAGTTTACGCTGTTTTTGCTGTTGTTCAATGAGTTGGCCAGTGGTATCCAAAAGTTGGTTCCATCTTTCCATGGCTTGATCACTCGTTTCATCTTTTTTCTCAGGGACTTTCGCACCAAGTTGTCTTTCTTTTTGTTGGAGTTCCGAACAAGTGGATTGAATATCTTGTAAAAGATGAAAGGCTTTTGGGCAAGTGGTTTGGAAATTCGTATTATTAACAATTTCATCCATCGTTTGCATCAAAGACTGGATGTGCTTATCTTGAAGTTTCCATCGCAAGTTATAAACCCGCCAATATTCACGCTGTAAATCGACACGGCTATGACGGGCGGTTTGTAATTGTGGTTCGAGTGATTTGCGGCGAGTTTCGTATTTTCGGATGAGTTCACGATGTTCACTCATCAATTGATTCATAGTGTCATAGTCTTGATTGTTTTTGGCTTGCTGAATTTGCTTTAAAACTTCTTCTGCATCTAAAAAGATCGAATCGCCCTCTTTGGTACGTTCAATATGCCGCTCAATATTTTCCAAATTTTCTTTGAGATCCAGTGAGCGTTTTTGCGATTTATTCAACGCTCCCATGATATCCACCCGCTCCATCGCCACCAGGATTTGTTTACGGGATAATTCATTGACCAGATTTATGACGCGGTTAATTTCTTCTCCCAAACGGGAAAGCAGGCTGTCTTCGCCATCGCGAAGACTACGAACGACTTTTTTGTCCCCTGCCATATTTCTTTGTTTCTCTAACTTTTCATAAGCCTCTTGCTTTTTTATAAATGAAAGCTGGCCATTTGCGTAACTGGCAATCATTTCATCTTTGGAAACCCCCAGTTCCTGGGCTTTCTTTTCCGCCAGCATGTCACGAAATTCCTTAGCCAGTTTTTGTTTATCTTGGGACGAATAATCCGACATGCTTTACCTTCTTTCTGAACCAATTATTTAGGATTACTGAAACGAATCACTTAGGCGTTTTAACTTTCGATGTAATTCAATCCAACGGTTCCACTATAAACACAACGATCTTTCAAGAAAGGAATGATCACGCAAAGTCATTCATTCCACATATTTTTTCTTACCCATCGGGCCCTATACGTAAGTTTAAAGTTTAATAAAAAAAGATTTATAAGAGATAATTATTTCATATTATAACATCTCTCAAAGCAATAGTAAAAGAATTTGTATATTTAAGCAAAAAAAATATTACTTTCTTCGAATCTAAGTTCCTCGTATTTCATGATTTGGGTTTGTACTCGAATGAAAAAATTGTCTATACATAAAAAGCCCGCCATTTTCCAAAAAAGAAAAACGATGGGCGTCTGAATATTCCGTTATAATTACTTCTTGCTCACAACAAAGTTATAGGCACCAGAACCAACCGCGTACACAGCATATCCGTCCTTCATTTCAAGGAAACGAACAGAGTCGATTTCATCCACCGGTTTGCCACTTTCGGTAACCGCCTCGGGATCGTGGGTTTTAACATAAACCTGGGCTGTCGTATTGGGTGGAATTCGAACATTCATATTATAGGTATCTTCAGTGTCACGCCACTCACTCCCCATCACCGCCACCAAATACAGGAATCCATTGTGAAGCGGAATATAAGTGATGTCCGTTGTCCACACCTGAT
>CAYQOX010000074.1:0-16065 GCA_964419335.1 uncultured bacterium | reverse complement strand
ATCAAGAATCATTGATTTATCCTTTATTCTCTCTTGTTTTCTTGAGCCTCTTTTCCTTATCGTTCTGCCTTCTGTGAAATACTCTTTTGCATAAAAAGATTCATCCTGTATTTGAGTACTTTTTAATACATTGAAAAGGAAACATGAAATGATTCGATAGCGAGACCTATGAATTTTTCAATCCTAATGAATCAAACCAAAACGCCGAAGGGGCTTGTGTGGAGCGGCTTTCGGAGCAAGCGGCCCTGAAGGCCGCGCGGAGACAAGCAGAACACATCCCCAAGGCGTTTTCTCCCCAAAAAAAAGTACTCACTTTCGTGATGATCCCATAAAAAAAGTTTTACGATGATGAAGACGAGTCGCTCTTGATCTTCCAGTTGGGAGGCACCCAGATGAACAAAGCAATAATAATTAGGCTAAACACGGTGTACATCAATTCGAAAACCCAAGGCTCAAAATCGTAAAACAAAATGCGCGTTATCCAATATTCCACGAAAGAACCGCCGTATCCTTCCATTCCCGCTTTTACTCGCAGTTGATCTTCCCAAGTTGTGAGTGGACATACTATATCAAATATGGCCATAACAACTACGATGAGAACCATGAGGAGATGGATACCACGAAACCACCGGTTGCGCACCCAAAACCATCCCCGTATTTTCCCGGCGAGAATCAAAGGCACCGGCAATAGCACCCCTAGTACATAGAGAAAATGCACGAGTAAAACAAGATCGGCCAATAATTGGTATGTATTCATAATATTGAAACAGCAAGAATCTAGTTTATCCTCCCATGCCATCGAAGGTTTTTGAGAAGTACTCTAGCAGCAAGCCCATGAAAAACAATTATTCAAACTCATATACATGAGCATTAATCCACATTCATACTTAATTTTCGCTAAAACTCGAGTAAGGAAGTCGTATTCCTCATGATTTTTTATTTGACATGAAACGGTTTTTCGTATAAATTATTACTAACCTTAGTAAGGATACTTTTCTTCATGGCTTTAGACCACATGAATTGACCTGATTTTTAAGAGCATGGGCTCTAATATTGGGAGATGAAAATGAAAACAAAGCCCAAAAAAACAATCCGCATGACCCAAGAACAAAAGAATGCCGAACTCGAAGCCATTCGCATATTAAATCAGGCTCTGAACCTTTTGGAGCATGAAGAAAATGTAAAAGAAGCTGAAACACTGCGCGCTTACGTTATGCAAAGATTACTTCCCGCCCATAAAATGTATATCGTCGGCCAACATCCTCGCAGCCTGCTGAAACAAGTAGATCGTCGCATTGAACAAGCCCATATTCGGTTGATGCTCAATAAGGAAGAAGAGAAAGTGGAACAAGAAGTGCCTGTTCCTCCCTCAACCATTCTTCGTAACCAGCGTTATCACGAGATGAGTCGGCGCATGAATCAACAAAATTATTTATCCATTGGTTTATTCATCTTATTGACGCTTTCCTTCTTTTTCTTCTTGTTTTACATGCATCAATATTCCTCCCACGAATTTTCCAATGCGTTTCAATGGATTACCCAATAATGAACCATAAATTCAAATGGTTTGAATGATTTGAAAATCATAATTCCTGCCTCTTTCTTCTATGTACCATCATGGGTTATGGTTATAGAGCCATAACCCACATGGAGGAAAGATTCATGCGCACGTTTTTTATTTGTCTCATCTTTTCAATTTTTACCTTCTTATTTCATTCCCCGCTCTCTTATACCCAATCTTCATTTTCTGATCTGGTCTTGTGGTACGATCAACCGGCCCATGAATGGGTGGAAGCCTTACCCATTGGAAACGGCCGACTCGGAGGAATGGTTTTTGGTGGTACTGAAACAGAACGTATTCAACTTAATGAAGACACCCTATGGGCTGGCCCTATTGAAAATCGAGATCGGGTAGGGGCATATCAACATTTACCCAAGGCACGGCAACTCATTTTTGAGGGACGCTACGTAGAAGCTCAGGAATTAGTACAGAAGGAATTCATGGGCCCCCGGGTCGCTCCTATGAGCTATCAAACCCTCGGGGATCTGCTCATCACCTTCCCTCAACAAGAGGAATATCGCGATTACCGACGTGAATTGGATCTCGATACAGCCATCGCCAAGGTGACCTATCAGAGCAACGAAAATCAAATCACACGAGAGGTGTTTTCTTCACCCTTGGAACAAGTGATCGTTCTCCATTTAGATAGTGAAAAAAGCGGAGGGATTTCCTGCGACTTAAAATTAACTCGTCCGGAAAATTACGAAACCTCGATCAAGAATCCCGCGCTCATGGTCATGCATGGCCAAGCAGACCGCGGAAAGAAAACCGAAGGAGTTCAATTCGAAACCCAGGCTCGCGTTATTCCATCAGGAGGAGAAGTGAACACTTATGAGGAGTCGCTTCAAATTCAAAACGCCGATTCGGTGCTGATTCTACTCTCTGCGGCGACAACCTATAAGAATGAAAATCCAACCCAAATGTGCCGCAAAACTCTAGAAAACGCTTCAAAGAAAACCTATGAACAACTCAAAGAAGAACATATCCAAGAACACCGGCGTCTATTCCGCCGCCTTGCTCTTCATCTAGGCGAGAACCAACATGCCGAACGAACGACCGACCAACGCTTACAACGCCTCAAGAACGGGGAAACCGACCCCCAATTCATCGAACTCTATTATCAATTCGGCCGCTATTTGTTAATCTCTTCCTCCCGGCCTGGATGTATGCCCGCTAATTTACAAGGCCTCTGGAACCATCACATCAACGCCCCCTGGAACAGCGATTATCACATCAACATCAATATACAAATGAACTACTGGATCGCCGAACCCTGCAACCTTAGCGAGTGTCATCGTCCCTTCCTGGAATTGATTAACCATCTCCGGCCTCAGGGACGTAAAACCGCCCGGGAGGTGTATGGATGCGATGGGTTTGTCGCTCACCATACCACCGACGCGTGGCATTGGACTTCACCCATTGGCAATGTAGTCTATGGAATGTGGCCCCTCGGCGCCGCATGGAGCTGCCAACACCTTTGGGAACATTATCTCTATACTTTGGATAAATCGTATTTGCGTGATTTTGCCTACCCGATCATGAAAGAATCAGCCGAGTTCTTTCTTGATTATCTAACCGAAGATCCTGAAACCGGAAAACTCGTATCCGGTCCCTCGACCTCACCAGAAAATCGCTTTCGTACCAAAGATGGTGAAGTGGCTAATCTTACGATGGGATGCTCGATGGATCAGGAAGTGATTTGGGACCTATTCAGTAATATTCTTGAAGCCGCAAAAGTACTCGAAAAAGAGGATTCTTTTGTGAAGCAAATTCGTGAAACCCGAGAAAAACTTGCCATGCCAAAAATTGGCTCCGATGGCCGGTTGATGGAGTGGCCTGAAGAATTCGAAGAACCCGAACCGGGACATCGCCACGTTTCCCATCTCTTTGGCCTGCATCCCGGAAAACAATTCACCGTCTCAAAAACCCCAAAATATGCTGAAGCCGCAAAAAAATCATTAGAACATCGCTTAGCCCATGGCGGTGGGCATACGGGATGGAGCCGCGCTTGGATGATCAACTTCTGGGCTCGTCTACATGCACGTGAGAAAGCCTACGAAAATGTACTCGCATTGTTACGCCAATCCACATTAACCAATCTATTTGATACCCATCCTCCATTTCAAATTGATGGAAACTTTGGTGGAACCGCGGGAATCACCGAGATGCTTTTACAAAGCCACTCCGATTCCATCCATTTACTGCCCGCACTTCCCACCGCATGGGAAGAGGGTTCAATTAAAGGTCTGCGTGCCCGAGGCGGTTTTGAAGTCGATATCGCATGGCAAGAGGGTGAGTTGAAACAAGCGGTCATCCAGGCTGACAAAGAATCACCTTGCCAACTTCGTTACGATAGCCCGATTGAAGTACGCGTCGATGGTGAAGAAATTCTTGTTGAAAAGATTGCAGAAAATGTATGGCGCTGGATTGCTGGTAAAGAAAAAAAGTACGTTGTTAGAAAATCTTCATAAAATGCGTAGCTTCGAATTTTCTCGATTGCCTATACTTAAAATTGAGTTATAATTTTAAGTCGAATTATCAAACGCTATACCCCCGCTTTGCGCGGGGGTATTTTTACGGAAAACGTTGCATGAAACATTTGTCTTACAATGAAAAACTACGCAATATTGCTATTATCGCCCATGTTGACCATGGCAAAACCACTCTTGTCGATCACATGTTTCGTCAAAGTGGTGTCTTTCGTGACAATCAGGAAATCGCTGAACGTTTAATGGATAACATGGATCTGGAACGTGAGCGGGGGATTACTATCGCCGCTAAAAACTGCTCCATCATGTGGAATGGAGTAAAGATTAATATCCTCGATACTCCTGGGCACGCTGATTTTGGCGGTGAAGTGGAACGAGCACTCATGATGGTAGACGGGGCAATCTTGCTGGTCGACGCTTCTGAAGGCCCTTTGCCTCAAACTCGTTTCGTTCTCCAAAAAGCCTTAGACGCTCAATTGAATATTATTGTTGTCATCAATAAAATCGACAGGCATGATGCTCGGCTCGAAGAAGTTCTCAATGAAATTTATGACCTCTTTATCGATCTCGATGCCACCGATGAGCAAATTGAATTTCCTGTCCTCTACGCCATTGGCCGCGATGGGATGGCCAAACATCATCTCGAGGATGAGGGAACCTCACTTCAACCACTTTTTGACACGATTGTAGAAGAAATCCCTGCTCCCCGCTTCCAACCTAACGAACCCTTTCAAATGCTGGTCTGTGATTTGGATTATTCTGACTTCTTAGGACGCCTCGCTGTCGGCAAGGTTTTTAACGGTTCTGCAAAATGTAATGACGATCTGATTTGTATAGGAGAGAATAACCGTGTCCATAATCTTCGCGTCACTCGGTTGGAAGTGTATGAAGGGGTAAAATTGAACGAAGTGAAAGAAGTCTCCGCCGGTGATATCGTCAATTTAGCGGGCATCGAACAAGTTCATATCGGTGATACCATTTGTACCAAAGAAGAACCTAAACCCTTAAAGCGGATTACCGTAGATGAACCGACAGTCTCCATGTGCTTTTCTGTCAACAATTCTCCTTTTTCCGGGCGAGATGGGAAATATGTTCAATCCACCAAATTACGCGAACGCCTTTTCAAAGAAACCTTGAGTAACGTCGCCTTGCAAGTAGAAGATACCGATGACGCCAATACATTCATCGTGAAAGGACGCGGTGAATTCCAAATGGTTATCCTTATTGAAACCCTGCGTCGTGAAGGTTATGAATTCGGCGTTGGGCGTCCACAAGTTCTTTATAAAAAGGAAAATGGCCTGTGCCTTGAACCCATTGAACATCTTTTCGTGGATAGTGATGAGAATTTCGTCGGCATTATCACCGAAAAATTAGCCGCGCGTAAAGGACGCATGATTAACTTGGTTAATCATGGTTCGGGACGTGTACGGATGGAGTTTTCTATTCCCTCCCGTGGCTTAATTGGCTACCGTAATGAATTTCTCACCGACACCAAAGGAACCGGGATCATGAATTCTTACTTGGAAGGGTATGAATCCTACCGTGGCGATTTCCCTTCCCGAGTCGCGGGATCAATGATCTCCGATCGTCAAGGTGAAGCGGTAGCCTATGCACTGTTCAATCTTGAACCCCGGGGCGTTTTGTTTATCTCTCCCGGAACCCCAGTGTATGAGGGTATGATTGTTGGTGAGCATAATCGCGACCAAGATTTAAATGTAAATCCTTGCAAAGAAAAAAAACTAACCAATATGCGCAGCGCAGGGAAAGATGATCACGTTATTCTCACTCCTGTCATTCCCATGACCTTGGAAAAAGCCATCGAATTCATTAAGGATGACGAATTGGTCGAAGTGACACCCCAAAACATACGTTTACGCAAAACCATACTCGCCGCGAACCAAAGAAAACTATAACCATGAATCATCATCACCACCATCATCACCACCATAGTAACCATTACCGGGAATCGCTGCAAAAAAACTTAGAAACGTGGTTTACTTCAAGCGAAGAAATGAAAGACACGCTCGATCTCATCACTCAACTTTCCGCTCAGCAAGCCACCCATCAGCCTTCCTTGTTTCCACGCCATCTGTTCATCTTCATGGGTGACCATGGGGTCGCTAAAGAACATCATCAGACACCTACAACCGAATCGTGCATGGCTCCTTGGCTGAATGAGAATTCGCCTTTGCTTTCCCTACTCAATAATAGCCAAACCAAAATGACCCTTGCCAATGTGGGATGTTCTGAGTTTTCCTTGAATTCTCCTTATCTTCATAACAAACCAATGCGGAACGAAACGCGCAACTGGAGAAACGAAAAGGCGTTGTCAATCCCACAAGTAAAACAAGCGATGAGAATCGGGGCAGATCTCGTCGCAAAAAAAATGAGCGAAGGGATTAACGTATTTGTTTTTTCCTCCAAAGGACGTGGGCAAAATTTGACTCACACCGTATTGGCTGCCTTACTTTTATCCATCCCCGTAGATGAAATTCGCAAAAAACATAGCGAGCCTATCCCTGATTGGGTTTATGTAACGATTCAAGAATATCAAGAGCGTACACAACCACCTCAGCCAACCCCCGTGCAATTCTTATCCTGGTTTGGCGGACTCGAAACCGCCGCCATGACCGGGGCGATTATTCAAGCCGCCAGTCATCATGGGATCATTTTTTTGGATGATTTCCCTTCCCTGGTCGCAGCCTGTTTAGCCAGCCCCATGGATGCTCACGTGCAAAAAGCCTTATTGACAGCCTCAAATGCGAACTCCTATTTACACCAACAAATCTTGTCTCGCTTGGAGAAAAAGCCCATGTTTCACTTCTCGTTTCCTACCCATATTCCAATAGGAAGTCTCATCGCCTTTTCTTTTCTTGATCCCTATTTAGATCTTTGTAATGGCTCATCCTCTATTTGAGTACTTTTTGATACATTGAAAAGGAAACAGAACATGGTTCTAAAGTGAAAACCATGGCTATTTTCAATGGATATGAATCGAACTATAACGCTGAAGGGGCTTGTGTGGAGCGGCTTTTGGAGCAAGCGGCCCTTAAGGGCCGCACAGAGACAAGCGAATCCCATCCCCGAGGCGTTTGTCCAAAAAAAGTACTCACTTTCGTGATGATCCTAATTTATTAAAGTTTTTTGAACCGATCGCCCTTTTAAACTATTTACAAGCCCCATCTCTCTTCTCATTGGGTGGAATCGTTGCATGCCAGAACTATCCCTATCCCTTTGCTCGCAAAACGTGGATGATTCCCCACATCTCCTCCTGGGAAAACAATATTCACCCCGAAGATAAACCAAACGTAATCGAAGTGTTGTCTTCCCACTTGAGAGGAGATGCTCCCACGTATGAGTCTGAACATCGAATACGGACTTTCTCTGGAGATTGGATATGGATCGCAGCAAGAGGTAAAGTGGTGAAATGGGATCAAGAAGGGAATCCCTTACGTGCCACCGGAACTTATCATGATATCACCAAACGTAAAATCGCAGAACAAAACTTAATCCTATTACGAGAAAGACTTGAATTGACGTTGAAAGGGGCTGAACTTGGTTTATGGGATTGGAATATCCCAACCGGCGAAGTGTATTATGATGATCAATGGGCTAAAATTCTTGGTTATAACCGAGACGAAATTCCCCAACATATTCGTTCGTGGGAAACTTTAGTTCATCCCGAAGATAAAGAAGAAGTGTATCAAAAATTGGAAGAAAGTCATCACAAAAATACCAATACCCTTTATGAAGTTGAATATCGCTCCCGTAAAAAATCAGGGGATTGGATCTGGATTCTGGCACGTGGCAGCGTTGTCGAACGGGATAGCCAAGGCAATCCACTTCGAATGATCGGCACCGTCCAAGACTTAACCGCCCAAAAGAAACTTCAATTTCAACTCTTGCAAGCCAAAAAAGAAGCGGAAGGAGCAAATCGAGCCAAAAGCGAATTCCTTGCAAGAATGAGTCATGAACTTCGTACACCACTCAATTCGATCATTGGTTTTGCTAACATTTTAAATAAAAATAAAAATCAAAACTTACAACAAAAAAATATAATCTATTTGGAAAAAATACAGCAAAGCGGAGTACATCTACTTGGATTAATTAATGACATTAATCACTTTTACACGTGACTTAAATCGTCCGCCGGTTCTAACTGATCAAACCAATAGGCTGAATCATTCCGCTTGAATTTCATAAAACGTCCTAAGTTCTCTGGGTTCTTGGCTTCATGATAGCGCATATAAATATGATCATCATCCACGGCGAGAATTTCAATCTTCCCTGTTTCATGGGAGGCGACAAACCGTGCACGTTTTGCAAGCCCTGAACCTTGCTTTAAAGCTTTTTGATAGATCTTCCAGCCTTCCACAATCGGTACTTCATAAGGTTTATTGCCTGCCGTTGGACGTCCATGGAAAAGATAGTAAGGCGTACAACCAATAAAAGATAACTTGTTAAACATCTCGGCTAATACATCCGGGTCATCGTTGATCCCTTTGATAAGCGGACACTGATTAACACAAACCACTCCATTTTCATTGAAACATTTTATCCCTTCTATAGCTTCAGGGGTTAGTTCACGTGGATGATCAAAGTGTGCCATTAAGTAAATTTGCTTGCCCCATTGTGAAAAATTGTATAAAACTCGCTGTAAATGATCATCATCAAGAATTCGCCATGGATTAAAAGCGGGCATCTTAGAACCCAAGCGAATGATTTTTACATGGGGAATTTCATACAATGGTTCCAAAATATCCAATAAACGCCGAGTACTCATAACCAAGGGATCACCCCCCGTTAACAATACATTGTTAACTTCAGGATGTTCAGAAATATAGCGGATTCCATCGCTTAAATCATACGTAGCCTCGTCATTATCATTCATGAACAAACGTTTCCGAAAACAATAACGGCAATAAGCCCCACAAACCTCATTACATAATAATAGGACTGTATCGGTATATTTGTGCTGTACTCCTCGAGAAACCGTGACCGCGTTCTCATTGGAGGCATCCAAGGCTCCCCAATCATCCAATTCATCTACATGAGGGATCACTAAACGTTTTATGGGATCCTCCGGATCATACCAGTTGATCAGATTTATATAATAATCGTTGATCCGAAATACATATTTATGACTAACTTTACGTAAAGCTTCCTTCTCATGCTCCGGTATATTCTCGATCTTATTTAGGTCTCGTATATAGCGGACTTTACGAGAATATCTTTTGGTATGAGCTTTGTTTTTATGGGTTTCAGGCCATATTGTAGATAATTGTTGAATCATAGAGCCTCTCTCCTTTGCATAGATTTCCCACCGAGTTTTTATCCCAAGACGCTTCCAGTATTTACTCTCATTCAGATAAAACGACTAACGGTGAACTTTGAGGTACGGCGCTACGTATATGAATTGATTCTTTCGCCGCTTCAAGTTAATTGAATTGTCTTCTCGACAATGGATGGACGAAAATTCTTTGGTGGCCCCAATAAAAAAAATAAATTATCAATGAAATAGATTATCTATTCAAAAGTGATTATACCTGTTTTTGCTTTTTGTGAATACCCTATTCTTGAAAATAGGGGGTTATATTCTACCTACAATCTAGAATATATCAAAAATATTTATATCCGCGATTTGCATTAAATTTATTTAATTTTATCACACGGTAAAAAAGATACATTTATAAAAATTAGACTGATTTAATTATTCGATTTTTGCCAATTTTATACCAAACAAACATTCATAGACTCTTGTTGGTTTCACCAGCACGCTGTAAAGCGATTTTCATTGTAATCGGTCCGATGATCTGGTTCAATGCGATGGTGGCAATAATAATGGGTTCAACATGCCCCCCCCATGGAATCCCTTGTCTTTTTAATACAGTGATCAAACCTAAACTCACTCCGGCCTGAGGAAGAAAAGCACTCCAAAAAGTATACGGAATAGGCACTTCTACCTTGGCGGCTTTACAACCTATATAGGTTGAGAAAAACAGAAACAGCATGCGGGCTGCAATTAAAATGAGTGTAAGTTCCCAAGTATTCTGAATGGCCAGTAGATTTAATGCAGCCCCGGTAATACAAAAAAAGATGACATAAATAATCAATGAACTATTCTCAATCATTTTAATCAGCTCTTCACCTTTTTTTGATGCATTCGTCACCCATAACCCCGCCATAATACACACGATCAAAGTATCTAAATGAAACGTTTTCGAACCTTCGGAGACGAGATAACTAAACGCTAAAACAAACAGAACAGGGTTAGCACGCACATACTTTAAATAAAAAGAAATGATCATTCCGGCAATCATTCCAACGATGAACGAAAGGACCAATTCAAAACCTAATTTAAAAAGAAACTCCCATTCAAACCCACCACCCAGCTCCATCACTTTCACCGTGGGGATTAAAATAGCGAAAAAGAGAATAACTAATACATCTTTAATTACCGCAACCCCCAATAACAGCTCCGTGATAATCCCCGATGATTTCGTTTCAGTAATAATTGCAATTGTCGTCGCCGGCGATTGAGCCACCGATATCACCCCAAAAACCATGGACGCCCCAAAACGACTCACAGGTGAATATTCCTTTAAAAAAGGAATCCACCCTGAAAGGAGATAAAACACTCCTGTACCGAATGCAAATAACACGATGCATTGAACGAGAGTAATGAAAGCAATTCCTTTTAAATGCCTTTTCACGGAAGAAAGATGTAACTCCCCTCCGGCTGATAAAGCGATCAGTGCTAGTGCTATCTGATCGATCAAATAAAAATTCTTGATGGTTTCATGGCTTAGGATATTCCCCAAATAAGGCCCCAAAAGCATCCCGGCAAAAAGATAACCGGATATACGGGGCAATTTAAAACGGACTAGAATCTCCCCCCAAAGATACCCCCCCAAAATGATGATCCCTAAGGACAAAGCCATTAAGCCCGATTTGCTGGAGGTCACTTGAAGTGGATATTGAAGCACGATCAACAACAAAACGAGAATGAGTAACAAAGCAATGAATCGAGATAGCATAAAGTCTCCTCACGAACGTGAAGCGGCAGCGGTTTTGGCTTGATACTTCCCTACTTCGCCAATCTTCCGAAGAATATAAATACACAGACCGGGTCCTATCATTTGATTGATTAAGACAGAAAGAATCACAACCCCAAACGCGAGCTCGGCGTAAGGACCGGGATAAATCAACAAATAATCCATCGTCAACGCGATCGCCACCCCGCCTTGTGGCAGCATGGCTAACCCCAGCCAATTCGTCATAGTATTCTTTTTGCGGAAAAACAACCGATTGCTTGCATAAAAACCCAAAACCAAACTTGCACCACGAATAAGAACATAAAGAATCGCCAGCGAAAACATGAGCCAAGAAACCGAGGGACACAAGGCGCCTGCAAGAAGCATAAACACCACATAAAAAGGTTTTTCTGTGGACACAATCATATTGGATACCCGCCCACGGGTAAAATTGGGGAGATTGGTTAAAGTGACTCCCATCAAAAAATTGATGAAAAGAGGGGATAGATGAAGATAGGTCGCGATTCCAACTGAAAAAATAACAGAACCCGTGAGAATAAGTAAGATCTCACGGTTTTCGAGCCGTTCGCTGGTTAAGTAGTGCAATATCCCGCCCAAGAGCACCCCTATCAAAAGAGAAACGAGCAGCCACATAAAACCATTCATGATCGATGGCATAAAGGCATGTTCCGGTATCCCTAAATCAGACCAAATATAAACCGTAAAACTCTCTTTACTCGGTTCTGCCAATGGACTTATCATTTTTTGGTGATTCTTGACAATGAGATTAGAAACATGGAACAAGCAGTACCATATCCCCATCACGATCACCGCCATGGGGGCGCGAGTATCTGAAAGGAGTTGAAGCAATTTTGTCGTTTCCCCTCGAGCCTCCGCATTCCGTTTGATCATTGCCAAGGTCGTATAGGTCGTTTCCGTAGCAATTAAACCAAGCAGCAAACAAAAACTAAATTCTCGCATCGGCATCAAAATATAAGACGACCATTCCATATCGAGAGAGCGCGGGAATATTTTTAATAAAAGATCAATCACCATGACTAAAACAGGGGAAACTAAAAGAAAAATGAGCAGAAATAAACTCAAAGACCCCTTCCAAATATTAAGGGGAATCCGGCGAATGATCTTATGATCAAACTGCATCCCCATCATCAACCCAAACCATCCCAACCCCAGACTCATTACGGGCGAGAGTTGATCTAAGGCATCATGAGAAAGGACATTTGCCATTTGTGGGCCAAGCACCATTCCCACAAGGAGAAACTCTGTCCCGCTTGTGAGAAAGGCAAGGTACCCTTTCGTTTGCGTTCCCCGAAACAACGCCAATCGAGAACCCACAAAACCAAATAATAGGATAAGAACAAATCCGAAAACAGCATTCATAAGCAGTCTTTATTCCTTAAGGAATCTTTCCTATTTCGTAACCCATAAGAACGTCATTAAGATCGAGGAAGACCTCCAATGAGCCTCGCGCAGTTTTCATTCTTTTTCTTAAAATCAAACATCCAATGTGGTAAAATCCACCGGCAGGGTAAAGAGAATCCCAATAGCAGGATCGCGCATATTGATATTCATTTGGCTTAAAATATCAACCAATTCATGGGCTACTTCTACAGAAGGAATGAGTGCAAAAATATTTTTATTGTAAGAGCGCGAACCACGCGTAGTTTGTAATAATCCCGCAAAGATCGGTACATCCTTTGCCAGAACCCGTTCCATGGTCACTCCATCGAACACCGAAGCCGCAGACACTTCCAACTCCACCAATTCGGCAAGTATGTCATCCAGATAATCTTCTTCGTTGAGAAAGATGACGAGCAAATGCATAGGAACGAAGTTCTCCCATTCGTAATTAACTAAATATGAATCCACCTAAAAAAGAAAAGACATCCAACAAAAATACCTATCTATTCTTATCGATCACAGAGTGAACCAATTATTTTCTTCAAAAATCATGACTGAACAAGGGGGAATCTCTTCTTGATCTCTTGAAAATCCTTGAGTTTCTAAGTCGCTAAACATCCCTTCAATAGTAGAACCTCCCCAAAATTTATTTAAAAGCATCCTATTCCCAGCCCCAATCCCCTAAATATTGTGTATAATAGTTCGAATCGCTCTTCATTTTGGGTTTACCTTATTAAAGTAATCTAAATAAATTCATTGTTCCCTAAAAGTAGACTCCCATCATTGGCAAAATAAGAAATGTAAAATTTCATTACTTTTTTATTGTAAAATTCAGAATTATTTGCAAACAAACGAATCATTAAGTAAATAAATAGTAAATTTCTATTGAAAAAATTTCATAAATTCATTATATTTGTTTATAATAATGAAAAAGAAACGAAGAAGATAACCAACCATGGAACCTTCAACAACGTTTTAACCGAGCCTTTCTATCAGAAGATGGGATTGAAAAGAACATGACTGCTGTTCTTATCCTTTTTTTGGGTTCATGCGTAGGCTTATTGACCGCTTTCATCTTGCTTTCACCGAATACGGCAAATACGCGGTCAATCTTAAGCGACCTGGGTCTGCATGCCGAGACCAATTCCATTGAGTCAACCCCCTTCTATAAATGGGGTTGGTATGAAGAGAGCGAAAATCGAGTTTCTGCTGAACACATTGTAAAAAAAGCTTTTGATAAAGCGGGGATGTGGTTGACGAATGAGGATCTAGCCTATTTCGAAACCATTTGTAAAAAACACCAAAAAGGAGAAACCATAAATGAAGAAGAAATCAAACAACGAATAAAAACCATCGTTTCCCATAACGAAGCCGTTCGCTCTTGGGTTCATGAACAAATCCGCAAAACGATTGCCTTGGTTCAAAATATTAGCACCAATGAGGCGATTCAACTTTTACTGCATGCCGGAGTCGATACCCAACCCGAACGTGCAAAATCGAAATTGATCGGAGTTGAATTCCGGCGGGCCCTAGATCGTGTTGGATTCGATATCATGGGTTATGATCAACAAGGAATTCAAATTGTTGATCCTAAAACCGAAGAGACAATAGGGCTGCTTGGTTTGGATGCTTGGAAAAAAACGGTTCATATTTTTGAAGAAGAAATAACGAAAGAAATGACTCAAAATCATCTCCTTCCTCCCGTTCTAACCAAATCACTAAAAGCCATGGTGGAAAACGGGTACTTAAACGAATTAACCTCCGATATCCAAGAAGCCGAGAAGTTCCGAAAACAAATGAACCGTGCCTCCTCTCATAATTTAACCCAATGTGACCCCGAGGCTTTCGAACGGATTTTATACACCTGGAAATGGACAGATGGTATTTCCTTCAATCAAAATGACCATCACCGAGTACGCGAATTGTTTTTGCGTGATGACCTTTCTCCACGCATGCGCGATCTTATCTATGAAAAAATTAACGAAGATTTTGAATCAATCCAAAAACTGATTCGCTTATTCCCTCGTTACGTTATTTTTTATGGTGACAATTCGCGTGCCCGATCGTTCGCCTGTGATCAATATTACCTCCACTTCTCAGCTCTCTTAGACACATTTTCCTCCCCGGCCAATACGGATTCGATGCCGCCAACCATCCTCACAATTTCAAATGAACAATTCGAGGAAATTCGTAAATCCCCCAACAAAGGCCAAAACAAATTCACGTTAAAAGAAACAATTGAACGAAAGCAAGATCTAATCAGCGTTGATTTATCCATCAGCCGCGAGGTGATTCATAACCGTGGATGGATCATTAACCTTGGCACTGATTCTTTTTCTTCCGAAGAATTAGAAATGCTCAACAAGCCGCCCTTTAAGAAATACTTCCGTTTTTGCTGCGATCCCCAAGAGGATGTCGATTTCGTTAATAACACTTACAATGCGAAACAATCACGGGTACAGTTTTTTACTCTCATCTTGGATAGTTTGGTGGATATCTCGCCCATTTCGAAAAAGCAAGAAAAGACTCTCTCTTCTGTTCCAGATAAGTAAAACGTAACCTTTTCCCTACGCAATCCCATAAGCATAGCCTTCCTCATCCCTTAAAGAAAAATCGATCTCACATTATGATATCAACCCGATCTCAATCTTTCTTCTACACTCACATAAGAGGGAGCGAGAATCAATTTTCTTCAAAAACACAACCCTTCATGCTAGAGAGTTTAACCGATGAAAACAAAAATCCTCTGTATCCTATTCCTCGGTTGGACATTAGGATTAGGTGCAATCGGATGCGCAAAAGAAGAATTAAATCCTAAACGTTGGGAAGAAACCATCATAGCCTTCGAAAAACAAGATCAAGAAGCACCACCCCCAGAAAATGGCATCCTGTTTCTCGGAAGCTCCACGATTCGCAAGTGGGATTTAGAGAAATGGTTCCCTAAATTACCAACCATCAATCGTGGATTCGGTGGCTCGCATATTGCAGACAGTCTCTATTATGCAAAACGTATCGTGATTCCCTATCAACCACGAGCCATCGTCTTTTACGCAGGCGATAATGACATCAATGTAGGAAAATCTCCCCAACAGGTCTTCTCAGATTTCAAGAAATTCGTCAATAAAATTCATGATTCTCTACAAGAAACACGAATCCTATTTATCGCTATCAAACCCAGTATTAGCCGTTGGGACAAAGTGAACCCCATGCGTCAAGCGAATGAAATGATTCAAACCTACTGCCGGAAACATCCTCGCTTGTTTTATGTCGATATCGATACGCCTATGATAGGTGAAGATGGAAAACCCAAAGAACAACTCTTTCTTGAAGATGGTCTTCATCTTAATCAAAAAGGCTATCGTTTATGGACACAAAAGATCCGCCCTTTTTTAAAAAACAAGGATGATGAAGCATTGCATGATTTTTAAGGTTCATCCTGTATTTGAGTATTTTTTAATACATTGAAAAGGAAACATGACATGATTCTATAGCGAGACCTATGACTTTTTCAATCCTAATGAATCAAACCAAAACGCCGAAGGGGCTTGTGTGGAGCCGC
>CAYQOX010000073.1:0-16882 GCA_964419335.1 uncultured bacterium | reverse complement strand
CAACATCCCAACTAAAAGGATACGAAATATTGTTTAAGCCAAACATTTGAGTAAAATCATGTTAGAAAATAGAGTCTTACGTCTCCTGATATCAATCCGATAGAGATATTATAGTAGATTACTAACAATTTTCACGAATTCAAAACTTAAGATGCCAAAGAAACGTAAACAATCCACCGTGGTCATCGTCGGCCGCCCTAACGTAGGCAAATCCACCCTCTTCAACCGGATTATCGGCAGGCGGGATGCCATTGTCGATGATCAGCCCGGCGTAACCCGCGATTCTAAATACCGTAAAGCCGACTGGGGCGGGAAACCCTTCTGGCTTGTCGATACCGGCGGCTTTTTCGGCCCCGAAGAGGACCCTTTAACTCCTGTCGTCCAAGAACAAATCGAACGCACCGCACGCCAGGCTTCACTCTTGCTCTTCGTTCTCGATGGCAAATCTGGGCTCTCCCCACTCGATCATGAAATCTTGACCTTTCTACGCCGTTTGGATACCCCCATCCTCGCCGCCGTCAATAAAATCGATAATTTCGACAAAATCGACGAAAAACTCATCGAATTTTGGGAACTTGGTCTGGAAAACTACTATCCCGTTTCCTCTCTCCATGGAAAAGGAACCGGCGATCTCCTCGATGCAATCATTGACTACCTCCCCGATTCCCCCATCCTCGACGAAGCAGAGCAGGTACCCGGGATCGCCATCTTAGGACGTCCCAATGTTGGAAAATCCACCCTCCTGAACGCTCTCTGCGGTTCAGAAAAATCCATCGTCTCCGAAATTCCCGGCACCACCCGTGATCCCGTTGATACCGAGATCATCGCCAACGGCAAACACTATTTGCTTATCGATACCGCCGGAATTCGCCGCCGTTCAAAAATGAGCCAGGGCATTGAACACTACACCCTTAAACGTGCCGAACATGCCCTCGAACGCAGTGATCTCGCCCTGCTAATGATCGATGGGGTCGAAGGCCTCACCGAAACGGACGCCAAGGTTTTCAGCCTTAGCCAAAAAATGGGCAAAGCGGCTATCCTCCTCGTCAATAAATGGGATGCCGTCGAAAAAGACCAATCCACCTCGGGAGAATACGCCAAGGCCATCCGAGCCAACATCCCCTTCTTCAACTATGCCCCCATCGAGTTTATTTCCGCCGAAACCAAAAAACGAATTCACCGTATCTTCCCTCATCTTGAAAGAATTTTGCAGAACCATGCCCGCCGCGTTCCAACCGCCACATTGAACGAAACCCTTGAAAAAATCCTGAACCACCATCCCCCTCCTTCTCACAAAGGGAGAACTCCACGCATCTATTACTGGACGCAAGTAAGTATCCAACCTCCCACTTTCGTCGCTTTCACCAACGACCCCAGCGCAATCCATTTTTCCTACGAGCGCTTCTTAATCAATCGTTTATATGATATCTTTGACTTCGAAGGCTCTCCCATTCGCTTATACTGGAAAAGACGTGGAGGCCGGCAGCCATGATCTATATCCTATACATTTTATGCTTACTTCTCGCCTACGGGCTCGGCTCCATCCCCTCCGCCTACTTCGCAGGCAAATGGATCAAGGGAGTCGACCTGCGCCAGGTGGGAAGCGGCAACCTCGGCTTCACCAATGCCACCCGCGTTCTCGGCTGGAAACTCAGTCTCCCCGTCTTGCTCTTCGACCTGCTCAAAGGAATTCCCGGCATTTTACTCGCACGCCATCTTACCCCGGACTACGAAATTCTCGCCGTACTTGCCGGGATGCTCGCCATCCTTGGACATAATTGGACCTTCTTTCTACGCTTCCAAGGAGGCGGCAAAGGCATTGCCGTCTCCGCGGGTGTCTTTCTCACCCTTGCCCCCTATTGCACCCTGATCGCGCTCGCCACCTTTGGCTTCATACTCGCCACCACCAAATACATGTCACTCGCTTCCATCAGTGGAGCGCTCGCCTTACCTTTATCTGCCTATCTCTTCCGTTCACTGGATTATCCATTCGCACCAACTCCAGCGACCTTGATCTTCATCATCATCGCCTCAGCCTTGGCGATCTTTCGCCATCGCGCTAATATCCGCCGACTACTTCAAGGCGAAGAACACAAAATCGGCAGCCATAGCAAGGAGGATTAACCGCAATGCAAATTATCCCAGCCATCGATTTGCGTGGAGGACAAGTCGTTCGTCTATTACGAGGTGAGTATGACCAAGAAACCGTGTATCAACTCACCCCTTCCGAAGTCGCCCAACGTTGGCAACAAGGCGGCGCCAAACTCATCCATATCGTCGACCTCGATGGGGCTCGCGAAGGCGTCATGCAAAACAGCGACGCCATCCGCCACATCGTCGAATCGGTTGAAATTAAAACCGAATTGGGCGGTGGATTGCGGGATATGGAAGCGATCGAGTTTGTCCTTGAAAATCTCGAGGTCGATCGCGCCATCTTGGGAAGCGTCTTGCTTGAAAACCCCCACCTCGTCTATGTGGCTGCCCGCCATTTTCCCCACCGCATCATCCTTGGTATCGATGCCCGCGATGGCATGGTCGCCACTTGCGGCTGGCGTAATACCAGCTCCGTCAAAGCCCTCGACCTGGTTAATGAGTTCGACATGCTCGATATCGGCGGTATTATTTATACCGACATCGCCCGCGACGGCACCATGGAAGGCCCCAACCTGGATGCCATTCGTGATATGGCCGAACGTTCTCCCTTCCCACTCATCGCCTCCGGCGGCATTGGCGACCTATCACACATCCAAACCCTGGCCAAATTAAATCAATCCATCGGAGGAAACAAGATCACAGGAGTCATCGTCGGCAAAGCCCTCTACGAAAACCAATTCACCCTCGAAGAAGCCATCCAAGCCACCCAGGTGTAAGTACCTCCCCAAAAAAATCCCCGAAGCCAATCTCGCTTCGGGGGATAAGATGCACGGACGCGTACACGCGTCACGTCGGGAAAATTGTATGGATAAATCATCAACCAGGAGGATCCTTTCGACGCCATGCCCAAGTTAGCGCCGAATCGGCTGATTTCCTCATTGAACATAGAAAGTCCCTATTCAACCTTCCCTCCTTCTCTATACGGCCACCTCTTTTTGCTCTTCTCCATCCTCCACACTCGCAACATTGCTCTTTTTAAACTTCATCGAATAAATCGACGAGACCCCCTCTTCCGCCATGGTGACCCCATAGAGCGCGTCGCATATTTCCATCGTTTTCTTACTGTGCGTAATCATAATAAACTGCGAGCGATCTAAAAAGCTGCGCAGCATCTGCGTAAAGCGCCCAATGTTACGATCATCCAGGGGCGCATCAATCTCATCCAAGAAGCAGAAGGGACATGGCTTAATCTCATAAATCGCAAAAAGCATCGCAATCGCCACCAAAGCCTTTTCTCCTCCGGATAGCAGACTAATGGATTGTAGTTTTTTCCCAGGCGGCTGCACTTCAATCTCAATCCCCGCCTCCATCGGATCCCCTTCCAAGAGCACCAATTCACCCCGTCCGCCACTAAACATTCGACGGAAGGTTTTATTGAAATTTTCTTTCACTTGTTGGAACGTTTCCAAAAATAAATCCACCGTAGTACTATGCAATTCTTTGGTGGTCGAAACAAGATCCGTACGCGATTTCTCCAAGTCCTTCTGCTGCGCTTCAAGAAAATCACAACGCAGTTTCACTTCCTCAAATTCTTCAATCGCCAGTTCATTCACTACCCCCAATTGAGAAATACGCCGGCGGTAAAATTCGATCTTCTCCTGGATCTCTTCATCGCTGCGTTCATCGCGCTGCAACTCTTCTTTATTCTCCAATTCCGCGAAAGACTCATCCAACTTCTTCCGCCAATATTCCTCTTCCACCTGTTGTTTCATTTTCTCTTGTTCCAGCGCTTCCCGCTCTTTCCGCAGATCTTCATACTGTTGCGTAACCGTATTTTCTTCCTCTTCCACCTTTTTCAGTTCCGAACGAAGCCCCTGCGTCGTCTCTTCCAGCGAACACACTTCTTTCCACAAATCATCACGCTCCTCGCGCAGCCTCACCATCGATTCTTTCACTTCTTCGATCGCCTGCATCGATTCCGCGTTCCGCTCTTCTTGCTGTTTCGCCAACTCCCGTTTTTCCACAATCCCGCGCTCGAGTTCTTTCAAATGGCGCCCGATGGTTTCGATATCCGCGGCCCAACGCTCCCGGTCTTTCTTCTTCTCTAACAGCAGCATCTTCTTATCCGAAAGTTGCTCTTGCATCGCCCGGCGTCGCTCACGCACTTCCTGAATCTGATTCGCCCATGTTTCCAGCTCCGCTTCCAGTTCATCGCGCTGCTGCGTCATCTTCTCAATCCGCTGAACCCGCTCCTGGGCTTCCTGCACGCCTTTTTGCAAATTGTCCTGGATGCTTTTCTCTTCTGTCACAAAAGCCTGGTGCGACTGCTCCAACCGTTGCGTACGTTGCGCTATCCTTTCAAGCTCTTCTTTATTAACCTTGTAGCGGTTATCCAATTCCATCAATAACTGCCGCGAAGAATCGCGTTCCGAACTCGTCTCTTGGATCGTATCATGAATCTCCTGAGTACGCCTTTCTAATTCTTCCCGCTGCTGGCTTAGTTCTTCTTTTTTTTCTTCCAGCTGCGATATTTCTGTCGCCCGGCTCAGAATCTGCGAGTCGTTGGAATACCCGCCGGTTACGGTTCCATCACTCTCAACCAGATCCCCTTCCCGGGTCACCACTTTAGCCCCGGCAGGCAATTGGCTTCGCAACTGCAGCGCCTGATCCAACCCATCCACAATCACGACTTTTCCCAGCATACTACCGATCAAGCGCGTCATCGCCGCTTCGCATTCCACCACCTCTTGCGCTTTCTTATAAAACGTCATCGTTTCCGGCCACACAAACCCATTGGATTCACCCGTTGACTTGGGCAAAAACGCCACCCGCCCTTTTTTCTGCTCGCGCAGATGCTGGATGGACTGCACTACATCCTCATCCTTCTCGGTCACGATCGATTGCAGTTTATGAGCCAACGCCGACTCGATCGCTTTCTCATAGCCCGGCTGCACTTGAATCCGTTCCGCTAGAGTACACACCAAGCCGGGGTGCTCCTCTTTGCTCTCTCGCAACAAATACCGCACCCCTTCATCAAAGCCCGCCAGTTTGGCTTGTAACTCACAGAGCGACTCCCAGCGGGAATGAACCTGCTGCCATTGACGTTCACACTGCTGCAAGGCCGCTCGTAAATCTTTTTCTGCCTGGCTTAACTCCTGCAGCTTCTGATTTAATTCCTCAAAGCGCTCTCGTTGTTCAATGCGCTGTTCTTCTAATTCTTCAGTCACTTGGGTCAGTTCGTCTTTCTTTTCTTTATGTTCCGAAAGTTCTTTTTCCACATGACTGCGTTCTTCCTCAACTTGTTGCAGTCGGTTCGTATAAAAATCACGGTCTCGCTCCCAAACCCGCTGCTGGTTTTTCCTCTCCGTGATCTCCTTTTCCAAATTCATGAAGTTCTTACGCCTCGAGGCTTCTTCCCCCTCGATCATGGAAAATTCTTTCGAAACCGCTTCCAATTCATGCGATAATTCCTGAACCGTCTGATCCAGTTGTTCAATCTCTTCTTCTAACCCCTTGGTTTGTTCTTCGGCACGAACAATCCGCTGTTTCTCCTCCTCACAGCGTTTGCCATCCATCTCACACTCTTCCAACAGCCGAGTACGCAATTGAAGATACTCAGAAGCGCGTTCATTCAAGTTCTTCAACTGGTTTTCCATATTTTCCAGCCGCCCCGCGGTAGAGGTATACACATCGCGCTGCTTCCGGCTCACCTCACTCTGTTCATTCAGCCGTTCCCCAAGAGCATGCTTGCGCCCCTTAATCTCCTTCAAATTCCCTTCGATGGCTTGAATCCGCGCGTTTAAACCATTGAGCCGGTTACTATAATCCTCCAACGAGGCCTGCAGCTCTTTTCCCGAACGCACGTGGAGAATGTATTCCACCTGCACCAACTCCTTGCGATATTTTCGCGCTAAGTTCGCCTGCCGCGCCTGCCGTTCTAACGAACGTTTCTGCCGCTGCAATTCGCTCAAAATATCATTGAGCCGCGTCAGGTCATTTTCCGTTCGATCCAGTTTCCGCAAAGCCTCATTTTTTCGATGAAGATAACGCGACACCCCCGCCGCTTCTTCCACCAACACCCGCCGATCTATCGGCTTGGCGTTGACGATCATATCCACCTTCCCTTGTTCCATTAACGAATAGGAATTCGTCCCTATTCCTGAATCGAGAAACAAGTCGGTAATATCCTTTAAACGGCATTTCGTCTTATTGATGTAATACTCACTCTCTCCACTACGATACAAACGGCGGGTTATTAAAACTTCACGGTAGGAAACGGGCAATTGCCCATCCGCATTATCAAAAACCAAGGAGACTTCAGCAAATCCTGCAGAGGAGCGCGATATCGTCCCGTTAAAAATCATGTCCTGCATGACTTGCCCACGAAGACGGCGTGGATTTTGTTCTCCCAAAACCCACCGCAAAGCATCGGATACATTGGATTTCCCACAACCGTTGGGGCCAACAATCCCCGTCACACCTCTATCGAATTCGACCTCGGTTTTATCTGCGAATGATTTAAAACCGGAAATGGCCAATTTTCGAAGATACATACAATTCCTCGACTTTCCTGCATCGTTCCATTCACAATGAACTCTAAAGTGAGCCCAAACAGCATCATAACACAAAAATACCAAAGAACTATAGAGCTTTTCAATTCTTTGTCAAGTCAAAAACCAGGATAAAGTGGTTTATTAACAGATAATCCACAAGATATGGTAGAATATTATAGGTAATTTAACTTGTGAAATATCCGCACCTAACTTGACCTTCCCCTCCCAAACCCTACACCCTTTTTTCACACATAATTATTTTGGTTCTTCCTGTATTTGAGTATATTTTAAGGAAAAACAGGACATGATTCTTAAGGAAGAACCATGGCTATTTTCAATGGCTATGAATCGAACCAAAACGCTGAAGAGGCTTGTGTGCAGCGGCTTTCAGAACAAACGGCCCTTTAGGCCGCGCTGAGACATGCAGGACACAGCCCCTCGGCGTTTGTCCAAAAAAAACTCGCTTTCGTGATGATCTATTATTTTTCCTAGATCGACATAAAAAGAACCGCTGATCCGGTTACGAAAGAACCAGAGCAGCGGTTGGGGAGGAATGAGATGTATGAAGAATTCGCTGATGAGGGGTAGCGAAATCAACCACTCTCTCTTATTAACGATTTTGAAACTGGTTAGGTTAGTTCACAAATGTATGTAATCCGCTTCCAAATTCAGGATCTCGTAATTTGGCCATCGCTTGCGCCTGAATTTGACGCACTCCTTCCGCCGATAATCCCAGTTCACGCCCAGCCTTACGCAAACTTGCGGGATCCTTACTGTTCAACCCAAAGCGGCAGCGTAACACTTTTTGTTCCTTTGGAGTGAGCATCTTCAAGGCCTTTTTCATCGAATCCATCAGCTCTTGCTCCCACAAACGTTGACGCAAGGGTTCCGCATCATCCACTTCTAGCCGATCCTCGATCGTTTGCCCTTCTTCATCTTCGACATGAATAGATACCGTCGTTGTACCTAAATTTGAAATATACTTGACCTTCGCCTCATCCATGCCGATTCCCTCGGCTATCTCTTGATAAGTCGGCTTCCGGCCATGCCCTTTCGTAAAACTATACTCGAAATTTTTTATCTTTTTTAACGTACCTACTTTGTTTATCGGGATCGTCACCGTCCGCGACTTTTGTTCTAAGGCTCGTTGCATATACAGCCGAATCCACCAGGCCGCATACGATATCAAACGACAGTTCTTATCCATATCGAATCGATCGATCGCTTCAATTAACCCCAAATTCCCTTCCTGGATCAAATCGGTCAGCGACAATCCCTGATTTCGATAGGAATAAGCCATCCGCACAATAAAGCGTTGATTGGACTCTACCAACCGGCTTCGTGCTTCAATATCCCCCTTCATGGCTTTCTTAAGCAGTTCTTTTTCTTCCTCGACTTGAAGGGGTTTATGCTTCATCCCTTTTAATTGGCGTTTAATCGAAATTCCATCGTAAGACATCTTCGTTACCTCCCCTCGTCAGGGTTGTAGCAAAAACTTGGTGTTTTTTCTGAAACGAGGGTTCAATTCTATTCGGGCTTTTTAATCTCCTTCGATGCTAAAAAAACCCCAAGCATTGAATACCGAAAGAGTTGAATCCTTTATTCCGTTTCTACTTATTAGTGTCAATTTCGAATGAAAAGTTGGATTTATTTTATTTTTTTTACAAAAAAAACGCCTGGGCACCCTAAACCCAAGCGTTCTTTTACAATTTTCTATTCTCCAACCTCAAACGGTTACTTTCACCAGTTCCAACCCGCTGCCTTCATCAATTTGCTTGCTATAACCGCAATTGGAACATATATAAATATGTCCCACCAAATCATCCGCAGTCACCACTTGCTTATGACCACAATTCTCACATTCAAGTTCTTCCTGATATTCCTCGATCTGCAGTTGCGCCTCTTGCAAAGGTGTATCCTGAGTAAGCATCTGAAAAGCTTGTACTAACGCCCCTTCCGAAAAGGTACTTCCACGACGAAAGACCACCTCATCCACCTTTTGGATATTCTCTCGCTTCAATTGCTCCAGAATTCCCTCGACATACTGCTCTACAATCGAATACTCATGCATGACTCATCTCTCCACTCCAGGCCTGGACTTGATCCATCACCCTTTGCTCCAAATTCGGCAACGCCGCCTCCACCGCTGGCGTCAATCCACCCCCAATTGTATAAGGATCTTCCACCTCAATCGAAAATATTTTAAATTCCTGGGGAAAATTCAACTGTAACTGTTTCGCCAACGACAAAATCTCAGGCAACCCCGCATAATGCGGCGAAGGTGCCGCTACCGGCGCCAATTCTTCCGCCTCGAGTATATTGATCGTCCCCGGAGCGCACTCTCCCGTATGAATCGCATCGACAAGGATCGCGCGTTGATAATCCATCAGCAGTTCCATTAGCGCAATACCCGAAACCGAACTCTCAATTACATCCGCCTGTCCCGCGAGTTTCTCCTTCAAAGAACGCGCCGCCAAAATGCCAACCGCATCATCACCTATCAAATCATTTCCTAAACCAAGAACGATCGTTTTCATAGCTCGATAATCTCAATTCGTTAATTTCTCTTCAGCTCTTGCACCACATTCTTTTCGGGATCCATAATGCGTACCAAAAGCGGCATCTGACCCGGCAAAGCATGAGTCGCGCATCCATGACAAGGATCATAAGCCCGAAACGCCATCTCGACCATATTAAGAATCCCGTCATCCACCTTTCCTGCCCGTATCAAACCTTTGGCCGACTTATCCACCGACATGGCGATGCGCGCCGCGTTGTTTTGCGTTGCGACAATCAAATTCGCCATCTTCACCAAGCCTTTTTCATCGGTTTGATAATGATGGAACAAGGTTCCCCGCGGCGCTTCCACCACACCGATTCCCTCCTCCGGGGTCTCCGAAGGAATCGTGCGGTAATTCGGATCCGTAATCTCCTCATCATACGCCAATTGCTGCATCCGCTCCGCCGCGTAGAGCATCTCAATCAAGCGCGCCCAATGGTTGGCCAACGTATGATGCACGGGTTTCCCCCCCAAGGTTTCATACATCTGCTCATAGGCTTCCTGCGCCAATGGAGTCGCCAGCCCCTCACTTGCATTCAAACGCGCCAAAGGAGCCACCGCAAAAACCCCGCTGTCATGGCCTTCTTCAAAGCCATTCCAGCCGATATCTTTCAAATAACAGAACTTGATGTAACTCCAAGGCTCCACATGCTCAGCCACGCGCTGTAAATACTCATCCGTCGGGAAGTTGAGAAACTCCTTGCCTTCGCAATCCACCACCCGTAAGGTTCCATCGTAGTAATTAATCTTCTTGTTCTCATCCACCATCCCCATGTAATAAGTTTTATGGGTATAGGTGTCAGAAGTGATCCAATCCACATATTGCTGATTCTGCAAGACCACCTCGTTGAAAATCTTCAAACTAAACTTCCCAAATTCGACCGCGTTATCCGATCCTTTCTTAAAAAGATCCTGCTCTTCCTTGCTTATACCACGCGATACCCCGCCGGGAAGCCCAAACGCTGGATGAATCGCCTTCCCTCCCAGCAAGGCCATCAAGTCGCGCATCTCTTTCCGCAAACCTATCACCTGCTTGCCTACATCCATGCCCACTTTTCCCAGCACGCCCAGAATATTACGCTCCGCCTTAGGCGCATCAGGACCCACCACAAAATCAGGCCCTCCCAGAAAATAAAAGTGCAACGCATGGTCTTCAATCATAAATATATTGTAAACCATCTCCCGTATCTTCTTCGCCGATGCGGGAGGATCAATCTTAAACACTTGATCCAAGGCCTTGGTCGCCGCCATGTGGTGCGCCATGGGACATACTCCACAAATCCGGGACGTGATCTGCGGCATCTCTTCTACCGGACGCCCTTCTGCAAATTTCTCAAAGCCGCGCAGCTCGGGGACTTGAAAATAGGCATGATCCACATTTCCCTCATCATTGAGAAAAATATCAATCTTCCCGTGCCCTTCCAAACGTGTAATCGGATCAATCACTATCTCACGACCCATCTTAATAATCCTTTCTTTCCAGTCTCACTCACGAATCGATACATTTAAACATCATCGAAGAGGGCAAACTATAACGGTACGCGTATCCACTTGGATCCACAATCGAATCCAGCGCCTTCTCGATCTCTTCCTCATCCATCCCCTGCAATATCGAGGCTAAGGCCGATAACGCTTTCGCACCATAATCCTGAACCCGGCTCGTCGGTCCCAAACATCCGGTGCACGGCATATTCGCTTTAATACAAGCCCCTTCACAACCGGCGCGCGTTACAGGACCCAGGCATAACAGCCCCTGCGCCAACAAACATTCCTCTGGATCGATATGGATCTCATAGGGACGCTTAAATTCCTCAATTTCAAATTTTTCCGGCTTCGTTTCCTTCCTTGGACATTCATCACACAAGGCTTTATCCGGCGCCAAGACGGTTCCCTTGACTGGCAGATTTCCCTCCAAGACCGCATTCACCGCTTCCTTTAACAACCGCACTGGCGGGGGACAACCAGGAATGGAATAGTCCACATCCACCACCTGATTCAAACAACGTACACTCTCCAAAAATTGGGGTAACTCCACCGTGCCTTCAGGACGTTGGGTCGTCACCTGGGGGTAAACTTTCTCTTCATTGGTGGTCGAGGGAGTCGTCTCATACGAGGTCTTTAGGATCTCTTCACTCTTGTAGAAATTTCCTAACCCCGGGATTCCTCCCGTATGCGAACAACTGCCAAAAGCGATCAATATTTTCGTCTTTTGCCGCAGCAAATGCGCCACTTCCTCTTCCTCAGAGGTACGAACCGCCCCATTCACAAAACAGACATCAATCTCTCCATCTTCCATGGCGCGCACATCCTCTTTCTTAAAATCCATGGCGCAGGGCCAAAAGACGATATCAACCGCTTCAACCACACCCAGAATATCTTCGTGTAAATCGACCACGGCTTCTTCACAGCCCCCGCACGAGGCTAACCAATTAAATCCAACTTTGGGTTTGCTCATTTCACCGCTCCTTCCGAACCCACCAGGACACTCTCCTCTTCTACATGATTTCCTGACGGTATAGGAACTAAGTTCAATGGCCCCAACTTTCGAATTTGCTCAGTCATCTCGTTGACCACTTTTTGCACCTTGTCGCCTTCAGAACCGGCGATCCACTCGAGACGAACCCGCTCATCCTCGAGGCCCATATCAGTTAACATGCGTTTCACCAGCTTGATCCGCCGTAAACATTTATAATTCCCTTCCTGATAATGACAATCACCCGGATGGCATCCCCCAATCAACACGGCATCCGCCCCTTGTCGTAAGGCTTTCAACACGAATTGAGGATCAATGCGCCCCGAGCACATCACCCGGATAACACGGACGTTGGGTGCATAGGCTAAACGATTTATTCCCGTCAAATCGGAAGCTGTATACGTACACCAATTGCAGAAGAAGGCGACGATTTTGGGTTCAAACGGTTCATTAGACATAAGTCAATACTCCTTCGATCTCTTCGAAGATCTGGTCATCCGTAAACAAGTTCTGCGAAGCGGCGCCCGAAGGACAGGCGGCCACACAGGTTCCACATCCCTTACATAAGGCTTCGTTTATCTCCGCCACGCCCCGCTCCACATTTGGCGTAATCGCCGAGTAGGGACACATGGCAATACAGGTCCGACACCCGCAACATAACTCTTCATTAATAAACGCGGTATTGGGTTCTAACTCCACAAACCCTTTATCCACCATCGCCAAGGCTTCCGCGGCCGCCGCCCCCGCTTGTGCCACCGTATCCGGGATATCCTTCGGCCCCTGACAAGCACCCGCCAGGAATACCCCATCCGTCGTCGTCGATACCGGCGCTAACTTGGGATGACGCTCCGTAAAGAAACCTTCCTTGCTGCATGAAATACCGAACATCTTCCGCACTTCATCCGCATCCTTTTGCGCTTCCAATCCCACTGAAAGCACCACCATATCCACCGGGATTCGCCGCGGGGTGCCAATCAATGTATCTTCCACCCGAATCACCAACTTGCCTTCTTCTTCCGGCGTCATCGTCCAATCCGTGACTTCCGCCACCCGGCCGCGGACGAAATTCACCCCTTCTTTCATCAATTTATCGTAAAACTCTTCATAGCCTTTCCCCGGCGTTCGCATGTCTATATAGAAGTTATAGATCTCCGCCTCGGTCCTTTCCCGAAGCAAATGCGCTAACTTCAAGGAGTACATACAGCACACCCGCGAACAATATCGATTGGTCTTCTGATCCCGCGAGCCTACACAATGGACGATCCCAATCGATTTCGGCTTACTCCCGTCCTTCATGTACACTTCCCCATTACTGGGACCAGAAGCATTCACCATGCGCTCGACTTCCAAACTGCTATAAACATTGTTGTATCGCCCATAACCGTAATTGGGCAGCCGCATAGCATCAAAAATCTTGAAGCCAGTTGAAACAATGAGCGCCCCGGCTTCGACCTCGATTTCTTCCTCTTGTTGCTCGAAGTGGATCGCCCGCCGTTCACAAGCCGCCGCACAACTCTGCTTACATTTTCCCCGCTTCAACTGCAGACAAGTTTCCGGATCAATCAACACCGTCAGAGGCGTCGCCTGCGGGAAGGGCAGGTAGATCGGTTTCCGTTTTGACAATCCCTGATCAAATTCATTGTCGATCTTGGCTTCTTTAAATACACAAGCATCGATACACTCCAAACACCCTACGCAATCTTCTTCAATCACATAGCGCGGTTTCTTTTTTATCTTCACCTTGAAATTCCCGGCAAATCCATCCACATTCGTCACTTCCGAATACGTCATCAACGTTATGTTTGGATGCGCCTTTACCGCCGACATCTTGGGCGTCAAGATACACGCGGCACAATCCAAAGTGGGAAAGGTCTTATCAAACATGGCCATGTGCCCCCCAATGGTCGGTTCACGCTCCACCAAATAGACCTTCCGCCCCGCCTCGGCAATCGTCAACGCTGCATGAATCCCTGCGATTCCACCACCAACCACAACCACATCAGGATTAACCGACACACGCTTCTTTTCCAACGGTTGATGGCGTACCACCCGGTGCACCGCCGCACTCAGCAATGACTTGGCCTTCTCGGTCGCCAGATCATAATCTTCCGTCACCCAGCTCACATGCTCGCGGATATTGCACATGTGAAAATAGAAAGGATTCAGCCCCCCGGCTGCCGTCGCTTGCCGAAACGTCGGCTCATGCAAAAGTGGCGAACACGAGGCCACCACGATCCGGTTCAAATTGTATTCTTTGATATCCTCTTGAATTAATTCCTGCCCAGGATCCGAGCACATAAATTTATACTCACGGCTTAATACCACGTCCGGCAAACTCTTGGCATATTCCGCCACCGCTTCCACATCGAGCTTCGAGGCAATGTTCATCCCACAGTGACACACATACACGCCAATCCGGGGACGATCTCCATTTCCATGGATATTTTGCGCATTTTCAATCATGTTGAGCCTCCTTCTTATACGGCTGCCTGAGCCTGCAACGGAACAAACAAGCGCTCTAATCCGAGTTCTTTCGCCGGAAGGCCATACGCGATGCCCATCAACTGGGTAAAGAAGGCCACCGGGATATTCACGTTCTCATCATACATACTGGACATCTTGTCCTGATAACACTCCAAATTAAATTGACATAAAGGACACGCAGTCACAATCGCATCCGCACCTCTCTTCTTCGCTTCCTTCAATAAAATGTAACTCAAACGCTGACCTACGGTTTCTATCGTTCCCATCAACGAGCCCCCGCAACAACGCGTTTTCAACGGCCAATCCACCGTCTCCGCTCCTAAGCACGACATAATGTTATCCATACTCATGGGGTTATACGCATTATCAAAATTGGAATAAGGACGTACGATCTGACAACCGTAATAAGACGCGATCTTCAGGCCTTCCAACGGCTTTTGCACTTTCTCTTTGATCTTCTCCAACCCAATATCATTGATCAGCACATCCAATGGATGACGGACTTTTACTTTCTCATGATACGTAAGTCCATTTTTCTCCATCGCCTTGCAAATCCGGTCATCCTTATTTCGATCTTCCTTAATCGCCTTCTGCGCCTTCAATAAAACCAAATAACAAGCATTACAAGGCGCAATAATGTCCTGCCCCCCCTGCTCTTCCGCCAAGGCGAGGTTACGAGCCGCCAAAGCGCTCGCTTTCACATCATCAACCGCCATATAGGCCGTTGCTCCACAGCAGTTCCAATCATCAATCTCATGACAACCGACACCGAGTGCCTTAAAAACGGCGAGCATTGATTCTTCATAAGCTCGGCCGGTGCTTTTCAAAGAACATCCTGGATAATACAAATAATTCATTTTTCTATCTCCGCCACCTGTTGAAAGTCAGGTCACCGTTTTTGTTTCCCATTTCCATTCTCGATCTCAGCAAGTAGGTTCTGCAGCTGCTGTTTCCCTTTTATCGTTTTTGGAAGCACTTCCATCCGTCCCTTGAAAAACAGCTTCATGCCAAGCCCGCTCATCTTGAAAAGATTCAAGGGATTCGTCTTCAAAAATAATCGCGTTATCAACAACCCCTCGTGATTGCGCCCAAAATTCTTTACATTACGCACAAATTCACGCGCCAGCACCGGTACCGCAAAACGCTTGGGGTACACCTCTTCCTCAATCGCCTTCTGCTTCATCGCATACATTAATTCCGTAATTTTAATCTCTTTCGGGCATTCCACAGTACACGAATAGCATGAGGCGCATAACCATATGGTAAAACTGCGCATCACCTCTTCTTTAAAACCCGACCGGGTCATCGCTATGATTCGTCGCGGGGTATAATCCATATAGTGGCTCACAGGACATGTCGCACTACATGTGCCACATTGAATACACCCAAATAAATTATCACTTCCCAAACGATTCACGATATCATCCGCGAATTCAGGGTCCAATTCAGCCTCATACTTCATCTTTCGCTGGCCCTGGGTATCCATCATCGGAGATTCTCCTCTCTTACCTGTCTCTGCCTTGAACCTGGGGTTATGATTTTCGGAGTGCTTTTCCTTTGGCTCCTCCCTCACTCGATGAAAATAAAAAAATTTTTCTCTACTTGAGGAAGAAAGGGAAGAAAATCTCTAACCATCCAGAATGATAGTTATTTTTTATATAATGTCAATCTGAACGATACCAGTTTTCCCGAGTTTAAAAAAAATACATCCAACCCAAACGATATACTCCATTCTTTATATATTTTACCTATTTAGTCACCATGCTGCGGACTCAATTCCCTCCCCACCTTTCCTAACAATACCATAACATTCTCATTATAATAACTTTATATAACACAATCCAACCCGCCAGATTTTTGACTACCTATTTTATATACTTTTTCCAGATTATTTTTATCCCATAACCTAGGATTAAAACGCATGCAAAACAAACAGGAACAATAAGTTAAATAAAACCATTCTATTAACTTTGTTAAAGATATATTTTTAACTATATCGCTTTAAAAAGATAAAAGGTTTTTCCTCTCCCACCCAATCCATATTGCCGAAATGCTGAGAACATGATATAAGGCTTCAAGCGTAGTGTTTTGATACCACTCGCCTTGCACCGCATCACAAAAAAAATCGGGAAAAAATCTACCGCCATGTGCCCTGACTTTACCCCCAACCAATTCATGCGCCTCGCGCTCAATCAAGCCAAAATCGCTCAAGCCCACGGCGATGCCCCGGTAGGGGCGATCGTCACCCAAGGCCACGAGATCGTGGGGCGCGGCCGCAACCAGCGCGAGGAAAAACAAAACCCCATTGCCCACGCCGAAATCCTTGCCCTCCAAGACGCCGCCCTCCAACTGGGACATTGGCGCCTGGATAACTGTAACCTCTATTGCACCTTGGAACCCTGTGTCATGTGCGCTGGGGCCATTGTCGCCGCACGCATCCAACACCTCTACTACGGGGCCTCCGACCCCAAAGCCGGGGGCGTCGAAAGCCTCTACCAAATTACAGAAGACGCCCGCCTTAACCACCAAGTACAAATTCATCCGGGAATTTTGCAAGAAGATTGCGAACAGTTATTGAAAGATTTCTTTGATCGGCTACGATAACAGCTTGGAACCAATGTTCATCCATTCTATGTTCTCACCCGGAGGGGTGGCCGAGTGGTTGAAGGCGCCCGCCTCGAAAGCGGGTATACGGGGAACCGTATCGTGGGTTCGAAT
>CAYQOX010000072.1:0-17268 GCA_964419335.1 uncultured bacterium | reverse complement strand
TCACCTGGGAACTTTCCGACTTTGACGGCGCAGAAGAGTTAACCTATGTGGCCACCCCGCCCGCGGACGCCTCCGAAGATGGCGCTTTCGAAGGCGATGTGGATGGCTTAGAAACATTCGGTGATGATACCATCCCCGCTCCCAAACCGATTGGGATCTTCGATAACCACATGGATATTGGCGATGTCGCCGCGGCAGGTGATGCCTTAGTCGATGGTGACACCTATAACGTGATCGGCAGCGGTGCCGACATCTGGGGTGGTGCGGATGAGTTCCACTTCGCCTATAGTAAGATGTCCGGCTCCTTCATGATCAAAGTGGATGAAGTGTTTCACTGGGCTGGAGATTTCGAAGGCGCTAATCCCAGTGCCAGCACTTGGATGAAATCCGGTTTAATGGTGCGTGATAACCTCACTGCGGGCTCACCCCATTACAATCAAATTATTCGAACCGACTTTGAAATGCGTTCACAGTGGCGTGACAACCAAGACGGTAGTTCAGCGGGCGGTGGAGATAGTATTCGCAGCCCTGACGTCCAAGCGGGCGCTATGGAAATCATCAAAGTCGGAAACACCTTCACGGCTTATACGGTCGATATTACCACCGGCGAAAGAACCCAAATCCATAGTTACACCAATCCAAACATTCAAGACCCAGTCTACGTCGGCCTTGCTGTTACTTCCCACGACGATGGAAATTACACAACCGGCGAATTCATTGGAGTTGGACTTGAACAAATTCCATTCACCACCTCACGCAGCGTGGCGAATCCCTATTACACAAGCGGAAGTACTATCGAAGGCATTCAAGTCACGGTAGAACCCGCCCCTGGCGAATCCACCAGCGCAGAAGTGACCGAAGTCCTTCCCGAAGGCTTCACTGCCTCGAACGTAGAAACGACCAATGGAAGCGCCAGTGTGAATGGCGATACCGTAGTTTGGAATCTGGATAACACATCCGAAGCCGCCACCATGACCTACGACCTCACAGCTCCGGATCCAGCTCCACTATTTGAAGAATTGATCGGCACCACTACAGAAGGACAATGGGATCTTTCCCATGGCACCTTAACCTTGTTCCATGAACCCGGGCTTGGTCCAGAATGGGTCTTCGGGAATAATGCAGGCGCCTGGGCCGTGCAGGATGGCGTGCTCAAACACTATGCCACTACGGGACACGATCCCAAACACCTCTGGGTAGATATGGAAATGGATGATGGTGATTACACCGTCAAAGCCGATGTTCGCATGACCTCCTGGCCTGAAGACGGCCATGATTTGGCACGGGCAGGCATTGCGATTCGTATCAATCCCGATGATAACGGTGCGAATCCCGGTTCTGACCGCGGTTTAAACCTGTTATTCCACAATGACACGGACAGTGTTGATATTCTCAATGACTTAGTCACTTGGGGTGAGCAGACCGACACCCCATGGGAAGTCGACACCTGGTACACAATGGCTCTAACCGGCGATGGGAATCTACTCGAAGCCTTCTTTATGGAACGCGATGCAGGCGGTGATATCTTCGAGGATGGCTTCTTAACCGTCTGGGAACATGATGAGAATGATAATCGTTCACCCGGGTTCCCCGGTCTTACCGGAAGTACATTAGAAGGACTCTCTGCTGAATTCGATAATTTCGAAGTGATCGTTGACGGTGAAGTCGTTTATTCTGCGGACTTCGATGAAGCCGTGAACGTAAACGATTGGGCCTTGTACTAATTTATCCCCTATCGTTCTATAGAACTGTGCCCCGGAAGCGTAAGCTTCCGGGGCTTTTGTTTCCTATGAAATAATTCACTATCAAAAAAAAGAAAATTAAATCAGAATTGCTATTGAATTATAAATATTTCTCTTTATAATATAATTTCTTCCATTTTGTATAGTTGCATAGCATTTTTACATTTCACAAAAATAATTGGTTCTAATGGTGGTAAGCATATAATAAGTAGTGTTCTTTTTTTTATAATAAATACTTACTTAAGTAATACCTAGAAATATTACAATATTTATAAATTTTATCTAGTTTATAGGGTTTAGGGTATTGCTTTATCCAATTTATTTAAAACGGAGGAAGAGATGAATTACAAAATGGATCGAAAGTTAACGATTCTCGTGTGGTGTAGCGTGCTGGCTTTTGCATGCCTGCTATCCGTTGTAAGCACGCATTCACAAAATGACACCCCTACAGGCAAAGGAATCATTGTACATCCAGGAGATGGGGTGGAATTCCAACAAGTGGATTTCATCATGCGTGAAGCCGAAAGAGAAATCTCCAATTGGGGACGCGTAGAAGTAAATCCCCAAACTTTGTTAAGAGAAACCGAAGCCGAACCCGGCCGTCATTATCTCAATGTTGTCACAGAGTTTGGATGGGTTGTCCAAAACCTCTTTGTTGAGTTAGGAAAAACAGACGAGAACCCGAAGGCTCCTTTGAATACCGTAGCAACCTATTTTATGTTATATGAATCAGAAGACCAAAAAGCCTATGCTTCCTTACAGGCCACTGTATTCCTTTCACCCCAACCCTTACTCGAACCCATCATCGAGGGCATTGAAGAGTACAAAATGAACCCGTACATATGGAGTGCAGAAGGGGTAAGCGAAGAATTTGTAAAAGTCATCCCTCAACCCCCACGTCCTCTCAATCCAGAACGATTTCAACTCGATTTAGGGATCACTCAACATACCCAACCCAACACGGTCAATGTTCAAGCGGCCGTCAATCAATGTGTTCCTATGGCCGTGGCCAACAGCCTGCAATATTTGGAAGAACGTTTTGGTCTTGAGGTCCCCCATGATCATGTCATTGGGCTGCGCGGAGATAACTCTCTCGTTGGCCAGTTGGATGAAACCATGGACCGCTCGGTAACAAACCGGCGTAGTGGTTCTGGTATGTGGTTCACACCTATGCTTGAAGGGAAATTCAAGTATTTATCTGACAACGGCTTAGAAAACGAACTTATCCAGAAACACCAAGGCCGTGGCTGGGGAACCCCTCCCAATCAAATGCTTCCTGCAGGAGATTTCACCAGTAGTGACATCACTTCCAACTCGGAGGGGGACACTGTCTCTATAGGATGGGTTTTCGATCAAATCAAACAAGGTGAAGATGTTGAAATCATCTTTAGTTACGATGATGCATCTGGAAATCCCACCGGAGGGCACGCCGTACGTGCCTTTGAGTGCGGTACAACCTTCGGGATTCCTTGGCTAGGCATCGTGCACGATAGCAACCAATATAATGACGACGCCGGTCTGGAAAGGGTTCGTTATTTTGTCTTAGATCTAGATGGCGATGGAATGCCCAATCTGGGGTCGAGAAACTGGGAAATTCGTTTTGCTTTCTCCGAATCGATTAAAGAAAAGCCAACCCCAACTCCAGTCATTGAACCGACTGACACACCTACACCAACGATGACTCCAACTCGAAGGCCGATTATCATTCCCACATTTCCGATTCCCTTCCCAACCTTCCCGTTTGATATAACCCCGCAGTTACCGAATAGAATTATCATCACCGATAATCTGCAATCCTCAAAAGATTTAACGGGATCGTTGGATGAGGATAGCGATGAACAACGTGACCTGGTTCTCCTCTGGGATTATGAAGCCTCCATCAAATCCAGTGCTGTCATCTATGTTGAAAGCGCAGACCAATCACGACGTTTGCTTGGATGGACAGATGACGCCTCCGAAGGAATCTTTGAATGGGCTGAAGGAAACAAGCGCTTGAATCCAAAATTTGCCGAAGGTCCCTCTTCGCTATTCGAAAATGGTGAAACCGTAGAGAATGAATATCAATTCTTGGTGTATTTCATACCCACCACAGAGGAACCCCAACTAGGCTATCCTATACCAAGCGGTGTTGTTCGCTACATTACAGGCACAGTCCCTATATTTCCCCAAGAAAAAGTGATCGTTACCGACACCGGCGCTTCGAATGATTTTGAAGATCTGAGCAATGGCGTAGATGTAGATAGACAAGATAACCGTGAATTGGTTATTCGTTGGAACTACGGCAATAAAACCACCCGCGACACTCACATCTATGTCTCTGTGAATGGACGACCACAACTATATCTTGGGCGAACCGGTCCCGGCACCTCCAGCGATAGTTTTTCCTGGAACCCTGACCGTGAAAGCCGTTTCATTAACGAGGCTTTCGATGAAGGACCTCTACCAGGAAATCAATACAAATTCAATATTTATATACTCCCAGAAAATAGAGAACCTCCTGTACGTGGCCACTTTACGCACGAAGGCCCAGTTGAATTCCAAGTGGAAGGTGTGAAAGTAACCCCAACAAAATTACCTCCTGCTCCTAAAATTCCAGTGAATTCCATACAAGTTTTCGACCATATTGGTTCAAATATCAATCTCGTCGGTGATACAGATAGCGATCCCGAAGACGATCGCGAGTTAACTCTTCGTTGGAATTTAGGTTCCGTATCAGACATCAAGGAATATCACATTTATGTGAGCATCAACAGCGAAAATGAATTTGAATTTTTAGCGCGTCAAGCGGAACCAAAACAACAATTTCTGCGTTGGAGACCAGGAAACTCCGACATTGTAGGAAAGTTACGCAGCGGTCCTGAAGGGAAAAACAACTACCGTTTCCGAGTCTTCGCACTCACCGAAAGCGGTCTCCCACGAGTATTAGGTCCCCTCAATACAAAAGGCCAAGTAGATTACGAAGTGGAAACAGGGACTCCAGAGGAGACCCCTACTCTCACACCAACTCCAGTGCGTTCCCCAACACCGACTCTCACGCCTACTCAACCGGCACAAAAAGATGATCTTTATATCTCTTTGGATGAAGTTCCAGTAGAAGTAAAGCGGCGCGCACTGCAGATGATCGCTGAAGTCGGTGGGAGTGAAATGGCTCCCGAATGGGAAACCGCTAATCTGAAAAATAAAGTGGGTAAATTCTATCGTCCCGACCTAGAAGAACCTGCCTACCTGGAATTTCAAGTCAATCCCAGCGGCTACTTGTTGCTTTCAACGGGAGAACATGATGCTCCCATCAGCGATTGGAACACAAGCAGCAAAATCCCAAGAAGTGAACTTATATTAAGACTTGCCGAAGAAAAAGGAGGTTCCGTCTCGAGACTCTATCGTGTCGACAGTGCCGGCTATGTTGCTGAAAATGAAAGAGGCGAGATGGTCGCCCAGTTTGGCGAACTCCCCCGCCGTATCCATGGCGCGAAAGAGGAATGGCTTGAAATGGTCGCGGAGGATAAATTCGAACTTACCGAAGTGGCTGTAGAACCTGTTGATCCCACTTCGAAAGACACCGAAAAAGGCCCCCAGGAATTTAAAACCACGGTTGAAGGGCCTGAAGGCAGTCCGCTGGAATTCTCTTCGTGGGAAACTTGGTCGGAGATGAAAGATGAATACAGAGAATACTTCGATGTCTTCCTCGAAACCCAACGGATGCAGGCTGAACCCCATTGGACAGCCATCGAAAACATTCGCGAAAGTGGCGAAGGCTTGCTTCCCGGAGAAACCAAACCCATAGTCTTGCTGGAAGAAAAAGCCGAAATCAACTTTACCGGCCCTGGAACTGAGTATATTGAGCACAGTCGGGTTGGACGCGGATCCCAGCCGACCTTACTCATTTCTGTGCTCAAATTACCTCCGGAAGAGGAAAGAGATTTTAATCTCGAAATTACCTATACGAACGAAAGACCCGAAAAATTCCTTTTCTTCATCGCCAACCCAGAGCAGATTATCGACGAGGACGATGAACTGACTGTCGATCAAGGAGGTAGAATTACTCCCAATTCTGTACGACCTCAAGGCTGGGGGTCTTGGAGTAGCTGGACCTACTATTGGGCTGGTTCTCACAATGATCAGCGCCTTTATGATCAATTCCAAATGAGCAACTGCCTAAGCGGTTGTGGTGCAACCGCATGGGCGATGCTCTTCGGTTGGGCGGATCACCAAGCTTGGACCGGCAACAGTTACTGGGCGCCCCGGTGGGGGTTGTATCGCGCCAATGGCGGGTATGGCTCTGACGCTGACGCCCCTCGTAATCAAACCAGTGGAATTGAGAATATCATTCGAGAAATTCGTGGTTATATCGATACCTTCTGTGCATTTAACAGCGGTGCCACTGCACCTTGGGATATGGGCGATGCGTCCGCCTACTTCAGCGGTCGTACAGGCACAAGCCTATATTCAAATTACAACGGCGTAGGTATCCCAGAATCAAGACTGCGCAAGAAAGCACGTAATTCAATCCGAGATCGCAACACGCCTGCCATTATCGGCACCGGCTGGCTGAAACACTATCCCTTGGCGTACGGGTATGCTTGGAAAAAGCGAGTATATCGTATTTTTGGTAGAACCGTCTATACTCAGTACAGCCGCTATTTCTATGTCAACAACGGCTGGGGTTCATCATCGCATAACGATTGGGTAAAAGCCAAGACTTGGTATGCCGGTCGAATTAAACCCTAGCAAGAACATCTTCCATTGTATTCGAGTGGGACGAGCCAATGGCTCGTCCCTTTTTTTCTCTATGCGAAAGTATGAACTCATCTTGGGCTAAAAGTTCACTTCGTAGGTGATGAACGGCGCACGACCTTGGGAGTTATAATGAACTTCTTCTTTACCCCCTGGATACTTTTCCCGTAAAGCATGGATGTAAATCCGATTGGAACGAACCAACACAAATGAAACAGGCCCCCTTATCTGGATCGTCCGATCCAAAAATTGCTGCGGATTTTGTACATCTTCTCCCCTCGCTTCAGGAGCAAGAAACTGAATCGTTCCATATTTAAAATACACTTCAGGCGCCCCAAAAAAATAGGTATAGTAGGTTGGACTTTTCTCTTCCAAATAGCGGGCGATACGTGTCCATTCATCGACCATTTGCGGCACGCTTTGAATTTGATGAAAATAACGATGCATCCCCATGACCAACAACACAAACAACACCAGCCCAATGATCCGAGTGTGCATACGAAAAGATCCATGGAATACGCGGGAAATATGATGCAAGGTTCCATACAAAACCACGCCGGCTATCATCACTAAATAAGGAATCAAACCCGTTAGCCGCTGATAAGAGGGCGCATTGTTTGTCAGCATTCCTCCTGTAATTAACGTAAGCATACACCAATACATCAACAGCATGGCGCTGGGGTTCTTGATCTGATACAACAAAAAAAACATTCCCGACACGAAAAATATTGCAGGAACAGGATCGAGCATTCCACCATAAGAATAATTCACCAAATAAGGGCTATTATCCTTATAGGTAATGGGAGCCAAAAGGGTACGTACTACCTGTTCCTGATAGATTTCCTTCTCCGTATAACGGGAAGGATACATCTGCCGCACCATTTCCATTCCTTCTTCCGAAAAGATGGAAATGCTTTTGGCTCGTGCATAGGAAACTTCGGGAGAAAAAAAATAGCTACCCACCAAAGGAGAAATGGTCATCCATAAGCCCAACAGAAAACAAAATCCACTGAGCATCATCGTCCACCAGCGGATGCTGCGGGTAAAAGCGAATAACAATAATGAGGAAAGAATCAATGGTAGGAGTAACTTGGTTGCCTGATAAGACAGCATCCCCATCCCACAAACCACACCCGCATAGACACAATAGCGTAATTGAGAATCCTGCAACCCGCGAACAAAACAATAAAGCGTGATCAGAGTGAATAAGGTGGTTTGATTATACCCGGTTCCCATACGCGAGAAATGTACCATGTAAGTCGACGTAGCAAACAAAAACGTCGCTAGAGCGGCTGGCATTGAACGCATGAACCTGCATGCCAATAAATAAAAGAAGGGAATGCATGCGATTCCTATTAATCCTCCGCTCAACCTCACACCAAACAATGTATCCCCCGCCAACCACATCACCCATCCTGGAATTAAATAGAAGAGATTGGGAATGTAGTACCAATTAAGATTGAATATATTCCACTGCCCAGATTCACGCAACTCAATGGCATGCATAGCCACTTCGGCCTCATCACCATGAACATCAGTGGGCACAGAAGTATTGCCAATACTATAAAGAGCCGCGCTCAGTAAAATAGTCATGATCACTAAGGAATGACCCCAGTAACGATGATTTGAATTTTCTTCTTCGCGAGACGCCTCTTCTTCTTCCCATTCCCCTACGCTTCCAGTAGAAAAAGGAATCGATGGGATATAAGGAAATAGTATATTGTTGGATTCTTCGCGTCTCTTTGGAAGGAGGGGTTGGATCAAAAAAATTAAACCGAGTCCCCAAAAAATCATGGGGACATACCAAGGGACCTCAAAGAAACTCTTGGGATGAATGTGTTGGTACTGAAAAAATATTCCTGTCAACGGCCAAAGCAACAAAAGAATTGTCCGCTTTATCGTATAGGGAAATCGAGACCAACGTTCCTCCCACCAACACTCCCGCGGACGCAGTAAGGGCTGTGTATTCCTTACAAAATATAAGAATAAAAGAAAACAGGCTACCCAAAAAACGAATGCAGGATGATAAGGCCCTTTGGATGAAGCAAGCGCGTGGTAATGAAATGCAACACCAAGCACCAATCCGTATGCAAGAACCAATGCCCATTGGGAAAGACGCCCTTGACCCCCTCGTTTGATATTTACCCACCACAGCAAAAACGAAATGACAAGCAGGAGATACGGTGAACGGATCCATTCTCGAACAGAAATCCAAGAAGAACCTTCCAAAAAATGATAAGGCTTCACGAAGAATCTCTTCCAAAAAGATGGGTTGACTTTGTCTTCTTTCAAGGAGGCTTGGAGATCAGATAGTTCCGGAGGAGAGAACTCTTTGTGAGTCGCATCTCCATGGAGGAGAGTTTGCGATCCGGAAGGAATAACGAGAAATATGCACACCATGAATAAAAGAAGGGAACGAATTCGCCAACACTTTAATCGTACGAAGTTACGTTCCCTTCTCATTTTTGTTCCTAGAGAGTTAAAGTTTTTCTATTTCTTTATGTAACCTCACTCCGTCTTTGCCATTGTGGTTTGTACCTGGGTTTCTCCCTCTTCTTCAGGTGAAAAGAATTCATCGTTGTATTCAATATCGGCGGAGGCACTAACTTCTTCAATCCAAGCACTGACCGTCCGCATCTGCTGCTGTTGTTCAAAGTAGCGGTCAATCTGTTGCTGTAAAGACCGGCTTCTTGGATCTTCTTCCTCGTCTTCCTCATCGAGTTTCTTGTCCAACAATTGGATAATGTAAGCACCGGTCATTTGTCCTTGAACTCGTTTATTATTGTCAACCACTTTGGTTCTATAGTTGGTCACGACATTAGAAACCTGTCCCGGTTCTAAAGCAAAAGCCGTTTTTACCACTGGGACGGCTTGGCCGATGCCTTGTACAGACCCCATGCCAGTAATCTCAACCGGTCCATTAAACCCAGGAACTTGCTCCTCACTCGTTTCTTCAGCGAACGATTCCAAATTCACCGAACGAGTAGCATCATAGGGACTAGAAGCCGAAATAAGATCCTTGATCGCCGCTAAGGTCTCTTCCGCAGCCTCTACAGCCAAAGGTTCAGCTAGCTTCCACCGGTAGTCTTCTTCGACTTCCTCACGGACATCCTCAAATTCGGGTAAATGAGATTTCACAACCTCAAGCAGTTCAATCACATAATATCCTTCTATCGGTGCCTCCTGTTGCTGCTGGGGAGGTTGTTGTTGCTGCTGCCGACGTTCTTCAATCGCACGATTCGTAATTTCCCCAATTTCATCGAGATCAAAGGCTTCCTGGTTGATTTCGCGTTTTGCTCCCAAACCGGGGATAGGAGATCCCTCTTCAAACAACTCGGTGGTACCCCATTCAATCTCTTCAGATGAAGCCGTATTCGAGATGCTGAGCTGCTCAACATAAAGTTTATCAATAAACATATTGGCATTGTTGCGGGCTAAGCGATTGGCTTGTTCCTTGCGGAAATCTCTCTCCACCTCGCGCTGCACTTCATTTAACTCCGGCAATCGTGAAGGAACCCGAGACAACAAACGAATGATGGTATATCCCTCTGCGGTACGTAAAGGACCTTCGATCTCATTCACTTCCAAGGTAAACGCCGTGCTCACGACGGCAGGAGCACTACCCAATCCTGGAATCGAACGAGCATCGCGGCTAAATAATTCGGATTTCTTTACTTGCAGCCCGCGCTCTTGGGCCACCACATTCAAGGGAACCGAGGCGCTGCGAATGCGTTCCATATCTTCGGAAGCTATCGCACGGGTAACATCGATCGCTTTTTTCTCTTTAACTTCTTGAATAACCTGGTCGCGCGCTGCTTCCAACGACATGGGACGCGGGGGTCTATAACCACGTACTTCAACCAAGTAGATATTCTCCGTATACATACTTCCCGCTTTGTAAATTGTATTAATCTTGTCTTCACCAAAAGCCTGATACGAGAACATCATCCGATCATTGGAGGGAATACCGGGGATTTCTTCTCCTTTAGTAAACCAAGGGGTTTGCTGAATCTCATACTCATTACTCAGCTCATTGAGAGAAGTGATTGATTCTGCTAATTGACTGAAGTGATGATTCGCTTTCTCTTTCTTTAACGTCTCGGCAATTTGATCCCGTACTTTTTCCAAAGGCTCTGTACCTTCTTCACGAGAATCTTCTACTTTAATGAGATGATAGCCAAAACGTGTTTTCACCGGTTCCGAAATCTCTCCCACCGAAGCATTAAAAGCATACTCTTCAAAAGGCTCAACCATTCTTCCGCGTTCAAAGTAGCCTAAATCCCCTCCTCGTGGCGCTGTGGGACCTTCCGAATACTCTTTCGCGGCTTCTTCAAACGTCATCTCGCCATCCAAGATCTCTTGGCGAACCTGCATCAAGCGTTCTTGAATCGCTTCTTCCTGCTCTGGACTCGTTTCTTCGGTGACTTGCATAAGAACATGACGCGCTTTCACCTGTTCATTGTGCTGATAGCGCTGCTTGTTCTTTTCATAATATTGCTTAATCGCTTCCTCGGTCACATCATATTGATAAACCGCTGCCTCCAGAGGTTGAGCAATGTATCGCACCCGCGCTCGCTCCTCCGTCGTGTACTTATCCTGGTTCTCTTCATAATGAGCAACAATCTCTTCTTCCGAGACCTCGGCGGCTCCGGCAAACTCATCCGCCGGATACAGAAGATACTCAATCATCACCTGTTCCGGTAATTCATAGTTCTCTTGGTGTTGCTGAAAGAACCGACGCAATCGCGGTTCTGTGAAAGTTGCTTCTTGAATAAAATCGTTGGGATCAAAGCGGGCGTAAGCTATTCTTCGTTGTTCCGGAATCCGATAATCTTCTTTATTTTCCTCAAAGAATGGCTTCATCTCTTCTTCATTGGGAACAACCTCATCCGAGAAAGCCGAAGGTTCAAAAGCAAGATATTCAATCGTCGCTTTATTGCTTCTCTGCTTTTTTTGCCGTTCTTTCTCTGTCGCTGCACGGAAGGCTGTTTGCGATATGATCGACTGAATCTTGGACCGGGTGATGTTATCACGCTGCATTTCTTCAAACTGAACATCATGATAGCCCGCCTGGGCCAAACGCTGACGATAGATATTGAGGTCAAACTGCCCCTGCTCATTTTGGAAATAGGGGATCTCACGAATCGAATTAACCACTTCTGTATCCGTGGTCCCTATCCCCCATTCTTCCGCCTTCTGAGCAAATAGGTTAGACAGAATCGCACGCTCCAAGGCCCGCTTCCTAAGTTCTTCCCGACTCAAATCCGACTCGCGGCCTGATTCTTCTTCGGCTTGTTTCATTTCCTGAAGGAGATTTTCATATTGCTGGTTCCACGTCGTTTCTAAGATCCTTTCTCCGTTGACCTTGGCCACCCAACGGATTTGACGCGGTGCCATACACTCGCCATATCCGTACATTAAAACAAAGGACGGAATGACCAGCCATAAGGTGTATTTCATGATGTTCTTTTTGTGTCTGTTCATCCATTCAAACATGGAAGAGAAACCTCCTCATTTTCGAGGGAATCTTACTACCTTTCGTATCCATGAGCCACATCATTGGTCTCACATCTGGTATCAAGGTATTCAATTCCTATTTTTATTATTTTTTTCTACGGCATCCGATACTCCAGCCGTATTTTTTCTTATTTGTAACGCCATATCTTTTTCAAAAGAAGGGATAGGAACACGCAATCCCTCTTCACCTGTCACAACCGATTCTTCTTGGCTACGAGTTCCTTCATAGGTATCGTAATATTCAAGCAAATACTCTCCATCGGTCAATGCAGGGAATCGCACTTCGGTCGGAATGATCGCTGAATATTTGTCGTAATGCTGGAGAAAGGTAAACTGATGCGGGCGGTCATGGACCCATGCCAGCACTCGATCCTCATTTCCCCGCGCATAAACAACAACCCGCTGCTGATAATCTTCTAACCAGAAATGATTAACTCGAAACCAATCGTTCCCTCTATTTTTCACGGAAACTCGATGCTCTCCTGCAGGAATCATCAGCGATAGATAGCCTTCCTCTCCTATTGTAGAATGATTATCTGCAGAAGCGAATCCCTTTCTAATCTGGCTTTCTCCATCTACTTGAATTTCGCACACTGCGCCTCCCGTGGAGACTTCTTCGATCTTTAATCCAAAGCGTTTGGGCTTATCCAAATTCACCAGGAAAACCGGATTGGGAGCCCGCTCGCGATGCGCCTGTCCATGCACAAACTGCGTCAGTTCTTCCAAAGGATCTACAGTACCATCCGGTTTGATGGAAAATTCCTCCACTTCGCTTCGGCTCCATCCTTTCGGTGGAATAAAAATAAGATCCCCTCTATTTTCTTCTTTTTCTTCCACCTCACACTTCATTGGAAGTAAATTTTCCTGCTCCCAATCAATTCCCGATAGATAATCCGACAAGATTTGAAAATGACCATATAAATCATATGGCCGAACCCAATTATCCCACCACCAGGTCATCGCAGTACCTGAATCCCAACTATGCGCCGACGCCCATAACTGGTTGTGCAAAATCACTCCCTCCTTGTCCTCCCGGTTAGGCCCATCGGCATCATACGACATCTCCCCGAAAAAATGGGGAGTACGCGGATACTCACGATAGGCATATTGAGAGCGATCCATGATCTTATCAATGATATTCTCTACGTAAGCGTGAGTTTGAATAAAATCTAACCCATCGATGGTATGAAGGTCGGTACTATCCCCCGCTCCGCTGGTTGTTTGTAAATGATCGTAAGGATCCAGTTGGCGCAAATAGCCACTCATTTCCTCATGCCACTCTTTCACGAGGGAGAAATGATAATCGCGTTTCGTAATATTCACCTCGTTCCAAAATTCCCACGCCAACAAATTGGTATAGCCTCCCCAGCGTGCCACCAGATAACGCAACCGATCGCGGTAATGCTCTTTCATCCGGGGATGACAGAAAAAATCTTCAGGGTCTTCTAAAAATCCATCGTTTTCTACATTATAAGGATTCGAATCCCAAATCGGATTCGCATGAGTAGAATATTGTCCGTGATGGTTGATCACCCATTGAATTTGAATCTCTCTTTTTTGCGCCTCCCGAAAGATCCCATCAATCATACGTGCATTTCGCAAATCATAACGCCCCAAACCATGGTAACGGCCATGAGTAGGCATCCACTCCAACTCAGTCAAACCCCACGGGCACATCCATATGCGTATCCAATTGATACCCGCTGCATGACATTCATCTAAATAGCTGATCCATGGTTCCAACGTCGCACCATTCACCCAGCCTAAATTCTCCCCTAGAGGAAAATAAGACTCGCCATTTTCATAGACGAAATGCCGCCCCGTGTTTTGTCCTACACGCAAGAATCCCGGATCTTCTGAGGGCACAACCTGAAACGTACCTTCCTCTAAAACTCGATCCTCATCACTGCGCAAAAGAATACGATACTTGTACTCACCCACTTTCGAGGGAGTAAATCGCAGCTTCCAACGATCCTCTCCATCAAAAAAACAAGGACAAAAAATTCGCTCTCCTCCAGGTTTTACGATTTCGGCATCAATTCGCACTTGGCTTGAATCAAAGGCAGCCTCGGGCTCAACTTCATAACGAAAGGTTACTTCAAAAATCTGATACTGCGATACCTTGTCCGCCTCATGAGTTTTTGCGAAACAAGCCCCATTGGCTCCTAGAAGCATTGCGGCAAGTAAGATAGATAAAATATATAAACGTTGATGAGTCATCGCTTCAATCCTGGATCCCTTTACTAAATGATGAAGGATCATTGTACCATGGTATAACAAATGTGCTAGGTGGAAAATTTTTGTAATAAATGTACGACGAGCACCATGGATGATCAAAAGACTTTCTTACTCATAATCTCACTTCTCTCGAACGAGATCCTACCCCGCACACTCCTTCGCAATATCAAAATTCCGCACTACCATGGCATAATAACTCCTTATAAATAAACCACATCAGGTTTTTCATCATGGATACAAGTACGGTTTTTTCAGAAGGCTCCGTCTACCTTCTTTCCGGCTGGATCTTAGGCACCAGCGCCGGTTTTTCTCCTGGCCCTCTCCTAACGATCATTATTTCTCAAAGCCTCCGTCACGGCTGGAAAGAGGGAATGAAAACCGCAACCGCCCCCTTAATCACCGATTGTCCGATCATTCTTTTTACGCTTTTGGTTTTATACCCTTTATCCGATATCCACACGATCCTCGGCGGAATCTCTCTAATCGGTGCCGGTTACCTGTTTTATCTCGGCTACGAAAGTTTTTCTATCCAAGGAGTAGAGATATCCGACCAACCGGCCAACCCTCAATCGATCCGCAAAGGAGTTATCGCCAACTTCTTCAGCCCTAACCCCTATTTATTTTGGCTCACCATCGGCACTCCCCTCATGTACCAAGCCGCAGAAATTCATTGGAGCATCGTGGTGGGCTTTTTGTTGGGGTTCTATGTTTGCTTAGTGGGAATCAAGCTGTTTTTAGCCTTCATCATCGGCTATTCCCGCAATTTCCTCAAAAGCCGTCTTTATCTTTATATCAACCGTGGATTAGGGGTTATCTTGTGGCTGTATGCTCTTTATTTTTTGTGGGAAGCGATAGGAAAGTTTCGCGGACTGGGATAGAGACTCACCCCGTGTCTTTTTTCCAATCCTGGGCCTGTTGAAGAAATTCCAGAAGCGCCTCTTCATCTTCTCGTTGCAGAAACGATTCCAAATCCTGAATCACATGACGCATAGCCTTCAGCGAAGTGAGTAGTTCTTCCCGGTTATCCATGCTAATATCCACCCACATGACTGGATCACCCGCTGCAATTCGGGTGGTATCCCGATACCCGCTCCCCAAAAAAGGCTGAATCTCTTTCCCCACTTCCTTAACCACATGACACAAGGCCGCTGCCACCATATGGGGCAAGTGGCTCGAATTAGCCAGCATGTAATCATGGTTTTGAGGAGACATACGCACAACTTTCATCCCCAAGTTTTCCCATAAACTGGCTATGAAATCGACCGCATAGGCATCCGAATGTCTTGTCTCTGTAACCACACAGACTTTGCCTCGTAGCAAATCCTTCGTAGCTGCTTCCACCCCAGTTTGATGAGAACCCGCAATTGGGTGAGATCCCACAAACCGCACTTCATCACCCGCCACCCGTTCGCATTGCCGCACAATACGCACTTTCGTACTGCCCACATCAGTAACAATGGCTTTCGGTTTCAAAGATGGCATCGTTTGACGCAAAAAGCGTCCGAGTAGACGCACCGGCGTGCACAAAATCAATAGATCGAGAGCGGGGTTAATCTCTTCAGGATGACAACTCCACACATCGATCGCCTGCAATTCCGCCGCCTTCTGCAATTTCTTTTCATTGCGGCCAATACCAAGAATTTGCAGATGAGGATACTTATCCTTTAAAGCCATCCCCACCGATCCACCTAAAAGCCCGACTCCGTATATGCCAACCCGTTGAATACTCTCAAACACGATGGATTCCTTATTCTTTCGCTTTTTACCCATACCCCATGTAGAAAGGGGAGCGCAACATTGCACTTCCAACCTATACAAACATCATAGATACCCTTTGCTTAACCTATTCCCCATCCCATAAAAGCAGCCCCTAAGCGATGTTCCTTTTAATGAGGTCGCGGATAGGAACCTAATATTTTAACATACAGACTATTATCTTCGATCTCCTGAATGGTTCGCTTTAACACTTCATCCTCCCGGTGTCCCTGACACTCAATGAAGAACATATATTGCCAGGCTTCTTGCTTTGTTGGCCGGGAAACAATGTTGGTCAGATTCACTTTATTATTCTTAAAGGGTTCCAGCATCGAATAAAGCGCCCCCACACGATCCCGAATAAAGACCACCATCGAGGTTTTATCATCTCCGCTGGGGACATTTTGCTTTTTCCCAATGATGAAAAAGCGAGTCGTATTTCCGGTGATATCCTCAATCCCTTTAACCTGGACCGGCACATCATAGATTTCCGCCGCCAAAGTACTCGCGATAGCCCCTGCGCGTGGATCTTCTACGCAATGCATCACCCCTTTGGTCGTGCTTGGAGTGTCGATCAACTGGGCTTTGGGCAAATTCGCTTCCAACCACTGACGGCATTGACGCAAAGCCTGGGGATGAGAATAGACTTTATCAATCTGATGAATTTCCGACTGGCTGATCAGGTTATGAGAAATATCGCCGAAATGCTCACCCACGATATTCACCTGCGAATGAACCAGCCGATCCAACGATTCCGTCACGCTGCCCTCAATGGAATTTTCAATAGCGACCACGCCATAATCGACGCGCTGTCGCTCTACTTCGTCATAAATCCCCCGAATGGTATCAATAGGACAAAAGAGAACCGATCGCCCAAAGTGAACTTGGGCTGCTGAATGATGATAAGAACCTTGAGGACCCAAATACCCTACCGAGATAACCGTCTCTAACGAACGACATCCGCTGATGATCTCGCGAAAAACCTGGGTAACCGAATCAGAGGGAAAAGGCCCGGGATTCAACTCGGCCAAACGCATCAAGATGGCCTTCTCACGAGAAGGTACATAGTAATCTACCGCTTTGCTATTCTTTAACTTTCCTACATCCTGAGCCACCTTCGCGCGCTCATTCAATAAACGCAATATCTCCTTATCAATGCGGTCAATGGCTTGACGGTATTCGTCTAGTTTTTGATTGATCGATTCTTTCGAACTCAAGATTCACTCCTCATACACCCTACACGATCTAAAGTTATCATAACTTAATCCTATGGACTAGAATA
>CAYQOX010000071.1:2967-17636 GCA_964419335.1 uncultured bacterium | reverse complement strand
CAACCCTCCCTGCCTTAGTCTTATCTCCTGCCTCGTTGCCTGCCTATAATTCATCGACCGCCCGTATTTCCAGCCTCTTTAGTACCCTATACCCCACAAACAACATCACTAAACTAAGCCCAATCGCATAGGGGATCGCGATCCTCATGACAAAAAAGTTTATGCCGAACTCGCCCGGCATGACCGGTAAATCGACCAGTTCGGAATCCGGGGCGAGGTGTGCCGCTAAAAAGATATAGCGAAACCATTCTAGCAACCCGGCCATGGGATTGAGAAAATAAAAGAATAATCCCATCGGCGGTAGATTATTGCAGAATTTATAAATATCGTATAAAACCGGAGATACATAAAACCAGACAAAAACTACAAACTCCATGATCTGTTGGGTATCGCGGTAAATAACATTTAAAATCGAGGCGATATAGCACAATCCGAGCAGAAAACAGGTTAATACCACCGCCGCCATGGGCAATTGCAATAACGCCCACGTTGGATGGGCACCGGTAATCAGATAGAGCACCGGAAGCAACACCAACAAGGTAAAGAAAAAATTTACCAAGTTCGCAGTCACCACCGCCGTTGGGAAAACCGCCCGCGGGCAATACACCTTCTTCACCAAATGGGCATTGGAAAGTAGTGAATTGGTTCCTTCCATCAACGCGGTGGCGAAATAAAACCACGGCATGTAAGTCACCAGCAGCAATACCGGGTAGGTCACATCATAGCGGGTGCTGCGAAAATCCAGCACCGAAAAAACCATCGCCAAGACCGCGATGGTCAAGAGAGGCCGCAATAGGCTCCAAAAAAACCCTAATACTGAGACTTTGTATCGGGCTTTTAGATCCCGAACCGCCAATTGTCGGATTAATTGGCGAAACCTCACCAGTTCATATTTTTTCAAGGGAGAGAACCAGGTTTTTACTTGCTGCCACCAATCGTTCATCGCTGTCTTTCTATTCACATCCATACGCATTTAGAAAACCAAAATCACGCTTCCGGCGGGACAAATAGATACAAAAAAGCGCGGAAGAGATCCTCATCCAACCCACGCCCAACCTCTTTCTTCATCGTAAGGAAAGCATCGAACGAGGTTTTCCGATCTCGAAACGGTCGCCGCGTACTCAGAGCATCAAACTCATCCACGATGGCACAGATTCGTGCGCCGATGGGAATATCCTCTCCTTTCAGGCCATAGGGATACCCGCTTCCATCCAATCGTTCGTGATGATAAAGAATAATCTGCTCACTTTCCGAGGGGATCATGATGAATTCTTTCACCATGCGCAGTCCTTCGGCGGGGTGTCTTTGAATGATAGTCCATTCATCATCATCCAGGGAATCTTCCTTGTCCAAAACTTCCCGTGGAATCTTTAGTTTGCCGATATCATGCAATAAAAACCCCGGCCCAAAGCGTTCGAGCGCATCCTTTTTAGAAATACCTAAAGCCTTGCGGGCTAAAGAGATTCCATATAAACACGTATTTAGGCTATGGGTATACAACGCATAATCAACGCTGGCGCGTAGGATAAATTCATGGGCTGCTTTTTTATCGCCAAAAATAACTTCGGTAATCGGTTCCAGCGCTTCAGAAGAAACCCGAATCATATCCGCCGGCTGGTTTGATTCATAGACCTCGCGCATCAATTCTTCCGCGGCTGAATATACCGCATCGCATTTTCCCTCTGTTGGAACCGAGTCATCCTGGATCACTTCGAGAACAGAGTCAAAAGTTTTTCTCTCTTTTTTCTCTTCCGCAGACTCTTCTATGACTTCTTTCTTTTTGGTTTTTTCTTTTTTAGGTCGAACCCACAGGGTCGTTATCTCATTTTCCAGAAGTTCATTGATTTCGTTTTTGGTTAGAGGGAGGGACTGGCTGCGATACAAAATCGGTTCGTTATCGCCATTACGCTGGATATAAAAATCCATCGGCGAGATCTTCTTGGGATCAAGAGACTTAACCGGAATCGCTTTGAGTTCGTGTCCCTCTTGCGTAGAAGGCATGGCATTCTCCCATAAAAAGTATAAAAAATGCTTCTCCCTTAATGATCCAACCAGTAACCCGCCTAAATCGTATCCTCTACCAACCTACAGCCACAAACCACAGTCCCATTAAAGAGAACTCTTTCAAAAAAAATAATAGCACACTTTTAAGGGAAGCGTTGGATTTTTGTAGCAAGAGGGAATTCTATGAAAGTTCAACCCTCCACTTTTTCAGTAATTCTTCCAGTTGATCATAGTCATAAAAATGGATTTCTACCGATCCCTTTTTATTACCCCGCATTTTTAGATTGACTTTCGTTTGAAAGTGTTCTTCCAGTTTTTTTTCGAGATCGTCGATGTGCACATCTCTTTCTTGGGAAGTTTCTTTTGGTTTTGGCTGAGCGTCTGCTTTGGGAGGAGTGGCTTTATCCCGAATTCTTCTTTCGGTTTCACGCACGCTTAAGCCTTTATCAACAATTTCGTTGAGCATTTTTTCCATCGATTCAGGCTGGCGTAACGAGAGCAAGGCTTTGGCATGGCCGGTTGAGATTTGACCATTTTCAAGATAAAAAACCACCAGATCAGGAAGATTGAGAAGCCGCATGGAATTCGATATGGATTCCCGGCTTTTTCCTACCCGGACTGAGACTTCATCCTGAGTTAATCCAAAACGTTCAATGAGATGTTTATAGGCGCGTGCTTCATCGATGGAAGAAAGATTGGAGCGTTGTACATTCTCGACCAAAGCCAATTCCAGCATATGAGATTCATCCGCTTCCAAGATGATACAGGGAACGGTTTCCAATTCTGCTATTTTTGCGGCTCGCAGGCGTCTTTCTCCTGCAATAAGTTGGAAAATCTCAGGATCTTCAGGGTGTTTTCGCACCATCAGGGGCTGCAAAACCCCTTGCGAGCGAATGGATTCCGCCAATTCGGTCAACGCTTCCGAATCAAACTGAGAACGCGGCTGAAATTCATTGGCTTCGATTAGTTCAACGGAAATATCTTGAATTGTTTTTTGTTGCGTGGCTTTTTCTACCGGTGCATCAGACAGAAGCGCGGAGAGGCCACGACCGAGTGCTTTTCTTTTCATAATCCAATACTTCCTGTGCGAGTTTGTTATAAGATAGAGCCCCAACCGAGGAGGGGTCATACATGATAATAGGCAACCCATGACTCGGAGCCTCACTCAAGCGGACGCTGCGGCTTACCACCGATTGAAAAACGTAATCTCCATAGGCAGCCCGAATATCTTCTTCGACTTGACGGCTGAGATTCAGCCTGCGGTCTGCCATCGTTAACAGGATGCCTTCCAAGGCCAATTGAGGATGATATTGTTCCCGAATGAGGGTGGTTGAGGTTAAAATTTCGGTCAAGCCTTCTAAAGCATAATATTCGCACTGCACGGGAACGAGTACGGAATCAGCGGCAAGAATGGCATTCAACGTGAGATGCCCGAAAGAGGGAGGACAATCGACCACGACAAAATCCGTCATCGGTTCGCCCTGGGTATTCCAAAAATATTCCGCCAAAACCCGCTTTAACTGTACTTTCCCGTTAGAGTCTTCGGTTAAACTCCATTCTGCCGACAATAAATCGCTGTTGGAGGGGGCAACCCGAAGGCGTTCGACATTACTTTCTACAAGAATATCAGCCAAAGGCACCTCTTCCAACAATGAATCATAAATCGTAGATTGTAAACCCCGTTTATCCACACCCACCCCGCTGGTGGCATTGCCTTGGGGATCCACATCGATTAAAAGAGTTGGGAAGCCTTCATCCGCCAAACACGAGGCCAGATTAACGGCGGAAGTGGTTTTTCCCACCCCTCCTTTTTGGTTGACTACCGCGATTACTCGTGACACATTCAAATCCTATTCAATAACGATTTTCTCTGTTTTCAAAGTAAAATGTTCCACGTGGAACCTAAAACATGTAATGTTTAACGAAAATTATAAAGGATGAAGCCGAATCTTTTTAGGTGTTCGGGGATATTTATCTCCGGTCGCATCCATTTTTTTAAAATGATAAAGGGAATAAGCCCGTTTTCTGCCTTCTAAATGATACGGTTCTTTCTTTTCCAGCACGAGTCCCAATGTACTTTTCCAATGCTCTGGTAGGATTTCTGTTTTTTCTTCCCCGCGGGGAAGGAGGATTCGGCCTCCCATTTTAACAAATCCCGCACAGTATTCCAGCACCACAGGCAACGTGCCTACGGCTTTGGCAGTGGCGCAATCAAAAAATTCGCGTAGGTTCTCTTTGTGGGCTTCATCTTCAGCCCGCCCATGGATTACGGTGACATTTTTTTTGTGTAGGTATTCAAGAGCGCGTTGAATAAAGTCGGTTTTCTTCTTGACGGAATCCAAAAGCCAAAAGCTCCGGTGTTCGTCGAGAAGTGCTAAAAGCAATCCAGGAACCCCGGCGCCGGTGCCAACATCGATCATACGATGGATATTTTCATCTATCCGTTCATAGAGTTCTAGAGCATCCAAGAGATAATGCTGGATCATTTTGTCTAAGGAATCGTATCCACTCAGATTAACCTTTTGGTTTTCTTCCAGCAAGAAGCGGAAAAAATCCAAAATTTCTTCCGCTTGCTCTTGGCTAACCCAGGAATATTGTTGTAGAACCGAATCAAAAAGGGAATCAATATTCATTGAGAGTTCGAAAACAATATTTTATCTAAGCCATAAATGAATTGATTTCGTTTCAACACTTCCCGCACCGCAAGAAGCACTCCTGGCATAAAGCAGGCGCGGTTGATGGAATCATGGCGGATGCACAGGGTTTGTCCTTCCGCGCCGAAAAGAACCTCTTGATGGGCAAGAAGGCCGGGAAGGCGGACACTATGCACAGGGATCTCGTTGAACTGTTGACCCCGCACCCCAGGTTCAAATGTTCCACGTGGAACATTCTCGCGGCTGCGATTCACCAACTCCGTGGTTTTTACGGCGGTGCCTGAAGGGGCATCTTTCTTGCCGGGGTGGTGAAGTTCGATAATCTCCACATCCGGCATATACTTGGCCGCGATTTGGGCACAGTGCATCATGAGTAAGGCCCCAATGGCGAAATTGGGGGCGATGATCATTCCGAGTTGTTTTTGATTACATTGCTTTTCTAATTCTCCAATTTGTTCTGGAGTAAAACCCGTGGTTCCAATAACTCCTCTGGCTTGCGATTGAAGAATTATTTCTGCATTTTTATAGGCACAATCCGGTGCGGTAAAATCGATGACCACGTTGGCTTGATTCTCTTGGATGCAGGCGGTTAAATCATCGTCCATATCACATTCGCAGACTAACTCCATATCTTCGGCCGCTTGAACCGCCCGAACTGACTCAGAGCCCATCTTGCCTTTGGCTCCATTTACAAGTACTCGTATTTTTTCCTCCATTTTCCTTTCTCCTTGCTATGCTATTTAATTGTTATTGCCTTGCCTTCAAATGAAAACGGACTTAGGATACGATGGTTAAGCGTGATGGTCAATTGGCATTGATTTTAGCCAAGCTGACTAAAGAATGAATTCTATAAAGAAACTTTCTTAAATACCGATGATTTTTTTACAACGTCTTTATTTCATACTCTTTTTTGCTTTAGTCTATCTTCCTCTGCTTTCATTCCTTCCCCTAGTCAAAGTCATGGGGTATTTTGTTTTGACTTTGCTTTGCCTTCTCCTGCTCCATTTTTTCTTAACAATATTTCAGCGACCTCCCAAATTATGGGAGTGGCTTAATTCGCCTCATTGGAATCCATACTACGGTATGCTTTGCTTTTTGATATTTTTAAGTTTTATACTTTCACTATGGATGGCTCCCCGAAATGGGCTTTTTTTTCAGTTTCAACCCCAAGATTCTTCAGAAACGATCCAATTTTCATTAAATTCATCCCAATTTAACCTACAACCGGCTGCTTTTATTGATCATGAGATAAATCAAAATGGAACCCTGACGATCCAGGGGTATTTCTATTCTCCCCATCCCTTGGTGCGGGCTCTCTTTCATATAAGTCATGGAAATGCGGTTTGGAAACTAGATGGAGAAGTGGTTGCTGAGCATGATGAGTTAGCCACAAATCGCTATCTACGAATCGATACCCCCCTTTCGGAAGGATTCCACCATGTGGAGTGTGAGGTTCAATATCGTGACCCCATACCTTCAATTTCGCTTTCGCTTCAAAATGTAAACCAAACCAAGCCGGCAACGCTTCAAGGACCCTTTTTTTATGGATTTTATCCTTTATCCTGGAATTTCTATCCATTTTATAAGTATATTCCTCCTTTTTTGCTCGCATTTTCTCTGATTCTCTTGATTCCGGTGCTTAATCCCATCATTGGATTTGTAATCCAATTTCATCGAAGTTTCTTAAAAACGGCTTATTCTTCTTGGATTATTCTCTTGTTATTTACTCTTTTGTTCGTTTTTATAAGGACAAATTTTATTTCACTCACGCTTGATCAATATGAGGCCGATGAGGCGGCTTTTGGCCTGATGGCTCAAAACCTCAACCAAGGACAATCACCTCCCCACTTTCATTATGGGCAGAAATACCAAGGAATCGCTGAAGTTTTTCCCTTATCTTTAATACAAACCCAAATTGAGGATCCTGTTCGATCATTAAAAATATTACCTTTCTTTTGGGGAATTCTTTTCCTTCTATTTACCCTCCTGGCTTATTGGCTTATTGGATCGAAGGGATTTTTGCTCTGCAGTGCATTTTTTCTGCTTCTCGGAGGAAGCCATTTTCATTGGATTATTACGAAAAACTGGTTTGGTTATTCCTTTTCTCTCGCAGCGGGGGCTATTTTAATTTTTATTTCCCTTTTGGCTTATAAGAAAAAGCGTATTTCCCCCGGGTGGGCATTTCTATGGGGATCACTGGCAGGGGTGGCTCTTTATCAATTACCGATCTCTTTTCCTTTTGTATTCTTCTCGTTTCTTATTATTTTGTTGATCCCGCTACAATCATCTTACCATGTATTTTCACGAGAATTCTTAAAAAATTGCTGGAATTCGGGAATCGTTTTCTGTGGATTATTTCTTATAATATTTTTATTCCCCTATTGGGGAGCTTTCCTTTATCAAGCTGAAGACTCTTCGATTCAGTATCTTGCTGAAGGAAGAACCCTTCCTCCGCCTCGGGTGGTTGATGAGAAACCACTTATTGATCGTTTTCTGGGAGAATGTCTTCCTACTCTGCTTGGTATTCGCGCGCCCTATGATCAGCAGCACCCGCTTCCAAGTGCAATATTTCCGCACCTTCCAGTGCTTCTGTTCCTCTTTGGTCTATTATCCTATCCCTTTGCCCGTAAATGGATTGCACCGCAAAGCCTTTTAAGTAAATCAGGAATTTATTTTTCACTTTATTTTTTCGCGATCGTGACCATTCTTTTGGTTACTTATTCATCTTTTGGGATTTGGCCTTGGTATGCGATCGCTTTATTTTGGTTTATACCTATTTTGTTTTCTATCTCTTTTACGATTATTTGGCGTTTTTCTCCGGGTTTATCTGTATTCATCTTTATTCTATTAACCATTTCTTTGTTCTCCCCATTTTTTTCTTATACGAAGGCTTTTCATCAACCTTTGAGTTTATCCAATCATGGATTAAAAATGCCTATTGAACCTTATGAAAGGATAATTAATACGCTTAAAGAGAATAAAATTCGGTATTTGGTGTGCGATCAGGGATATGATATGAGTCCAGATCATACGGGGCGTGATTGGTTGGGAGAGACGATCTCATATTATTCAAATTTACAAATCATAGCATTTGACGCTTTATCTAGGCGATTAACTTTTATGGCGCAGGAAATTATTTATAACGAGGATGTTGCTTATTTATTCCATAAAAATTTTTATTATAACAATCCATCGTTAGACAGAAAGCGTGATTACTCTCCATTAACTATAGATCATATCAAAACCCTCTTTGGTGAGGATTTCCTTAAGTATCAAATTATAGATTGTGACCCTTACCTCCTCTTCATCCCCCCAAAGGATCGCTTACTTAATCCTAAGTCAAAACTTTCTTTTCACTCTACTCTTTTTTGGTTTTTCCGGGCAATCAATGATCATAATATCTCCGTGCGTTCTTATGGAAGAGAGACTTACTGGACCTCCGAGCAAATTCAAGAATCGGGCACGTTCCTTCAAATTACTCTCGATAAACCTCAAACGCTATCAAAAATCGTCCTATTTCATGGCACGAAAACAAGCGATTATACCCCGGAAAATCAAGTCTATGGCGTCGATGTCGAAGGAAACCAAGTCTTACTTGGTTCTTTAACTTTTTATCCAGAGATTAATGGGAGTGTTCTCAATATTGTCTCATCCCGGAAATTTGAAGAAATAACCATTGATGTACAAAAACCGGAAACTGACCATTGGTGGACAATATTTGAATTGTGGATTTTTTAATAAATAAAATATTAACAATGAGTAATTTTATACGAAAGTAATTAAACTTTTATGTATAATATATCTAAAAGTAGTTAAAAAAAGAAGAAAATTCAACTCTACTGATTTTCTTCTTCTTCCTCTTCCACATCTTCCAATTCACCTTGTTTGACGTAGGAAGCGATGACAATTGTTGAAGGCTCCCGTAATCCGTTAATGGGACACTCTTCACAAATATCTAAGGGAGGTTTTGGGGGATCACAGACAAAATATTCTTGAATTCTTATTTTACTAGGACTATACGAGGGGCAATAACACGCTCTTTCAATGGCCAATTCCCGATTAAAGCGCAACTCATCGGTCTGATTTTGGTCTTCTCTACGGATTCTTTTCATAATACAACCTTACCTATCCATTGTAGAAAAATTCTTATTTGCAACCATTTAGTATAATCATAGATTGTCTGATAAGCAAGGAAATTTTCTATTTTAAATCCTTAAACCTTTATATTATTAAACTTGCGGGAAAAATTTTCTTTTACTCATTTTGCTCTGAGGGGCGAAGAGGCATTAAAACATAGATAAATTCTTCCCTACCTACAGGACGGAAGATACTGGGTTTTTCGGGGTTTCTCGATTCAATCTCCACCTCTTCTTCATCAATAATACGCAAGAAATCTAGGATAAATAAATAATTAAATCGAAAAACCAATTCTTCACCTTCATACTCTGCATCAACAATTTCTCTACCCTCTCCTCCAACTTCTTCACGTTCGCCTAGAAGTTCAATATGACCAGAATAGGTTTTCATTATCAGCAAATTCATTAGGTGATCAGAAAGGTTGGATGCTCTTTTTACGGCCCCTAATAATAATTCACGTTTTACTTTTATTTTTATATCTCCCGGAGGAGGAACGATTTTTTCATATTTGGGGAAATTCTCGACCAATAGATTCGAAATAATGGTTAGATCACCGCAAGAAAATTGGATTTTTTTTTCTTGAATACGAACCTCAACTTCACCTTCCTCCTGCATGGTGCGGTGGACTTCGTGTAAAGTTTTAGAAGGAACAAAAACAGAGAGTTCTTCCTCAGGTATAGTCTCATTATTGTATTTATAAAGAGAGAGGCGTTTTCCATCGGTTGAAACACAATTCAAGGTTTTTTCTTTAAAATCGAATTTTACTCCATCCAGTTCAAACCGGGCTTTATCTGTCGAGGCAGCGATCAAAGTTTTTCGGGTAATATCTTTTAAGGTTTGTGCATCGATTTTAAAGTCAAAACCGCTTTTCACCAAATTCAAGGGTGGAAATAATTCACCTGGATGACCTTTTAATTTGGCGGTAAATTCCCCACATTTCATCCGCACAGTTTCATTTTCTTCTTCGAACCATACATCTCCATCGGGAAGATCACGGACAATATTGATAAGTATTTTGGAAGGAAGGACAATTTCACCTTCTTCTTCAATCTCGGCTTCTCCTTCACAATGGATTGTGAGGTTTAGGTTGGTTGCCATAAAGTGGATTTTTTTATCTTGGCAAGAGAGATGGATATTTTCTACGATAGGATTTGAAATGGGGCTGCCTACAGCGCTTTGGACAGCAGAAATACCTCGGTGCCATGTATGAGTAGAGCTTGTAAATTTCATTTTTCAGAGAACCTCTCTAATAATAAGAGTATTTATTTAATTTATTCTATAAAACACTATTATTATTATGTATTGTGAATAAAGTGCGAAAATGGATATAAGTTAAATAATTTAAATGAGTTACATTAAAGTATAAATTGTGAAAAACTCCTTAATGATTTTGAATAAGGTGTTGAGTAGATTAAAAAATTTTAATTTATCCAAAAGTCATTCATTTTATCCCCAGGGCCGTAGACAGACTATTCACAATTTATCCAGAAAAAAGCAGAATAGCATGATATTGCGTTTCTGCGAAGCCAAAAGTTGACATTCTTTTCTCTATACCTTATATTCAGTGTAGAATCGTGATTTAATTCGTAGAACGAAATTTTATTAAAGAGAAGAAATAATGAATAGAAAAGGATTTTCTCTTGTTGAACTGCTGGTAGTGGTGTCCATTATAGGTATTTTATCTGTGATTTTGGTACCCAATGTACAGGAGCATTTGCGTCGAGCCAAGATTGCCCAGACCCAGTCTCTTATAAGTCGGCTTTCTTTTGCGATAACGGCCTATGAAAATGATTTTGGGAAGTATCCGGAAAGTTACAATCCCCAAAAATTGTTTGTTGCTTTAACGGAAAAAGCCCGTACGCCTTATGAGCCAGACAGCGATGAATATCGTTATATTGAAAGAGGGGATAGTTTGTGGGTGCATCCTGATCGACAAGAAGATACTCGGCGAGAACAGATCATAAGTTCTTTGAGACAGGTACCTTCGGATGCACGGCGGGCGCAGATGGATGAGAATGTGTTCGTTGATGCATGGGGAAATACGCTTTATTACGTGAGTAGTGATGAATATAATCCTGGTGGGCGCAGCGATTTTCGTACAACGAGAAGAGCTAATTTAGATGGGGCTTGTGCCTATGAAATAAGAGACAATAGGCGGTATAAGCCATTTAAACCTTCGAGTTTTCAGATTATTTCTTTTGGTCCGGATGGTTCAACCATTGTACCTTCGTCTAACAATGGTGGGATTGGCTCTATGATTTTCACGGATGGAAAAGACAATGATGATGACGATTATATTGATCACGAAGATCGAGTGAGAGAAGGAAACCGTCTGGAAAATGATCCGGAAGTACTTGCTGAAGATGATATAACGAACTTTATGTAGAAAAAGTTTAATAGGGGAGAAAAAGGGGAGTGTAACCTCCCCTTTTTTAATGCTTTTTTGCGGATAGATGGCTTATTCTGAAAAGTGCTTATTTGCGAAGCGAATGTACTGATTCCAGTCGAATTCTTTTACGTCGTGTCCACCGCTGCGAATGTGGTATCCAATGGTGCCGTGAACCGGTTGATCGACTTCGGGCATTTCTTCTACGGGTAAACCTTCTAGTCCAAGTAATTCGTAGACGGGGTCAGCATGTTTACAGGCTAAAAATTCGCCGCGCGGGTCTGCCCATCGGTCTTCTTCTGCGCTTGCAACATATACCGGTCGAGGAGCCATAAGGGCGATAAGCATGTGCTGATCTACGGGCAATTCGGATTCATTCTCATTATATTTATTAAAGTTATCACAGAACCAGTGAGGAAAAGAAGAGTTAATCCGTCCTACGGTTTCTCCAAAGGCACGTCGGGAAAGCGCGGCTCCACCGCAACCTGAACTGTTTGAAATGACAATTGAGAAGCGTTGATCTTGCGCACCTGCCCAGAGTGAGGTTTTGCCCAAGCGAGAGTGTCCCATCACGGCGACTTTGTTTTCGTCGATGTCTTCATCTTTTTCGATGTAATCCATCGCTCGGCTAAGTCCCCATGCCCATGCGCCGATTGAACCCCATTCATCCGGTTTGGGCTTGTCCTGCCCTTCTTCATAAAAGAGTGGATGAATACCATTTTGGAAGCCGTCATCAAAGTCGGGATCAACATCACCATAGAAAATTGTTGCTAATCCATAGCCGGATTCGACGATCATTTCTACAGGCCAGCGAGAGATACGTTCACCACGGGTTTTTTCCATATCAACTTCTTCGCCATTATTCATGCGTTTGTACATCATGCGGCTGTTATCGCTGATGGGGATTTCAGGATCGGGATGGATGGTATGATTGCCGCGGAAATTATTCGTGAGAAAAACCGCGGCTGGTTCATCTACATGATTAGGGAGATAGAAGAGTACATCAAAGGCGAATTCATCGGTTTCACCGGTAGGGAAAATCGTGACGATCTTACGAGTGGCTTTGCCGTCAAGGGCTTGTATATCCGTATGAACTTTGTACGCTGGTTTCCAAGTTTTTTCTGGGGTTTTGCCGTAGACATGAGTTTCGAAGAGTTTAAGAATTTCAGGACGGCGTTTGTTTTTCCATGTTTCTGCATCTTCGACAGGGGTACCGTCAGAAAGAACCAGAGGATCAGGGAGTTCATAGTTAGGGACTTTGGATTCGTCATAATTGGCTTCGAATTGTTGTGCTTGGCTGTTGGTCATTATCATCACCGCCATTCCAATGGTTAGTGTGAGGGTTCCTAGAGGTTTCATCATGATTACACCTTTCTTTTTTTTTGTAGAGACGTATCTATAAAATAATCTGTAACTCTATTAGAGTGTACAGAATAAGAAAGGCGGTGATCTAGGGGGAATCACGCAGAAAAAGAAATCTGTCTATAGAAAGACATTAATTAGATATATTCACCAAAGAGTTCTTGGCTGGGGCGGGGAATGACCACATTGGCAACAAGGACGCCATGTTCTTTGGCAATTTGTACGCCGGCATCGACAGCCGCGCGTACCGCAGAGACATCTCCGGTGAGCAGCATAAATCCTTTGCCCCCGATGGCCATGGCTACATGAACCCGGAAAAGGGTTACGTTAGCGGCTTTGGCGGCGGCATCGGCGGCTTCGAGGATGCTGGAGACGGTAAAAGTTTCCACAATGCCAAGGGCGTTCATATCTTCTTTTGTTAGGGGCACGGAGCCGGTTAAAGCGGGAAAAATATCTTTATGGACATTGGGGATGACCAGGTCATCGATGATGCTGTCTCTAGCCGTGTTAACTCCCGCGTCTACGCTGCTGCGGACGTCGGCCACTTCACCGCCTACAATGACAATATATTTTCCCGAGCAAATTGTGCGTGCTACTAATAACTTAACGTCAGACGCCTTAAGCATGGCGTCTTCTACTTCATAGCCAAGCGCAATGCTGGATAGTTCTATCATTCCAATCGCGTTTGCCATCGATGTTTATCCCTTCTGTATTTCAATTTCTGAATCTGTAATGCGATTAATAGTTCCGTCGATGCTCGCATGAATACATACGCCTAAGTCTTCTTCAGAGCATTCGGCGATCATTTGACCTTTGTTTACGCGGTTTCCCTCTTGGACAATGGGCTTTGCTGGTGCGCCAACGTGTTGTTTTAGGGGGAGTGTGACCCGTTCGGGAGAAAAGTTGACATCCACGAAGGGGCCTTTATTGACAAACTCGTTTAAGCCCAATTTTTTGAAGAGACGGGTTAAGGGGGTTCTTCGTCCTTCCAACATACCATGGACAGGGCGATCCTCGACATCCTCGGGGTAAGAAAGGTTATGTTCTCGGAGTTCTTGTTTATTCATAACACAGACGTTCTTGGGATCTAAATCTTCAGGGCAGGCGATCATGGTGCACAGATTGCATTCGCAACAAAATTGAGCGCCTAGGATAAAGGATTCATGTTCCTGGCTAAAAACGAGCGATCGCATGGCTAAATGGGGCTGGATAGGATGTCCCAAGAGATAGCGAGGGCAGAGTTCCGTACAGAAAGAGCACTGGTCACAGGCGGATTTTCCAATGCGGTTAATTTCAGTTGCATCGCGAGAATATTTTCTAATGAGTGGATGATCGCTGGGGAAGACAATGAGGCCGCCGGTGGTCTTGGTTACAGGAACACGTAGATCGGTGGCCAAACGTCCCATCATCACGCCGCCGGAAAGCACCTCGAAATCTTGTACCGAAGCACCCCCGCAGGCCTCGATGACATCCTGAAACGAGGTACCAAGAGGAACCCGCGCGGTTTTGGGATCGTTTACCGCGCCGGCTACGGTTAAATGCTTGTGGGTCACGGGACGCTCAAGCATGAAGTTCAGTACGGTTTCGACGTTCATGACGAGGGCTCCTACGTGGATAGGGAGACCACCTCGGGGGATTACATTCCCGGTGACTTCGTAGACTAAGACGAATTCGTCGCCGGCGGGGTAAAAGTCACCGAGGGGATGCATCCGCACGCCTTGGGGGAGTAGAGGAGTCAGCAGATTAATCGTGTCGGTGTATTTATCTTTGATTCCCAGAACGGCTTCTTTGGCTTGAACAAAATCGCGCATCCGTGCCATGCCTTGGAGTATGGTCTCGCCGTGCTTTTTAAGTAATTCCTTGTCTTTGTGTAACAGGGGCTCGCACTCCGCTCCATTGATGATGAGAGTGTCGATCGGGGGTTTGAGTTTGGCATAGGTCGGAAACCCTGCGCCACCTGCGCCAACAACGCCATTTTGCTTCAAGCGCCGAGTGATTTCTTCCATGGTTGTGTGCCTCATAAATCATATGTTGGGATGATACTAGCATATAATCCAAAGAAGAGAATGCGAAGTGCTATGCGCTTTTGAATTTGAGGGAGATACTTTTGTCAGAATCAGGATGGC
>CAYQOX010000071.1:0-2867 GCA_964419335.1 uncultured bacterium | reverse complement strand
ACGGTATGGGGATTTTTTTCTTTATTAATAATAACGACCCATGAGGCGGGAAAATAGGGGGTAGATGCGGTCGGTTTTAAGTAAAAAGTACCCTACCCAGAGGAAGAGATATAGGAAGATGAAGAGGATGGAGAGTATCCAACCTGTGTTTGGCGCGTCGTAGTAGAACTTGACGCTTTGGACTTCGGGGGAGACAGGGATAACGCGGAAGCCTTCGGAGGAAGGGTTGGGAGTGAGTTCGGTTTCTTCTTCTCCGGTGTGGAGGATGGCTTTCCAGCCGGGATAATGCCATTCGGAGATGCGCAGCCAGGCGGGGTCTTCAAGATTAAGGTTGAACTCGATCTCGTGGGGGGCATAGTGGGTGAGATTGGCTTCGTGGTATGGGGACCAATCGTTTGGGCGGTGGAATTCGTCGCCATGACGGGGGGCGAGGGAGAGCCAAGCGCGTTGTTCGCTTTGACGTTGGTAGACTTGGAAGTTGTTTCCGGGGATGTCCTCGCGTAAACGTAGGTTGGGATTGTCGAGGGGGCGGATAGCGAAAACATATTTGACATTTAATAAATCTAAGACGGGATGATCGGTGGTATCAAGTTGGATGTTATCGTGATAGCTGCCTTCCTCCCAGTTTTCCATTTGACCGATGAGTTTGTTGTACGAACGCAGGCTCATAGGGTCGTAGCCCGCGATGTTGGGCATACGCCAGTGGAGGAAGAGATTGGGGTAATCAATCTCTTTGAGGGTGACGATGCGGCCGGGGGTATTGGCGGAGTCTTGTTCTTTGATGGAGGTTACCTCGACGGGGGGATAGGTTTGTGTGCGGATTTGGCTGACGGTGGATAAAGAGGCGCTGAGGTAGGCTTGGCCGTAGGTGAATAGATCCATGCAGAGCAAGACCGCCAGCGAAAGAGAAAGAGCCAAACGGGGGACCTTGGGGATCTTTCGCGCGAGGAGATATAAGGTGAAGCCGGCGAGGAGGATCAACCCGCCGCGCATCAGGGAGAATTGCTTGATTTGGTTTATGTCGGCGAGGTCATCGACGCTGCGGATGATGGCGGTGGCTTTGGATAACAGCGGGGTGCCATAGACGAGGAGGATGAGAAGCACGGCGGAGAGGGGGATGATGCCACGTGCCCATTCGACGCGAGTGGTTTCTTGTTGTTTTAAGAATGCTAGGCTGCTGAGACGTTCGACGGCGATCGAGGCCAGGAGGCACGCCGGGACAATGTAGTAAGGAAGGTATTTCGCAGGGGCGCGGAAATGGCCGAAGCCGGGAAGTTGCATGATCCAGCCGTAGAGGGGGTTGCCGCGTCCCCAGGCGAAGAACAAGGCGATAAGCGCGATGGCGGCAAAGGGAAGGAGGTGACGGTCACGGGGTTTCATAAAGAAGGTGGTAAGGGCGAGGACGGGAATGATGGCCCCCGCATAGGCGCAAGACCAGAAGTAGAAATCGTCGTAATGGTTGCCGGCGAGGTGGGTTCCGTAGTATTCGGGGAAAAGCAGGGTGAGGAGGCGGTGGGGGGCGAAGGAAAATTCGGTGGCGAGTTCGAGGTCGAGGGTGCCCGCGCGGTTGGTGTGTTGGAAGTACTCGAGGGTGGGGAGGATCTGAAAGCCGGCCATGGCTATGCCCAATAAGAGAAAGAGGCCGAAGACGAAGGTACGCAGGAGAGGGATTAGATAGTGCCGCTTTTCGGTTAGGCGAAGGCCGAGGGCGAGACCAAGGAGGGTACTGAAGACCATGGAATAAAAGGTCATCTGGGGATGGCCGCAGAGGAAGTGCAGCCACGTGATCAAGGCGGCCAAGAGACCCCAGAACAGGCGGCTGGGGCGGGTGATGAAGCCGACGGCGGCGAACATCATCCAAGGCGCCCAAGCGGCGCCGGCGTAGGTTAGGTGGTTGCCGGCGGGGATGTGGATCATGGTGAATCCGTTAAGACTGTAGGCGAGGCCCGCGAGGAGCGCCGGGAAAGCGCTGACGCCCACCAGGCGCGCGAGAGCATAGGTTCCTCCACCGGCTAAAAGGAAATGCAGCAAGAGCGATAAGCCGTAAAAGCGTTCCATGGGGAAGAGAAACAGGAGGAGATCGAGGGGATAGAAAACAGCCGATTGCATGTTGGCGAGAAAGGGGGCGCCGCCGTGGGTGTAGGGGTTCCAGTAAGGGACTTCGCCTTGCGAGAGCATGGCGCGGGTGTAGGCTTTCCAGGGATAAAATTGAAGCGGGATATCGCCGCGGTTCGGGGATTGGGCGTCAAAGACGATGGCCTGGCAGAATCCGATGATGATAAGAATCATCAAGGCGATGGCGATGAGGTCTCGTTTCATGGGGATGAGGTGCGCTCCTGTGTGTTATGTAATGCAAACGAAAACGCCTTATTATAACAGGAAAGCTGGAGCTTGTCGCATTGTGAAGAAGGTGGGGGGATTGTGTGGATTACTGGAGGGGGGTCACTACTTCACTTTATATTAAAAATATTAATTGGAGTACTTAGATTTTACCTGTTGGATTGGTTTGTCCTTGGAAATTACTAGGATTTTCATAAGGTGTACCTAATACTTGTTCAAAAAGCAACTGACATCCAAAGGATATTCATCCGGTGTATTGATTACAATTTTGCCTTCTTACATATATTGATGAATGAGCGTGTTAGAAAGTATCAATTTATCCAAACCTGGAATCTCGACAAATTTACGATCAAAATAGGCTCAAGGGTGGGTCAAAAACCAAACGTTGCCCTGGGTCAATTTCCAAACGGTGCCAGCAGCAGGTCCATTTCCGGTAAGACGCCAATTTTGTACAGTGCGTTTTGACACCTTCAAGCCAGGTAGGGTGGGCTCAAAGCGGAGATTTCTGGAAAGAAATCGAAGCGTAG
>CAYQOX010000070.1:0-17806 GCA_964419335.1 uncultured bacterium | reverse complement strand
ATTCCTAAGAATTCATTCCCACTCTTTATTTGTGCAGTGATTTCAATGATTTTTCCTGAAAACAAAACTAGAAGGACTCAAAGGCTCTCCTCAATTATGAAAACTTTTTTTATCCTTTTTCTCATTTTTATAAGAATATGAGTCAAAAAGATATGTATTATGCGTATTGAATGAGGTTGAATTGTATACCTCGAGGTACACAATCTATCTTTTTCTTGGTTCGTGATAATCTCATACCTTCAAAAAAACATCCGATTTTGGTAAAGAGGTATATTAAATGAAACCCAATATAGTTTATAATTTTTATATAGAAGTAAATTTGTATTGTTTGAACATATCAGAAATTAGGGGTTTTTCAAGAAATAGGTTCCCTTAAAAAGAATAAAAAGACAGATTCTTATTCATTTTATTGGAATGGTCATGAGTAGCCGGAATAGTACAAAAAAAGTAGGGAAGGGGGCTTTCGGGTTATTTTGTGCTAAAATGGAATGAATTATCGTAACTGCCAGAGCTGAAATAATTGAAACTGGATTCGTGATAATAATTCGATCCACTTTGGGAAACCTGATGGGTAAAACTCGAATCCATGTACCCTCCTGTGGTCACACAAGATGAACAAACAATGAACAAGGCAAAACCACACATGAAAAAGCGGATATTCATTTATACTCACCTCATGATTTTTTTTCTATTTTATCAACAACGGGGATCACAGTCAAACTTGGTCCATCGTTTCTCCTCTCTTGCGGAATGAGGCGACATGAGGCACTATACCCTCGGTCGTTCAACAATTATCCTCTAAACGCATTAGGTTATAAATCGATGAACTTCCGTCTTTACCAATATTTAGCAAGATCTCTTTTCTTCCGTTTTGACCCTGAATGGATCCATGAAAAAGCCTTGTCCGCTCTTCGACTTTCTTCTCCTCTCAAGGCGGTGATCAAATCGCATTATGCTTGCGAGGATCCCCGATTACATCAAACCATTTGGGGGCTAAAGTTTCATAATCCCATCGGATTAGCCGGAGGATTTGATAAAAACGCTACGGCCATCGATCTACTCGATATGTTCGGTTTTTCCTTCGCCGAGATCGGTACTGTAACCCCCGAACCTCAAGAGGGAAATCCTAAGCCTCGAATCTTTCGGTATCCCCAAGATCAAGCCATCGTTAACCGCATGGGGTTCAATAATGAAGGCTCTCTGGCCATTGCCCGGCGCCTACAATCTCTTGGTGAACACAATCTTATCATTGGCATTAGCCTCGGCAAGCAAAAAGACACCCCAATTAATACCATCGACCAAGTTATAGCCGACTATCTCATGTCCCTTGAACGCCTCTATCCCTATGGAGACTATTTCGCCGTGAATGTCAGTTCACCCAATACTGAAAATCTTCGCGATCTCCAATCGGCCGAATCCTTGGAAATATTATTGGGTGAAATAAAACAGAAAATGCGTTTCCTCTCCAACAACGAGCAAACTAAACCCTTGTGTGTCAAATTTGCTCCTGATCTTACTAATAAAGAAATCCAAGAAGCGATCAAAGTATGTCAAGATTGTCATATCGATGGAATTATTGCTACCAATACCACAAGTCAAACAGGAAATCGCGAAAGTGGCGGGTTAAGCGGCGCTCCTTTGCGTCAACGTTCTACCGAAGTGATTCGGTTCATTGCGGAGCGTGTTCAAGGTGAAATTCCCATTATCGGTTGTGGAGGAATCTTTACCTCAAAAGATGCTTTGGAGAAATTACATGCTGGTGCCTCGCTGCTGCAATTGTATACAGGATTTATTTACCAAGGCCCTGCTATTGTTAAAGAAATAAAAGAAGGCTTAATATCCCACTTTAATGAAAATCAAATTAAAAACATTTTCTCTTTTCGCTAAAACAAGAAATACGAAAGACGATTTACTTTTGTAATTCCATTCCTTTTTCTCCCCTAAGCGTTAGTATGACCTAAAATCCAAATGAATGCCTGTGAGGTTTACAATGATTGAGAAAATTAGTAAAGATCCCCAGGAATGGAAGAAACAATTAACCACAGAACAATATCGCATTACCCGTGAAAAAGGTACAGAACCGCCTTTTACGGGGAAATATAATGATTTTTACGAAAAAGGAATCTATACCTGTGTTTGTTGCGATCATCCGCTTTTTTCTTCGGATAATAAATTTAATTCAGGCACCGGTTGGCCTAGTTTTTGGAAACCTATCTCAGAAGATGCACTGGAAGAATATGAGGATACCAGCCATGGCATGACTCGTACCGAAGTGGTTTGTAAACGTTGCGAAGCTCACTTGGGACACGTGTTTCCTGACGGTCCACCTCCCACAGAACAGCGCTATTGTATTAATTCCACTTCACTCAAGTTTGAACCACGCACCTAATTCTTTATAAAAACTATAGGATGAAATCGGTTTTCATTCGATAACCTGTGATTTTTCATTTATAACGAGTGAAGAAAGCCGAAAATTTCTCTCTTTTTTTGAACTTTTTAAGTTACCTCAAAAAAACCTTGCTCGTTTTACAATGAACAAACTCATCAGATCATGTTTTCTCCTCTAAGAAACCAGATCTTACATCCCTAACTCCAACCCCTGGTGGAACTTCCCTCCTTACCCCGCCAGGGCTTTTTTTTGTTATTGATCAAAAAACTCAAGAAGGATAATGAACGATACGATAATAAAGATGTAAAATGTTTTACACTTTTCTAGAAAAGTAAAGTGAAAAGCAAGAAAATTTATGGATAAGTTAATACAGAATCGATTTTCTTAATTTCTTTTATTGTTTATATAATTGACAAATAAGCCAAAAAATCTATAATGGAATTTAACGAGCACTTCTCATTATTTTACATTACTCACTTTGGCTTTGCTTATTCGACCAGGTGTTGAGGGATCTTGGGCAAAGATCAAGCCTAGAAGAGGATAAGCAAATGGGTGAAGGAATACCAAATTTTTTCTCAAATAGTGGTGTTGGAGCGGACGTTCTCGTCTACTTTTTGCTGGGATTAACTGCCGTGACTTTCCTCATCATTTACTCCGTCTATCGATATCGTCGTTTTAAGCGATATCAAGAATTCGTCGCGGAGATGAAACAATTCCAACTGGATGAAGAGCAAGAAAATACCCTTGCACAAATGGTAAAAAGCTATGCTTTGGAAGAGCCCGTAGAAATTCTGCTTTCATTACGAAAATTTGACGAACTCGCTCAAAAAGAGATCGCGAAGGTTTTGGGTAGTACGGGTTCTGTGGATGCCAAAAAGAAGTTCATCAACCTTGTCTATGACATCCGACGCAAAACCTATTTTCCAGATTATCTCTCTATGAATACCACCGATTCCGATCTTCATCCAGAACATCAATAGACATCTTTCTTCGTCATACCCTTTCGAGTTCTACTTGGTGAGTAAATAAATCCTCATAGGTTTCCCGTTGACGAATTAGGCGATGTTCATGACCGTTCACCATGACCTCGGCGGGCATAAGCCTGCCATTATAACGGGACGCCATGGCAAAACCATACGCTCCTGCGGAGCAAATCGCAACTAAATCCCCTTCCTGTAGGGTCGGGAGTTCTCTTTCTTTCCCAAAAACATCGCTGCTTTCACATATAGGTCCAACCACATCAGTGACTTCTAAAGGGGTATTCTTTCGTTTTACGGGAACGATTTCATGATAGGCGTCATAGATGGCAGGACGCGCTAGATCGTTCATCGCGGCATCAATCACCAGAAAAGTTTTATCCTTAGTCCTCTTCACATAAACGACACGGCTTACAATGAGTCCTGCGTTTCCTGTAATGGATCGACCTGGTTCAAGAATTAAGGTGACATCTTCATCTCGCAGTCTTGAGGCTAATTTCGAAGCGTATTCTTCAGGTTTCTCTGGATTTTCATCCTCGTACCGGATACCCAAACCCCCGCCCAAATCAAGATAGGCCACTTGAATTCCTCGTTTAGAGAGTTGTTCCTTTAAGTCGAGTAATTTTTCCAATGCCTGAAGCAACGGCGAGGTATCGAGCATGGATGAACCAATATGCGAAGAAATTCCCAAAACATTAATGTTCTCCAGAGAAGCTGCTTGTTCATATAACTCAATCGCTGATTCAAAGGGGATTCCAAATTTATGCTCTTTTAAGCCCGTGCTTATTTTGGGATGCGTATTGGGATCAATGTTGGGATTTACCCGAAAAGAAATCGAGGCTTTCTTCTTTATTTGATTTGAAATAAGATTGATTTTATGTAATTCGGCTTTGGACTCCACATTAAACATCAAAATCCCGGCTTGCAAGCCTTCACGAATTTCTTGCTCGGTTTTTCCTACGCCGGAGAAGACCATTTTCTGGGGAGAAATCCCGCCACGCAGGGCTGTTGCTAACTCTCCTCCAGAGGTTAAATCCGCTCCAGCACCTTCATTGGCTAATGTTCTTAAAATAGAAAGATTCCCGTTGGCCTTCACGGCGAACGCAATAATATGCGGAATATCGGCCAACCCTTGGCCATATCCACGATAGGCATCAATAATATGATTTTGTGAGTATACATACGTGGGTGTTCCGTAGTACTCGGTAATTTCAGGGAAAGGCACCTCTTCGGCGCATAAGACATGATTACGGTAGGTAAAGTAGTTAGAAGGTACTTCAAATACTTTTGACATAGAACTTGACCCTTACTAGACGCTTATTTTATTTAACATTAAACATTTCGATAAGTTAAATCACCCAATCTTGTACATCTTCGGGGGGAAGGACGCGCTCAATATAGATCATCATTGCGGCTAAGTTATCATCTGGAGGATCACCGATCCGGACTTCGATGATATTTCCTGCTTTTCGTACTCCGCTTTCGGGATTCGATAGCTCAACACGCTTTCCCATCGGGTGATTTTCCAACCATGTATCCCGTGCTTCTTGATTATCGAATTGTTTACATCCCACTAAAACATGATCAAAGCGAATAATAGTGTGATGATGTTCATCTGTTTCTAAAAATTCGTCGGGAGTAGTATGACGACTGATCTCAGGTGCGTAAAGCGTCACATCTTCATCCACTAAATGCCAACGTTCCTTTTCAGCCATTTACAATCCACCTTCATATTATTTAATTGACCCTTGGTGTACAACCATGGATTCCTGAAACCATTGGAGTTCATTACGCAAGTTTACGACGTCTCCTACTACAATTAAACCGGGCGGACGTATATTTGTCTCTGCAATTTTTTTGGGTAATGTTTCCAGGGTTCCCATCAATGTTTCTTGTTTTTTCGTTGTGCCCCAGCGAATCACGGCTGCCGGGGTATCCGGTGATCTTCCATATCGGATTAGTAATGATGCGATCTTATGAAAGGCTAAAACACCCATAAAAATAATAATCGTTCCATCGATTTTCGCTACTGCTTCCCAATCTACATGGGGACGTTCTTTAGAAATATGCTCGTGCCCGGTAACTGCGATAAATGAGGTGGCCTTATCACGGGTCGTGACTGGAATCCCGGCATAGGCGGGAACCGCCATGGTCGCCGAGACTCCCGGCACCACCTCAAACGCGACACCCTGTTGCCGCAAGTGCATACATTCTTCTCCACCACGCCCAAAAACAAAGCCATCGCCACCTTTGAGTCGAACGACTCGGTTTCCTTCTTGGGCTTTTTTCACGAGTAAATCATTAATCTCTTCCTGGGGTAGTGTATGCTTACCTGCTTTTTTCCCAACGTATATGCGTTCTGCATGAGAAGGAAGATGATCCAATAATTCATGGGCTACTAAATGGTCATAGATAACCACATCGGCGCGTTCTAACTCATCTTTTCCTCGCACAGTTATTAATCCAGGATCACCGGGACCTGCACCGACGAGAATGACAACGCCTTGATCTGTGTCTGGCGATAACATACAAATATTAAACCTCAAATCTTTATATTCTACCTTTAACCTAGATTATATCAGTGTTCGCATAAAAAGGGGAAGGTAATGCATGAGATCACCTTCCCGCACGGTTTTACGATAGAATAGGAATATCAAATATCGAGTGTCCACGGTTTCCGATATTTTCTTCCAACGAGACGATTGGCCTTACGATTGTCAATGACACGTTCGTTTTCATCATCCCACACAAGTTTATCACCGCTACGGTAAGCAATATTTCCCAGAAGCCCAGCTTTGTTGAGTTTATGTGCGTATTCAATATTACACGTGGTTTTCTTACGTGACTTGATTGCATTCAAGAATTCACGAATATGCCCCGGTGAATTGGGGATCGTTTCTTCTGGCCATTCAAAATCATCGACTTTTTTGTTATCTACATAAATTTGATTGGTATTGTAATTGGTTACCATTGTGGCTTCAGTCCCATGGAAGATACAGCCAATTCCACCGCTAAAACCAGGCACTCCTTTGGGATGGAGCGTCCATAGCATAAACAAATCGGGGTATTCATACGTTAGTTCCATGCAGTCCGGTGTTTCTGTATTATCTTGCACGAAGAAACGTCCACCTACGGCGGAGACTGTCTTTGGGGCTTTTAGATCTAAGGCCCAATAAGCCACATCGGTGATATGGCACCAAAAGTCCATAAATACCCCCCCCGAATAATCCCAGAAATAGCGGAAATTAAAATGGGATCGGTTGGGGTTATATTCACGTTTAGGGGCTGGACCCAGCCACATGTTATAATTCAACTCTTCAGGAGGTTCTTGATTTTCTGGATTCCCTTTACCACTAGTTTCAGAAGATTTCCAACAGTGAACCCGGGTGATTTTTCCTAATTTCTCAGAACGAACCATTTCGACCGCGCGGCGGTAAGTATTATGGTCGTTGTGGATATGATTCCCCATCTGGGTGATACACTGATTTTCTTTAGCCGCTTCGACCATCGCCCGCCCCTCCGCGATATTATGGCTCAAGGGCTTTTCTACGAATACATCTTTGCCCGCTTTGCATGCGGCGACAAAGATAGGAGCGTGCCAATGATCTGGCGTTGTTACGACCACCGCATCGATTTCGTCTAACTCCAATAGCTTACGAAAATCATGAAAGGCTTTGGGGGTTTTTTCCTGGATTTGCTGAACGGTTTTCACACCACGTTGCAGATGGCTTTCATCCACATCACAAACCGCGACTGCGTTGACATCTTCCTGACGGCTAAACTGTTTAAGGCGGTTGGTGCCCATGCCGCCAATACCGATGAAACCAAAGTTAATCTTTTCGTTTGAATTCTCTTGGGCGATCGAGCGATAATTCGCCGCTGTCAAGCCCAAGGCCAATCCCGAGCCCATGACTTTCAATGATGATCTTCGGTTGATTTTATTCTCTTGATTTTTCATAAAGCCTACCTACTTTTTTAAAGATTGCGAAAAACACCATTTTCGCTTTCTATTTAGAGCTGTATACTAAAACCCTACAGGATTTCTTCATTCTTTTCAATATGCGATAACAAAACTTGTTTATAAGGGTATTGACACATTCCGAGTTCATAGTAAGATCATGCATGAATTGAGAAGTAGATAGAGGATGTAGGCGTGTAGCTCAATTGGCAGAGCAGCTGACTCCAAATCAGCAGGTTGCGGGTTCAATTCCTGCCACGCCTGCCACTGATTTTTCTGGACTTATGATACTTCACTTAACTTTACTTCAAGCCTCAATATCACCTTTTCGTGCAATGATCGTGCAATGCTTCATTGGTTGATCACAAGTCGTGGGCTTTGCAAAATCATCGTATCTTGCGGGGCATCCCAAGCCTGGATAATTTTCTCTACGTGAGAAACGACTTTGTCTCTATAAAAATCAACCATCCTTCGATTTTGATCCCCGTGATAATGTCTTTCGCCGATCGACTTGGGCGCATGACCGACATAGCGTTGAACGTAATATCCATACCATCCATTATCGATTGCTTCGGTCTGAAGTGTGTTTCTTAAATCTTTTGGTTTCAGAACGATTGAGAAATCTTATTCATTCAATGTTCGTTTTACTGCTTTTGAATATTCGTTAAAAGTTGCAAACGAATGAATGAAACATGATTCTGGAGCATCTGGATACATCCGTCTTAACAAACCACAGACGATATCTGCCACTGGAATCCTTCGGATACGATAACGATTTTTCACTTCCGTATCGATCGTAATGGTGTTCGTTACCGGATCGAATTTTTTCGCTTGTAACCGAAATGCCTCTTGCAGTTGTAAACCAGCAATACCCTGAAGAGAAACTCCCAAAGCGATTTGATCACGAATGTGTTGTTGTTTTCCTTTAATAGGACGAGTCAACCAATCCATAAAATCGAGGACTTTTACTATAGGCAAATTCGAAGGTGAACAATTGAAAGAGATACAAAAACTAAAACGTAACAGTTGGGGATCCGACTTACAGAGCGAACCCTGGTGGGTGCCAATCCCATGCATCATGAAAACTTTTACCAAATTTTCTATGCCCTCACAGAACTCACTGGCAATAATAAGTACGCCACAAAAGCTGACAAAGCCATCTCCTGGTTTTTCAAGCATTGCCAGAGCGAAAACACTGGCCTTATGTACTGGGGTGAACATGCAGGATGGGACTTTTTTAGCGAAGTAAACACGTCAAATAGTATGAGCGATATTCACGAATTTTTCCGCCCTTGGGATCGCGATGACATCGATCAGCGTATTATTCAATCGTTCAAGCAACGTAAGGGAAAAACCATACGTAGCCAGGAAGAAATCGGCGGTTATCCTCATACGAAAAAAACACGCGGGGTTTAGAATTCCCGGAAACGAATCATCAAAAATGGCTGGATACCTTGGGGCAAGGAATAGATCCTGAATAAATAGTGGGCTGTAAACTCTATTAATTGTGGCTAAGCTGATTTCTGTTCGTCGAGTCCGGCTTTTGTCTCCGGCTTTCTTCAGATCCCGCCTCGCGATGGCGTCCTTGCCTTCAACTAACAGTTCCCATCATCTGGGCCTGTAGAGGACTTTCACCTTCTAGATTCACGCCATGCCTGGCACACCTAAAAAAATCCCCCTCGGGGGTACCGAGGGGGACGTAAGCTAGAAAAACGCTGTGTTCTTAGTCCATGAGCATCCATTCGGACACGGCGGTTCCGCCTTCCAGTTCAACATTACTGAACCAAGCATATTGGACCGATCCGGGAAATCCAAACGGGCCTTGGACCGATAAACATAAAGCAACCGCGTGTGAATGATCGACGAAAAGATCATTCTTTCACCAGCAATATCCTTCCACCGTATATGCGTCGTATGCCCAGCCTGGATGCGCTTATCCCCGCTTTATACTTAAAAGGTATATCGACGGGCGACATGCAGGAAGCGTTGGAAGCGATTCTGGGTCCTAAGGCAAAAGGATTATCGGCCACCAACATCGTTCGCTTGAAAGAAGGTTGGATGAAAGATTATGAAGACTGGTGTCGTAGAGATTTATCGGATAAGCGTTATGTCTATTTCTGGGCGGATGGCATTTATTTTAATGTCCGTTTAGAGAAGGATCGCCCTTGCATTCTTGTGATAATGGGCGCTTTGGAAGATGGAACAAAGGAAATCATCGCCGTGCATGATGGACAGCGGGAAAGTAAATTGTCGTGGCAAGAAGTGTTGAGGGACTTAAAGAAAAGAGGTTTGCGGGAAGGGCCGAAATTAGCGGTGGGCGACGGCGCGTTAGGGTTTTGGGCGGCTTTGGAGGAAGAGTTTCCCGAGGCTCGAATGCAACGATGCTGGACGCATAAAACGGTGAATATTTTGGATAAACTTCCCAAAAGAGTTCAACCGTCGGCCAAGGATAAAATTCACGAAATGTATCTGTCTCCGACAAAAGAAGAGGCACTGGAAGCGTACGATACTTTTATAGGATTATACGAAGCAAAATATCCGAAAGCAGTGGAGTGTTTGCGAAAAGACAAAGAGGTTTTATTTACATTCTACGATTTCCCGGCGGAGCATTGGACCGACTTGCGAACAACGAATCCGATCGAATCAACGTTCTCTACCGTCCGTCACCGAACCCGGCAAACAAAAGGCTGCGGATCAAGAAAAGCAACAATGATGATGGTATTTAAACTCGCGGAGCAAGCCCAAAAACACTGGCGAAGATTAAACGGCTACAAACTGATTCCTAAAGTGATTGAAGGTGTCAAATTCAAAGACGGAGAAATGATAAAACCGGAAACGGAAGCCGCATAAAATTAAAAAATGAGGATGGGCTCTACTTTTCTCATCCACAACAATAGACAATATCTCGAAGTGAGTTTATATTTACCTTCAAACGATTCATGGATCATACAGTGGTTGGATGTTGGCAAAAGCCATTGGGACAAAGAGAAACGAGTTGAATCGACCGGCCTTGTATCGCTAAAAACTCCTTCTCAAGGCCATTGGGTTGTGCTCATTTCAAAACTGACAAAGAGGTGAAATAAATGGTTGCTTTTTTGGTTTCTTTCTTCAGAATACAATCTTTTGTTTTTGTGAATTGTATGGTTTGCTCAGTTATGGTTTTTGCTGAAGATCTACCGTTCCATTCTCCCAAAGATATGGCTGAAGGAACAGTATTGGGTCTCACGAGTATGGATGCCGGAGATATTGATGGTGATGGTTTAGTCGATGTACTTGCTGTTGAGGGCGGAAAACATGCGGATGGGCGAGTTACATTCGCGTGGTTCAAGGCTCCTTCTAATACTCAGGGTGACTGGTTGCGTTTCGACATTAATTCCACGGCTCCATTGCGATCATTTCTGGGCGCTGCGAAACTTGCGGATATGGATTCTGATGGCGATCTCGACGTGGTTGTCTCTTCGGATCACCACTCCGGAAATAAAAAAGAAGCGGATATACTGATTTTCTACAATCCACAGCCGACGCGTGAACTAACTTCGCCCTGGAATTGGCATAAGGCCAATGCGACTACGCTAGCGTTGCACCATATCAACGACATGGAAATTGCAGATATGGATGTGGATGGCCGCTTGGATATCATTGTACGAAGTTTAGAACCCAATCAAATACATATCTTCTTTCAGAACAACGACGCCTCCTACGACCATAAATGGATCGATACGAGTATTGAAAGATCGGAAGGACTTGCTGTAGGTCGAATTGATGGGGATCCATTTCCTGATATTACCTATACCGGCTTTTGGTTGCGAGCGCCCTCAGATCCACGCAACAAAAAATATGAAAGAAAACCCATTGATCCAGAATATAAAAATGTAAACCAAAATACGAAAGAATCGCTTGGCGACATAGACGGGGATGGTCTTGTCGATATTGTGATTGCTCCTGCAGAAGCATATCGAAACGGTGGCGATCATTTCATTGCGTGGTATAAGAATCCAGGTGATGATTATGATACGGCGTGGGAGAAAACAATTGTGTTGGAGAATACCAACAATCACCACACCCTGAAACTGGGTGATATCGATAATGATGAAGATTTAGATATTGTTACCGGTGTTCCATGGAAAAAGAAACGAGTCTTGATATTTTACAACAATGGCACAGGCCAGTTTGAAGACAAACAAATCGTAATTCAAGGTAAGGGATTATACTCTGGTGTTCTTGCTGATTTGGGCAATGATGGGGACCTGGATATCATAGCGCAAGATACCTATGCCAATCAATCAAAACCATGGGTGTACGAAAACCGAATCAAAGAGACAAAATAAAACAACTTCATATACCATCTGTTCTCTTTTCGGGATAGCGAAGGTTGACTCCGCGCTCCTTTATAGTGCGCGTCCGCTGCTTGATCTGGTTGGGATGAACATCGAAACGCTCCGCCAACTCCGCCAGCGTGCCTTCCTCCCGAAATGCCGCTAACGCGACTCTGGCCTTGAAACCCGGTGCATGATTCCGTCGTTTACGCCGCATAGCTCAATCTCCTTCTCGGCTCCGTTCCGAGCCTACTGGTTGTCACGAGATCCACTTAGACCACTGTCCAACTTCCGGGGTCCACTTCTATATATTTCCCGCTCATGTTAGTTTATTTGGGATAATCGTATTCATAGGTAAGCGAATAAATGATTGGGACAATGAATGGAGGAGATATTGAAATGTTTCCCGTAACAGATCGAGTAAAACGTGTAGGGCTCTTTTTTGTAATAACATTAATGTTTTTTAGCTTCAGTGATGCCCCCTATGCTGATGATGCCAACCGCATCCAACCGTATTCAGAGAATCCGTTTTACTGGCAGTACAAAGGAGAACCCATAATGCTTATCGGTGCCAGCGATGATGACAACCTGTTTCAGTGGGACCGTGATGCTTTGATCGAGCATCTTGATCTGATTGAATCAGTCGGTGGGAATTATGTTCGCAATACCATGAGCGACAGAGACGAAGGAAATGCATTCGCACCCAAGCAGATTGATGATGGGCGTTACGATCTCGAACAATGGAATGAAGCCTATTGGAAAAAACTTCGGGTGTTTCTCGACGAGACCGAAAAACGAGATATTATTGTCCATCTGACCCTTTGGGATTGGTTCGATCTTTCAGGAAACGATGTATACGGTCGCTTTGCTATACATCCCTTGAATCCGGAGAACAACATCAACTGGGAGCCAGATACCATTGAGGAGGCCTGGGATTACTATGGCGGTTCTCTTTCCAATGGAAATCAAAAAGTGCTTGACTATCAACATCGCTACATTGATCGGCTTATATCCATATCGGCGCAGTATGATCACATCATTTACAACATCGGAAATGAAAGCAAACTTAGCGTCGAGTGGGATAACTACTGGGCACAGGACATCAAAAAGGCGGCAAAAAAGCAGGACAAAACCATCCATGTAACCACGATGCGATTTGCGCCAGAAGATTCGGTGCGCCGGGTCATGACCTATCGAAATATTTTCACTTTTACGGATGTTTCCCAGAACAACCAGGATGCCTTGGGACCGGTGGGCAAGAAACATTGGGAAAACCTACTCTTCTGGCGGAAAATGATCGCCATGAGCGATGAAGGCCCAATGCCCATTAATAACGTTAAAGTTTATGGCCAAGGTGTCGGGTTAAATACCGCAGCTGGCACCGAAAAAGAAGCAGTTGAGCGATTCTGGAGAAATATATTTGGTGGTTCGGCATCAACACGTTTTCATCGCCCTGCTTTGAGGGACGGAGGCGCCTGGGGCTGGGGCATAGGGATTTCTGATAGAGCGCAGCAAACACTTCGGGCTGTCAATATGTTCCTCGATGAATTCGATGTGTTTACCGCCGAACCTTATGAGGCGTTCTCAACCGTGGGCAACTCGGTTGATTCCTACTGTATGGCCGATATAGGCAAAGCGTATGCCGTCTATTTCCCCGGCGGCAGGGCCACGGTTCACCTCGATCCGTGGGTTTTTGTGAAAAAGGTATCGGTCAAATGGCTGGATGTTGCCGCCCTCACCTGGAGCGATGAAGAAATTATTGAACCCACTTGGGATAATTATGACGGTACTGACTGGTGGGGTCCCCAACGCATTATCACTCTAGCGCCTAAAGATCATCGTTCGTATGTGGCACTCATACGTGTGATTGAATAAAATTTCGGTAACCGGCATCGTCGCGCCGAATGCCGGATGGATGATACTCATAGCCTGTGAGATATTCGTGCGAGCGTGAAAATAATGGAATTGATGGAAAGGAAAAAGAAATGATCGTAAATAGCAAACAATCGCGGCGTACAGAGAAGAGCCTCGTGCTGGCGATGCTTCTTTCTCTGGCAATTACCACAGCATTCGCGAATACGGCAGACCGCATTCAGCCGTATTCTGAAAATCCATACTATTGGCAATATGAAGGGGAACCGATATTACTTTTGGGCGGGAGTTGGCAGGATAATTTGTTCAATCATCCGATTGGTTTGGAAGAGCATCTGGATTTGCTCGAATCCGTTGGTGGTAATTATCTTCGCAATGTGATGAGCCATCGCAACAAAGGCAATGTTTTCGCGTATGATCAGGTGGATGGCAAGTTTGATTTAGAGCAATGGAACGAAGAGTATTGGCGGCGGTTTAAAAACTTTCTGCGGATGACGCATGAGCGTGACATCATCGTGCAGATCGAAATTTGGGCTACGTGGGATCATTATGAAGACCACCAATCCATTGGCGGCTGGTCGAAACATCCATTTAACCCGGCCAATAACAGCACTTATACGCCAGAAATATCGGGTTTGCCCACGGTGGTGGATTACCCGCCCACGGGTGTTCCGACCGAACACCCATTCTTCAGCAGTGTTCCCGCATTGGATCATAACGAATTGGTGCTGAAACATCAAAAAGCGTATGTGGACAAACTTTTATCGTATTCGCTCAACTATCCCCATGTTCTTTATTGCATGAATAACGAAACCGGCGAGCATGTTGAATGGAGCGATTTTTGGGCGCGCTATGTCCGCTCTCAGGCTGCTGAAGCGGGAAAACAGGTCGAAACCGCCGAAATGCGCCGCAACGGTAACATCACCACTCCCGATCACCGGCACATGATTAACAATCCTGAACTGTATACTTTTTTGGATATTTCACAAAACAATACCCGGCGGGGACAACTACACTTGCACCGCATTCAGCAAATACGATCCATGGTAGAAGATCATCCTCGTCCGCTTAATATAAAATATATACCTTCGATCCCGATCCCAACATCGCGCTGGAGCGATGGTGGCGAGATATCCTGGGTGGATGCGCTTCCGCCCGTTTCCACCGCCCCCATCCTCTTGAAGGCGTGGACGACCATGAAAAATCAACCGACGTCGGCCTTGGCTTAAGTAAGTCCTCTAGCCCAGGCACACATTCACAGTGCGCGTACTCTCATGAATGAAATAGGGTGGCCTGAAGTGGAGCCTGCTCTTGGTTTTGTAGAACTGGTACGTGATCAAGCACTGGCTGTCGAAACAGACAGGACTCATGTGGTTTATACACGCGGCGCGGACGGACAAGCGCACATGTACATTAATGGCAAAGAAACTGTGGTAGGGAAAGTTGGCGGCGATCTCTCAGCATGGGACAGCCAAATGCATTTGGCGTTGGGAAATGAGTTTGTAGGTGACCGAAGTTGGCTGGGCGTCTATCACCACGTGGCAATTTATAATCACGTGCTGGAACCATCCGAAATAAAGGATCATTTTTCCGCCGGTAGTCCGAAGCATCGTGATAGGCTCCAAATTCAGTATGCCTTCAACGAAAACGAAGGGAAAGTGATCCAAGACATATCAGGGCAAAAACCTGCACTGAATCTACATATCCAAGATACCAACGCTGTGAGATGGCTGAAAAATGGCCTGAAAATAAAAGAACCTGTTCTCATTGCAACAAAAAAGCCGGCTGAACGACTTACAACAGCGGTCCAGAAAAGCAACGCATTCACGTTGGAAGCGTGGATTACTCCGGCAAAGGAATCCCAAACGGGACCCGCGCGTATTGTGACATTATCCCGCGATCACGGGTCCCGTAACTTTACGTTGGGTCAAGATGAAAATCACTACGAAATGCGCTTCCGCACTACCACCACCTCCGCCAACGGCTTGCCATCTCTACAAACAGATAGTGAAAATGAAGCATCCATAGCGGCGATGCGTTCTCCCAACCGTGATAAAGCCGCAATTTTTGTAACTCAAGGTAGCCAGTTGAGCGTTGATAAGGATCAACTCAAGAAAGGTCTTAAGGCCGAATGGTTTGATCCCTCTAATGCCGAGTGGCGGAAAGCAACACCCAATGAAAATGGATATTTCCAACCACCATCTGATGAGAACTGGGTGTTGATTTTCAAATAATGCATAATCCAATAATCGCTTTTTAAATAAATAAGGAATAACGTGAAATCAACATGCGAACACTCAATTCTGGCCAACATACATGGAAAACGCCACATAGAGTGATTGGACCATGGCGGTTATTCACGCCCTTACTGATTAGATCGATGACTCGTCGTAATTGTGCAATATAATAGGAGGGTTTAATGCAATTAAAATTGTTTCTGTCGTTCGCAATGGTTTGTGGTCTCGTTTTCTTTGCAGTCGGCGCTGAAAAGGGGACGAACTCGAAGACGGCACGCGATCCATGGCTTTGGCCCTTTACGATCGACAGTATATGGAACACACCGATTGGTAAGGACGCCCAGTATGAGGAGGCCAATCTGCATCCCACACGAGGCATTGGAGCCGACGTGCGCCATTTCTTGGAACTGAGCAAAGAGGATCCTGAGCGGCAGGTGATTGGTTTTGATCGCTTTGCACCACCTGACGGCCGGTGCTCTGGCAATACCGACATGAATGATCTAACAGTACACTTGCCGAACGGCTGGACAGTACCCGACATCGGACCCGACAATCCCTATGGATTACGGCCAAATTCCGCGTTTTCTTTTCGCCTTTATGGTACTGATCGCGTTTGGAACGGTCCCGCTATTGCACGCTGTGATCCACGCGGGCCATTGTATATGTATTCGTTTGTTCGCTTTCCCGGGAATCGAATTTATGAAGATCTGCGAGGCGATGGAAACACGGATACGGGCGGTCAGGGGGCCTCTCGAATGTCCGGTATGGGCGGAACCATCCGGCTGGGGGAATTAACGGGAAAACGCCCTTTGCGTCATGTCATTAAAATCAATATTTGGGGGCATCATCTTTATTATGGTGAAGATCGGCCAGGTTACAAATGGCCAGCCACGTCGGCTGACCGTTATGCGAATAACCCTGACCACAAGAACCAATATGTCGGCGATAACCCAAACCTCGTTATGGGGACACTGCTGGCCGTACCACCGGAGGTCACTGCTGAACAACTGGGCCTGGAAACCGTACCCGGCCGTCTTCTGTTGAAAACCCTCCAAGGGTATGGCGCTTACATCACCGAGGATTCTGGTTGGGACGTCTGGGATATAATTGTTGAACGAGGTGTGATGCCCGAGTTCCAAGAAAAATACGGGTTTAGCCTGGAAGGCGAAAAGTGGGAGGCAGAAGTATTGAAGATCGCTCCGCATCTAAAAACCGTCGCCAACAATGGACCGGACTCGATTGGAGGCGGTGGCGACCCACTGCGGCCCTTGGCTCCACCATTGCAAACGGATGAATGAAGCGGCATCCATCACGTTTACTTTTTAATTCATACTTAATGAGATTTATTATGACAAAAAATGTATTTAAATTTGAGGACATAAAATGGGATGATCTGGATTCCTGGGCAGGTTCAAAGATTGTCAAACGGGGACGTTCATATAAATCAGAGGTTGAGGATTTACGATTGACAAAAACAGGAGGGCTACTTGCGTGGGTTTGGGGAACCGAGAAATACGCAACCCATATTGGAAAGACAAGAACGATCCATAGTTTCCATCGAATAACGATTTTAAATTTCGAATTTGTTTTCATCGCATTCTTCCCCAAAATTCAATCTATATAAACAGATTTATCATTATCCGCTAGAATTGAATCCAGTAAAACATTCCTGGATAAGAAAATTTGTGCAGGTTTATCGAGATGAAAAACCTAAGCTGGATTGGAACAAGTATGGATTTACTTCTTGTAGGCTCGATTCTGAATCACCTAAAATGTAATTGTCCCCATAAATCACATAAGGATCCTGTGGCAGTTTCGATGGATTGCCGTGATAAATGCCTACTTTCCACATCATCCAGGTGCTCATGTTTTCGTGGTTCGGGCCATCGTCAGAAAAAACCAACTCCCCATTGTGGTAGAGCCGCATAAAACCGCTACCGGGGGTGTCTTCTTTCGCCCATTTGACATGAAACGCCCAGTTCACCCATTGGCCTTTGTCTTCGTTGGCGTTGAATATTTCCTTGCGCCTGTGAATGGGAAGAGATTACTATGTTTCA
>CAYQOX010000069.1:0-18278 GCA_964419335.1 uncultured bacterium | reverse complement strand
CCGTGAAGGTGGACGTACGGTCGGCGCCGGCGTTATCGATCAAATTATTGAATAGTTAATAAAAATAATTCGTTGCATCGTAAACTCGAAGATTTAAGTACGGTAGGTACTGAATAATTATGGTTGCAGAAGCTCCTAATATAATACGAATTCGCCTTAAGGCGTACGACTATCGCCTGTTGGATCAGTCAACGCGAGAGATTGTGGATACGGCACGGCGCACGGGCGCTAAGATCCTTGGCCCTATTCCCCTGCCGACCCAGATTTCAAAATATACTGTTTTGAGATCGCCGCACGTTGATAAAAAATCTCGCGAGCAATTTGAAATTCGTTCGCATAAACGGCTGGTTGACATACAGGATTGGAGTCCTAAGACGATGGATGCGCTGACCCAGCTGGAATTGCCAGCCGGTGTTCATGTTGAAATCAAATTATAAGTAAGGACTTCATCAGAGCAAGAAACTGCTTGACGGGTTAAGAAAATGGTGAAAGCAATACTAGGACGTAAACTGCGAATGACGCAGATGTTTACCGAAGAAGGCCGACGGATACCCTTGACGGCGATTCAAGTTGGACCCTGTCCCATTGTGCAAATCAAGTCACAAGAAAAGGATCGTTACAACGCGATTCAGATCGGCTTCGAACCTCTTAAAGAAGGCAAAGCGAATATGCCTCAGGAAGGGCATTTCGAAAAAGCCAATGTGAATCCAACTCGCTATCTGAAAGAGGTACGGGTTGATTCAACCGAAGAGTATGAATTAGGACAAAATTTAGAAGCTAAGCTCTTTAAAGAGGGTGACCGCGTGGATGTTTCCGGCACCAGTAAAGGACGGGGCTTCCAAGGCGGCGTCAGACGCCATAATTGGCGGGGTGGCCGGGATTCACACGGCTCCATGTTCCACCGCGCCATTGGTGCCTTGAGTCCAGGCACGGGATTGAGTCGCGTCTTTAAGGGAAAAACCCTTCCTGGACAAATGGGCAATGTCACAAAGACGATCCAAAATTTAAAAGTGGCCAAAGTGGATGTAGAAAATAATATCATTTATATCCACGGCGGTATTCCCGGTCCTGATGGCGGCCTCGTCTTTGTGAAAGCGACCACGAAAACTAAAAAATCTAAAAAAGTTAAGTGAAGAAGTGAATCATGGCCACATTCGACGTATATGACAAAAACAAAAATGTAAGTGGTTCGATCGAATTGGACGATTCGGTCTTCGATGCCAAAGTGAATGATTACTTCCTCCACCAAGTGTTGGTAAGTTATCAAGCAAATAAACGACAAGGCACCGCGGGATCGAAAACCCGTAACACCGTGCGTGGAGGTGGAAGCAAACCCTTCCGTCAGAAAGGAACGGGTCGGGCTCGCCAGGGAACCACACGTGCGCCTCATCATCGTGGGGGAGCACGACAATTTGGCCCCTCTCTACGTGATTATACACAAAGAATCACTAAAAAAATGAAACAAGAGGCTTTTCGCCAAATCTTGTCACTCAAGGCCGATCGGTCCCGATGTGTGATTTTGAGCGATCTTGATTTTGAAGAAATTAAGACCAAAGATGCCGCTCAGATTCTCGACGCCTTTGAAGTGGAGGGACGCGCCTTGTTTGTCGATAAGGCTCCGGGAGATAACGCGCTGCTTTCAATCCGTAATTTGAAAGATGCCTCGGTAAAATGCGTGAATTCTTGTTCTCCCTTGGATTTATTCGAGCCAGATTATCTTTTCTTGACCAAGGAAGCCGTTGAAACCTTGCAAGAACGGTATAAGAAAACGGGAGGCGAATAAGTACCATGGCAACCATTTACGATATAATCCAAGAGGCGATTTTTACTGAACGTTCTACTGTGTTGTCCGAACAAGACAATATTTATACGTTCCGCGTAAAAAGAGACGCCAATAAATTGCAAATCAAGAAAGCCGTGGAAGAGGCTTTCAACGTTAAAGTAGAAAATGTTCGGACCGCTAACGTTCGTCCGAAGAGACGATTTGATCGGTACCGTGGAATTATGGGCAAAACTCGAGGTTATAAGAAAGCCTTGATCAAACTAGCCCCGGGATATTCCATCGAATTTGCTTAATAAGAACCAAAGGGGAGTGTAGTATCGTGCCTATTAAAAAATATAACCCAACAACACCAACACGGCGTTTTCAAACCGTTTCTACCTTTGAAAACATAACCAAAAAAAGTCCCGAAAAAAGTCTGTTGGCGCCCTTAAAGAGTAAGGGAGGGCGTAATGTAAATGGGCATATGACCGTGAAACATCGTGGCGGCGGTCATAAAAGACGCTACCGGATTATCGATTTCAAGCGTAATAAAGATGGAATTCCTGCCAAAGTCGCCGCGATTGAATATGACCCGAACCGTACTGCCTGGATTGCCCTTTTGCATTATGCGGACGGTGAAAAACGATATATTATCGCACCCGATAAAGTCCGCGTTGGGGATGAACTTATGTCAGGCCCCGGGGCTCCCCATCGTACAGGAAATTGCCTCCCTCTACGTGAAATCCTCGATGGGACTATGGTGCATGCGATTGAACTCAAAATTGGGAAAGGGGCTTCTTTTGCTCGTTCTGCAGGCACCGCGGCTCAAATTATGGGACGGGAAGGGAATTATGCCCGTATTAAGATGCCCTCTTCTGAAATTCGTTTGGTGCATCTCAATTGCCGGGCTACCATAGGCACGACTTCCAATGCCGACCATTTCAATGTGGACTTAGGCAAAGCTGGACGTGCTCGATGGAAAGGACGCCGACCCCATACACGGGGTGTGGCAATGAACCCTGTCGATCACCCCTTAGGCGGTGGAGAAGGGCGTTCCTCTGGCGGCCGTCATCCTTGTTCGCCATGGGGAATTCCAACCAAAGGATATAAAACCTGTCGCAATAAACGAACCCGAGAAATGATTGTCGAAGATCGGCGACGAAGGAAGAAATAAAGAGGTAAGAAATGGGACGTTCTCTAAAAAAAGGACCGTGCATAGATGAGAGACTTTTAAAACGCATTCGCGCTTTAAATGAAAAAAATGAAAAGAAAGTGGTGCGCACCTGGTCGCGGGATTGCACCATCATGCCTGAAATGGTTGGGCATACCATCGCCGTTCATAATGGCAAGAAATTTGTTCCCGTCTTCTTGACGGAAAACATGGTGGGACACCGCCTTGGTGAGTTCTCTCCCACCCGGACCTTCAAGACACACGGCGGAAAAACAGCACGCGTGATGCGACTTAAGTAGGAGAGTTAGGATCATGGCCGTACGAGAGAGCGAAAGACGAATGTCAGCAACCCTTCGTAATTGCCGTATGTCGGCAAGAAAGATGCGGTTGGCTGCTGATACCATACGTGGAAAATCGTATGAAGAAGCCGTCAATATCTTGAGCTTCTTGCCTAAGCGGAAAGCAAGTACGATTCTACTTAAATTATTGCGATCCGCTGCGGCCAATGTGGAAGATACGACGGAATTCGATCCTGAAGAATGCTACGTGAAGAAAGTTTTTGTCGATGACGGACGCATGCTCAAACGCTATCGTCCCGCTCCTATGGGACGAGCCATGCGAATTCGGAAGCGACTGAGTCATATAACCATCGTTTTGGGACCCTGAAGCGGTTGATTCGAAACCCAGAGACGACGAGGAGATATCGTGGGACAGAAAGTTCATCCATACGGATTCAGAGTTGGCGTCTACGCCAATTGGAAATCACGCTGGTATGCAGAAAAAGACTATGCCAACTTGCTGCATGACGACCTGGAAATTCGTCAGGCGATCAAGAAACGCTTGTATCATGCAGGCATTAGTACCATCGAAATCGAACGCTTTACTCAACGGATGCGGATTAACATCATGGCCGCTCGTCCAGGAATTATCATTGGACGGAAAGGCGTTGAAGTAGAACGCGTAAAAAAAATGTTGAGTAATATCACCGAACGTCAGATCCATATTAATATTCGGGAGATTAAAAATCCCGAGTTGGATGCCCAACTGCAAGCGGAAAGCATCGCCCTTCAATTAGAACGCCGCGTTTCCTTCCGCCGCGCACTCAAACGGGCGATCCAGGCCACGATGCAAGGCGGCGCCTTGGGCGTCAAAGTTATGGTGGCCGGGCGGCTTGGTGGAGCGGAAATGTCCCGCACCGAATGGTACCGTGAAGGCCGTGTACCCTTGCATACCTTGCGTGCTGATATTGACTACGGCTTTGCCCAAGCTCATACCACGTATGGCCAAATCGGTGTCAAATGTTGGATTAACAAGGGTGAATCCACCGGTTTCAGTCTTCCCCAGGAAACCCAACAGGAGGTATCTTCCTGATGTTAATGCCATCGAGACAGAAATATCGTAAAGTTCACCGTGGTAACCGCCGCGGGATTGCATGCCGAGGAACCCGGATTGATTTTGGCGAATACGGTTTGAAGGCGATGACGGGGGGATGGATTACGGCACGCCAAATCGAAGCCGCTCGTATCGCCATCACTCGCTGCATCAAGCGCCGTGGCAAAGTTTGGATTCGTGCCTTTCCCCAAAAACCTGTCACTTCGAAACCGGCCGAAACCCGCATGGGTGGAGGTAAAGGCGCCCCCGAAGGTTTTGTGGCTGTTGTCAAACCGGGTCATATTCTCTTTGAACTCGGTGGAGTACCCAAAGATGTCGCGCGTGAAGCGTTCCGCCTAGCAGGGCATAAACTCGCTCTTAAGGTTCGTTTTACGAGCCGTGAAGAAACATGGTAAGGGGAAGAACTGATGAAAGCAGATGATTTTCGTTCCCTATCAAAGGATGAATTGGACGTCCGGTTGAGTGATCTGCGAAAAGAATTATTCAACCTACGCATGCAATTGTTCACTAATCAATTGCAAGACTCGAATCGTATTAAAAAAACGAAACAGGATATCGCTCGCGCCTTGACCGTGAGAAAAGAAATACTCGCGGAGGCTGAATAAAAATTATGACAGAGACTCAAAAAACTACGCCCCAACGAAAAGTCCGAGAAGGTCATGTCGTCAGTACGGCGATGAACAAAACGATCGTTGTCGAAATTGAACGCCTGGTTCGCCATTCGACCTATGGCAAAACCATTCGACGACGAAAGCGGGTCAAGGTTCATGATGAAAATGAGACCTGCCACGTTGGTGATTTTGTTCGGATTATGGAAACCCGCCCGCTTAGTAAAACCAAACGCTGGCGGTATGTTGAAACTATTCGCAAGGCCGTGGTTGTTTAACAGCACACGGTTGGAGGATAATCGTGATTCAGGAATACACCCGATTAACGGTAGCGGACAACTCAGGAGCACGCAAAATAACGTGTTTCAAAATCTTAGGCGGCAGCCGGCGCCGTTACGCCAGTATTGGTGACATCGTCGTGGCGAGTGTGAAGGAAGCGATTCCCGATTCGAATATGAAAAAGGGAACCGTCGTCAAAGCCGTTATTGTTCGAACTCGCAAAGAAGTAAAACGCCTTGACGGCTCCACCATTCGTTTCGACAACAACGCCGCTGTCCTCGTTAATGAAGCCGGAGATCCCATTGGCACTCGTATCTTTGGTCCCGTCCCTCGGGAACTCCGTGAAAAGAAATTTATGAAAATTATTTCTCTCGCGCCGGAGGTGCTCTAATGCATAAAATTCGGTTAAGAAAGGGAGATCTCGTCGAAGTGATTTCCGGTGATGATGTTGGAAAAACTGGAAAGATCTTGCATGTTGATCGGAAAAATAATCGTTTATATGTCCAAGGGATCAACATGCGTAAAAAACACAGAAAAGCCGATCAACAATCCAATCAACCCGGGGGGATTATTGATCGTGAAGGACCTGTTCATCCTTCGAACGTCCGGATAGTAAAATAAATGTTTGGTTAGCATTATGAATGAGAAAAAAAAGAAAAAACAAGAAGAACAGGATCAACAATACACGGTCATGAAGGGGTATCGCTCCCGTATTGAAAAGGATTATAAGGAACGGATTGTTCCGGAAATGATGAAAACTTTTCAGTACAATAATATTATGGAAGTACCCCGCTTGGAGAAAATCGTGTTGAACATGGGCATCGGCGAAGGGAGCCGAGAGATCAAATTGCTGGAGGGCCTAAAGGAAAATTTGGCTCAAATCGCTGGCCAGCAACCCGTTATTACCAAGGCCAAAAAATCGGTCGCGAATTTTAAAATTCGTGAAGGTATGCCCGTTGGTTGCAAAGCAACCTTACGACGTACCCGCATGTATGACTTCCTCGACCGTTTTATGAATATATGTGTACCTCGTATTCGTGACTTTCGCGGGTTATCCAATAAAGCATTCGATGGCCGAGGGAATTATTCAGTGGGCATCCAAGAGCAATTGATTTTCCCTGAAATCAATTATGATACCATTCCTGCTGTCCAAGGCATGGATGTGATTATCGTGACATCGGCCAAGACCGATGAAGAAGCCTATACGCTCTTGAAACTTTTCGGAATGCCTTTCCGAAACTAAGAAGGAGATAAGCGTGGCGAAAAAAAGTTTGATCGTCAAGGCTTCCCGTAAGCCGAAATTTCAAGTCCGTGGATATACGCGCTGTCAACGCTGTGGCCGTCCACGCGGTGTCTATCGCCGCTTTCGTTTGTGCCGCATTTGCTTGCGTGAACTCGCACTTTGGGGCTATATCCCGGGCATGACCAAATCGAGCTGGTGAAAATTTGTCGAGAATCGAAGGAGCAATATAAAATGCCGGTTACCGATCCGATCGCGGATCTCTTGACGCGTATTCGTAATGCGAATATTGCACGCAAAGAAAAAGTCGAGATCCCTTATTCTAAAATCAAAGAATCCATTGTGGATATATTAAAACAAGAAGGATATGTCCGCAGTTATCGAGTTGTGGAAGTTAAAGGTCACCGCAATATTCGCGTCTATCTAAAATATGGACCTAAGCAAGAACGGGTGATCACGCGCTTGGAGCGGGTTAGCAAACCCAGTGTTCGCCGCTACGCGAATAAAGACGCGATTCCTCGCGTTATGGGAGGACTGGGAATATGTATTCTTTCCACTTCCCGTGGAGTCATGAGCGGCCGTGAAGCTCGGATTCAAGGCATTGGCGGTGAAGTCCTTTGCCGCGTTATGTAACCGGGCATGCATTGCTCTCGCTCTTTTTTTTGAACCAGACAGTTAAAATAAAAAACGTGTAAGACTACATAGATGAGAGAAGAGAATCATGTCACGAATTGGACGACAACCTGTTCCTATCCCTTCGGGGGTTGATGTCAAATTGGAAAAACAACATATCCATGTAAAGGGGCCTAAAGGGGAATTATCCTTTGATATCCCTGAACCCATCACCGTTCGCGAAGATCAGTCCCAATTGCTCGTGGAGCGCCCCAACGATAATCGAAAAATCCGTTCGTTGCACGGAACGACACGGTCGGTAATTAATAGCTTAGTTGTGGGAGTCTCGAGCGGTTTTGAACGTAAACTCCAAATTAACGGCGTGGGGTATCGTGCCTCCGTACAAGGCAATACCTTAACCCTCGAACTTGGATATTCGCACCCTATTAAGTATGATCTTCCTGAAGGGATCACCGCAGAAGTGGAAAGAAATGTGGAAATCACACTCCGGGGCTACGATAAACAGCTCCTGGGAGAAGTGGCAGCCAAAGTACGTTCCTTCCGTCCACCCGAACCCTACAAGGGCAAAGGCGTGAAATACATCGAAGAACATATTCGCCGTAAAGTGGGTAAGAAGAACGTTTAATATACCGAATTCCCGCGAGGGACGAAGCAGGATGTAACCACCATGAAAGATAAAAGAGCAGCCCGAGAAAAACGACATAAACGCGTACGTAGAAAAATTTCTGGGACAGCAGAACGCCCAAGATTGTGTATCTTCCGTAGCGCCAAACATATTTATGCGCAAGCGGTCAACGATGAAGAAGGCTTTACCATTACCGCGGCTAGTAGCCGCGTTCCTGAACTCCCACAATTAAATGAAGAGGAATCCTTGAGTGGAAAGCGTCTTCATGCCAAAGCCGTGGGGTTACTCATCGCTGATCGTCTCAAAGAACGTGGCATTAAGAAGATTATCTTCGATCGCGGTGGATATTTATACCACGGACGTGTTGCCGCTCTCGCGGATGGCGCACGCGAAGGTGGACTGGAATTTTAGCTAACCAACTAGATATAAGGGAAAAGAATAATGGTTGATGTTGTTGATACCAGCAAGAAAAAAGAGGTTGAACTGCAAGAACGTGTGATTCATGTCAACCGCGTCGCCAAAGTTGTCAAAGGCGGTCGCCGTTTTAGCTTTAGCGCGCTCGTGGTTGTCGGTGATGAAAATGGCCATGTGGGGGTTGGCTTTGGAAAAGCCGGTGAGGTGGCCAACGCGATTCGTAAAGCCATCGAACATGCTAAAAAAGAAATGATCCAAGTCCCCATTATTGGCACCACGATTCCTCATGAAATTCTTGCTCGCTATGGAGCGGGAAAGGTTTTACTGAAACCTGCTTCGCGAGGAACCGGGGTCGTTGCCGGAGGCTCGGTTCGCGCGATTGTTGAAGTCGCCGGCATTCGTGACATTTTAACCAAGTCATTAGGCACCAATAATGCTCTCAATATTGTCAAAGCGACAATACAAGGATTGAAAGAATTAAAAGATGTGAATGTCGTGAGTAAACTGCGAGGAAAAGATCCTAAGGAGATTCTTGGATAAAATGGCTAACCAACTCGAAATCACATTAAAACGTAGTTTAAGCGGAAAAGTGCCTAAGCATCAGAAAACCGCCAAAGCCTTAGGGTTACGACGCCCAAATAAAAAAGTCGTCGTCAGTGACACTCCGCAAATTCGCGGAATGATCAATAGTATCTCTTTTATGGTTGAAGTCAAAGAAATTTAACAATAAAGTCTAAAAAAAAGAGTGGATGGATCATGCATATAGGTGAATTAGAAACTCCTCCAAGAAAAAAAAGAAAACGGGTCGGACGTGGACCATCCAGCGGCCATGGCAAAACGGCAGGTCGTGGACACAATGGCCAAAAGTCACGTTCGGGATTCAAGTACCGCTATTGGTTCGAAGGTGGACAAATGCCACTTCAACGCCGTGTCCCGAAACGTGGCTTTAAAAGCCGTACCCATAAATATTTTCAATTGATCAATCTTGTTTCCCTCGACAAATTTGAGGATGGGACAAAAATCGATCCTGCCTTCATGAAAGAACAAGGGTTGATTAAAGATGTTGATTTACCCATCAAAATACTGGGAAATGGAGAGTTAACCAAAAAGTTGCTCGTTTACGCCGACGCGTTTAGTAAGTCTGCCCAAGAAAAAATTACCCAAGCAGGCGGTGAAACGCATCCGCGAGTCAAGAAAACCAAGCAGAAAGAAACGGAACCAGCAAGCTAAGAATAGGGATAGTTAGCTATAATGATCGACGCAATTGCCAATATATTCCGAATTCCCGACCTGAAAAGACGGGTTCTCTTCACGTTAGCCATTCTCGCTCTACTGCAGATCGGCTCCTATATCCCCATTCCTGGCATTAACCCTTCCGAACTCAACTATGGAGGGGGACAGAGTGGGGGAAATCTATTTAATTTAATCGACTTATTCGCCGGTGGTGCGTTTTTGCAATGCTCGATCTTCGCCCTCGGCATTATGCCGTATATTAGTGCTTCCATTATTCTTCAGCTGTTAACGGTTACCTCGCCCTATTTGGAAGAATTATCCAAAAAAGGTGAGGAAGGCCGCAAGAAGATTACCCAATATACCCGCTATTTGACGGTTCTTATTACCCTCTTCCAGTCCTTCTTGTTTTCCTTCTCGCTCGAAAATGCCCAAATGTGGGGAAATATCGTCTATAGTCCCGGTTGGGGGTTCCGTTTCATGTGCATGATATCCATGACCGCAGGTACCGTGATCATCATGTGGATGGGTGAGTTGATCACCGAACATGGAATCGGGAATGGCATCTCGCTTATCATCTTCGCCAACATTGTTGCTCGGGTCCCCGATGCGGTGGTGCAAGGCTACATGCTCTTGGCAAACAATCAACCTAACTTTACCCCGCTAACCGCCTTAGTGACAATCATTATATTTGTTATTGTTGTCGCAGGTGTTGTTATTATCCAATATGGGCAAAGGCGGGTACCCATAAAACGCGGTAGACAAGTCAGGGGGGGACGTATGTACGGTTCCCAAAGCAATGCCTATCTCCCCTTACGTATCAACACAGCCGGAGTAATCCCTGTCATCTTTGCGGCAGCGATCCTCACATTACCCGCGTTTTTCCTGAATTTTGCTACTCCCTTGATGGGACACGAAACTTTTGGCTGGGTTTATCGCATGTTTGAATCACTAAGCGAATTTCTTTCTCCCGGCCGATTTTTATATTCGATCTTGTACGTTGTCTTGATCATATTCTTCTGCTATTTCTATACCGCGATCACATTTAATCCCAAGGATGTAGCCGAAAATTTACAAAAATATGGCTCAACCATTCCAGGGTATAGCCCAGGAAAGCGTACCGAGGAATATTTAACCCGTATCTTAAATCGTATCACACTAGCGGGTGCTATATTCCTGGCGGCTGTGGCGGTTATGCCCGATATTATGTCGGCTTGGATGCAGGTTCCTGCCGGTATTGCGAGCCTGATGGGTGGGACTTCGATCATCATTATCGTTGGTGTTGCATTGGATACAGTGAATCAGGTGGAAAATCACTTAAAGGTCAGAAATTATGAGGGATTCAGAAGACGAGGAAGAATTCGCGGACGATCTGGAATGTAGGTTGGAAAAAAAAGAAAATCGGTTATAATTCTTTTTTGCGTCAATATGCCTGTTTGACAGGTTCCGCGTTCAAAAGTATAGGTTATCCATGATAGTTCTGAAATCCAAGCATGAAATTCAACGGCTTCAAGAAAGCGCCGACTTGGTTTCGGAAGTACTCAATAAGATGATTGATATGGCGGAACCTGGCGTCTCCACCATTGAGTTGGACGAATTAGCAGAAAAAACCATTCGTGACTATGGAGCGAAACCGGCTTTTAAAGGCTACCGTGGTTTTCCCTTTACCGTTTGTTGCTCCATTAATGAACAAGTCGTTCATGGGTTTCCATCGAAACGAAAATTACAAGAAGGCGACTTGGTCAGCTTAGACGTTGGCGTTATCCATAACGGATTCGTTGGAGACTGTGCACGTAGTTTTGGCGTTGGCACTTTGTCTCCTGAAGTCGACCAATTACTTCGTCGCGCCTATTACGCCTTGCGCTCTGCCTGCAAGGAAGCCATAGCAGGAAAACGGGTTGGAGATTTATCGAATATAACCGAACGGTTTGGCCATCAATTCGGCTATGGTATCGTACGTGATTTTGTAGGTCATGGAGTGGGTCACCAACTCCATGAAGATCCACAAATCCCTAATTTTGGCAAACCGGGGACCGGCGCTCGACTTAAAGAAGGTCTGGTCATTTGTATCGAACCCATGTATAACCTAGGAACCTACGAGGTCAAAGTTCTTGATGATGGATGGACCGTCGTGACGAAAGATGGAACCATATCCGCCCATGTTGAGGATATGGTCGCGATTACAAAAAACGGCCCCGAAATTTTAACCTCGGCTAAAGGGGTGATTTTCCCTGAGGAAGAAGGATTACCGGTTCTTCCCTGAGCCTGTGTTTATAGATCGATAGGAGTTCAACCAAAGTAAGGTTATGGCAAAAAAAGACGTTATTGAAGTTAAAGGTAAAATAATCGAAACCCTGCCGAATGCTATGTTTCGGGTCGAACTGGAAAACGGGCATAAGGTGTTAGCCCATATCTCCGGGAAAATGAGAATGCATTATATCCGTATTCTTCCCGGTGATACGGTAACGGTAGAACTCTCCCCCTACGATTTAAGCCGGGGGCGCATCACCTACCGTCAGGCTTAGAATCTTGATTCTGGAATAGGAATACGAGGAGTAACTCGATGAAAGTCAAAGCCTCTGTCAAAGCCATTTGTGAAGGTTGCAAAGTGATTCGTCGTAAAGGCAAAGTTCGTGTGATTTGCAAAAATCCACGGCATAAACAACGTCAAGGATAACGAGATTCAGGAGGAAAGAACGTGGCACGTATTGCCGGTGTAGACCTACCCAGAGATAAACGCGTCGTTATAGGGTTAACCTATATTTTTGGAATTGGACAGCCCACTTCCGCTCAAATCCTACGAAAAGCCGATGTGGATGAAAGTATACGGGTGAAGGATTTAAGCGAAGAAGAAATTAGCCGAATTACCTCCATCATTCAAAACGATTATATCGTCGAAGGCGATTTACGTCGTGAAATGAATATGAATATTAAACGTTTGATGGATATTGGGTGCTATCGAGGTCTTCGCCATCGTCGAGGTCTACCCACTCGCGGACAGCGTACACGGACCAACGCGCGTACGCGCAAAGGACCAAGGCGAACCATTGGAGTACGCTCCAAAAAATAATAAACGCACTCTTTTTGATTTATTTCTATGGTGAGAAAGAATTTTTCCATCACAAATCATTATAGTTCGCTTGAATACATTCGATAAAAATAGGAGTAAACTAAATTATGGCTAGAGCGGGACGATCCGGCAGTCGCAGTCGGAAAAAAGTCAAAAAAAATGTTCCTCGTGGTATTGTTCATATCCAGGCAACCTTTAATAATACGATTGTAACCATTACGGATATGGAAGGAAATGCCATCTCCTGGGCGAGTGCTGGCAATACTGGCTTTAAAGGCTCTCGTAAAAGCACTCCCTACGCCGCCCAAATTACAGCCCAAGAAGCGGCGGAACGGGCCAAAGAACATGGCTTGCAACAAGTCGAAGTTATGGTCAAAGGTCCCGGTTCGGGTAGAGAAGCCGCCATTCGGGCTATGCAGGTGGTTGGCCTGCAAATTCGCGTGATAAAAGATGTTACCCCGATTCCACACAATGGCTGTCGTCCTCCACAACGTCGCCGGGTGTAATCGAGTTCATGAAGTAATAGAATATATATTAACACAAAAATCAATGAAATTTTCGTAATAAGGAGTATATCCGTGGCACGATACCGTGGACCCGCTTGTAAATTATGTCGAGCCGAAGGCATTAAACTGATGCTTAAGGGAAAGAAATGTCTTTCCGCAAAATGCCCTTTGAATAAGCGCAATTATCCTCCAGGACAACATGGCCAAAAACGTATGTCAAAACTGTCTGACTTTGGGATCCAGTTGCGCGAAAAACAAAAGGCTAAACGTATTTATGGTGTTTTAGAACGCCAATTTCGGCGCTATTATACCATCGCCGATCGCATGAGTGGTATTACTGGCGAAAACTTGTTACATCTCTTAGAACGGCGCCTTGATAATGTTGTTTACCGGTTGGGTTTTTCCAACTCGAGAACCCAAGCACGACAATTGGTGCGTCACAATCATGTTCTCGTGGATGGAAAACGGGTTAACATTCCCTCTTACCTGGTCAAAGTTGGTCAGACCATTCAGGTTAAGGAAAAGAGTCGCGAACTCCCCTTGGTCGTTGAGGGGATGCAACTCCGGCGTTCCACGGGACATTATCCATGGTTGGAACGCGATGATGTAGAATTTAGCGGGAAATTAACACGTTTACCGCAAGTCGAAGAAATCGCTATACCTGTCAAAGAACAGCTCATTGTCGAGCTGTATTCCAAATAATTCGAAATCGATCGCTGCTTAGAAGAAAAGGCGACAAGGTTTTTTCCTTGCCGCCTTTCAATACGATAAAAACAAGCAGCAAAGGGGGAAAAAAGTCCCATGAAATTTAAACCCGTCGTTATGCCCGGACGTGTTCGTATTGGTCAGGAAACAACCCAAGATCAATACGGCAAATTCGTGGTGGAACCTCTGGAACGAGGTTTCGGCACTACCTTGGGCAATTCCCTGCGTCGTGTTTTGCTCTCGTCGATTCAGGGAACCGCGGTTAAAGCGGTTCGCATTAACGGCGTGCTGCAAGAATTATCTTACATCCCTGGTGTGGTTGAAGATGTCACCGACATCATCCTTAATCTCAAAGGGCTGAAAATCAAAAATTATCGCAATGCTCCTGTCACCCTTTACCTCCAAGCCAGGGGCGAAGGTGAAGTAAAAGCTTCCCATATTGAAAAAAACCCTGATGTTGAGATCATGAATCCTGAGTTGCATATCGCCACCTTGGATAAAGAGGGCGAACTGGAAATGGAATTGTACGTGGATGTTGGACGCGGTTATGTCTCAGCAGAACGCCAGAGCAAAGACGCCGATTCTTTTCCTCTGAATACCATCCTTATGGATGCCATTTTTACACCGATCGAACGGGTCAAATACTTCGTTGAAAATGCACGTGTTGGCGATATCACAGACTACGACCGCCTGATTATGGAAATTTGGACAGATGGTACCATTGCACCTCAAGATGCGCTCGCCTATTCTGCCAAAATTCTTAAGGATCATCTCTTCCTCTTCATTAACTTCCCAGAAGAAGATGAAATGCCCGATGAGAAAGAAGAAAGCAAAGAAGACACCATCAACCCTTATCTGGCCAAAGGGGTGGAAGAACTCGAACTTTCAGTTCGTGCCTATAATTGCCTTAAAGCGGCTAACATTAAAACCATCGGTGAGTTGGTTTCCAAAACCGAAAGCGAGATGCTCAAATATCGCAACTTCGGTAAAAAATCACTCAATGAAATTAAAGAAGTCCTGAGTAAGTATAATCTATATCTTGGTATGGATCTTAATCAAATGAACTCCGATTCTTCCGATGAGGAGGAAGTCGTTCCGGCTTTACTTGAGGAAGATGAGGAAGAAGAAGAATACGAAAACATGGAAGATGAAATGGAAGACGAAGAGGATAAAGAATCCTAATCACTTTTTGATTATTCAAGAAACTGGAGTTTGGAACAATGAGACATAAGAAGAAAGGTCGTAAACTCGGGCGTACTGCCGCTCATCGTGATGCAATGCTGGCAAACCAAGCCACTTCGCTCTTTCGACATGGCCGCATCAAAACCACCGTGGCCAAGAGCAAAGAACTTCGTCGTGTGGTTGAACGGTTAATCACAACGGCCAAGGATGATTCAGTTCATGCTCGGCGCAGGGTCAACCGAGTGATACGCGACAAATCCATCCTCAATAAGCTATTCACCGAGATTGTTCCGGAATTCCAGGAACGTCCGGGCGGCTATACCCAAATTTTCAAGATTGGCCCAAGGCCGAACGATGGCGCTCCTATGGCTTATATTCAACTTTTAGGATATGAAACGCCTGAAGAGTAAATGAATTTGTTCTTAAGAGCGTAAACATTCTAACAATAAAAAAGCATCTCGTTACGGAGATGCTTTTTTATTGCGTTTTGGCCTGACTCAGTCTATACATATCCCAAACCATACCACACCAAAGGCAAAGGGAAACCTTTCTGTAAAATTGATTTTAACGCGCTTGTACCGGGAAGTTTTTCTTCAAGAATGTTTCTCATGGGATGGCCAAAGAGAAATTGAACCACTTCGCCTCCATTTTTTAATTCAAGTATTTCCTCGCCCAATGAAATCGCCATTTGTTGCATCCCACAATCAAACTTCAAAGCGTTCAGTGTTTCTTCACCTAAACGCTGGGATAACAGGTCCTGCGCTTGCCGCATAAACCGATATGTATGGAGCATCAAAACCGTACCTTCAAAAGCACGCCAATCAGTTATACACGCTTGCCAATGCAAAGGAATTTGATGCGCCTCATGTGTTATATAATGCAGACTTGGGGCACCGTAATGATGCAGCCATTGATAGGCCGCATATTGCAAGGCGTTGGGATGCCCGGCCCATTCTAAGAGATCCACCTTTTGCTCATCCGCATGAACGACCCCAAAACCTGTCGGAGTATCGCCATAAAGAATGATCCACCAATCCGAAGAACGGTCCATTACATGACGGCATTGCTCTAAGGCTTCCAAATCTTCCTGGGGAAGCATATAACGGGTGGTTTTCTGCTCTAACAAGAGATTGATTATATCAATATGAGTGGAATCCACGGGGATAAGAGAAAACCCCGATTGGGGACGCAAATCTTCTTCTGATATTTCAAAAACAGGGAATTGGCCACATTCCTCGGCGTGCAAACGCCGATAAATGCCTAAATCTCCAGAAATCAACATAATATCTGCGCCTTGTTCAGTGCAACGCTGAATCGCATCCTGCATAAGTATAGATGCAAAGCCATATCCGCGCGCTTCGGGATGAGTGGCTACCGCACCTATACCTGCAACTTTGGTTTGTATCCCAGCCAGAGAGACAGGCCGGATGGAGGCGGCTACATGGGCTACGATTTGTCCCTCTTGCTTGATAACCCGGATATTCTCCAAGTTATTCTCTCCTAAATGCCGGGGATAATCTTTCCCCATATCGCCGCCATCGGCTCGAAAGATATAGTTGAGCAGTGAGATCAATTCGTTAAGTTCATGTTTTTGAATGGATTGAGGCTGTTCTTGATGGCTCAATGAATATTTCCTTTAAATTTACTTGTTATTTTTGTTTTTTTATGATGTAGGATTTCGAATGTCGAAGCAAGGGGTTGATGGATGTTATTAGAATTTCAATCAGAAAATATAAATTACGGTACCTTTCTTTTGAATTTAATTTCTTCAATCCATGAAAAAACGAGCGGTCACTTTCGCAACCGCTCGCGCTATTTGTTATTCCCGAACCTTAGGACTTACATTAAAAAGAATAAATTACTTCAAGAGCGATGGTATCTTGAGTATCATCGGATCCACCCTTGTCATGAAAAATATCCCCATCCGCTTCATCATGCCGATATTCAATTCGTGTAAGAAGATCTTCAGTAACTTCATACCCCAGGGTTACCGTTATTTCCCACATCTCTTGGTTTGAATTGGGATTACCGGTTTCTTGGGGAAGCCGTGTGTAATCGGTATCGTCGAAATATTCTCCGCGCAGGGCAAGATACATATCTTGATGGAAGTCATAACGCGCATACCCGCCTACAGCCCAATATTCTGTGTCACTGCTTCCATTTGCGTTTTCATCATTTCCATAGTTGAAATTGGCTCCCACAGAAAACATTTCGTTGATCGCCCATGTAGCCACGAGATCATACAAAAACATGTAATCGGAAGAATTGTCATCTCTCTCGGGGCCATACGCTACAGAATTTTGGATGGAGATATCATCCATAGGTGTCACCAACCATGCTGCATGAAACGTTTTTCCATTGTTGTTGTCTTCGACGGTATCCCATCCTTGGGTTACTCCGAGGCTAACTTCTGTCCAATCCGCAAACGGATAGGTCATTCGAATACCGGTGTGGGTAAATGGAATGGCATAGCCGAACATGATCGAACGGGAGAAATTATCATTTTGGGGACTTTCGATTAACTCATAGCCATGCCATGTAGCGAAACGGCCGATATCGATGGTCAAGCCATTTTCGATCGGTACGATATAAGAAAGATAGGCTTGATAAATATTCATATCGTCATTTTGCATGATGTTATCCTCATCGACATCCCCGCCGATGAGTTCTGCATCTTCACCGAAAGCAAAATCGGTCCGGAATCCCACTTCTCCCAGATCTTCAGGTAGATTATCGATATACAGATTCAGCATATGGAAGTCCACAATGTCATCGTGATCTGTATCGAAGATACGAATCACGTTTCCATTGTTTGTTTGGCTGGGCTGATTGAAATTGTAAGTCCAGGACATGTCTAAATAACCACCTATTTCAATCCCTCCCAACGCGCTGGATGTGGCTTCCGATAATGCACCCGCGTTCCCTCCTGTTGTCATTGTAGAGAGTGCCAAGGTTATGACACCCACCATGATTACAACTCGTTTCATAGACTTTTCTCCTTTCTCAATATTAAATAGCATTCCAATAGGAATGCAAATACCCATAACCCAGTGGAACCTAATTATCGTATATAAGCAATGAATGTGCCGATATTATCGAGAGTAGCTAAAATCAATGTAAGTGGTTCAAAATCGAGGGTTTATAGAAGTAAAAAATGAAGAGGATTTTGAAGGGAGATTAAATAGGGACAGTAATTGGAGCTGGGATTTAATCAAACTGCTGGTTTTTAGACAAAAAAATCAGGCGGTCATCTTGTCAGACCGCCCGAATTATAAAAATTCCCGAACCTAACGAATTACATTAGAAAGAATAAATAACTTCCACAGCAACTGTATCTTGGGTATCATCCGTTCCATCATCGTCATTGAAGATATCGCCGTCTGCTTCATCATGACGATATTCGATACGCGCCAAGAGATCTTCGGTAATATCGTAGCCAAGGGTTAAAGTCACTTCCCACA
>CAYQOX010000068.1:0-18417 GCA_964419335.1 uncultured bacterium | reverse complement strand
ATGAGGGAGGAGAGGCTCGAACTCTCGACCGCCTGCTTAAAAGGCAGATGCTCTACCAACTGAGCTACTCCCTCAAAATATTCATCAGAAAGTATAACAAATAATTTAATTGCGGCAAGAGGTTTGCTCAAATCCTTTAATATTTTCTCCTCATTTTTTGACAAAACGAGCGTCTCCCCAATCCGCATGATCTGAATTGCTTGTATCCCCGGCATTGGTCACTTTTAGATTGAGCATACTAATATCTTCCACATTCACGTAGATTCGGTATGGTGGCATACTGGCTTCCAACACTGGCGTATGATGCAAAACGGCTCCATCCCCAATAACGATAAATTCTACTGAAGCAGGAGAATCTTCGGCCACTTCATCATCCACCCCTACTTCCGATATAAAATGAGTATATCCATATGGAACTGCAAGCGAGACTTCCGCATTCGCATGAACACCCAATCCTTTGTGATACCATTTATCATCGATCAAGAGGCTATTCCCATCGATCGATTGATCCCGCTGAGGCTCTTTCCATTCAAAATCGATCACATTAATCTCGTCTATATCACTCACATAAATATCCTGCGCCGGTACCAAGAACCAGAAAAGAAGAATCAAGGCAAGAATGACAATAGGAATGAATTGAATTTTTCGCGGTGAATATTTTAACCAGTTCCAATATTCATTGCATATTCTGGAAATCTCGGAACTAAAGCGGCTCACGGGATCAAATACAGAAGAAGATTTTTTGGGGGCTTGTGGGGTAGGTCTATTGGGTGAATTTCTTTTTTTATTCATTAGTCTGTTCTTTTTCTCTCTATTTTTCAAATTTTTTGTATTTTATTGTGGTTTTTTTGAAAAGGGAATCGATAAGATTTGCTTTTCGCTGAAAAAGTTCCTAGGATTTAGTAAGAATAATTATTGATTTCCTTAATGAGCCATGAAAAAGAAAGATCCAAATATCCTACGCGTTTTAATCTGCGATGATGATGAAATTTTCCAGGAAATTCTCACGAGAAAATTGAGAATGTATCGCTACGAAGTGGTAGGAAATGCTTTCAACGGGCTTGAATCCATCAATCAATTCGTCGAATTACGTCCTGATATTATCCTCTTGGACATCAACATGCCCAAGGGAGGGGGACTTACAGTGCTGCGCTTTATTCGTGAGTTGGATCCCAATGTCTTCACCATCATGCTAACCCAAGATGCCTCCCTCCATTCTGTGCAAACTGCGCTTAAATTAGGCGCTAACGACTACCAAACCAAAAAGGAGCTTCAATATGGCGAAATGAATAATCGCTTTCTCAACACCCTCAGCGGAGGCGTTAATCGCAATGTCCAAATCCAATACGAGGCAAAAGACATACCTTCTGAGCAGCAAGATTCTATTGAATCCAGTAAAAAGACTTCACCAAAAGAAGAAGAAAAAAAAATCACAAAACTGGAAACGCATGGCCTACACCAGCCGCAAACGTAAATAACGCCTCCCGTTTTTTCTTTTCAATCGCCAAAAAATGAAATATTTTAAAATTCTTATCCTTTCTATATTAAACTTTGTGCAAGTCATTCACTTTCAAGTGGTTATATCTATATCAACCTTCCAATAGCCCTCATAAGGCCTGCAAAATCACAAAAATAATCAAAATATATATTTACATATTGTTAAATTATTTTATAATATATGTTTTATGAATTTTTTTGTGCTTACTCACCTTTGTAATATTTTTTCTTGGAAAACCATAAACCTTTTTGCGCCTAGAAGACTTCTACTATAAAGAAAGATGTTTTTCACGTAGAGCATTAAGAACACTTTTTTTGTAATCTTGAAAGAGAGGGTAGGAAGATGAAAAATCGTACTTTTATTATGAGAACTTTTATTGTGTGTGCTTTGATATTGTCTTTCCATACAATATCTTTTGCGCAGTCGAGTTCACCGCTAGCAAAAGAGGCATACTCCATTGGTAATTCCTCGCCCCCCGCGAATACGATCATCATTTCCTCTACATTTACAGACGACTACGATGTAACCGATGTCACCCCCACCCCGACTCCAACTCCCGAACCTGCAACCCCGGAGTGTGTGGTTCCGGGTGACTATTATGTAGAGTCGGCGACGGATCTCACTATGGTGGATTTGGAGGTTTTGCAAGTATCAGAAGCAATTCTCGCGGCTGGAACTGCGGTGACACTCGATGTCATCGATGGTGACGGCGACGGCCAATTGGATATTTGGATCCCTGATTCTCCCGCAGAGGCTACACAAGCTGCCGCGATTCATTTCGCAACCGAGGCGTGTGAAGGAGAGTATCCTCAACATGTGAGCGTCACTCTAACTCATAATGACGAAGCCAAACTCTTGGCTTATGATTCTTCCGGCGTGCTGGTTTCAAGCGCGACGGCGAGCAGTGCTACTTCAGTGCAATTCTTGGAATTGGATAGTTCTACAGTCATTCAATTTGTCGAAATTACGGGTCGTGAGATTCTGTTGCACGAAATTTGCTATTCATGCCCAATCGAAGAACCCACACCGATTCCACCAAAAACTGTGATTGTCACTGATGATGAAGAATCGATGGCCGATTTGAGCGGCGATAGGGATGTCGATCCCGTGGATGATCAAGAACTCGTCATAAAATGGAACATCGATGAACCGGGAATAAAAGACTTTCATGTCTATGTTCAGACGGATTCGCTTGGAAACCCCAAGTATTTGGGACGTACCGGTAATGGAGAAGAGCAACAATTGGTTTGGCGAAGAGGAAATGAGAACATCGCGGGAAGGTACCGACTCAACGGTCCTGAATCGGATCATTATTATAAATTCTATTTATACGTTTTATATGAAGGTGCCCCTGTATCAGGACCGTTCACTCACAAAGCCCCTGTTTATTATTATGTGGGTGAGGAAGAACCTATCATCACTCCCACACCAGAACAACCTACTAAACAAGTTTATGTAACCGATAGTTTGAACACCATGGAGGATCTTAGTCATGGTGAAGATATCGATCCTATCGATAATCGAGAACTCGTCATTCGTTGGAACCTCGATATTCCGAACGCCAAGGATATCCATATCTACGCATGGGAAAACAATGTAGGAAAACCGAAGTACCTAGGACGAACCGCCGTTAATTTTGATTACTTTGTCTGGAAAGAAGGGACTCGAGGTCTAGGGGGTAATTTTAAAGAAGGACCTCAAGATGGAAGCACCTACACTTTCTTCCTCTATGTCCTACGTCGAGGTGGACCTCCCGCCGGTCCATTCACCCATGAAGGTTCTGTCCAATTTACTGTAGGTGAAGAGGTTGAACCTACAGCGACTCCGACTTTAACACCAACTGTATCTCCAGAACCCGAGATTTCAGAGTGTGTCATTCCGGGTGACTATTACGTAGAGTCGGCGACAGAACTCACTACCGTGGAGCTGGATGGAATCCAAGTATCTGAGGCGATCCTCGCAGATGGAACCGCGGTGACGCTCGATGTCATCGATGGTGACGGCGACGGTCAATTGGATATTTGGATCCCAGATTCTCCCGCAGAGGCTACACAAGCTGCCGCGATTCACTTCGCGACCGAGGCATGCCAAGAGGGGGATCTCCAAAATGCCAGCATCACCCTGAGTCATAATGATGAAGTCACACTCTTTGCCTATGATTCTTCCGGTGTGATGGTTTCAAGCGCGACGGCAACAAACGCCACCTCAGTACAAACCTTGGAGTTGAATAGTTCAACAGACTTACAGCTCGTTGAAATCGTCGGTTCTGAAATCCTTATCCATGAAATTTGTTACTCTTGTTACGAAGAAGAAGAGCCTACACCGACAGAAACTCCTGAACCATCAAAAACGGTCTTTGTCACTGATGATGAAGAATCGATGGTCGATTTAAGTGGCGATATGGATGTCGACCCCGCCGTTGATCGTGAGCTTGTGATTCGTTGGAATCTTGATATTCCAAACGCCAAGGATATCCATATCTATGCCTTGAAGAGCGGTGAAGATCAACCAAAATACTTAGGACGAACCGACGTTAATTTTGATTACTTTGTTTGGAAAGAAGGCGTTCGTTGGCTTGGCGGTCATTTCAAAGAAGGTCCTCAAGATGGAAACACCTATACTTTCTTCCTCTATGTCCTGCGTCGAGGCGGCCCTCCCGTCGGTCCATTCAGCCATGAAGATCCTGTCCAATTTAAAGTAGAAGAATCAGTCGAACCTACTGCGACCGAGGTAGAGGAAGAAACTACGCCCACGCCAGAAATGACACCGACTTTGCCCCCTTCTCCAGAAGAGTGCATCACAGCGAGTGATGTCTTTATTGATCCGGTTACTGGGTTGCATGAAACGATGATCGACAACCTAATCGTGGCTGAGGCAAAACTCGCAGATGGTACCCAAGTTCCATTTGATATCGTTGATTGTAACGGAGATGGAGAACTGGATATATCAATCCCATGGTCGGAAGAAAGCGCTTCTCAAAAAGCCACAATTCGGTTCGCAACCGAAACCTGTTCAGGTCTTGCCCCCCAACAAGTAGAAATAACATTGCAACATTACTTTGAGGCAACGCTCTACGGGTTGGATGATTCCGATAACGTCGTGGCTAGTGAAGTGGCTGCCAGTGTTACCGAATCACAAACGCTTACCCTTAAGAGTGAAGAAGGGATTCGTACGATTGAAATTGAAGGTGCGGAAATTTGCATCTTGAAAGTATGCTGGCAATGTGAGTTGGAAGTCGAACCGACAATGACGAGTACACCGGTTGAAACCCCGACGATCAAACAAGGAACCCCTACTCCAATAGAAACTAGGATTCCCGTGAGAAGAAACACGCCTAAACCTACAGTTTCTCCTAAACCTGTAAATACTCCCAAACCTACGGCAAGTCCTGAACCTATGGATACACCTGAGCCGACCGAAACTCCCGAACCTACAGCAACACCCGGGATTACGACAACACCGACCCAACCTGAAACCACACCTGAACCAACTCACGAAATAGAAGTCACGGTGAGCGATCACAAAAATACTTTCTTAGATATCAGTGGTGCAGAAGATCGTGACAATGCTGACAACCGCGAGTTGGTTATTCGTTGGACAACGGCGGGGATGGAAAAAATCCATAGCGCTGATGTGTTTGTTCAAGTAAACGACTCTGAAAGGGCTATTTTGGGCACCACAGGTGATGACGATTCATACTTCGTATGGAAGAAAAATGCCAAAGGCTTATTTAAAGACTTTCGCGATGGGCCTCAGTTTGGTCATCGCTATCTGTTTTCTGTCGTGATCTATACTCAAGATAAAGGCATTACCTCGTATGGACCCTTTGAAGCAGACGGTGCGGTTACTTATCATGAAGTCGCTGTGACACCTCCTGTGCCAAGCCCTTCTCCCGAAGAGACCGTATCACCGACTCCGGTGATGGAGGAGACACCAACGCCGCATCCTCCGGTTCCCACATTCACACCCGGGGGTAAGCCAGATAAACCGACTCCAAAACCAAAACCTACAAAAAAGCCAAATCCGAACAAGCCGTAATTATGCCGTTTTAACTAACTTATCTTGAGGGCTGAGATGAACATCTCAGCCCAGTTTTTTTACGCATTATTGTATTTTGTGATATAATATAGTTAGAAATGAATATGATCCGTTGTTTGTTGAGGGAGTTGAATGAAGAGGAGGTGTTATCATGGTCATGAGCACCTTGATGCCCCATGATGCCGCCGCTGCAGAGCAGATGGTGTTGCAAGCAACCAAAAACCAGCAGCCGGATCGGCTCCAATATGATGATATATTGACAAAACAGCTTTTTCTCAATCGAGAAATGTCGCGGGTTATGGTTGAACCACCGACAGAAATGGCGCCGATTTTTGACAAGCGCATACGTGAGGATAAATCAAAATCATACCGTAGAACCTTAAATGAACATCAACGCAGGCGACAAACGATGACTCCGCCTCCAAGGCGGCCAAAACCGTTGACAGAAAAGTATATTCAGCCTTCCCTCTTTGAGATGGAATCGAAAGAGGCGATACCAGAAGAATATATTGAAACACCAGAAGATCTCGAAATGGGGTATCATGTCGATGTCCTTTATTGAGCCTCTTCTCCTGAATACCCATTTCAATTAACTCTCCTATCGATTTCCCCCTATTCCGTAGGGGGAAAGTTTTATTCACAGGTCAAGCTGAAAAGAATAAATCTTCTCTTCCGGTGTCATCTCGAAAGGAATCAGTTTCACTTCTTCTGGCAAGTCTAAATCTTCCCAAGGCTCTAACATAAAGAATGCTTTCTTCGGGTCAGGTTCCAATGCCTCCTGCCCAATGGTTCCCTCCCCTTTCATATAATCAATGATTTCCTCTATACCCGCTTTGGCCCGTGGATCATTCCATCGATACACATGGATATTTTTATGGGGATATTCTCCTGAATGGATCAAATACTTCCATGCATTCACCCTTTCCCAATACATGGTTAAAACGATGGAATGAGGTGGGATTTTTTGATAGATGAGTTCGTCGCAAGCATATTGTTTGACTTCATTCCGCTCACGAATACACTCATAAGAATAATAAGCAGAATGCAGCAACAACAAAACAATTAGAATGATCGATGCTGGTACGAATAACTTTCTACCACGACGATTCCATTCAAAAAAGAGCTTTAATATTTTTGCAATGCCAACAGTGCTCAAAAGACTCGCGGCAATGAGTGCAGGAAGAATAATGGCCTCACGGTCAGCCTCAGTCCACACTCCCGCCAAAGCAATATGAATAAGTGTTAACCAAACAAGCAGCACGCATTCTGTCCTGCGCTGGCGCATCATTTCATACAGACCGAGCCCGGCAAAAAACGTCAAGATAAAACCATAGTGCTCAAGAAAATATCTCATCCCTTGAAGAAATCCCTCACGTAGAAACCAGGCCACATCCAAGCGAAGCAACCCCGTATTTTCTCCTCCAAGTATAAATGCTATATAATCTGTAAAATTATGGAATGTATACAAGTCAAAGGAATGCGCTTCCTGCATATTACGGAGAGGAAGATAGGCATATAATAACAAAGGGATAGCGAAGAATAAGGCATGTTTTTGTATCCCCATAAAACTCGGCCGCTGCCTTTTTATAACCAAGGTTAATCCCATTCCCAGTAGGATCATAAGGGTCATTAAATGATGCACCATTCCCAATCCTGCTAAAAAAGCCAAAGCGTAAGAAAACGGTCTTCTCGGCTGATTGATATATAAGATAAACAAGAGTAAAATCGAAGAAGTGAGCAGCATTTGGAAAGCATACACTTCTGTCACCGTAGCCACGCTCCACACATTATCACAAACCATAAAAGCCAATACGACCAAAAAAGCAGCCCGTGTATCCCGGCATACCCTCACGGCAGAGAGATAAAGTAGGGCACAGGTCAACGCCATGCTCAGCGCCGATATGAATGTAGACTTTACAGCCACACTTCCAAAGGGTATCCAAGTCAAAAGATGGGCAAATAGCATGTAAAAAGGATACCCGGTGGGATGAGATATTCCCAGCATCTTGGCACAAATTTGCAACTCGGGAGAATCGAGACTCCCACCCAAGACAGGATAGATTGTCCATCCATAAAGGAGCAAGGAAAGTAGAAACACCATCAAAGCAAAAAGGAAAGAAGTTCGATCGAGCATGAAAACACTCACATTTCATGGGAACGAGAAACATCCAGTAAATACTTGTAGTGCTGGATCCTTTCCTCCCCACGTGATTCTTTTGGGCGAATTTCCCATCATACACGCATTATTTTTAGGTGAAAGCATTGTGGCGGGGCTTTTCTTCTGGGTCAACAGAAGGTAGATTATCCATAAATCCAAATGTTTTGAGGGAGAATAGAAATGGTACAATCCACATCAAGCAAACCCGTTGTTCGTCGACTGAACGAGGTCGAGTCTATTCCCTGCCCTTGTGGCAGTAGTACCCGTTTGCTCACCAAAGACCTATCTCCCGAGGTTGGGCTTCATGTAACCCATATTCAGGATTCCAAAAAACATTACCATAAAAATACCATCGAAACCTACTACATTTTGGAAGGGAAGGGAGTGATGGAAATCGGCGATGAAACCATTGAAATCTCTCCCGGAACCGCGATCCTCATCCCCAAGGGAACCCCGCATCGCGGCTATGGTGATTTCAAAACGATTGTTGTCTGTGTACCTGCGTTCGATCCAAATGACGAATATATCGTAGAATAATATGGAAACTGCGCTTCTTCCCGGCTTTTCAGATCACCCGAAAATCCAAGCATTCCCTGAAGGTTGTGGTCTCTATCAGCATAGCTGTCAATCCATGCCCGAACTGGAGAATGATAGCGTCACACTTACAGTAACCAGTCCACCTTATTGGAATGCCATCGATTATAACCAGCATCATCAAGACAATACTCAATGGTATCGCACCCGCAATGGCGGCCCCTATGAAGATTATCTCAAGGAGATGAAACAGTGCTTTAGCGAAGTACTGCGCGTGACTCAACCGGGTGGGTTTTGCGCAGTCGTCATCGGCACCGTGCTAATGAATAAAAAACATTATCCTGTGCCCTTTGATCTCACGGTACTGCTTACCCAAAACGGGTGGGAATTTCATCAGGATATCACTTGGTACAAAGTTACAGGTGGGGTGAAGCGAGCACGAGTCACCATACTCAACCCCTACCCGGGGTACTTTTACCCCAATTTAATGACTGAATTTATCCTCATTTTCCGCAAGCCGGGTGGTGAACCAATCTATAAAAATAAGACCGAACTGGAACGTGAAGAAAATAGGCTCCCAATCGATGATCTCTTTAAAAAAGAAATGGCCAATAATATTTGGCATATTGCCCCGGTGCCACCGAATAAAGCGATTCACCCTTGCGCCTTTCCTGAAGAGATCCCCTATCGGCTGATCACTTTGTATTCCTATAAAAATGACCTCATCCTTGATCCCTTCATGGGAGTCGGCACCACCCCGAAAACAGCCTATCATTTGCAACGGCGATTCGCTGGATATGAGATCATGGAAAAATACATCCATATCTCCCAACAGCGAATCTTCGAGCCATTATACTTACGCCCTCAGCAGCTGATCACGAAGTACGAAAAATTTCCATACTCACCTCACTGCGATTAATACGTCCACCATCCATCAACCGAAACACCTGGTTGCGAGACATACAATAGTGACTCACTCCCATCTTGGCTCAGCACCACAATATCGGGATAACCATCACCGTTTATATCGCCAGCGCTGGATTTACGAGGTTGAGAGACGGTATTATAAGTCACCGCCTCCTCGATGGCAGAAGCGTAATGAATCGCCATCTTCGAATTATTTTCGCTTAAGACAAGCACATCCTCGAAACCATCTCCATCAAAATCATGGATGGTGGTGTGAATAGGGTTTGCGAGAGTTGTAAGCGTACGTTTTTGATTCATGCCATATTCGCCTTGGCTGGTAAACAAAGTGAAGGTTGAATCCTCATAATTGAGCACAACGACATCTTCATACTCATCTTCATCAATCCATCCCACCTCCACCGAGTAGGGATCATTCCCCACTTTTTTACTCAAAACAGGAAAGAGTATCCCCCCCGGTAAAATATGGTAAAGGGATAAATTATTGGAATTCTCACTAAGAACGGCCACTTCACCACGATTATCTTTCTCTACATCGTATAAGGCGATATCACGCACATTACCACCAATGGATAATGATACTCCATCGCCATACTCTCCATTTTCTAAACCAGGAAAGATGATCAAACCACGGTCAAATTCACCTAAAACCACTAAGTCCATAAACCCATTGGAAGTGTAATCGGTGAGATAGATTTTTCGCACATCATCGAAAAGATCCATCTGAGAACCGGGGTGTAATTGCTCTTCCTCATACATCACTTTGCTTAACAAAAATTCATCCCGCAGCGAAACAATAAGATAGGATGCCTTTTCTTGGATAATGGGCAGAATTGTGTATGGGCTCCCCTCCAGCGATAATTGAGACTGTATCCCATGGGTATCGCCATCATAATTGATCACCCATAGATTGTCTTCTTCCTCCGAAACTAAATATAACTCATCCACCCCATCATGGTTCAAATCGCTAAAGACTGCATCTTGCAACGACGAACTCACATCCGATAAATTCACGGTTTGATAATCCATGCGTCCGGCAGAATACGTCGGTGTAGGACTCGGTTCGGACTCGGGAGTTGGAGTTAAGGTTGGCGTCGCCGTCCCTGTAGGAGTCGGCGAGGGTGTGAAAGTTGGCGTATAAGTGCGTGTGGGGGATGGAGTAGGAGTTAGAGTCGGGGTTGGTGTAGATGGAGTAATGGTCGGGCTTGGAGTATCCGAGGGTGTGGGAGTGGGAGTATCCACCGGTGTCGGAGTGAACGTTGGCGTAGGAGGGACAAACTCAGTAGGTGTTGATGTTGGCGTTGGCGGCTCGGTTGGAGCCTGGGTAGGCGTAGGTGTGAATGTGTTGGTGGGAATTGCCGTTGGGGGTGGGGTCGGGGTATGAGTGACGATACGCTTTTCCTGCAATAAAACGCCAATACGATTTCCCATTCCATGAAACCATGAGGTTTCTAATACAATGAGATCGTTAAGCCCATCTCCATTGACATCTTCCCATTCAATTCGGTTAGGAATTATGGAAGTAAGAATTGAAGGTGGGTAATCGGTAATAAACTCACCATCCTTAATTTTGTATAATTTCACCGCCATATGCTCTGTCTCATCCTTCATGGAAACCCACACACCGGAATCAGCGCCCACTACCGAGTCAATCGCTTTCATAGTGAAGGAATAAGTACCTATAGTACGTTCATCATGAGAGGAAAATTGAAAAGGACTCTCTTGCTGATAGAGCAACAATCGAGCATTGACATCCACAAAGCCCATCGTGGCTGTCGCAGAATCATGCACTACCAGAATAGGTAACTCTCCTTCCGCACCAGGGAGAAAAGCAATATGAGCAGGTGCAGGGAGTACAATTTTAGATTGATACGTAAAATCTCCACTGCCATCACCTTTATAAAAATAAATTCCTTTTTCTTCGCTTATAAACGAAGAGAAAAGTGCCAAATCAAGATATCCATCCTCATCAATATCATGCAATAACATTTTGGAAGCATTATAATTTTCGAATGAGGTAGGACTCGCTTCGAATTGACCATTCCCGTCATTCTCAAGCAAAGTGATCACATTTTGTTGGTAATCCATTCGATTGAAAAGCAAATCATTATCCCCATCATTATCAACATCACCTAAAGCAAAATAAGGTGGAAAATTCCCAACCGCACCAGTGCGGTAGGCTTCATAGCGACTAAAAGTATCCAAACCAAGTTCAGGGTCATTTTGATAGAAAATATTCAAGGATTGCCCTGCTTCCTCATCACGAAAACGATTCGAAACCACCATATCCATTAAGCCGTCCTGATCGATATCCTCAGCCGCGACACGATCTGGGCGAAATATTTCTATTTTCTCCATATTGGCGAAGGGATCATTTAATTCGAAATCTTTTAATAGTGTAATCACATCTTCTTCTCGAGAGCAAATCACCACCTCAGGTTGTTCACCTCCTGTAAGATCACGTACAAGCAAATCGGAGGAACTCTCGATTCCCGGTATGATGAATACTTCTACCTCATGGAAATAAGGGCCATTGGGATCGTAATCAAAGCCGGGCGGCGGAGTACTTTGCGCAAAAGAGACAATGGGAAGAATGAATAACGCGATTAAATAATAAAAATGAGTTCGTATCATACCTATTTTCTTCGTTATGGATATTTTGAGAATCTCACCACAGATTATCTTTACAACAAGTATATCGTAATTCAAAATTTTGTAAGAATAAATTTGTTTATCCACGTTATAGCCAAAAAATACAATCGCTAAAATTTAATCTTTTTTGTACTCGTGAATTGGGTAAAGACGAAGTACAATGGAGGACATAGGGAAATCTGCCTGAATCATGAACGGGAGGCATGTTATGAAACAAGGATTTTATCTAATCATGGCATTTTTAAGTTTCTGTTCTCTATGTTATGGAGATCCACGCAATGCCGATGTCCCCATGATTACCAGTCTCATCGAACAGCGTGATGGCTCGAAAATCTCCTTGAGATACCCCGCCATTCATTGGCCGGCTACAATTCAGTCAGCCACAGATGACATGGAACTAGTGAGCCAAAATCTTACTCCGAACATGGCCACCATGGAAACGAATGTTCAACTACAAATTGGCCGTCACAAAGTGGATCCCGGACGTTACCAACTAGGGATCACCCATCAATCCCCAGATACATGGAATTTTCATCTTCAGCAAGACGAAGAGATTATTTTTCAACAAGAAATGCAAATGCAAACGGCTGATTTTACAAAGAACCATGTACTCTTTCTCTTTGAGCCGGGAATAACTCCCAGGGACTTTATTTTCTCGTTTCAATACGGTAACCTTTTCACTTCATTCCGATGGACAATTACGGGAGTTCCCACACAACCATCCACATCAGGTACAAAATCTGCGAGCGCTCCTATCACCACCGAATCTGGGCAGGCACGCCAGGATGGAGTAGAATCCACTCAGAATGATGACACGGAGAAAGACAAAGCGGGAAGCGGAGCATTTCGAAAACTAAGGAAGAAAGAGGATAATCAAGATTCATGAAGTATTCCAACAGAAAAAACGTTCCAACAGATCTCAACAAAATCATGAAAACCAAGGAATTTCAAAATGCGCAAAAAGAACTTTCTGATCAGGATGCCTCTGAAAAGTATATCCCCACAATCCATGAGTTGTTTGTGAATGAACCCACTTTACGGCCGGTTTTATTTGACCCCTTAACGATCGCCCGCATTCTTACCGATACGCAAAAACAAATCAACGTCGGTTCAGCCCTCTCGCAACAGCAATCTTCGCAGAATGAGCAGCTCTATGGACAAGTCTTTCAACAACTCTGTCCCTACGTTCAGATCAAAGCATTATTGGGATTATTATCCCAATACCTAAAACGCACAAAAATAAAACGTAACAAGAAAGCGCTCAACTGGGCAATCGCCGATCTCTTACGTGTTTATGAAACCGATAAATCATCGGATCAGAGTTATACCATTCGTGCGGTCGTCGCTGCGTCGATTAGTTACATGAATAAAATTCAACGGCGTGTCTATGAAGTGCTTGAAGATAATCCGCCACGGGGATTTTCCTATGAACAATACTGTGATGTTACTTTCATTCAAGAAGAGTTAGCCCATATTATCTGGGAATTATATCAAGAAGGGCCGGATTTTTTATTCACTCTTTCCGCTCGAGCCTTAGAACTATTCGACAAAATTCAAAAACCTTTCGGACTTCGTTTCCATCAAATACTGCATTATCCAAATGCTTTTGAAAGAAAATCCAATCTCATCATAACACCCGGACAAGAACAAGAACCTGACCATGAAGACGAAACGGAAAAACAACAACGCATCAATCAAGCGGTAAACCGTGATTATAGGATGCAAAGTGGTATAACCACCACCCGTCAATTAATCAATGATATAAAATCGATAGCGGATGAGACACTCCTTAATGAGTTAACACCGGCGTTGAATGCAGCTGTATTATCTTCTCTATTCCCTGTAGAATATAACCCCTTCTACTTCAGGCTATATCAAGAAAGCGGTGAGAAAGCGCTGGAGATTAATCCGGAAGATGAAAAGAATCTCATCATCGAGATCAAGAGTTCTCCCGATCAACCCACTCCCTATCGACAATATGCCGAGCGATTGGAAGAAAAAGGGGAGTTAAATGGAGCCATTAACGCGTATCTTCTTACCCAAGAGTACTTAGACGAAGAAGATGAACATATTGCGAATAAAATTAATGAACTTACAGAAAAAGTCCAAAAAGGATGGAAAGAAATAGATTCTACCCATGCGGAAGATGAAGTCAAAGAAGAAAATGAAACATAGAGGTTGTTATTGCTCTTTCTTATTCAGCGACTTAAACAATCCCATGACACTGTGAAACTCTTCTTGAGAGAGATTTATGCGTTGAACAAGAGCACGTAGAAATTCAATTTGGCGCTCACGGCGACCCGCTTTGAAATAATGGCTGTCCTCAAGACGGGCAACCAGATCGTTGATTATGCGCTGCGTTTGTTCGAAAGTTAGCGAGGGTGCTACTGGGGGCTTTGCCTCTTGTCGAGGGGTGTTTTGATATAATTCATACAACACCAAAGTCACCGCATGGGAAAGATTCAAGCTAAAGGTAGGATGCTCTTGAGGAATATACACCAGGGATTTACAATAAACCTTGTCTTCATTGACCAATCCAACATTTTCTGAACCAAAAAGCAAGGCCCAACGATCAGAGTTTTCCGCCTCAGTGATTTGATAACCCCAATCTTTTAACTCCAAATAGGGACGTTTGAAATGATGTTCACGGCGAGAAAATCCGATAACATGGTGCATATCTTCTATCGCATCCCACAAGCGAGGCACCACTTCCACTCGATTTAAAACTTCATGGGCTCCCGAGGCGGTCTTGGCTGCTGTTCCTAAGGGATCATACGTAAAGGCAGGCTCAACCAAGACCAACTGTCTAAACCCAAAAATTGACATGGAACGCGCTACAAAACCGACATTCTCCGGGATGCGTGGCTTAACAAGAATGACTTTTATGCGATCACGCAGGTTTTCGCTTCTAGAATGCTTTTTGCTGTAATCTTCTTTAAACATGAACAATAAACTTAATACTCTTTTCGAAGTTCTTCATATAAGGTTGGCTGATCTAAGATCGGTAAAAAAGGTTCGTAATTCATTCCGGAATGGACGAGATATTGGGTAAGTAATACTTTAACGTTTGTGATCAACTCTTCTTTATCCCATGGTTTTTCGATATAACGATCGATGTTGGCCATATTAATAGCAACAATCGTATCCTTATGAGTGGCCATCCCGGTGAGAAGTAGCTTTTTCACGCGATTAAAACGCGAATCCTTATTCACTTCAATAAGAAAATCAATCCCGTTTTGTTCCGGCATGATATGATCACAGATAATAACGGCGATCGGTTTTTCTTCGCTATCAAGTTCTTCAAAAACTTCATTCGCTTCCACCGCAGACTCACAATCAATCAAGTCGCATTTCTCTTCAAAGAGAGAAAGATCCTTACGGAGCGAAGCTAATACATCACGTTGATCATCAATATTAATGATAATGGGTTTTTGCATTTTCGCCTCCAACCGGAAAATGAATGCTAAAAAGCGTTCTCCCGGGTTCGCTTTCAACGTTGATCACACCGCCATAACTGTCCACTAAACGCTCTACAATTGTCAAGCCTAAGCCCAAACCAATAGAAAGACCATCCTTTTTGGTCGTGAGCGTGGGTTCAAATATTTTGGGTAAAAGTTCTGAAGGAATACCCGGCCCATTATCTTGGATGCCGACGACGATATGGTTATTGTCACAAGCGGTCGTAATAGTAATCGTGGGATTCTCCGTCTTTGCCGAGGTCATACTTTCATAAGCGTTGTTGATGATGTTCACAAAAATTTGGACTAATTCGCCCTTATTCGCGGTGATAGGAGGCAAGGGTGAAAGATTCTGTTCTACCGTAATCTTGCGCAATGGGCTCGAGAGTAAGGTTATCGCCTCATGGATACTTTCATTGATATCGACGTCAGGTTTACGCTCAGACTGGCGGGCGCCTAAGGCTTTGACCGATTTGACCACATGAGTGGCATGGTCTGCAGCTATCTTCATGTCGTTTAGTGTCGCTCCAATTTCCCAGTAATACGCAATGCGATTCATTTCTTCCTGAAGTTTAGGAAGCATTAAACCCAATTCTTCTTCGGTTAATCCCAAGGGGGCGGTTTTACGCGCGAGTTCTTCACTCAACGAATATTTATGCTGTAACTCTTTGGCTTGTTTACGCACATCACGGCTTGAAAGAAAACGTCCTTTTTCTATTCCCTTTGTATAAAAGGGCAAAAGTTCGGGATGCTTTTCTTTGAGTAGAACCTCCAGGTGATCGCATAACCATTCACAATTGCGTTCCAGGACAGAGATAGCGTTATTGAGTTCATGGGCAATCCCCGCCGAAATACGCCCCAGAGAGACCATTTTTTCCGAATGAATCAGGGCTTTCAAGGCCCGTTCTTTTTCAATCGCAATGTTTTGGATATGATGCTGCCGATGAACTAACTCTTTGATCATAACCGGCATGAACTGCTCAACAAGAGATCGTCCCCGCCCATCATCAATCACCTCTTGATTGTGATCGATATACTCGAGGACCGTATCCTCTTCCGCTACAACCGTGGTTAAACTCGTGAAAGTGCGGGAGAAAAAACTATGCACGCCGACAAACATATCACGGGTGGATTCGAAAGCAACCACTTCGATACCGTCGGGATTCTTAAGATAGCCTTTAAGTTTCCCTTCGCGCACTAGATAGAGACGGTCGTTATATTCATTTTGCCGTAAGAGAATTTCGCCTTTTTTTAGTTGGAAACGCCTCTCGGGCTTATTGAAGTAGGTCTCAATGAGCCAGCGTAAATCCGATTCCGGTGGACGCGTTAATTCTTGTGTATTCATAATGCCCTATTGCAAAATTATCATTTTATAAGAAATTAAAATAGAATCGAAACCCGCCGAATTAGAAAAAGTGAATTTGTTTCAAGATATACAACATTCCAAAGGTTCCCAATAAGCCAACGATCCCAATGGTGACTCCCGTAATCATTAGGTGCTTATTCTCAATATAACCGCTGGCATAAGCAATCGCATTGGGTGGGGTGCTAATCGGCAAGGACATCGATAAAGAGGCGGCAAACGTGCAGGCGAGAATGATCATCCGACTTCCTCCCAGCGGCTCAAGAATACTCAAGTTAACTCCTAACGCAGCCACGATGGGCAGCAGCAAGTTGGCCGTGGCAGTGTTCGACATAAAATTAGCCAAGGCGAACGTGGTCATCACACAGAGCAATACAATGAAAATGGGAGAGAATGTAGCGAAAGGAATATTCTCCACGAGCTGTTGAGAGAGACCACTTTTTTCTAATCCAACCCCTAAGGCAATACCCCCCGCCACCAACCAGAGTACATCCCAACTAATCCGCTTGAGGTCTTCCTTCGTCAAAATCTGGGTCACAGAAAAGATGCTCACGGGAAGCATGGCAACCACATAGGATTTCATTCCCGTAAAATTTCCAAAGAGCCATAGCAATACCGTTCCGGCAAAAGTGAAATAAACCACATAGGCTTTCCAGGTTTTAAGAAACTTCCCTTTGATATTGAGCTCGATCTCTTTCCCCCGGGGCGCGAAGAGAGACAAGAGTACAAACCAGGAAAACAAAAGCATCACCAACACATAAGGCACGGCGAACATCATCCAGGTGCCAAAGGTAATCGAAAGCTCGTCGGTGAGATATTTCAAAGCGATCGCATTGGGCGGCGTCCCAATCGGGGTTCCAATCCCGCCGATGTTGGCTGCCACGGGAATAGCAAGCACAAAACCAATCCGCCCAGGATCCTCCTTATCAAAGACGCCCAAAACCGGCGTGAGAATCGCCAGCATCATCGCGGTGGTAGCCGTGTTGCTCATGAACATGGAAAAAATCGCGGTGATGAGCATCAACCCCAGCATGATGAATTTGGGATTCTTGCCAAAGGGTTTGAGCAAGGCACGGGCGAGGTTGGTATCCAACCGGTATTTCGTCGCCGCCATGGCGAGGAAAAATCCACCTAAAAAGAGAAGAATAATCGGCGAGGCGAAGGTCGCCATGATTTCCCTATAATCCAGCAAGGTGCCAAATTGAGCCTCGCCCTCTCCACCCCGAAAAAGAACGAAACTGCTGTCGGAAACCATGATCAATTGAAGGGTGATGATCATCACCGAGGTGGCATAAACCGGGATGGGTTCCAGGATCCAGAACAAGGCCGCCATAACAAACAAGCCAATCATCCGATGCTGAACCGTGGTCAGTCCCTCAATGGGAATGACGCTGGATGGAAGAAGAATGATGATCAAAGGAATGGCGATGGCGATGAGAAGCCGGATGATATTATTCATGAGTACAACAAACCCTCTTAAAAATAGGATGAGAAATAGCCAACATTCTCCATACCATAAGCAAATAGCAAATCAAAATAATCAAAACACATCCCTATTATAACCGCCCCACCACAAACCCAAGCCCCGCTGATAATGTCACTTTTTATCATTTTTTACTTTTAAAGTTGTTTTTAAGAAGGACAAAGAAATTATAAACCTATAGCAACATACTAATTACATCTACTAAGTAAACATTAGATATTTTTTTAAATTATTTATTTTTTTTGTTGACATGATTAAATTTTAATGATTTATTATTAAAAAGACTCATCAATACCTATAAATAAGGAG
>CAYQOX010000067.1:0-18564 GCA_964419335.1 uncultured bacterium | reverse complement strand
CGGGAACGCTATCCTCGTGTCGCCCGCTTGTATGAAATTGACGTGGTGAAAGAAGATTCAGCCTTAACTGCAGGAGTCAATGTGTGCAAAGGAAAACTCACGGATCAGGCCGTAGCCGAAGCCCTGGAGTTGGAATTCACCCCCTTTGATTCGATGTGTTAATTGAAGCCCTGTGAATCAGCGGTTTTCTTCTTCATCGATCCCCGCAGCAATGATTTCGAACTCGGTTTTTTTTCCTTTTATGAGAGAGATATTTTTGAGCGTGCAGCCATACCTTGGGCTGTTGTTGTAGCTGTAATAGATGGTCATATTCGTGGTTTCGCGATTTTCATCAAATAAATACGCATTTCCTCGGATCGAGTGTAATTGCCTGCCATACTTATCACGGATAGAAAAACTAGCGCTGCCGCTGTTGCCTTCCACTAAGGTTTTTCCACCGGATTGTCCTCCATTTCCAGAAAATAGGATACGATAAGCAAAGACACGCGCTATGCGTCCCTCGGTGATATGAGCAAAATGGTCTTTTCTATTAATAAAGGGAACATCATTAATGGGTTGGCCTTCCGGTCCCCACCATTCTTTCCCCGCGCTGGGATGTTCACAAACGCCGATAAATTCAATTCGCACTTTGTTCGGTAAGGTATAACTCCAGGGAGTCGATATCTCATCGGGTGTAGATAATTTCTTGCGGCCTTGTTTCAGCCAAGGTTCTTCCTCTTCAAGTTGGTTGGGGTCGTGGGTAATGAGAAACTCCATGTTAATTTGATTTCCTGGAACTGGTCGGTTTTGAAAACGGGGATCAGCTCCGCTTATGGCATACCAAATTCCATGCTCCAAGTGTTCAAATACGAGATCAACTCCTACATACCTACTGCCACCCAAAAAAGCAAACAGAACCGATCTTTTGTAACCATGAACAGAGGCATGGGCTGTATGATAATCAGGTCCAGGTGTTACTCGAATTTGAGTAAGTTCATAGCCATCTTGCAGCATTTGCCATTCGATTTCTCGATAAAGTTGAGGCTCGATTTCTTGCCATTCCTTTTTCTCCTCACTAAAAGACTCTTGGGGTTTTTCTTGAGTTTGAGAGGTCACTTGTAGATGATTGACCAAGGTTTTGTATTCATCCAGGCTCCCTTCTGAGAACAGAATAGAGTTCATGTCTTGCCAATCAGGAGGAACATCAGTGTAGCGGGTTGTACCCGGTCCCCCTTTCCCACCTCCAGAAGTGGTTCCGCGGCCACTATTAGAAAAATGAATGTTGAAATGATTTTTCGGACCAATGGCGTGTATGTTTATTTGTTCCGGTTTACTGGTAAAAACATACTGTGCTACCACGGGAGACTCTAAAGGGCGGTTGCCGTCCGGATTGGTAATCCCCAAACTCCATTGGAGCTTATCGGACAGTTCAATTTTATGGTGATTATAGATCTCGCCATTTTGTTCAATACGTAAAGAGTGGGCTTCTAGATCAATAATAAGAAATGGAGTTGCACGAAGAACCCGCTCATGGTTAGGGTTATATTCGGTGCTTTCTCGTCCTAATTCTTGCCAAGCGGTTACGATGTTAATCAGTTTGTTTTTGGTATATTCCCATTCTGATTTCGTTAGATAAGTGTTCTTCCATAGTTCATGCGAATTCCCCTCACGGGTCATCACCTTCACCGAAAGTATGAAGAGATAAGCAAAAGCACAAAGGATAGCAACAACAAGTACAGAGAAAGATGCTACTTTCATCCATTTCATAAGAAAGATCCCTTAAAAGAGAAACTCACTTCTATGAGTTTTCACGCATGGCTTTGAACAACTCTTTAAAACAGTGGGCGGCTTCCTGGGCAACTTGGTTTTCGAAACCTTCCTCTTCGTAATAGGCACGAACAAAGTTTCCCATACCACACCAGGTTGTTTGCAGCATCCCTCGCATGCGATTCGCGAGGCTCTCATTGGCGGATCGCTTAATCTGGCGAACTTGTTCAAGTTGATTCAACGCCACATCACTCTTTCGCCAAGGTGAATAAACCACGGGAAAACCCTTCAGCGCAAAGAGAGCCGCCGTGGGAGGAGCACTGTTGTAGTGCCAATCACAAATCACAATATCTTTGGGAACCCAATCGATGGAGCGTTCGGTATTGTTAAAACTCGCTTCCCACTTGCCCAAACCGGTGACGTGTCCATCGAGAAAGCGATCCCCCCACATCCACATGGTAATACCAGCCTGTTGAAAATGATCATGCAAGCGGGTTACCTCGCGGGTGAAAAGATAAGCGGGATCTTTTCCCTTGCAGCGTTCACATTCATCTTCTCCTAAAAGAAAGACTTCATCCAATCCCACGTGAAAAGATTTCGCATTACAAAATTCAGCGATTTCATCCATAAGCGCGAAAACGATTTTATGAACCTCGGGATGCAAGGGGCAGTAACTCCGACAGTAGATATCTTCGTTGTCGGGATAGGCACTGGGTGTTTCGTCGAACTGGGGATATTCTCGCAACAAAGGATACGTCGTTTTATCCCATGATTGATGCCCGAGGCAATTAAATTGTGGGATCAGTTCAATATCCACTTCCTCGAATGCATCCACCAACTTTTGGATGTTATCACGACTTAATGACCGAGAAGCAGAGAGTTCAGGATGAGATTTGAAAGGAAAACGATAACCAAATTCCATAACAAAATGGGTAACGCCCTCTTTGGGCAAGTCTTCACGAATAAACTTAAGGCAAAGATCAAGATCCTCGCTAGTGGGAACACTGCAATGCAGACCCCGGATAGGGAGAACTTCTTCTTGGGTGTTTGCTAGGGGAGCGAAGATGAACAGGAGCACAATAAGGGTGTAAAGTAAATGCTTCATGATACGAACCTCAATATTTTGTTTTATGTTTCGTTTTTCGTAATCGAATTAAATAAAAAAACCGCGCTTCTAATATCCCACCGCGCTGCCATCCTTGCGAGTATCGGAGCCAGCGAAATACCGCATGGGTTTTTCTTCGCGCCAAATACATTGATAACCGCCATACATCCCGCTTCCATGAGATGAAATTGTATGGCCTTTTTCTTTCAGTTCATTCGCGGTTTTCTCGCTGATACCCGCTTCAAGGCCCACCGTTCCAGCATCTTCCGCTTTTTTTCCCCAAGGGTCAGTGCTGCCGAAATGCTGCACCCGTGGCTGCTCTCCTGCTTGCTGAGGCGACAGGTTGAAATCAATGAGGTTCATAAGCACTTGAACATGTCCCTGTGGCTGCATATCTCCGCCCATGACCCCGAAGGCACTCTTGGGTTGATTATCCTTGGTGACAAAGCCAGGGATGATGGTATGGAAGGGACGCTTTCCCGGTTCGAGACAATTGCGATGCTTGGGATTGAGATTAAAGGCTCGTCCCCGGTTTTGCAGACAAAAACCTAGGCCTTTAGGAACTTCGCGCGAGCCCCATCCCCAATAAATGCTCTGGATTAGCGAGACCATGTTTCCTTCCTCATCCGCCGTGCAAAGGTAGATCGTATCCGCGGAACCATCCAACTCTCCGGCCGGTATATCCGTCGCGGCACGATGAGGATCGATCCGCTTTACCCGTTCTTGGGCGTATTCTTTGGAAATAAGCCAATCGAGCGGGACATCGGCCTTATCCATATCGGCGTAATAGACCGCCCGATCCTCGAACGCCAATTTTTTGGCTTCGATGAAAAGATGCAGTTGCTCGCTGGAATTGGGAGTCATGGAGGCGATGTCATAATGCTCCAGTAGATTGAGAATCTGCAAAGCAGCGATTCCCTGCCCGTTGGGTGGAATTTCCCACACGTCATACCCGCGATAACGAGTAGAAACTGGATCAACCCACGTGGCACGATGCTTTTGTAAATCCTCAAGGCGCAGCAAACCACCCCGCTCGCGGGAATAGCGATCGATGCGTTCGGCGATTTCACCTTGGTAGAAAGATTCGGCGCCGTCACGCATGAGGATATCGAAGAAGGAAGCCATGTCGGGGTTGCGGAAGACTTGGCCGTACTCGGGCGGCTTGCCATCATCAAGGTAGGTCTCAGCGGCATTGGGAAATTCCTCGAAGGCTTGATCGGCATCCTCGAAATAAGTACCTATTATTTCGGAAACGACAAACCCGTCGCGCGCATAGTCTGCCGCCGGGGCGAGTACATCTTTAAATTGTAATTTCCCCAATTTTTCCTGTAATTTATCCCATCCACTGACACATCCCGGAACCGACCAAGTATGAGGACCGAGAAGCGGCAGTTCTTCATGGTAGCCAAATTCTATGGCTTTCTCGATGTTCCACGATAATGGGGAGCGTCCACTGGCGTTAAGACCATAAAGTTTCTTGTCTTTTTCACTCCATACGATGGCAAAGAGGTCGCCCCCGGGGCCACAACTCATGGGCTCAACCACACTCATGACAGCGTTCATGGCGATAGCGGCATCGATGGCATTTCCCCCTGATTTGAAAATATCGATACCGACAGTACTGGCGAGGGATTGGCTAGTCGCTCCTACCCCCTTACGGCAGACCACTGTAGATCGGTTTTGGTTACGACCGATTAAACGACTTGAATCAATAAATGCAGGTTTTCCCATGATCGTTTCTTTTTTGTTGGAGGATTGAGGCGTGGCATTGGTAAACGTAGGGGTCAGGCTCATTTGGGACAGAAGGCCAATTTGAGCGCTGGTTCGAATAAAGTCTCGACGTTTCATAATTCACCTCTTTGATACAATCTATCTTTCTTATTGTTTCGCAGGGAGAAAGAAAAGTATAGGTTTCAACCCACATCCATTGTCGCTAGAGATCTCCGTGAGAAAACAGGTAAATAGAAAGAATTTGGAGTCGTGCCGTTGGAGGGTTAATTAAAGCCTTGTATAGTTTTTCTAATTATGTTTTAACAACAATATGATCGCTAATTGATCAGATTATACAGGTGCTTATGGGTTTAGTAGGATATAGCATTCTCATCATTTATTTTTTAATCCTCATCCTGATTGGGGTTCTTTGTTCACGCAAGCAAGAAAGTATTTCCGATTTCTTTTTGGCAGGACGCACCATGCCCGCTTGGGTCGCCTTAGCCGCGGTGGTGGCGACCGAAACCAGCGCCGTCACTTTTATGGGCGCCCCCGCGATGGCTTTCGCCACCGGAGGGGATATGTCGTTTCTGCAGGTGGTCATCGGCTATATCGTCGCACGTGTGATTCTAGCTCTTTTCTTTCTTCCAAAATTTTTTGAGCATGAAATCGTAACCATTTATCAGTTCATCGGCTCCCGCTTTGGTGGTTATGCTCAAAGATTAACGGGAATCTTATTTTTTATTACCCGCGCCTTAGCCGCGGGAGTGCGGCACTACGCAGCCGCTTTAGTTATCGCTGTAATCTTAGATGTCAATGTCATCCACGCTATCATCGTGACGGGTATGGTTTCCCTGATTTATTCTTCCCTGGGAGGTTTATCCGCGGTAATCTGGACTGAAGTGGTGCAGTTAGCCATCATGATCCTGGGCGGCATATTAGCCTTCGTATATTTACTCTTTTTGATTCCCGAAGGGATGGGGCATATACTCGATGTGGGAAATGAATTTGGGAAACTGGAAATCTTTCATTTTTTTGATACTCCAAAAGGCAATTATTCATTCCTTATGGGATTACTGGGCGGGATGTGCTTATGTCTTGCCACTCATGGTGCTGATCAAGATATGGTGCAGCGTTTACTCTCTTGCCGATCGTTGCGCAGCGCCCAAGGGGCGATCATTGGCAGTGGGTTCTTTGTCTTTGCTCAGTTCGCTTTCTTCTTATTTATTGGCATCATGCTCTTTGTCTTTTATCAAACCCTGCCCGAGGATTTAGATAAAGCCGATCAGCTGTTGCCCTACTTTGCCGTGGATCAAATGCACCCGGTCGCAGCGGCCTTGGTCATCGCTGCGATTTTATCGGCGGCTTTATCCAGCACCGCCTCCGCATTAAATTCACTTTCTTCCACGACCATGAGTGATTTTGTGATTGCCTTGCGCAAAAAACCATTAGCCAATAACGTACAAGTTACCATCTCACGTTTATTCACTTTCGTTTGGACAGCCATTTTGATTGTCATCGCAATTTTAGCCAGCGAACAAGAAAATATCTTGGAAACCGGCTTGAGCATTCCCAGTTATACCTATGGCAGTTTGTTGGCCGCTTTTCTATTGGGGATCTTCACCCGCTTCCGTCATCAATGGGCGATCATGGGCGCAATGGTGATGGGCGTGTTCGGTGTATTACTGCTCGCAAAATTGGAGTTCACCGCTCCATGGGTGGGACTAGAAAGCGCTACGTTTGTTTTGTATTTACAAGAAAATGTTCATTGGACATGGTATGTACCCTTTGGCACGGTGACGACCCTTCTATTCGCATACATAATTCAATTCGTTTTACAATTTTTCCAATACGAGGATGTACAATGAAGAGATATTCTTTTTTAGCACTACTTATTGTTCTCGTAGGTTCTATAAGCTATGCAGAACGAGAGCACCCGCTCCCCTGGGCGAATCCATGGGAAGTCGAGATGGAGATTGAATGGATCAACAAAGCCTTCGATGAAGTCCAGGCTGTCATTCGAGACAACGGTGCACCAGGTGCGGTTGGCTTGGTGATGAAAGATGGAAAGATTGTCGCACGTCGTGCTTTGGGAAATATGCAAACCCATGTCATTTACCGCAAGCAGGAAAACGGAGAAATTTCTTACTTCCCGATGAAAGCGAAGATGGAAATATCTACGCTATTTGATCTTGCCTCCATGACCAAGATGGTGGGTTGCCTCTCTTCTATAATGAAACTCGTAGAGATGGAACAACTCGATATTGACAAACCTGTCGTGGAGTATATCCCCTCCTTTGGCCAATATGGAAAAGATCAAATTACGGTTCGCCAACTCTTAACTCATAATTCCGGTCTACCCTCTTGGTTCCCTTTTTATATGGTATGTGTCAACCGTGAAGAAGTTTTTCGCTACATTGATGAGGAAATCGATTTAGATTACAAACCGGGAACCAAGCGTATTTATAGCGATGTGGGTTTTATTGTCTTAGGACGCCTGGTGGAAGAAATCAGCGGTGAGCGTCTCGATCGTTTCGCCAAGAAACATATTTTCGAGCCTCTAGGAATGGATCACACCGGATATCTGCCCTGGTTAGAAGAACGGAAACTTGCAGCGCCCACCGAATTCGATCCCGTACGAGGAAATGCTTTGCAAGGGATTGTACATGATGAGAATGCGCGCGCTTTAGGAGGTGTGTCTGGGCATGCAGGTTTGTTTTCTACCATCGATGATCTCGCTATCTTTTGCCAGATGCTATTAAATAAAGGTAAATTTCAAGGCACGCGAATTTTTCAAGAAAAAAACCTCGATCTAATGTTAAAACCCCAACTAGATGAACAAGTAACAAACCGCGGCTCGAGATTTCTACGCCATCGCCGGCAATTGCTGGGCTGGTGGGGCATGGATGAAAGAGCCACATTAGGTGATTTGGGTGGTTTGCCTTCTTCTACTGCATACGGCCATTCGGGATTTACCGGCACTATGCTTTATCTTGACCCAGAGCATCAAGCCGCAGCCATTTTGCTAACCAACGCGGTTCATCCTAAACGCTCGGATACGCAAAAATCACGTATGTATCGCCGCTTTTTTGTTAACGTGAGCAAGGCCTTGGTGGGTGAAGATAACGTCAATATCGAACCCGAGGATGAGTGATTTTAGTTTGATCTCAAAGGAAGAATGAACAATCCTCGCTTCTTTTCACGCCGCCGTTTTCTCCAGACTGCTGCAGGGGGACTTGGTCTTGCTGCTTGCGGTTCTTCACGAAAATATCCTGAATACGGCGGCTCGTTTTTTATGCCGCCCCCGGCTTTGGATACGCTTGTCTTTTATGACACCGAAGACCCGCCTACGTTAGATCCGGCCCGTTCCTGGGGCTACTTTGATGGGCGTTTGGTCGGACTCGTGTTTTCTAACTTAGTAAAGTTCGATCGCCAAGCCAATCTGCAACCCGATCTTGCCCAGTCCTGGCAAGCCTCCAAGGATGGGAAATCCTATACCTTCGAGTTGAACCCCCAAGCCCATTTCTCCAATGGACGCCCTGTAAACGCCGAAGATGTAAAGTATTCCTTTGAGCGGGTTTTGGACCCCAAAACCGACTCCTCCACACGATGGGTTTTGGCAAATATCGACGAAATTGAAGTGCTTGAAACGAAACGCTTGCGCTTAATCCTAAAAGAACCGTTTGCCCCTTTTTTGTATTTAATGGCCATGCCGGCCGCCTCTATTGTTCCTCGTGAAGAGGTAGAACGCTGCGAAGAACGGGGGATTCCTTTCGGTGAGAAGCCCACGGGCAGCGGCCCCTGGCTGTTTGAAGAATGGCAGCATGATCAGTACATTGCCTTTCGCCGCAATGAAGAGTACTGGGGACCCAAGCCCCAAGTTCCTAAATTAAATATGCGAATTATCAGCAATCAATTCACTGCAATCGCTGAATTTGAAACAGGGAACATCGCGACCATCGATCCCACCCCTCTCTCAGAAATAAACCGTTGGCGCACTCATCCTCAGTGGAAGCATTACGCGCTGAAATATCCCATGCTCAACATTGACATGCTGGTCTTTAACTGTGAGCGTGAACCGTTTGATCGTCCTGAAATTCGCCAAGCCTTTTGCCGGGCGGTGGAGACGTCGTTGGTCTTGGATTGTGTGAGAGTAGGTGTAGGGACGGTAAGCACAGGCCCAATATCTCCCGGCTTGGATGGTCATCTCGAAGATCGTGAACCTTATTCGTATGATCTTGAATACGCGCGTGAGATGTTGGCAAAGACCGATTTGCCCCAACGGGGTGTAGATCTCGTCTTTCCTTCAATCGAGAATTATGTACGTACCACCGGGGTCGTAATGCAGGCGTTATGGAAACGCCTAGACATTGAGGTACGTTTACATCAGTTGGAATGGGTAACCTATCGCCGCTATTTGCGCGAAGGGAAGTTCGACCTTGGCTGGCGCAATTGGTACGCCGATTATCCCGACGGCGATAACTTCATTTATCCCCTCTTCCATTCTTCTCAAATCGGAGCAGGAAACATGTCGCGCTTTGCGGATGATGAGGTGGACCATTTGATCCAGGCTTCGCAGCAGGAGTTAGATTCAACCCGTCGAAAGAAATTGCTAGAACAAGTAAACACGTTAATCTATGAAAAAGCCCCGGCCTTGTTTTTATGGCACCAAGCCAAATACGTGGTGCATCAACCCTGGCTGCAAGGCAATTCAGAACCGCTGGTATTCAATGGAATACGATATTTACAAGAAAAAATCGTCAAGCCCCGCGTGGAAGAGAAGGCGGTGTGATCGATTATGACAATATACATCCTACGGCGCTTGTTATTGATGATCCCGGTGATGTTCGGAGTGGTCACGATTACCTTTTTCTTGAGCCACATGGTTCCCGGCGATCCCGCCGACGCCATGGCGGGACAGCGTGCCAGCGAAGAAGACTTACAACAAATCCGTGAGCGCTATGGATTCGACAAACCCATCTACATGCAATACGGTTATTATCTATGGAACTTAGCGCAAGGCGATTTAGGCTTATCCTACGACAGCCATCGCCCTGTGTTGGATATTATCCTTGAACGTTTTCCCAACACGATGCGTCTGGCTGTATCCGCTATGGTGGTAGCGATTCTCTTGGGAGTCACGGCGGGACTTCTATCCGCGCTGATGCCCAATACCTGGTATGACCGCATGGCGATGATCCTCTCGCTCTTGGGCATCTCGACCCCGGTTTTCTGGCTTGGATTATTGCTGATGTATTTTTTCAGCCTCTGGCTGCAATGGCTTCCCCCCAGCGGCTTTGGGGATGGGAGTCTGCGCTATCTCGTCCTCCCTGCGATAGCGCTGGGTACCCAATCGGTAGCCTTCTTAGCCCGCATGACCCGCGCGAGCATGCTGGAAGTGCTGAACGAGGACTATCTGCGTACCGCGCGTGCCAAGGGAGCCCATCCGATCAGCGTTATCGGCAAACATGCGTTCTCCAATGCCATCATCCCCGTCGTGACGATCATCGGTTTGGATTTCGCGAGTTATCTTTCGGGATCCGTATTGACCGAGAAGGTCTTTTCCTGGCCGGGGCTGGGACGTCATGTGGTGACCGCCATCGCCCAGCGCGATTATCCTGTCATCAATGGCACGGTTCTCTTTTTTGCCTTAATTTTCATATTGATCAACCTGATCGTAGATTTGCTTTACGCCTATCTTGATCCAAGAATACGGTATGACGAATGAGAGTATTACGCCATCCCTATTTGCTCGTTGGAGGAACCCTATCCATCCTCCTCATCGTTTCGGCGATCTTTGCGCCATGGCTCACACCTTACGCGCCCGATGAAATCGATCTCCACGCGCGCTTCGAAGAGCCTTCGTGGAACCACTGGTTTGGCACCGATGAGATGGGGCGCGATGTCTTCAGCCGAGTTCTCCATGGAACCCGCATTTCTCTCGGCGTGGGAGTGACGACCCGCACTATGGGCTTGCTCATCGGGATGTTGGTGGGATTCCTATCCGGCTATTACGGGGGCAAGACCGACATTCTTCTGCAACGTATTGTGGATATCACCATGGCCTTCCCCTTTCTACTCTTAGTCATTTCGTTAGCCATTGTGTTCTCAGAATGGAACATCGCGGGAGGCAGCGGCTTGTTCCCTGTATTTATCGCCCTAAGCGCCGTCATGTGGGCCAGCATGGCGCGTTTGATGCGTTCCCAGGTGATGGTGGTCAAAGAGCGGGATTACGTCATGGCGGCAAAGGCCTTTGGCGTATCGGATGCCAAAATCATGCTCCGTCATATCCTGCCCAACAGCTATGTGCCCGCTCTAATCTGGTGGACAATGGGTTTAGCCCAGGCCATTATGGCCGAAGCGGGACTCTCCTTCCTCGGCTTAGGTGCCAAACCGCCTACCCCCAGTTGGGGAAGCATGATCAACTATGGCTCACAGGCCCTGCGTGAGGCGCCTTGGGTTTCTTTCTTCCCGGGAGTCGCATTGGCTGTTACTGTCTTGGGATTCAACCTCCTCGGGGAAGGGCTGCGCGATGTGATGGACGTACGAGGGTATGAGGTAAAAACAAAAGAGTAATTATCGAGCTCTCATTAACAAATTTTATTCCGCGCCACGATCAGGAACTGAGTATTCACCCATGACCCCAGCCAGGTAAAGGGAAGCCCCCGATAATGAAGATCGGAAAAATGCTGATCGATCTCTCTTAACGTCTTCCGAAAATCAAACCCCTTATGCGAAGAAAGGCTCTCGCGCTCAATTTTGTCAAGTTTACCGGTCATGGCATTGATCAGTTCACCCCAAGTATAAGCACCGCGATAGCCGCCGAAACAGAGTTTCGAAATCCCTTGCTTTAATAACACAGACAGTCCTAATTCGATGGGAACAGTAACAATCAGCGTCCCATCGCTCTTAAGCACACGCTTGAGTTCAACGATCGCCCGCGATTCATCATAGACATGTTCTAAAGTTTCGAGACAAAAAACCACGTCGAAACGCTCATCGGCAAAAGGCAGCCGACACAAATCACTTTGCAAGGCATGACAATGCGGCGTGGAAGCGAGTCGTTGGTTGAAACTTTGCAGCGCTTGAAAATTGTGATCGGCTCCCACCGCAGATGCATACACCCCATTAGCACGCACCAGGAGTTCTCCATCGGAACATCCCGCGTCAAGGATGCGTTTGTCCAGTGTGAGAGAAGCGTTGGCCAAAGCCTGACGGATATGGGCGCTATGAACCCAATTCATCAAGCGATGGGGGCTATGGTATAATTGTTTTGAATGCCCTTCGGGATTGTATTGGAAAGTTTTTTGATTCATAAAACCCAAAAATCCATTCTTTAAACTGGAAACGATTATACCATTCTGGTAAGGAGTTAATATAGGAGGAGGGAAATTGGCTCGATCCCCTGCTTTGTCAATTTCTTTAAAGACAGATATACTGTATCACTGGACAGAATCTATTTAAGGAATGAACGGAGAGCCATGAAGTATCACATCCAATCTTTCGGCTGCCAAATGAACGTGTACGACACCGAATCACTCTGCGGCCTTCTCAATGGTGCCGGGCATGAATACACACCGAAACTCGAGGAAGCCGATATAATCCTACTCAATACCTGCGCTATCCGGGAGGGCGCAGAACAACGGGTACGTGGACGCGTGGGACAGCTGAAAAAATACAAAGATAAAGGCACCTTAAAATACCTAGGCGTATGCGGCTGCATGGGGCAAAAAGAAGGTGAACGCCTAACCAAGGATGTCCCCCATTTGGATCTAGTAATGGGACCCGGGGCGATTGGTTCTATTGTCCGTTTAGTGGATGAACTGCAACAAGGCCATCGGCCGGTCATCGATATCAGCGGGATTGAGGATCATTTCGATGAAGTCCTGCCCTCCTCGAATGAAGAAGTGAGCTATCCCCGCTTTGTCTCGGTCATGATGGGGTGTGACAAAAAATGCTCCTTTTGCATCGTGCCCTACACCCGCGGCGGAGAGCGTTCCCGCGCACCGCATGTCATTCTACAAGAAGTTGATAATCTCGTTCGCTGTGGGCATAAGGAAGTAACCCTAATCGGACAAACGGTCAACTCCTACACGTTTAACGATATCGATTTCGCCGCTCTCTTAGAAATGGTGAACCAAATCGAGGGGTTGGAACGTATTCGGTTTGCCACCTCTCATCCTCAATCCGCCACCCCGCGCATGCTCGAAGCGGCGGCGGGCTTGGAAAAAGTCTGCGAGCAGTTGCATCTACCCGTGCAATCGGGTTCAAACCGCATTCTCCAAGCCATGGAACGTGATTATACCCGTGAGGAATATTTAGAGCGAATTCAGTATTATCGCTCTCTGTTCCCCGAAGAGTCCATCCCCCCTGCTGTTACGACAGATGTTATTGTGGGCTTTCCCGGTGAAACCAAGGAAGATTATGAGCAAACCCTCGACCTAATGGAAACCATCCGCTTTGATGCTGCCTTCATGTTTAAGTACTCACCCCGCCGAGGAACACCCGCGGCGGAAATGGAAGACCAAGTGCCAGACTTTGTCAAAGCCCAGCGTTTAGACCGTCTAATTAAATTACAACAGCAAATTTCGAAGGAATTAAATCAAAGATTCCGGGGACAAAAAGTAGAAATCATGATCGAGAGAATCGGTAAAGACCCTAAACAAAACCTGACCGTCTATGAAGGACGTATGCGTACCGGACGAATCGTGAAAGTGCATGATGAAGAAGGGGTCTATAATATCGGAGATATTTTCGAAGTCACCATCGAGGAGACTTCTTCCTATACCCTCTATGGACAGAATGAGGCAAGAAAGGCGAAAACCATTGTGGCTTAGACGATACCTACACCAAAACACGCTTATGACTCTTCTGCTTATGGGGGTGGCATGCCTAGGTCACTCTCCCGGTTACGTGCAGGCGCAGGGTTATAGCACCCTTGACCCGACTACCCAGAAATCACTTAACGAAGTGCGGCAATTGCTCTTGATGGGTGAAACCGAAGAGGTCGAGAAACTCATTCGCCAAATCATTAATGGCTCTGGCTATATCGAACCCTTGGCAGAAGTTTATTATCAATTGGCACAAAATGAAAACGAGATCGAAACCTTAATATCTCATTACTCCACGATTTTAGAAGAATGGAAAGACTCTCCTTGGTCCGCTAAAGCCATCGTGGAATTGATTCCACTCGTATTAATGAGCGGTGGAAGACTCAGCGATCGGTTGGAAAACATGATTTGGCTTAACCAAAACCAATGGATGGCCTCCGCTTCGAAAGCCGCTTCAATCGGTGATGATCCCAAACTCTTGCGAGAAGAACTCATTCTTTCATTGATTGAATTAGCCCATGCTCACGGCCGTGTTGATCAAATACCATCCCTGGTTGACAAAGTGGATCTCATCCGCAATGTAGACAAAGCCGAACTAGCCTTAGCCTATAGCAAAATCAAGAATCAGCAAAAAAAAGAAGCGGTCCAAGATTTAAATCGCTGGTTGGAAAATTATACCCAATCGCTTCTACGTCCTTTTGCCTGGCTCGCTTTGTTTCACGCCGCCCAAGACCAAGAAGTTAAACACCAAGCCGTGAATGCCCTCTTGAGCCAACATGAAAATACACTAGAAGGGAAAATGATTCAACGCTATGTCTCTGTGGAATAAGGAAAAACCATTAATGATCGGAGGGGAGGTTCTTCTCCACATAGGCCATGCGGTTGCGCTTTTGATCTTTGTCTTCATCAGCCGTACGGTTAAATTGCTTTAATGAATCAAGATCGTAGTGAGGTCGACTCTTCTTTTTCTTATCGAGAAGGTTTTTCAGCGATTTACCTATTACAAATCCATGCTGATCGAGCTCTTCATTAATTTCATCCGGAACTTTAAGAGAATCCAGCTCATTTTTTTCCAGCCATTGCCGCATGATCCAACTATTGAGAAACGTACGGTCGACTGAGAGATGGTTTATAGCCTCTACTTCTTTTAAAATATCTATGGCAGAACAGTAGGTATTACCCGACAGATGAATGTAGGCATATACTTTCATCAAGAGATCGAGCTCTCGTTCCTCACAACGAGAACAAGAGATACTGGTTTCCTCGATCAATTGAGGTTTCTTACAGATATGACAACGCTTGGTTGGCATGTAACTAACCCCATAACCAATTGAGATTGAATTCCGATACTCTTCTCAACTCTATTATTAAATCACAAAAAGGAATAAATGTATACAAATCTAAAAATTATTTTGTTCAATCATAGACCCTTTTGCTTACTCGTTCAATTGATTTTTTGAGCAAAAATGAGTTTCATGAGCCTCAAAGGGAAGGATGCCTTGACCAATTTGTAGGTCGAATATAGAATCTTTTTTTCTGTGGAACAAATTATAGGGAAACAGGATATGTACTGATGAAAACGCATGTTGCAACTCAACAGGAAATCCAAAAAAGTCATAAGTTTTATCTTGTGGATGCGAAAGGGAAAACTTTAGGGCGCTTAGCGACGCAAGTAGCCCGTCTGCTAACCGGTAAACATAAACCCATTTATACGCCTTTCTTAGATACGGGTGACCACGTAATTGTGGTTAACGCAGATCAGATTGTCTTAACCGGGAATAAATGGAATCAGAAAGAGATGATCCATCACACCCTTTATCCCGGTGGAATTAAACGCGAAGAGTACAAAGTTTTAATCAAAGATAAGCCGGAAAAGATTGTACATCAAGCCGTGTGGGGGATGATCCCCAAAAACCGCTTAGGGCGTAAAATGATTAAAAAATTACGGGTATATCGCGGCCCAGATCACCCCCATCAATCATGCAAACCAGAACCTTATGAGGTCAAATAAGGGAGGACAGAAAAAAATGGTAGGTCCTTATATTTCCTACGGAACCGGAAGACGAAAAACATCTGTGGCGCGAGTCTATTTGCGCCAAGGGACAGGGGAAATCAATGTCAATGGACGCCCTGTGAATTCCTATTTCATGCGTAAAGCATTGGAAAGAATGATCCTTCAACCCTTCGAAATAACCGATACAGGGGGGAAATTCGATATTTATGCGAATATTCGCGGGGGCGGCTTGAGCGGCCAAGCCGCGGCTTTGTTACATGGCATCTCGCGCGCGCTGGTAACACTGGACCATAAATACCGTGTACCTCTTAAACGCGCTGGATTCTTAACCCGTGATCCACGTATGGTGGAACGGAAAAAATACGGACGTCCTGGCGCACGCAAACGCTTCCAGTTCTCCAAGCGTTAATTGGAACCATAAACGAACTCCAATATATTCAAGGGGATGGGAAAGATCATCCCCTTGTTTCGTATCCTCGATGTGGCGTTAGACCCTGACATTTTCACTGTGGCCTAACAGAATCAAAAAAATACTTGACTTATAACTAATTCGTCTCTATACTTATTTTCTTGTGGATTTTGTTTTTTTAAATTGGGATTAAGAATTATTAAATTTATGTGGTTTCATTCCTGCAATAAGCGGTTATTATTAAAAGTATAATCAAAATTGTGAAATGAATCGTTTTCCTAAACAACTACACTTATTTAGCAATAAGGATGAAAATAATTTTTTAATCATCATCTGACTTCATTCACAATCCCACCGGGACTTTGTTCATTTTATTTATTTCATTGAATCGCGACATATTAATGGGAGAAAACCGGGATCGTAAAAAAATACGTTTGCAACCGGTAAAAATAGGCTTCGTTTGTATAAAAAAAGATTTCATTTTATACAAGGCTAACAAAAACTAGTTATGATAAAAAATAGAGTAAATCAAAAGAAAAGGAAGGATTGACATGCCACGTAAGGTTCCTCTAGAAAAAGTCCGCAATATCGGAATCATGGCTCACATTGATGCCGGAAAAACCACAGCCACTGAGCGTATGTTATTTTATACAGGACGCACCCATAAAATTGGCGAAGTCCATGATGGCCAAGCGGTTATGGACTGGATGGCGCAAGAACGTGAACGGGGAATTACGATCACTTCGGCCGCCACCACCTGCTTTTGGCGCGATCACCGCATCAATATCATTGATACTCCCGGACACGTAGACTTTACGGTTGAAGTCGAACGCTCTTTGCGGGTTTTAGACGGAGCCATTGCCCTGTTCTGCGCAGTCGCTGGTGTTGAACCTCAAACGGAAACCGTCTGGCGTCAAGCCGAAAAATACGAAGTCCCCGTGATTGCTTTCGTCAATAAAATGGACCGTGCCGGCGCGGATTTTTTCCGTGTCATGGAATCGATGGAAAATCAGCTGCGCGCCAACCCCATTCCCATCGTCATCCCCATGATGAAAGATGGCGAACTCCATGGCGTTATCGACTTGATTCACGATGTCGCTCACATTTATGACGACACAAAAGGAGAAAAGCGCCATGATGTACCTATCCCCTCCGAATGGCAAGAAGAACGGGATAAATGGTTTAAAAACCTGGTCGAAAAAGTGAGCGAAATCGACGAACATCTTCTCGAAAAATTCTGCGAAGGCGAAGAAATCACCGAGCAAGAATTGTTAGGGGGAATTCGCCGCGCCACACTGGCACGTGCCATGACACCGGTGCTCTGTGGTTCTGCGTTCAAAAACAAGGGGGTCAGACGCCTGCTCGATGCGATCGTCAATTTTCTCCCCTCCCCCACGGATTTACCGCCTGTGATTGGTTTCCACAAAGGAGAAGAAAAAGAACGTATCCCCTCCGACGATGCACCCCTTGCGGCTCTAGCCTTTAAAGTCGTTTCAGATAAGCACATGGGGAAGATGGTCTATTTTCGGGTTTATTCCGGATCCATGAATTCCGGCTCTTATGTGCTGAATTCTACCAAAGGGGAAAAACAACGCATTGGCCGTCTACTCCAAATGCACGCTAACAAACAAGAGCAGCGGGAAGCGATTTACTGCGGGGATATCGGAGTCGCGATCGGGCTGAGCGACGCCGCCACCGGGGATACGCTCTGCGATCTTACCCATCCAGTCCTTTTAGAAGCCATTGAATTCCCGGCACCGGTGATCTCTGTCAGCATCAACCCGGAATCCAAAGCCGACAGCGACAAATTGGGAATTGGTCTCTCTAAATTAGCTGAAGAAGACCCAACCTTTATCGTCACTTCCGATACGGAATCGGGTGAGACTGTGATCTCCGGGATGGGTGAACTGCATTTAGAAATTATTATTGATCGACTCAAACGGGAACATAACGTCAAAGCCGAAGTAGGACGTCCCCAAGTCGCCTATCGCGAAACCATCACCGTGCCCTCTGAAATCAATCACCGTTATGTCAAACAAAGCGGTGGGAAAGGGGATTACGCCCATGTCGAATTTACCATTGAACCGGCTCCTCATGGACATGGTTTTGAATTTATCAACAACATCGTGGGTGGCTCGATTCCCAAAGACTACATTCCTTCCGTGGAAAAAGGGATCTTAGAAGCCATGAAAAAAGGAATTTTGGCTAATTACCCGGTCGTCGACATCATTGTGAATTTGAATGATGGTTCTCATCACGATGTTGACTCCTCCGACCGTGCTTTCCAAATCTGCGCCAGCCAAGCCTTTAAAGAAGCCTTTATGCGCGCGAAGCCTCAACTGCTTGAACCTGTCATGCGGGTTGCGGTTACCACGCCTCCTGAATTTGCCGGTTCGGTCAATGGCAACCTTTGTGGAAAGCGTGGCCGTATTCAAGGTATGGATATTGTCGGAAATGCCAATATAGTGAAAGCCTTGGTTCCACTGGCTGAAATGTTCGGTTATGCCACCGAACTACGTACCATCACCTCGGGACGCGCTAACTTCTCCATGCAGTTTGAGCATTATGAACCTGTACCCGCTAACATTGCCGAGCAAATCATCAACGCCAGCAAAGAAAAAGAACGTGGCGTAGCGTAATCATGATCCTATAGGCCTATTCTCCAAAGAGGGGACGGAATCATAGATCCGTCCCCTTTTTGTTTGCCCAGCGAAGCGGGCAAACCCGGCTTGCTGAAAGAAGCAGGCGT
>CAYQOX010000066.1:2546-18579 GCA_964419335.1 uncultured bacterium | reverse complement strand
TCGAACCAGTGGCCTCCAGTTTGTGATACTGGCGCTCTAACCAACTGAGCTAATCGCCCTTTTTCCCTATGATACACATTATTACTCAGGTGGGGTGGATGTCAAGTCGTTTTTCCATGTTTGACTTCTTTGTGCGTAAATTTGTTGAAATAACTGGATGTCCTTCTCCAGCCCCTCGAGCATCTTTTCTAAGCGTCCGAATGGCTGAAAAAGGGCAGCAGGCTCAGTAATATCCTTGTCCCAATGAATTCGTTGGGTATCGATTCGCCAGCGGGATAAGGCCGTATCCATGGTAAGATCCAATCCTGGATCATGAAGCAAGGCTTTCCAGCGTTGCACGAGCGTGAGGAGATATTCTTTCCCTTGGTTTAGCGGCAAGGACTGCTTTTGTAAAGCATCCATGGTCTGCTTTATCTTTTGCCGTCCGAGCTCGCTTTGGCGTCGTCTCTTCTCCAGTGTGTGGCTCATGCTCTCCAACTTTTGCACCATTTCCCGCACAGGAGGCATCGGCGGTTGCGTCAACAATTCCTGCCAGCGCCCTTGAATGAGCTCGTTCGATTGATAAATCCGCAGCGCTTCTTCCAAGGGCATCGCTTCTGCCCCGCGAATCTCGGCTCCGCCTTCGGTGGCGTTAATTACTTTTAAACCATACCCGGCTATTTCTTGCTCCATTTTTCGTAAGGTATCGGCAAAATGAGGAAAAGTATAAACCTTCCCGCCATAATACCCCGGCACCTGCACCATGGGATTCTCTTGGATTTCCACTGCGCCATGAATCCTTGCACGCTGGCTTGGCTCATCCACGGTCACCTGAGAGCGATTTTGGGCTTCCAACGCATGAGAAGAGCCCTCTTTCGGGATGGCCAAATCCATCCCCACCAGCACGATGGGGGAGCATCCCATTTGCTGCGCAAGCCACAGGGCACAATGCCCTGCATTGGTCCGCCGGGGAAACATGGTTTTGCCTTGTAAATAGGGAAGAAATGCTTGCAAGGTTTTTGATTGAGAACTATGGAGGCACAAACGCAACGTGTGTTGGGGATACTTTTCCAAGATTTGATAATTCACCTCGGGTAGATAGGCCAGGAGGATAGATCCTAACTGGAAAACCGGATCAAAGTGCCGCGCATTCATCTTCAAAGGATCGCAGCTCATAACCACATGCGGTTGGATCTCCCGCTGCAAAAGAGCGGGCAGACAAGTATCGGTCGCGATGAGCAGAAAGTTTGCGGGTAGGTGTTTTAATAGATGAATGTTTTTATCCAGCGAGGGTCCCGCCCCAACCACGACTGCCGGAAAGGGGGATAAACGTTGATAAAACGAATCCAACGTGAAGGATTGCGCGATCGCGGAAAGATTACGCACGATGTTATGCTGAATGAGCAGGCCACGCTCATGCAGCAAGCGCATATTCTCCCACGCAGAATGGGTGATAGCCTTGATTTGCTCTTGCACAGCGGTGTAATGGACAGGCGCTTTTTCCCGCGCATAGGTATGGATAAAGAGTTTTAGCCCCCAAATGCCCAGCTCGGAATAATCCTGCGTTAACTGCCGGCAGAGGCGCTCATGGTCTTCGCCCACAATCCATTCCACCCGCTCCTCTTGCAGCATTGAGAAATACAAATACTTCTGCATGTGGGCAGTAAAATGGGCAGGATTGGGTTCAATAAGGATGAAGCGGAAGAGATGCTCTTTATGTTCTTGGTAAAACCGGCGCAGGCATTCACCTTGTCCCATACCATAAAAGACGACATACCGTGGCGGGTTTTGGGCTAATTCCTCATCATCAAAAAAGAGGTCTATGGTGTCATAGACCTCCTCAGGGGCGTCCTCGTTTGCTTCGCTTATAGTCGAGAGCAGGTGCGGGTGATAAGCGCGTATCCATTGTAAATTGGCATCCTCTATGGATCGGCTTTGATCAGCCACGATTTTCTCCCCGCTGTAGCGCTAAATCCTATTCCTCGACTTTGGCCTTCGCGTGAACCTCCTCGCTCGAAATGGCGGAGCGTAAATAACCGGAAATAAATTCTTCCAAATCCCCCTCCATGACGTTCTGCACATCGCCTCGCTCAATCCCAGTGCGGTGATCCTTAATGAGGTTGTAGGGATGAAAGACATAAGAGCGGATTTGATTTCCCCAGGCGATGTCTCTTTTTTCACCCGAAAGTTCTTCCGTCTTTTCTGCTTGTTCTTCTCGCATGAGTTCATACAGACGCGCTGTTAGAATCTTCATCGCGGTATATTTGTTTTGATGCTGTGAACGTTCGTTTTGACAAGAAACCACAATATTGGTGGGGAGATGGGTAATACGGATGGCCGAATCGGTTGTATTGACATGCTGGCCGCCTTTCCCCGAGGCCCGGAAGGTGTCGATGCGTAAATCTTTTTCATCAACTTCAACATTCACATGCTCATCCAACTCCGGCATAACATGCACCGAAGCAAAAGAGGTGTGCCGTCGACTGTTGGCATCGAAAGGAGAGATGCGTACCAGGCGATGAATCCCGGTTTCCGCATTGAGATAGCCGTAGGCATAATCGCCTTTCACGTGGAGGGTGACATTTTTGATCCCCGCTTCATCCCCTTCCAGGAAATCGACCACTTCGGCTTTCCAGCCTTTGCTTTCAATGTAGCGCATGTACATCCGGAAAAGCATAGAAGCCCAATCGCAGGATTCTGTCCCACCGGCGCCGGGGTGGATATTAACAAAGCAGTTGGCGTCATCATGTTCGCCGCTCAGGATGCAGCGAAAATCAAAATCATCCAGCACTTTGCGGGCAGCCTTGATTTCGGATTGGATTTCTTGACCGTGGCCTTCTTCTTTTTCTTCTTCTGCCATCTCGATCAAGGTGGAGAGATCTTCGAGCTGTCCTTTGAGATGCTGGTAGGGCTCGATATAGTTCTTTAACCGTTTGATTTTTTTGCCATGTTCTTGCGCGACTTGGGGATTGTTCCAAAAGTCGGGAGCATTCATTTCTTCTTCGAGGAGTTGAACTTTTTTTTCTTTCTCCTCGATGTCAAAGATACCTCCCAAGCTCTTCGAGGTGTTTATGCATGGAATCGGCTTCGTATTTATATTCTTCGTACATAAACGTTCTTCCTTTTCTCCTTTATAGTTTTCTGTAAAAAAGTGTAGCCGCGAATGGCTTCTACGAATAGGTGCGTTCTTTCCCTGCGTACTGAAATCGTGTATTCTTTGGGTGTAGATAAAAAATATCTCAGGAGTATACCGAGCAGGTGAAATATCGATGGGGTTAAATATTTACCCGGTAACCATACGCGGCGTAAGTCCTACGATTCATTGTTTATTATCCCGTCCTTCTCATGAAGAACGAAGTACCCCTACGGTGGTCTATTTCCACGCCCTCAATGGCTCCCGCAACCAGGTTTTTCAAGGGCGTTACGTGGGGTTGGCGGAAGCAATTAAGGAATTGGGCTGTAATTTATTCTCTGTCGATTTACGGGCCCATGGAGAACGCCGGGTCGATAAAAACCGCCCTGCTTTAGAGAATTTAATGAAAATAATCCATCACAAGGAACAAAACCCTTTTGCTGGTGCCATTACGGATTTCTCTAAAATCTTTGAATTTCTGATCAATAAACGCATCGCCCATCCCGCGAAAATCGCCGTGATTGGCTTGGCCTGGGGCGGAATGCACGCCATGTACGCGCTAAAGCATGAGCGTCGTCTGCGCTGTGCTGTGGCCATTCTTCCTGTCTGTAAAATCACCAGTCTTGTGGAATTTCGTGGCTTGAAGAACTCATCCCTCATCACCCAATATGAGCCCCTTAATTATATTAACAAAATCGCCCCTAAACCTTTGTTAATGATTACGGGCGAAAAAGATAACCGCGCCGATCCTATCTATGCCAGCAAACTCTATGAGCAACTTAAGCCGGAATATCAAAGCGCAGGGGCTCAAGAAAACCTCGCTTATTGCATGAAACTGGGGGGCGGCCATGTGTATGACCCCAGCATGACCGACATGGTTGTCGACTGGTTAAACAAGCATCTCTTGGTGGAAGAGGAAAGACCTTCCCTGGATTGATCCGATGTCAAAAACTGAGTCCATCCCCCGCCTTTGCATATCCGGGAATCGTGACCGGCGAGCGGCCGTGAGGGATGCTCTCGCCAAAGAGAATCGCAGCCACGGCTTCGTTGAGATAATCATAATACCCAAAACTGCAGAGAAAGGCCCCATAATCGCTGAAACGTTTGATCAAGTAAGGACTGCCGCAAGACAGGACGATGATATCTTCTTTTTCGGGCAGCGAGGAATGAATAAATTCCTCGAAGATAGGGGGGAGATCTACAGTCCCTTTTTCTGGGATGACTTGTAAATTCAAGGCAAGGATGATGATTTTGCTGTCCTCGATGATCTTTTTCGTCGCATTAAATTTTTCTTTTGGATGAGTGGTCGTGAGCAATTCATAAAATGTATAGCTATTTCGGGTACTGATAGCCTGATACAGTGAATCATCGGGAATCGAATGACTGTTTGTCGCATCGGTCATGAGCAGCAGCGCAAGTGGCTCATCCATCAACATGGGAAGTAGCTCTTCATTATTCCGCAATAAAGTCACCGTATCACGACTTATGTTAGAACTCATATTGTCAGGGAGGGTGAAATTTTGGAGTTTAATCATATCTCTTTCGTGAAACATCTCAGGCTCATTGATTCCATAACTCTCTTTGGTTGATAAAATACGTTTAACCGATTCATCTAAACGTTCCTCGGTGATTTCACCCGATTCAACTGCCTGCAGCACGCCTTCATAGGCTTTAGGAAAATCAGGCGGCATCAAAAGGACATCGGCGCCTGCCTTAAAAGCCTTGACGGCCGCTTCGCCGGGACTGTACAAGCTCGTAATCGCTCCCATGAGCAAGGCATCGGTTATAATCAGTCCATCGAAACCCATTTCCTTCCGTAAGAGTTTCGTTAGGATGGGATACGACATGGAGGCAGGATTTTTCTCCTTATCCAATGCAGGCACGACCAAATGACCGGGCATCATCGCCTGGATCCCTTTTTTGATCGCTTGCTTAAAAGGGAGAAGTTCATTGGCTTCAAGATTTTTCTTAGTGGACTTGATCGTTGCTAATTTTAAATGCGTGTCCACTTTGGTATTTCCATGGCCGGGAAAATGTTTGGCACAACTCAGGATTGCACAATTGTCAAGCCCCTCAAAATACGCTAAGCCCAACCGGGATACCTCCTTTGCGGTTTCACCGAAAGAGCGTATATTAATAATGGGATTGTCGGGATTATTATTGATATCCAGCACCGGCGCGAAGATGAGATTTACACCGATCATTTCCGCTTGACAACCTGTATACAACCCCATCTGGTAGGCATAATTATTTGAGCCGGTCGCTCCGATTCCCATGGGTGGCGGGAATTGAGTTAACCCATAGGCAATGCGTCCTCCCAGACCGCTTCCGGCGCCGTATTCCATATCGGCGCCGATGAAGAGCGGCACCTTTGAAGCCTCCTGCATTAAATTAATTAAATAACACGTGCTAGGAATATAATACCGGTTTATATAATACCCCCCGGGAGCATAGTTTATGATTTCTTCGTAGAGACGCTCGTGATATTCATGCATTTGTTCTTGGGGTAATAATTGATCCGAAATATAAACGCAAAACAATTGCCCCACTTTTTCTTGTAAACTCATTTCTTCTAACGTCGAGTTTACCCAGTTCTCGTTTTCAGAAATTAAGTCTAATTCGTCAACCATGATATTCCTTTCGTTCTTCTCTCGTATAGGAATAGAGAGTGAGCCTGCCTTTGGCGGCAGGCTCTTTTACAAACCATTTACAACTCTTTGTAAGTTAAAGAAAAAATACTCAAAATGCAAGCAGAAGATGGGAGAGAAAAAGGGGAAAGATAAAATTACCCTTGCAGGTGTTGATTTAATTCATGTAAGAACCCTTCGACATTCCCATTGCAGTGTTTATTCGCGAAATGGGATACCGTCACGGGCGGGGGCGATTGCTTGCAATCGGCACACATCCCATGGCGTTCAAAAACATCAAACGCCTCCGGATGCTTTTGAAAAATATCACATACCAGATCATGAGCTTGAATCATCATCGGGCTCGTTCTCCTTAATTACTCGTTTAATTTATTATTATTTAAAAAGTAGCGAAGAAGCCAATCGATGCGGCCACGCTTCACATAATACATCCCCGAGAATTTCATGATCTCGCGGATTTGTTGACGGTAAGCGGGTCGATAACAATGCGTCGGACAATTCTTGCACGCTGGTTTGGGATCATAGGGACAATGCTTGCGCCGTTCAATGGCATACTCGAATAATTCTTGACATTCCGGACATAAAGGCTCTTTCCGACTGCGTCCATGATGCTTGCGGCAATAGACCCCGATGAAGCGTTCCAAGATCGCAATATCGTTGTCCCGATAGGCGGCGTTCTCCTTGACCTCTTGAAACCAATTGCGATGTAGATTTTGCAGCCATTGAGTCAGGATCATTGAATGTTCTCCAACTCCAGAGGAATGACCTGATCAAAACCTTCATTTGCCAACCGGTCGAGAGTCACTTGTTGGAAAAATCCCATCACCAGGTTGTTTACATTATCAACAAGTGAACCCAGGATACATTCAGGACGCATGCATTCTTTGCGTCCCAAGATGCAGCGATTGGGCTCCAACTTTCCTTCCATGGCTTCATAGACTTCCAGCAGGGTAATCTCTTCGGCGGGGCGGGTGAGAGTAAAGCCGCCTTTGGGGCCCCGCACCGCCCGCAGAATCCCCATTTTGGTGAGGCGCTGATGCACTTTTTGCAAATGGTGTTCAGACACCAACAGGATTTCCGCGATCTCATGAGTGCGGATTAACTGGTCTTCACTCGCCGCCAGAACCGCGACACTATGAAAAGCCAGGGATGTGGCTTCCGATAAATTTAATAAGTTTTGCATGGTCTATGACTCCAATCGTTTCATTGTAGTATTTTAATACCTGAATGCATTTTAGCAAGATAATTATCTAATGTTTGCCCGATCTTTCAGGAATGAAGTCCACCATCGTATCCGTGATTCCCACTCCGGAGACGGGGGCCTCCCGTTTTCACCTGAAACAACCACACAGATTACATCATTCATCGCCTTCGTACAGAGCGAATAAAGGCACGCCATCAACACGTACGGAAGCGAGCGGCTTTTTATACCGGGTGAGGTACCATTCCATGCGGGAAAACATCCCTTGGCGAAATTGAACCAGGTAATAATCCCCGGGGTCTGCGATGTCCGCGTGGAGAAGTCCACGCTCGCGATAATACTCGATTACCGAGAAAGACATACTCGCGGGCTTTAAGGTTTTTTCCTCGGGGATGATCTCATCGACTTGCTTTACGAATTCTAGGGTGAGAGCGTCGCACCAGTAGGTGGTTTCCATCCCGAGTTTTTTGGCACCGGAAACCCCGCCGGCTATCGGGTTGTAATAGGCGAGATAGAAGGGATGGATGGAATAATAGGTATAGACCGGAGGGAGGATTAAGAATGCAAAAAGCAAGATATGCACGATTTGCAGCGGGAATTTCTTTTGCGCGTAATCCGCCAGCAGCCGGTAACCCCAGCCAGCGAGGCAGGCGATGAAGGGAAACGCGGGGAGAAACAAGCGGCATCCATCATAACCCTGTGCCAAGGGCAGCAGGATGATGGTAATCGGGGTGAGAAAATGAAACAGCAGAAAGAGGAAGGTCGTATACCCAACTTCTTTGTCGGACTTCGCTTCAGGAGTGTGGCTCCAGGGTGCTAGAAAACCCAGAAGCGTGAGAAGAAAAATGAAAGAAGGTAAAGTAAAGAAGAGCATGACCAAGGGATAATGCCAGGGGGTGTTGTTGAGGTAGCGTTCTTTGAAATAAAACAAGCCTATGGGATTTACAGTCGATTTTTTCGCGAGTTCAAAGAAGCGTTCTAGAATACGGGGAATGGTATCATGCCAAAGCCACGGCTGCAGCCCGATGTAGAGGATCGGCGTGAGCATCGCCGCCCATAAGATTCCCCAAAGCAGTCGCAGCCAATAATCTTTATCACGGCGGTGCAGCCACCAGCCGTGGATTATTACCCAGGTTAATAAAGGGAAAGGGAGAAATACAGAATGCAGTTTCGTCGTGAAAGCGATGGCATAGGCCAGCCCAAAGACCCAAGGCGGAAAGGTCCCGCGCATGACTAAGTACCCGCTCGCGGCCGCCCAAAACCACCAGCACATGATGGGAACATCCAAACTGAAGATATGCGCGTGTCCGAACACCCGGGGCATGAACAGTAAAGACAGTGCGCCCGCCAAAGAGGCTGCACGATCAAGAAAGAGACGTAAAAATAAATAGATACTGGCCACCAGCAGGGAAAAATAGAACGCCGAGGGTAGGCGCAGGGCGATGATTTCATCCATCCAGGGCGAAAAGAGCAGGTAGGAAAACCCCGCAATGGTGCGGGGAAGCGAGGGATGATCCGAGGTGGTTTGCCAGTATTGATCGATGGTTTCTTTTGCAAAAGGAGCCTCAAGCGTAAAGAGATGTGAGAACCAATAGGCTTGATTCTTCGCGCAGGGAAAGTTGGGATAGGCCTCGTCCCAGGTGACTCCAGGCGCCCCTAATTCGGAACAAAGTATCGCGAAGATCGCGAAGAACAGGATGGCCGCGATCGTGCCCTCGCGGCGGGTGATGGATGTATGTTTTGGGGGATTCATCATGATTTTGGTTTGCGGGCTACCGCGACATAGTTAAGTGCATAGATTTTCTTTCGTTCGACTCGCTCATCCAGCCAGGAGATAAAACGAGAATAATAACGATTGATAAAAAACATCATTGTACCGAGCACTGGGATCGAAAAAAACAGGGATTTCATCAGCACCGAGGGGATATGTCCTAAGAAAGAGAGTAATCCCCCGGCGGCATGGATTTCTATCTCACTAAAGCCGGCGTTAGTGAGCAGGGTGCGCAGACCATGATGGGTAAAGCGATAATAGTCATTGGGCTCGTTGTGTAAATAAGAGAGATGGGGAACGCTGATCAGGATCACACCGCCCGGTTTAAGGCAACGGAAACTTTCCTGCAAGGCGCGTTGGGGGTCGGGGACATGTTCGAGCACCTGGCTGCAAAAGAGACGATCAAATGACTGATCGCGCCAAGGCATCTCTATGGCGGAAGCCATAATATCGATTCCCTCGCGAAAGGTGATATCCATGGAAATATACTCGTCCACCCACGGGCGTAAAACCTGTGCGTAGGCCATGCGTCCCGCGCCGGCATCGAGACACCTCCCTCCGCGCAGGTTCTTCTCTGCCAAAGGGAAGAGTACCCGGGTGAGGCTGATCCGGGTGGGAGAGAGTTCGAAATAGGTTGTATCGTCAGCGGTACGATCCGCGATGGCGCGGTCCCGCTTTTTCAGCCATTCGTACATGATGGTCTATACAAATGTCCATAATTATGAATTGTTATTCTGGAATTGCACACATTTATAATACAGGTTTCTATACTGTTGGGCGACCTGCAGCCAGGAAAAATGTTGCACCCGGGCGCGGGATTGCTGACCCCAGCGGATACCTCGTGAAGGATCATCGAATAGAATGCGTAGGGCATTCGCCAGAGCTTGCACATTGTTTTTCTCGATGATGAGGCCATTTTCTTGGATTAATTCATGACTGCCGCCGGTATCGGTTAGTATCAAAGGCAGCCCGCAAGCCATCGCCTCTAAAGCCGCATTGGGCATCCCTTCCGCATGGGAGGGTAGAACAAAGGCATCGCAGGTGGGTAAGAAAGCAGCGAGTTGGGAACGTTCCATCATGCCATGAAAACGAATTTTTTCGCCTATCCCTTCTTCGCGTGTGAGTTGTCTTAATCGATTTTCTTCGGGTCCTTCGCCAATGAAATGACAGTCGAATTCATACCCCATGCGAAGCAAGAGACCACAGGCCTTGATCAACACGTCTAGTCCTTTGCGGGGAATGAAGCGAGCGATGGTGACCAATTGCAGGCGCTCATTTTGATGCTCTTGAGGTTGAAAGAATTCGGGATCGACACCGTTGGGGATGACCCGGGCTTGTAAGTCTGGGTAATGGGTTTCGAAGAGCTCCTTCAATCCGCGGCTATTGGCCACTACGGCTTGAGCCTGGTGATAGATGCGGTTCAACAGGGGCGCGAGCAGCATGTAATCCTGGCTGAAACGTTTGTTATACCCGGGGACATCGGAACCACGTACAGAAATAATAGAGGGAAACTTGTTTCTAAACCACCAGGCGAGTGGACCTGAGGGAAATCCGAAAAAGACATGGCAAAGATCGTACGTATACTTTTGAAGATGGTCGCGCAGAAAGCCATAATGTTTAAAGAGATAAGAGAGCACTTCCGAGCGCCGCCAGTATAATAAATCGCGCTTTTTTTGCGGGAGAAAGATGATTCTCACATTGTCGGCGTAATGATCTATGGATACATCGGCTTCAATCGAGGTTGTAAGCAAGGTGACGTCGAAGTCGGGAAATTGGGTATACTGGCGCAGGATATTCTGATGGGCGTTTCCGCCGCCGCCCCCGATCGGCGGGAATTCATAGTTCAGAGAAAGGATGCGTAAGCCCGCGTGTGGATTCTTGTGCATGGTAAGCCCATGGGGATGGTTCTAGGTTTCTGCCAGCCCACGCAACTTGGGAACGATTTCAAGTCGAAGCGGATTCGGTTTTCCCCAAAATCTCATTCGCTTTATGAAGCGCTGCATCCAACTCGTTGGAATCAACTCCAGATTGCTGGTGCAATTCATAAGCGAGATTGATGGCGGCGAGCAAGGCGATCTGCAGAGAGGGGGCGGTTGGGGCGCGTTCGTGCAAGGTGTTAACCCGTTCGCGCACTTCTTCCGCCGCTTGCAGCACTTCTTTCTCATTTTCGCCGCCGCGCAATTGGAGCAAAGTCCCCAAGATTTCAATTTTGATTATGTCGGAATCCGTGGGCATAGCGCAGATTCCTCCTTCAATTCGAATCTACGCGGCGAAATTCACGATTCCATTTTTTCGATTTTCGAGATAATGGATTGAATACGCTCGCGCACTTCGTTTTTATTTTCTTGAGCGGATTGGAGATTTTGTTCTGCTTCTTCGCGGCGTTTCATTTCTTCATCCAGCCGCGCCATCAGTTCCTCGTTTTTTGTCTTCATTTCTTGGACTTTGCCTACCAACTCTTCCACCCGGCCATCCAAGTTTTCCAGGATTTCCATTAGATTTTCAATATTCATGCCTCAACCTCAATTGACTTTGTTTTTACCGTTGTAGTGACTTAATTATGAGCGAAGTTGTACATCCAGTTCGCTCTTAAGCTTCGCTAAAATATTTTCGACCCGCTGATCAACTTCTTCGTCTTTCAATGTTCGTTCGGGTGAACGGAAGACCATCCGAAAACCCGCGCTGACATACCCTTTGGCGACTTGCTTTCCTCGATAATAATCAAATAATGTGAAATCTTCCAGGAGTTCACCGCTTTCTTGACGAATAATATTTTCCACTTTTCGCGCGGGAACCCCTTCCGGGATCAATAAGGCAAGATCGCGGGTCATCGCCGGATAAACCGAATAAGGTTTGAAGCGAACCTGATAATTGCGGAAAGCATCGGATAAGGGTTTCATCGCGATTTCAAAAACCAGTACCCGCCCTGGGAGTTCATACTCTTCTCCCCGCGAGGGATGAAGTTCACCCATATAACCTAGTGTGGTTTTTCCCGCTTGGAGCCATCCTCCCCGTTTGGGATGAAGACACTCGGGTGGGGGGGTGAATTTATATTTCCCTAGGGCGCAGAGAGTCATCAATTGTTCCATAATGCCTTTGAGATCGAAAAAATCCATCTCGGATTTATGATCGCGCCAGTTGGTGTTGGGTTTTCCAACGATAACTGCTCCCAGTTTCCAATCCTCGCGATGTTCATCCCCATCGGGAAGGAAGGTACGTGCCATTTCAAAGAGGCCGAAATTCTCGTTGCCGCGGGCAACATTCCGCTTGGCGCATTGCAGCAAGGAGGGCATAAGCGTGGTACGCATCACTGCTTCATTCACATTCAATGGATTTTGCATGGTAGTCACGTCATGGTTGTAGGAAACATCCTCGGGAGGGAATTTCTTCATCGCGTCCACATCATGAAAACTATAGGTTACACATTCATCCAACCCGGCATGAGCCAGCAAGCGGCGAAGCCGGGCGCTCATGGTGCGGTCGATTTCCTGCAATTCGGGCGCCTGGATAGGGGCCTTTGGCAAAGTGGGAGAAAAGCGGTTGTATCCATAGCAGCGAACCACTTCTTCCACCAGATCGGCTTCGCGTTCCACATCCAGACGAAACGAGGGGATCTGCAAAAGAAGGCCTTCTTCGGTCGTATCTTCAATTTTAAATTGAAGAGATTCAAAGATTTCTGCAATTTCTTGGGGAGGGATTGTCTGGCCTAAGAGGCGATCGCAATAGGCATAACGCAGTTTCATCTGACGTCCGCGCAGGGCTTCGAGCCGGGTTTGGTCTGGGGTATCGGCTACGCCCATTTTTCCTGCGATTTTTCCACCAGCGAGTTCTCGGAGCAGATGCGCACAGCGATAGGAAGCGGGTATCACCCCATTAAAATCTACACCCCGTTCAAATCGGTAGGAAGCCTCGCTGGACAGCCCCATGCGTTTTGAAGTTTTGCGAACGGAAGCTGGATCAAAATAAGCGCTTTCCAGAAGGATAGAGGTGGTTTGCTCGCTCACTTCGCTATCGAATCCCCCCATGACCCCGGCTACGGCACAGGGGACGTGGGCATCTGCGATGACCAGCATATCCTCATCCAGCTTACGTTCTTCCTCATCAATGGTTTTGATGACTTCGCCGGCTTTCGCTCGGCGAACCACGATGCGGTGTTCCTTGAGTTTATCCAGATCGAAGGCGTGTAGCGGCTGCCCGAGTTCTAATAGGACCAAATTGGTGGCGTCGACGACATTGTTGATACTGCGTATGCCGCAAGATTCCAGGCGGGTTTTGAGCCATTCGGGCGAATGACCAATTTTTATATCTTTGATTACCAGGGCGGTATACCGGGGGCAAAGGTCACCGTCTTTTAACTCGACCGAGGGGGTGTAATCTTCCTCCATCTCGGGCTCGAGAGGAGAACAATCCGGCATCTTGAGTTTTTTCTTATAGGCGGCGGCTAAGTCGCGGGCGATGCCGATGGCGCTCAGGCCATCGGGACGGTTAGGCGTAATATTAATGTCAAAGACCGTATCATTCATGCCCATTTCGTCGATCAGACGCGAGCCAATTCGGTAACTTTCCGGCAGGATCATGATCCCGCTATGATCATCGCCTAGATTGAGCTCTTTATCCGAGCAGAGCATCCCCTGGGAATAAACGCCGCGAATTTTCCGTTTTTCTAATTTTAACCCGATGGGCAGTTCGGTTCCGATATAGGCCAGAGCCACATGATCGCCTGCTTTCATATTATTCGCGCCGCAGACAATTTCGTATTCTTGCGAGCCATCGGTGACCTGACATAAAGTCAACTTGTCAGCATTGGGGTGTGGTTTTAATTCTTCAATTTTGGCCACGACGAGGTCTTTGATCGGTTCGCCGGGGGAGAAAACTTCTTCGACTTCGAAGCCGCGCATCGTTAATACATCCGCGACTTCATAGGGATCGGGTAAGTCTTCAATCAGTTCGCATAGCCAGGAGTAGGATAATTTCATGATGCCTATATTGTTTTATCGTTTTTTGCAATTGTGGATATGAACAATCATCTTTTTCTACAAAAGAGAGATTGTAGACCGTTTTATGCCTTTGGAAAAGCCAGAGAAGATTGATACATTATCGGTGGCGGGGCAGATCGTCAAGGGAAAGGTTTTTGTGGCAAGATAGAGAAGCGTTATGGATTTGAAAGGGAAACCCAAAATTTTATTCTTAAACTTAGCCAAACGATTTTTTCGATCGATATTCTATTTAGAATGAATCTCTTTTTTGCGTTGATTATGGTACAATGATAGGAAGAAACGGGGTTTAGATGAGACAAGGAGGAAAGAATCGTGAAACAGGGGCTCATATTGATAGGAAGCGCTTTCGTAGCGCTGATTCTTTCCAATTGCACGACAAAGAATTATTACTATGTCCCTATCCATGATGCGGGATATTATGGGACTCAAGCCGATCGCGATTCTCAACTCCAGGACGAAATGCCGCCACCCCCGGAAGATGGAATTGAACAGGCGGCGAATAATTATATTGAAGAAAGTGATAGCATCGATCCCCTTGATCAAGCAGCCCTTGCGCACATGGAGAGTTCAGAGCAAGTGGAGTCCTCTACGGTAGAATACCACTACCATGAGCACAATCACTACCATCCTTCTCCCGATTATTATTCTGATTACAATCCTTGGGGCTATCCCTATTATGTTACGGATAGAACCGTCGTCTATCAGCCTTATAGTCCGGTCGTTTACTATAACTATTGGTATTATGATTATTATCCCTATACCACGGCGGCTATTCATCATAACCCATTTTGGGGAACCCCTTACTATGGCTATTACTTCGGCTCTTATTATTCCTACCCCTATGGAATAAGCATCGCCTACTCTTCATGGCCTTATCATTGGCCCTATTATCATCGTCCCTATTACAGCTCTTTTTGGTGGCATAGCCGTTGGAATAGTCGGTTTTACTGGCGTAATTATTGGAAAAAGCACCATTATGATCGACAATATTATGCGGATCGCTATAGCCGCCCTCAAACCCGTTCGCGCCGAAGTGAAGAGCGAATGTCTCCAACTTACTCAAAATCTCAGGAGGCGAGGCGAAAAAACGTTATTCAGCCGATTCGCCGAAATTCCAGTTATACCCAGCGACGGAGTCAGGAGAGTTCTGCCACTGAAAGGAATGAGAGAGCCACCGTCCAGCGGTTTCAGCGGCCGATTATTTCTTCCTTTTTCGAAGATGGGAGAGGTTTATCCCAGCAACAGAGTGCTCGTTCTACGGCTCAATCGAGTCCCCCGCGTTCGTCGCGTTCGTCGAACGTAAGTTCGAACCAACGCGCCCCACAAACCGAAACTCGACAAGAAGTCTATCGTACGCCGAATGTGGATAACAATATGTTTCCTGAACGGCGTCCAGATACCCCTCAGCCTCGTTATTATCAATCGAACGAGGAAGTAGAGCGGCGTACCGCAACTTCAGAATCCCGTACGCCCAATATAGAGGCAGAGCGCCGACCCAATACAGGGTCTTGGACGTTACGCACCCAGGTGCAAGCGCCGAGTTATTCGCCATTGCGGGATAGCCGTTCCTCTTCCAGCAGCCGTTTCAGTACACCGCCGAGCCGTACCTTCTCGGCCCCGCGCGGGAGTTCTTCTCCCTTCAACAGTATTCGCAGTTCTCCTTCTTCAAGTTCGAGCCGCACGCAGGGTACGAGTTCTTTCCGCTCTTCTCCGACGCGGAGTGTGGCACCACGGACCTCAGCGCCGCGTTCTTCGGGTTCTTTCTCAAGTCCGCGCACTTCGCGATCGAGTTCACCGGCGACTTCGCCTGCACGGTCTAGTTCTTCCTCGAACTCCCGCTCAAGGCGGTGAACCCTGCTCTTCGTTTGGTCTCATTTGGTCTTTTGTTGGATTTTATGTTGGTCAAAATGGAAGGGTTGAGGCAAAAGCAGGAGGCAGATTCCTTTGATCGCGTAAAATTTTCTCCCCATTTTCTTCCTAATTATTCCTTTCCTTTACATTTTTCTATTTTAAAAGGCTTGTTTCGTAACTGTTTTATTATAATTTACGGGTAAAAAAGAAAAATAATGTAACATACGATAACAAAGAGTGGTGTTTTTTTTGTGAAAAGTCTTTAATTAGCACGAAAATTGCATTAATATTTTTTCGAATTAATATATTTCTTTTTATAAGTCTCTTGAAATTAAGGGGAAAAGTGAAAATAAAAGTAAAATAAACTTACGATTTTCTTGATTTTTTTATTTTGATAAAATATTTAGTACATATTTCTTGTTTTGTGGTCGAGGAATAATAAAGAGTTTTTTT
>CAYQOX010000066.1:0-2446 GCA_964419335.1 uncultured bacterium | reverse complement strand
AGGGGGAAAAGGGTTTTGCTTCGGCCTGATGGTTGGTATACGATGGTGTAAAAGTCTATAACCATTTGATTGTTATGAGGATTGGATCTTGAAGCTTCCATTTGGAAATAAAAACGATTTGCCCTTCACCGTGACGGGAAAGCCCGACCGCATTTCTCAAACCTTGTTTGGTAAATATGGGGAAGAAAAGCGTTGGGAAGCTCTGGATGCGATTTCATCTCCTAAGCAAAACCAATGGAATTATCGTTTATTGCTGTGGATGCTGGCGAGCGATAATATTGATATGCGGGAGCGGGCATGGGAGGTGCTCGACAATCAGGAAATCGTTTTTGATGTCTTGGTGAATGAATTATCCTGCCCCATGTGGCAGGTGCGGGTGGGGGTGATCCGTTTAATTGCCAAAAGCGGCCGCTTGGACGTTGTACGATTGTTGATTGCGGGGATTGAGGATTACCATCAGAACGTCAACGATGAAACCAAGCACAGCATGGTGCGCATTATAGAAAATGCGAAGAAGCGGAAAGATCGGGGAGAACTTCAGCAAGAAGAAGTCCAAGACGCCATGCAGTCTCTTTATAATATTTTGTATACTTCGAAACGCTCTCCTCGTTTTCAGGCCATCCAGTTTTTGTTTCTCTTGGCTCCCCTTGATGAAGATTTGTATTGGGAGATGTATCTCAATCTTGACCTTCCTCAATATACCTTACTCCATGAGCAATATATCCGCTATCAAAAAGAAGGTTCGTTAGATGTGCTCTATCGTGGGCTCTTGCAAAAGAATGAGCAGATTTTAGAGCGCATTACCGGGTTTTTGGCGGTAGCGGTACGCAACAGCGGCGACAATGTGAATTATCACTTGAACGCGATCCGGAAATTATCCCGGGATGATTTTGTCAAGGTGGCATTTGTTTTGCAGCATTATCGTTTGTTGGTGGAGTTTCAAGGATTAATAAAGAATATGAATCCCCCCGAGCGGATTGTTCTTTTTGATCTTATGGAAGCCGTGGGGGCGGAACAAAATTTATCCTTCTTACTGCGTTGCTTGCAGTTGGATGATACCCGCATTCGGATTCGGGTGCTTAAAATCTTAGGAGAGAGTGAGAATCTGGGTTTACGTAACGAAGTTTTTGAATACTTAACCGAGACCGATGAGCAAGTACTTTTGGCGACCCTGCGGTATTTGCAAAAGAAAGGGGACCTTTCAATTTTGGAAAAGATTTCCCATCTGACCCGCAGTAAGAAGAAAAAAGTGCGCCAAGGGGTGATCAGCACGATGTTCAAGATCATGAAGGATAGTCTGTTGCATCAATTTGATCAATTTCACCATGCACGGCGTATGAAAATCTTAGACTCGCTCAAAAAAATGAAACCCAACTTTTTTGAGGAAATCGCTTACTTATCTGAATCTCCCGATGAGTCTGACCGCATTAAGTATTTGAAATTGTTGGAGGGGGAAGAGTTGGGAAAAGCGATGGCCGATTACCGCCGTCTTTCCCAAGACCCGAATAAGAAGGTGCGGGCGACCGCGATTATGGGATTTAAGCGGATTAAGGATGATGAAACCCGTTTTAAACTTTTAAAACCTTTTTTCGATGATTCGGATCCTCGGGTGCGAGCCAACGCGGTTGAGTTGCTTCCAGAAGAGAAACCGGACAATGAGAAAATGATTGAGATTGCCAAAAAAGGAGCGCAATCGGATAAACTACGTTTAAAAGCTAATTCATTGGCGAAGTTGATCAATTGGGGTTTCAAGGAGTACGAAGGGGAATTGAAAGAAATGTTGGAAGAGGAGGATGAACGCACCAAGGCCAGCGCCTTGTGGGTCGTTGGAGAGACCGATTTGCCGGATATGGTAGAAACCCTGCGCCAGGCCGCCAATGACAAGCGTGCCAATGTGCGTAAAATGGCGGTGAAAGGGATCGGTTTGAAGGGGACGGAGGAGGATTTACGAGCCTTGATGCCCTTTCTGCGGGATCCTGATCGGAATGTACGTTTGGCGGCTCAGCATGCGTTGCGGTCGCGGCTGCATTTATCCTTTGAAATTGCTTGACGTGAATGAGAACCGATGAGTGAGGAATTTAATAAGCCTAATAAAGCGGTGGCCTTACGATATAAACAAGGGGAAGATAGGGCGCCTGTGGTGGTTGCGAAGGGACAAGGGTTTGTTGCGGAAAAAATTTTAGAGATCGCGGAGCAGTATGATATTCCTTTGTATGAGGATCGGGATTTGCTCGAAATTTTGTCCAAGATTGATCTAGGGGATACGATTCCTCCGGATTTATATAAAGCCGTCGCCGAAGTGCTTGCGTTTGTGTATCGCATGAATCAAGAACATGGGAAATAAATTTGGACAATCGTCCAAAAAGAAAAAAATATCGGCTCATCACGAAAGTGAGTACTTTTTTTTGGGGAAAACGCCTTGGGGATGTGTTTCGCTTGTCTCCGC
>CAYQOX010000065.1:0-18918 GCA_964419335.1 uncultured bacterium | reverse complement strand
AGGGGCTTGTGTGGAGCGGCTTTCGGAGCAAGCAGCCCTTAAGGCCGCGCGGAGACAAGCGAAACACATCCCTAAGGCGGTTTCCCCAAAAAAAGTACTCACTTTTGTGATGAGCCAAAATATTTTGCCTGAATGTCATGAAAGCAAGATAAGGCGTGATAAGCACGTCTTTAATAACATTCTTTTCCTGAAAGGAGAGTTGTATGAGTATGAAACGTATTTTATGCAGTATTTTCGTAGGAACACTGGCGGTGATGCCATGTCTCGCGGAGGAAAGTTATGTGGATCTCGGGAGCCTCTTTGATCAAGATGCATTTGTTCAATCACCACCGGGGTTGACCGATCCCCTCGCCGAGGACGACAACTATCTCGATTCCACCACCCTCCCCGCGGATTATGAGGACGGCTCTGCCTATCCCGTGGTCGATGGTGTGAATTCCTTCATGTATGGTGTCCTGCAATCAGAGGAATTGGACAGCGTGTTGGTGGATGGTCAAACCTTCGAAGTCTCTTCCGGTAACTACACCGCCTTGTATCTCGCGTTGCTTTCCCCTGAAGGCGGGGTGACTGATTTATCTAAATCTATCACTCTTAACTATGCCGATGGAAACTCGGAGGAAGTGCAATTCGGTCCTTTCACCGAATGGATTGACAGTCCACTTCGTTTTTATGATCAAGAAGTAGAGTTCATTGATGATTCGGATATCACTACTTATCTGGACATTCAACTGCAACAAAATGATCAAGACTACATCTTCGAGATCATCGGCGATTCTCCCAACGAACCGCGTGACGATTACCGATTCGTCGATGGGAATGCTGAGTTAATCTATGAATTCGACTTGGAAGATGATCTCACCTCGGCCAAAATGGGGATTGACATGTCAAACAACTTTGTCGTTGAAATCTCCAACGATTTCGGCGATACCTACACCGAAGTCTTGAACTCCATGGATATGTTCGGTGAGGATGTTCACGACAGCAGTAATCGCGACGTCTATGAAGTGGATCTCACCTCCTTCCTTGAAACCATCCCCGATAACATCATCCACGTTCGCTTTACCGATGGTACCCCCAGCGATGGATGGGGCCCTTCCATTTGGAACATTTCTATCTTCAGCGGTGAGATGGTTCGTTATGAAGATCTCCCAACTCCAAACTTGAACGATGAAAACGCCGAAATTCTCGCTGATTTCCGCACCAACACCGACGCCGAAGATGAGTACCTGATCGATCACCAAAGCAGCCTCAGCGGCGCTGGCCACCGCTATGCCGATGGGGATGGCTACTTCATCTACGAATTTGATTTCGAAGAGGACCTCACCGAAGCTAAAGCCTTGATTAACATGGAAGGTGATTTCGTCACTTCCATCTCCACCAACCGGGATATGGAAACCGTTCTCGATTTTCAACCCGGGGGCGACCGCGACGAAGAGTACATCTTTGAAGACAACGGCAGTGCCAATGCGGGCAGTTTTCGTTTTGTCGATGGCAGTGGAAGCCTAAGTTACATCCTTGATCTTCCCGACGATCTCACCGAGGCCACTCTCAACATTAATATGCAGAACAACTTTGTTGTTTCCCTCGCCGGCTACTTCATTGAGTATGAAGAGGTCCTTAATTCTATGGAGATGTTCGGTGAAGATATCCATGACGGCAGTAATAATGACGTCTATTCCATCGATCTTTCCAGTTACCTGGAAGATAATGATCCTAACGAGATCTTCGTACTCTTTGAAGATGGCACCCCCGACGACGGCTGGGGGCCTGCGATCTTCAATATCAGCGTGACCACCGGTGGGGCTGGTGATTACACCGAAATCCTTACTGCCGACGAGGTCTTTGCTGATTCCTTGATTCCTTACGATGGAACCCACACCCGCAACAAAGATTACTACGATGTCGATCTTACTCCATTCCTCGGTCAGAACGAATCGAATTCCCTCGCCTTGCGATTCACCGACGGCAACACCGACAACGGTTGGGGCCCGGGCGTCTTTCGCATCTTGGTTTACACCGGCGAACTTTCTGTCCAACACGATTCCTTGGCCATGGCAGGATTAGACACCACCAACGGGCTTCCTTCCGATGCCCACCCTTGGGGTGTGAATCTCTTTAGCCGTGCCTATCCGGTTGATTCCGATCGTACCCTCGAATCGGCGACCTTACCGGAAATGGATCAAAATGTCTTTCTTTTCGCCGCAACCTTAGAAGGCACCACCACCAGCGTTAACGAGTGGAGCCTCTACTAACCCGGTTTTTCATTTTCCATGCAATGAATCACGCCCCCGGGATCAACTCCCGGGGGCGCTTTAATAAGCGCTTACTTCGCTTCATGCATCTCCTCAAAGAAATGCAAGATTCCCTCTGTAATTCGATCCGCCGCTTTTACCTCAACATTGTTGGTACCCAGCCAGGTTTCATATCCCCCCAGTCTATGCTGCTTCCGAGTTGGCAAATATCCGTAACTCCCATTCGCATGCGATATCGTAAATGTGGGATCAAACGGGCTGCGGTCCTTTATCTCCAATCCGATTTCCACTAACACCTCAAAGGGAATCGCACAGATACCCATTTCCCCAATTCGAAATGTTTGAATCGGCACTCCAATCCGATCCGGCGCTTCCATTAACTTAAATAAACGTTCCGCGTACACCTTCTCACGGGAATGATACATGGGCTCATCTTCATCCCGCGCCATGACTTTTTTCATATAAGCCAGTTGCCCCGGCGTCGGCTTCCTGACCCCAATCGATAACTCCATTTTTCGCGCATCCAATTTCACTTCTTCCTGATATTGAACCTCCCGATGCGCTTCATACACTTTTTGCGCAACGTTATACGCCACTTCTTTCATCTTTTCATAAGGCTCTTCCCGCTCATATGGTTTTTGGAAATTTATATTGTTAATATCGCCACTGGTCCCATTGGTCATGAGCCCTACAAAGGGCGGATCTTGATAAGCTGCCCTCAACAATTCTTCCATGCGTTCGGCGAATACAGCAAAATAATCGGCTGAGATCACGTTCGATTTCCTGGTTCCCACATAGTGCAATGAATAATTTGCTAATAATGCCAAAGGATTCCCCTTTTGATTCCGAATCGAGAAAAACACAATTTCTGGATCGATCGGCCCCGCAGGTTTAATCAAAGCCTCATGCTGACGTGGGGGATTCATCCGCGCTTCATCCATCCCCCCAAACGGATTCCTCAAATGATCTCCCGGTTCCATCAACCACCGCCGGTTAAACACTTCCCGTGGCTCTTCTGTTGTACCCCAGCCAACTTCTGCCGGTTCCAAATTTTGAATCGCGCATTGCACCCCATCCACAATTCTATCAATCATAAATTCCTGATACTCAGAAAATTCTTCATCGGGTTTTAAACGATTGGAAAAATACGCACTAAGGCTGGAATGAGTATGAGTCGCCGCCATCATCATATTCTCAATGGGAATTCCAGTAATCTCATGAATCTCCTCTTTCGCTTTTTCATATACTTCCTTAGGGATCCCCAAACTATCACAAATCACAAACACCAACCGGGTTTCCCCATCATCAAGCACGAGACACTTCGCCCACAATTGATCGTGTATATGCTCTGCGATGGGCGATCCCCATCCCCCTACAATAGGCTCTCCTAGCCAGGGCGTGATATTGCTAGGATACGCCCCGGCTTGAAAACTCGCCTCGGAGTCTTGCCCGCATCCATGGTGTACGCTAAGTAATAAGAAGCATAAACCCCCGAGCACCAACGTTGCCATCTTTCGTAAAATTTGCATAATTCTCCTCCTTCTTTATGTTTCTCTCTTTTACATAACATAAACGAGAAGAAGATTCTATGGATAAGTTTTTTACAAAAAAAGAATTAGTTGAGTCCACCTAGGAAAGGGCACCGCCGCTGGCAGGTTTTTATAGAAAGGCTGAGTTACTTGTTACTCGCTTCTTCCATATCTCTTCTCTCACACGAGGAGGATTTATAACTCGCACAGCTTCCTTTTCCGCAGCCACAAGACGTTTTTTCTACCGTGCATATCCGATAAAGATATCGCGCAAACCATACAAACACCACCGCCACAATTGTAAACGTGATTAGAGTATCCAACATGACCGCCATCCTCAGCTTTTTATGATGATTATTTTGTTTTGCAAGCAAATCTTTTGTTTTAATTGTTATTCTACCGGCTCCTCACATAAAAAACAAGCATTTTTTTTGGTTCATCCTGTATTTGAGTACTTTTTGATACATTGAAAAGGAAACATGACTTGATTCAAAAGCGAGACCTATGACTTTTTTTCAATCCTATATGAATCGAACCAAAACGCCCCCACGCTTCAAAGCCATGCCTCACCCATCGCACTCAAGGCGCTTGAATCTCTTCCCCCTTCTCTCGAAAATACCTCAGCCATTTTCCCATAATCGCACTTTTTAAATCATCCTCTTTCTCATATTCTTCCACCGTCTTTCCCCAATAAAAACTGATCCACCCATCACAGAACTCGCTCGATTCCTCAATAAATTCATCCAATTCCTCAATACCGCCTTTAAGAGGAAAAATTTCTTCCACCACCAACGGCTTTCCAACCTCATAAACTTCCAACGCGGTTAAAGCCTTATCCACTTTCTCTTTTTCCGGATAAAAGTGAACACTCACGAAATCCAAAGGTCCCCCTACCTCGGAAGAATAAAAAAGCGGTTTTGCTCTTGGAAAAGTATGCGCCCAAGGAATCGCTCCCACAGTGATCATCGTCTCTTCATCGACTTCACGAATCGCGCTCGTCAGAGTCTCTACCCATTCCTTCGCTACCTCCAGGCGCGTTCGTCCACCCAAGTCGAGAGAAATACGTTGCACGAAATACTTCCCCCCAAAGTCTCCCGCCAGCCACTCCGTTTCTTTCTTATCCTTGCCCGGCAGAATCGGCTCATTCATCAAATCGTAACAAAAAATCGCAGGACTCTCCCGGCACACCTCTGCTACCGCTTGCCAGAAGCGTTCCTGTACTTCCCACCGGGTCGCTTCCTCCATTTCATCATACCAGCTGGGTACATCCTCCTTGTGATAACACCCCAGCCCAGTAATATCAAGATACAGCCCCGTTTCTTCTGCCAACTTCACAAGCCTTCCCAACTGTACAAGATTTTCCTGATTAACTTCCTCCGGGCTCTCCATAAACTTTCCCACTTGAAGATGAATCCGAACCACATTGGCTCCTAGATCTTTAATTTCCTGGAAATCTTCAACCACCGTCTCCCATTCTTCCACCCAGTAATCTTCCAGCAGGCGGCCTGGAAAATCATGGTCATAATTTACACCCCATACCACAAATCGTTCTCCTGTCTCGGCTCCCATGAAAGATTGACCATCCTCACTGGGCTGAATTCTCTCCAACCCCTTCGATCCCTCTTGCTTTTCACCGGCGGTAGCAAGCGAGAATGAGGGAATAGAAAAAAGAAATACCATGAGGGTCGCAAAGCAGAAAATATTGGCTTTCATCGTTTTCCCCTTTTTTTTATTCTTTTTCTCCTTGAATATAGGTTTCTTCCTTATAGAAATAGGCCACGATCGTAAACACCGCTGCTGTCACAAACATAATCCCAGCGAAGAAGAGAAAGTATTGTATATCCCCTAGTTTACTGGTTCCATCATCGTTTTGAATATAAAAATTCACCCCCGAAGTGAACGCATTCCCCAAAGCAATCGACATAAAAAAGATAGCCATGATCACCGATTTCATTTTTCTCGGCGCTTGCGTATAAGAAAATTCCAAACACGTGATTGACACCATCACTTCCGCCGCCGTGAGAATCGCATAGGCTAAGATTTGCCACGCAACCGACGGGCTCTCACCCATTTCAATCATATACTGAATCCAGGCCGGTACCAAAAACGAAGGCACCGTGAGAAACAATCCAATCGCAATCTTCCGCAATGGAGTCATCTTATAATATTTATCAATCGTGGGATAAAGATAAAGCGAAAACAAGGGAATAAAAATCATCACCAATATTGGATTCGCCGCTTGAATCTGCGAGGGACTCCATGAAATCCCCAACCAATGTAAATCCATCTGTTTCGCCTGCAGAACCCAGGAAGACCCCGTTTGATCAAACATCGCCCAAAAGGGAATCACAAAGAGATAAAGCAAAACCAACTTTCCTACCGCCTTCAATCCTACCGCACTGAAGGTCTCCGTCAGAAATTTGGATCCCCCCGCAGGTATATGGACAAATTTATGACGCCCCATCCAAAATAACAGTGTCGCGATAAACATCAAAATCCCCGGTATTCCAAAAGCCCATTGCGGGCCATAATGCTTCAGCACCCAAGGCGTCAATAACATCGAAAGAGTTGACCCCAAGTTAATCGCAAAATAAAACCATCCAAACACTTTCGGAATTAAATGTTTATTGGCGGATCCAAATTGATCCCCCACGTGTGCCGACACACAAGGCTTAATCCCCCCTGAACCCATCGCGATTAAAGTCAATCCCACCGCCAGTCCCAACCGGGTTTCATCGATCGCTAAGGCAAAATGCCCAAAGCAATACACGATCGAAAGCGCCATAATGGTATAGTATTTCCCCAGCAAGATATCCGAGAGCAACGCCCCTAAAATCGGGGTAAAATACACCGCCGCCACAAACATGTGATAATACCCCTTTGCGTTCTCTTCGCTCATCACGTCCAGTTGTCCATCCGCCCCCATCAAATAGGTGGTCATAAAGACCACCAAGATCGCTCGCATCCCATAAAAACTAAAACGTTCTGCGAATTCATTCCCGATAATATAAGGTATCCCTGCGGGCATTTTCCTAGATTGAACCGGGGTGGTACGATACTTCGCCATAATCGTCTCCTGCTATGAAGAATCTTGATTCCATTGAACTGCCCATTGGCATCTCTAATAGATAAAAATAGGAAAACTTATAAAAAGACTGGCCATCGAGCCCTCACAGTATAATAAACCATTCCCATTCATTCCATGGTTCCCTTACCAGCATACAAATAAGTTTAGGCGTGATGATTGACCGGCCCGTACCCTTGGCCCAATCCCGGATGGGTCTCTATCGCCCGAGTAATAAACTCTTTGGCCTGTTGAACCGAGGTGGACAAATCCTTTCCCAGGGCAAGATTGGCTGTAATCGCAGCACTATACGCACATCCGGTCCCATGCGTATGTTTTGTCTCGATTGACTTTGTCGTAAAAGGGATCAACTCCCCCTCGCTCCATAACCAATCCGTCGAGAAATCCACATGCTTTCCACCTTTAATCAGCACATGCCGGGGACCGTAAGCCGCAATCGCTTTCGCCGCCTCCTGAATCGTATTCCGGTCCAGGTGATTTTGATTGGCCAAAGCCTTCGCTTCATGAAAATTGGGAGTCACCAAAAAGGCACAAGGCAATAAACGACGTTTTACCACTTCCACCGCTTCCTCATCCATCAGATACGCCCCATGCTTGCTGATCATGACCGGGTCCACCACCAAAGGGAAAGAGAAGTGTTCCGCCTGTTTCGCCACCGTTTCAATCACTCCCGCGTTTCCCAATGCCCCCGTTTTTGCCGCTTGCGGTGGAATATCTTCTATCACTGCCTGCAGCTGATTTCGTACCATCCGGGCAGGCACGATCTCTACCGCCCGCACTTCCTGTGTATTTTGCACGGTCAGCAGGGTCACCACACTCATACCATACACATGATGTTGATGAAATGTTTTTAAATCCGCTTGTAAACCGGCTCCTCCCGAGGGATCGGAACCGGCAATCGTCAGGGCTGCCGCTTTCATCTTAAGATCCTCACCAATCAAAAAAAGTTCAGAAGTCTTCTTCCTTCCTTATTTCTCTTCAAGCGTACCTTCCCCTCACCCAGAACCCAAGCTCACCATGTAAGGAACGTTATAAATCACACCCCATTCCCTCTCCCTAACTTGGCATCCTCCATTTCTTTGCTACCATGATTAGCCTTTTATTAAGACTTTCTCTTTGAATCACCGCCTTTTTCCTTGGCTCGATATCCAAAAAGTCAAGGTCTATGCCCCTTTTCGTTTCTATTTGCTTTCGGTTAGACTGAAAATCGTGTATACTAGAGGATAAGAAGGAAAAAAACTTAGGTCTTTGAAGTAAAATTCATAAAAGAGGAAAGGAACGCGTGGTTTCGCTCCTGAAATTCTTACGTTGTTACCTCTACCCAGGCGAAACAAAACGCGAGATGTTGGAGTTAGCCGTGACCACCAAAACATTGGATACAAAACCGCAAGTCTTGAAAAATAATAAGGTGCCCTGGCGGAAACACCTCGAGCAAATTGAATCCGCCTTGAAAAAGGTCCCCGATCAATACCTAGAATTTCAAGCTCGGCGCGAAATCGTGGAACGTATTCTCCAATTGCGGGATGAAAAGAATGTTCTACTGCTTGGCCATAATTACATGGAACCTCTTGTCTATCAACTCTCTGGCGAAGGCGAACGGGGAGATTCTTTGGCGCTCAGTATGATCGCAGCCAAATCAGAGAAGCCCATCATTCTCTTTGATGGAGTCCGCTTCATGGCTGAAACCGCCAAGATCATGAATCCCGACAAAAAAGTCCTTATCGCCGATCTCAACGCGGGTTGCAGCCTGGCCGAACCCTTCAACGAAGATCATGTCCTTGCTTACCGCCGTCAATACCCCAATGCCCCGGTGGTGACCTACATCAACAGCTACGCCAATATCAAGGCGGTGAGTGATTATTGTTGTACCTCCTCCAACGGTTTTAAGGTGATTCTCCATGCCAGCCGTGAGTTTAATACCCACCAAGTCATCTTCTTCCCGGATTCACTCATGGGGGCCAATCTACAAGAAGAACTTGAACCTTACGGCATCGAACTCATCTATCCTGGCAAGTACGACGATCTACGCGGCCAATGCGAAGTCCATGAACAATTCACGGCCGAACACATTCGCCAAATCCGCCAACAGTACGATCTTCGCAAAGATAGTGATGAAACCGCCGTGCTCGTACATTGGGAATGCTCACCCGAAGTGATTCATGAATCCGATTTTTATGGCAGCACTTCCCAAATGGCAAAATATATTAAAGATCATCCCAAACTCAAACGCGTCTTTCTTGGGACTGAATGCGAAATGGCCGCCAATCTTGCCAGTGAATTCCCCCACGTCGAGTTTGTCCGCACATGCAAGATGTACTGCCAACACATGCGCCTGATTACCTTAGAAAAAATCCTCTATAGTCTCGAAAATGAAGTGTACGAAATCCATGTCGATGAAGATTTAGCCCAAAAAGCCAAACATGCCATTGAAAATATGTTCAAAGTCACATGAGAACCGTAGGTTCATAAAACCATAAAACCTAGTACCCTAAAAAACGGCTCAAGGCGAGCCGTTTTTATTGCGTCGCGGAGGGCAGGGAAGAGGGGGCCGCAACGGGCGTATCCAACTCCATTGGACCTCGTGGCGGGTTTTTACTATCAAAATAATTCATATTCGTAAATACAAATAAATATTCCTCATCATCCACTTTGATTTCCGCTAAATTGCGATGATAAGGATCCGTCTCCTCTATCACATTGCATATCATCACAAACTCATCATGCCCCTTCACTTTAGGAAACTCCAAATCAAACACGGTATACGAATCTTCTTCTTCCACCCGAAAACCTAAATCCCGAAGTAGCATTCGTAATTGTTTCCCACCTGAAAGCACCTTGATTTTATTGTTAATATAATAATACATGGCCGACTTGGCCGGTTCGAGCTCCTCTTTCGATAAATACCCATCATTATTCGCATCCACAGAGAACAGTTCCAAGGTACAAATCAGAGTAAGTTTTAACTCAACCCGCACCGATTGGGAGGTGGATTCAATCGTAGAATACGAAAGACTATTTAAATGAGAAAAGGCATTTTTACCCTGAATAAGAAATAGAAAAACAGTAAGGATGCAAAAAATACGGCCAATCACATTCATATCAACATGAACCTATCGTTTCTCCATATTCAAATGGTGGAGAACTATGAGAACATAAAACGACCTACCCCAGTTCCCTATTCTGTCACTCGGGGCACTCGATAATAAGGCGGGTCACTATCAGGGGCATTCTTCAAAGCCTCTTCGTTGCTCAATCCTGGCTTCACTTCATCTTCGCGAAATACATTCGACATCGGCACCGCATGGGACATGAGCTCCACATTGGATACATCCAAGCTCTTCAACTTTTCTACATAATCCAAGATTTCTGCCAAATGCTCGGTATACATATCCACTTCTTCTTCACTCAATTCCAACCGGCTCAACAAAGCGATATGTTTGACTTCTTCGCGTCCAATACCCATTTGTATCTTCCTCACACGCCTATGCGTCTTTATATTTATGCGCCCGATTCCTTCACAGAAGTATCCTCCTTCTTTTCTTCCTCGCCTTCTTCATCTTTCAACAATACATTAGAAGCGGGAGGATTCAAAAGAATCGGCTCCGTTTTTGATTCTCGCGGTAATAATTTATGAATCAAGACCTGCACTTCTTTTACATTGCTCAGCCCTAAAGTTTCTACCAATTCCCGGTAAATTCGATCTTGAAAAACTTTCGTAAACTCCGGAACATTCCGTTGCAGTTCTAAAACCACCTTGGTGCGTAAAAGCAATTCCCCTTCTTCCACTTCCGCACGCACATGAAGATCGCGCACCCCATCCACATGAATCGCTTTTCGCTTAATATAGTCTTCAATCGCATCCAGCGACACCCCAATGGCCCCTGACTCATCCTCCAAGACCACATGCTTGCGTATCCGCGGTTCAATTCCAAACAAAATCGCCAACAGCGATAAACTGCATCCTAAACTCAAAAATGCAAAAGCCCAAAAGGCAATCTTCCCCCAAGTCTCCATATACACATTCGGCAGCCAGACGCTGATCCCCATCAGCAGCGACGAATTCCCCAATACGATCACCCAGGCAATAAAACTTAGCGTAAATAAAATCAAAAAGGATAAAATAAGCGAAACTTGTTTCATCACTTCACATCGCTTTCTTATTGGTTGACCGCATTGGCCGAAACCGAATCATGATCGAGGAGCAAAGGTTCTTCTTCCTCTTCTTCAAACACACTTTCCACATTGATCGATATTTTATTGACAGTCAATCCTGTCCCCAATTGCAGGGCTCGGGTGATGGTCCCCTGCAGGGCACGTGCTTCTTTAATAATACGGGTTCCATAAAGTACAGACAACATCAACACCACTTCTACATTTCCTTCCACAAAGGTCACCCGTATCGCCCTCTCAGCCATCTTTCGGCTCATAGGCTCCTTCGGTTTTATTCCAGGGAAACGAAAAAACCGGTTCTTTCTTACTTCATTCATTATAAAACGACGGACAATCGAAGGCGATATTTGTACCCGCCCCAATTCCGTATCAAAATACCCGATCATTCACGCCTCCAAACTCAACCAAATCACTCGCTATATCATACCACAAGAATATTTTTTTGAGAAATAGACAAGACCTTTTCTTTCATCCCTTTCAATTCAACCCTCCTGTGCATCCTCCCGACACAGACAAAGTAAATAATAGGCTAAAAGAAGTAATCCCGCTAGCTTGACCGCCATCAATAAAGTCAACCATCCCTCTTTTAACAAAGGTATATCATAAATAAAAGAAAAACTGAGTAAACCAATGGCAATCCCCAAGAGCAAACCACGCTCAAGATCACGCTCTAACGTGATCTGAAGAGCCACTCCGATGGCCAGTATTGTCTGTACCAAATAATGATCCCACATTAAACTCGGCAATAAGAGCATCGCGAGGCTCCACAAGGCATAGTCGTTCAAAGTGGCGGCGTGTCTCCAGGTATACCACAATAGCCCCAGTCCAATCACCAACCCACTGAAATAGCACATCACCTTCGCCGCCGTGGGCGCATTCACGATCCCTCGGGTCGAAGGATTATCGGTCAACAAACGGTACCACACCGCAGCCGGCGATTGATTATGCGGCTCCACATGATAATGCTGACCAAACTCAGCCCAGGTCGAAGAACCATAGGCCATCTCGCCTACCTCGCGTAAAAACGAATAATGCACCTCGCTGCCAAAATGCCACCATGTCAACATCACCGAGAACACAATCACACCAAACCCACTCACCGCTGCTTTCCACTGCTTCTTCCATAGAAAATAAAAGAGCATAAATACAGGAGTGATCTTGATCGCCGCTCCCAGCCCAAGCACCATCCCGGCGGCCATTTCTTTCTTGTTTTGATAGAGATACCATCCCCCACACAACACCAAAAGCATAAATGTATTCACTTGCCCCGCGCTGTAGTTTTTCATCAAAGGGTCAAACACCGCCGCCAATCCCAACAGGATTCCCCACCACATCATCCTTGGTTGGTGGGGTTGCTTCAATATCGAAACCAGCAACGAAATCGCCCACAAGAAAGCCCCATGACTTAATACGAAGAACACGAGCCAAGCCATCTCATAAGAAAAAAAACTCAGGGGAATCAACACGACCCCAAAAAAAGGAGGATAAACAAAGGGATTCAATCCTGTCGGGATGTTTAAATAATTATACGCATTCCAAATCAGATTAAAATCATAAAGATCCCCCCCTCTCTCTGCTAAATATCCCCCCAAGTAAAGATGCGCAAAGTCATTCTTACTGGCGAAATGTGGCACGGACTCTAACAATCCTGACTGATATATCGCATTCTTAAGATAGAAGATCGAACCGATCCCCAACAAAATCAATCCGATCACTCTCTCTCGATGATAATTCATACAACCCCGTCCCTCTTTCTCCGTTCCCTCAAGATTCCCATTTATCCCCGTATAACATAAATGAGTGGGCTGTACCTTGAGCCCACTCTTGAATTTCTTCATTAACAAAGATTACAACTTTTTACCTGCAAGCACTATCGAACCCTCGATCGCCAACTTATCGCCCATGGCTAAGAGGGTGATCTATTCCTCTTGCTCTTCTTGCCGCTCTTCCTGCCATTCGCTACCCACTCCCTCCTCTTGTCTTTCTTCTTGTGAATACCGCTGCCCTATATGATAGGAAAGTGTAAGTAAGCCTCGGGTTAGATGCTCATGAACCAGAATGACATCTTTTGGAACCGCCACTTCCGTTGGGGCAAAATTCCATATCCCCTTTACTCCCCCGGCAATTACCCGATCCACCGATTCTTGCGCCGCAGGGGCAGGGACACATATGACCCCGATATCAATCTCTCGCTCACGGCATATCGGTTCGATATTCTCCGCGTCATCCACGGGAATGCCTCGCACCGAATAATTCTGAAACTTGGGATTCACATCAAAGATCGCCTTCATCGTGAATCCCTGAGTCTCAAAGGCCATGTAATTTGCTAATGCCTGCCCAATGTTCCCGAAACCTACAATCGCAAAAGACAAAGAACGCGAAAGGAACACATCGTGGATGGTTTCCAACAACATGGGGACTTCATAACCCACCCCCGTTTGTCCCTTCACCTTCAAAGGAAGAAAATCTTGTTTCACCACCGCGGGATTCACCCCTAACAAATTCGCTAACTTCCGCGTCGAGATACGAGGGATCCCTTTATCCGCGAACTCTTGCAACACGTTCAAATAACGGGACATTCGTATGAGTGTTGCTTCACTCAATAAAGGCGGGCGTCCTTCCGAATCCAAAGGAGTAATATTTTTTCTTGTCCTTTTTTTTTCTTCCATATTTTTTTTTGGTTAAAAATACGCCTTTTTAAGATTTTTGTATTTCTATTTTTATACGCAATGCAGGATACCTTACAAACTATTTTTTTTCAATTTCTTAATCTATCTAAAACGATCAAAAATATCAACTTTTTAAACAACGCCAATTCAAATACTCCTCTTATTTATCCCATAATAAGCTTATCCTAATAAAATCCATTTGTCTTTACTATAGGGATCGATAGATTCTAACAATTTTTTATATAGAAAAACTATAATATAATTAGAATAAGGTTTATACCCTTCAACATACCAAAGGGAAAAATTTAAACAACTTACGCAATTAGTTGCTCGACAACCATTCAAACGAACCCTATAATGATCCACGAAATATAACAAAAAAAGGGTTCATCTTCTATTTGAGTACATTTTGAGCCATTGAAAGGAAACCATGAGATGATTCTAAAGTGAGAGCCATGGCTATTTCCAATTTATATGTATCGAATCAAAACACCGATGGGGCCTGTGTGGAGCGGCTTTCGAAGCAAACGGCCCTTAAGGCCGCGCGGAGACAAGCGGAACACATCCCCAAGGCGTTTATTCAAAAAAGTACTCAATTTCGTGATGAACCAAAAAAAGGATAAGATTACCGATGTATATCCTCGGGATTTCCGCATTCTATCATGATAGCGCGGCTTGTTTGGTCAAAGACGGGGAAATCGTTGCCGCGGCCCAAGAAGAGCGTTTTACCCGCAAAAAGCACGATTCCAGTTTCCCCACCAACGCTATCAACGCCTGCCTCGATAGCGCCGGCATCCAACAAGAAGATTTGAACTATGTCGCCTTTTACGATAAACCCTTCGTGAAATTCGAACGCATATTAGAAACCTATCTCTCCATTGCCCCTTCCGGCTTCCGCTCTTTCATCATGGCCATCCCTCTCTGGCTGCAAGAAAAATTATGGATGCCCAAAGTCATCCATGATTCCTTCGATTATGATGGTCCTTTGCTCTTCGGCGATCACCATGAGAGCCACGCAGCCAGCGCCTTTTATCCTTCCCCCTTCGATGAAGCCGCTTTCCTCACCATCGATGGGGTCGGCGAATGGTCGACCACCACCTACGGCTTCGGCCGTGGAAGCGAAATCAAAATTCTCGGAGAAACCCGCTTTCCCCATTCCCTCGGGCTTCTCTATTCGGCGTTTACCTACTACACCGGCTTCAAAGTCAATTCCGGCGAGTACAAAGTCATGGGGCTGGCTCCCTACGGAGAGCCCAAATACGTTGATCGCATCCTGGAGGAACTCATCGACCTCAAAGAAGATGGCTCCTTCCGCATGGATATGGATTACTTCAATTACCTCGGCGGCCTCACCATGACCAACGGCAAGTTCGATAAACTCTTCGGTGGCCCACCCCGAAAGCAAGAATCCTTAATCTCCCAACGGGAGATGGACTTAGCACGCTCCATCCAAGAAGTAACCGAAGAAGTCATGATGCGCATGGCTCGCCATGTCCATAAAGAAACCGGCATGAAGAATCTATGCTTAGCCGGGGGCGTCGCTCTTAATTGTGTCTCCAACGGTAAAATTCTCCGCCAGGGCCCCTTCGACAAAATCTGGATCCAACCTGCCGCCGGAGACGCCGGCGGCGCCTTGGGAGTCGCCCTTTGCGTTTATCACCGTTACTTGAACAATCCACTCCCCCCCAAACAGGGCAAAGACAAAATGAAAGCCGCTCTTCTCGGCCCCTCCTACTCTGATCAGGAACTTAAAATCTTCCTGGATCAAAATAACATTCCCCACACTGAAATGCTCGAAGAGGAACTCGCTCCACACATTGCAGAACTCCTTGATCAAGAGAACATCGTCGGTTGGTTCCAAGGCCCCATGGAATTTGGCCCCCGGGCTTTAGGTGCCCGCAGTATCCTCGGCGATCCCCGCTCCAAAGATATGCAAAGCAAGATGAACCTCAAAATCAAGTATCGTGAATCTTTCCGCCCCTTCGCTCCCGTGGTTCTACGGGAAAAAGTCAATGAGTATTTCGAGATCGATGAAGATTCCCCCTATATGCTCTTGGTCGCCAAGGTCCAACCCTCCCGCCGCATCGAAATGACCGAAGAACAAAAGAAACTCTTTGGCATCGAAAAATTAAATATCCCCCGTTCCGACATCCCCGCAATCACTCATGTGGATTATTCCGCCCGCGTTCAAACAGTGAAGCGCGAAGACAATCCCCGCTATTACGACGTCATCAAAGCCTTCGAAGACCGCACGGGCTACGCCGTGCTGGTCAATACCTCATTCAACGTCCGTGGGGAGCCGATTGTCCAATCTCCCGAAGACGCCTATCGCTGCTTCATGCGCACGGAAATGGACTATCTCGTCATGGGACGCTTTATCCTCAACAAAAAAGATCAACCTGAATTCAAAGAAGAAACCGACTGGAGAAAGGAATTCGCTCTTGACTAAAGCGCCTCAAGAATACACCAACCAAGAATTACGTAAATTCGGTTTTGTCATGACCCTCGCTTTAACCCTGGTCAGCTTAATCATCATGTGGCGGGGACATTGGAACGCCGTTTACATCCTTTGGGGACTCGCCGGACTCATTTTTCTTCTCCCGGCTCTCCTCTATCCCCCCATCCTGCGCCCGTTAAATAAATACTGGATGAAGTTGGCTATGGCCTTGGGCTGGTTTAATGCTCGCCTCATATTAGGCCTCATGTTTTATGGCATCTTCACTCCAGTCTCCCTGATCCAAAAGATCATCCGCCGCGATCCTTTACATCGCAAAATCGATAAAGAAGCAAAAACCTATTGGGAAGACCGCTCCCAAGAAGAATACAATCCCAACCATTTTGAACGTCAATTTTAATTTTCCCCCCAAATCCTAAAGATCTCCAAAACAAAAACCCCCTCTCCTTTATTCAAGAAGAGGGGGATTCTTCACGATAAGACGTTTATCGAACCAATTAGATAGTTCGTACATTCAAGGCTTTGGGGCCTTTCTCGCCTTGTTCGATATCGAATTCTACCATTTGATCTTCATAAAGATTACGAAAACCGTCACCCGAGATTCCGGTATGATGAACAAAGATGTCTTTTCCGTCTTCTTGTTCAATAAAACCAAAACCTTTTTTCTCGTCAAACCATTTTACACGACCTGTTGCCATTATATGGCCTCCTTATTTTACCGTTTACGGTATTTTTTAATGTTCACACTTCTTTCTGGTACGTCAGGAGTCGCCACATTTGCCAAACAGGAAAGTATTGGATGTTAGTGTACTGCCCTGATACTACAGAAATACAAGTATGATACAATTACTATTATATCGACTCTTCTCCAAGAATACAAGAAAAAATTTCAATTTTTTTTAATTTTTTCTTCTAACCCGATTTTTCTCCAAAATAGAGGCTTTCCTCAAATTCTTTGTGGTTCATCCTGTATTTGAGCACTTTTTGATACATTGAAAAGGAAACATGACATGATTCTAAGCGAGACCTATGATTTTTTAATCCGAATGAATCGAACCAAAACGCCGAAAGGACTTGTGTGGAGTGGCTTTCGGAGCAAGCGGTCTTTAAGGCTGCGCAAAGACAAGCAGAACCCATCCCTAAGGCGTTTTCTCCCCCAAAAAAAGGACTCACTTTCGTGATGATCTTTCTTTGTGTTACGAATCCCAATTCTTGTTTACTTCTCGGGGGGATAAGTATAAGGCAGTGTGTCAGGCACTACACGAACCCCGCTTGTGTATTTCAACGGGGCTTTCCCCGCCATATTATAAGTCAATTCAACAAAATAAGCGGTCCAGCCTTCTTCTGGTTCTTCCACATTACCTGCATAAACCCCCTCTTCTTCTGCCTCTAACTTTGTACTACTCCACGCTTTGCCAATTGTATCCAGGCGAAAGTCACGTGTCTCGGGGTTTGTCGCCTGCCACAACTTTACCTCCACCGGTTGCTCTTCTGTTTCTACCCGAATGCTGCCATCCTCCAGAAATTCCCAGGAATAGTCTGGACGCGGCACATCATACAAGATGGCGTAATAGAACGCCGCCAGGCTCTCGATCGCATCGCTATCATCCAAACCGTGACCTGCATTAGGAACATAGCGGATTTGTTTCTCTCCAGGCAAGTCCTCATAGTAAAACTGCGACGAGTCGGGACAGAAGAATTGATCCCCCGCGGCATTGATTATAAATTTCGGCATCACAAAACGGGCCCGGTATTCATACGGCTCTACCAGCTCGGCCAGCTTTTTAAATTCGGGGGACGTTAGATGGTCCATTAAACCCATTTCCACGTAATCACCGATCGCTTCCGCCCAAAAACCATAGACCCGCCAGTGATGCTTAAACGATTCCACCACATTCAGCAAATCAATCACAATCGGTATGATGGCTTTGATCCGGGGATCCACCGCTGCCGTCATCCACGTTGTCCATCCGCGCTTTGATCCTCCCGCAACCACGAACGTATCGACGGTTGTATTGCCTCCTTCTTCACTCCCTAAAAAGAGAGTTACCGTATCCATTGCCCGTACGGCGCTTTTCACCATGGGCAAACGGGTTGCCCAGATCGGATCCTCCGTCCTCAAATATTGATCCCAGCAATAGGCGATCAGTTCATCTTCATAACGCCCTCTTTCCTTATACTTATCAACCTTCTCCCCCGTAAAATGCAACGGTTGATTGGGTACTTGATACAACACCGTCACCACCGAATTTGTCTTGACCGCCACTTCCGCCAACTCACGTGTTCGGTTATCCAACTTCGGGGGTTCTCCTTTATTGCTTCCTCCGCCTATAAAAAGCAAGCCGGTCGATGTTTTTACCTCATCCGGCTTTACGATAATCATCCAGTGTTTCCAAAGTGGTCGATCCACTTCCTCTTCGCTTAACCATGACTGCGAAGTCATCTGCAGCATATAACTTGTAAACCCTTCTCCTTCTTCACTTTGCTCTAATTGATACTCATAATTCGGATCGGGAGTCGCCACGTATTGATCCAACGCGGTCGGTTTAATTCCGGGAATCTCATCCGCTGTAACAAAGGGCAACCAACAATAGACCAGCATTAAAAGGAACAGCGCTCTCTTCATCGTTCTCTCCTTCATTTTTATATAAAACATGGTTCATCCTGTATTTAAGTACTTTTTGATACATTAGAAAAGGAAACATGACATGATTCTATAGCGAGACCTATGATTTTTTCAATCCGAATGAATCGCACC
>CAYQOX010000064.1:0-19691 GCA_964419335.1 uncultured bacterium | reverse complement strand
AAAAAGGATAAACCATGACTCGTACAGATTATCTCGCGAAATTGCCAGAAAAAATCAATACGGAAGAAGAATTAGAGGAATTACTCTCTCGCCCCAATCAACCCACGATCAAAACCATGAAAAAGATCGAAGGCGATCTGATGTTTCTTGGTGTTGGTGGGAAAATGGGTCCGACCTTGGTACGGATGGCCAAACGTGCAGATGAAGAAGCGGGACAACAACGTAGGATCATTGGGGTTTCGCGCTTTTCCGAGAAGCATCAGGAACGCAAATTGAAGGATTGGGGCATCGAAACCATCACTTGTGATATGCTCGAACCCGGGGCATTGGCTCAATTACCAGAGGTGCCAAATATCATCTTTATGGCGGGGAGAAAATTCGGTTCCACCGGCCAGGAGTGGCTTACGTGGGCTATGAACACTTACCTGCCTGGGCTCGTAGCCGAACGATTCAATCAATCGCGTATCGTGGCATTTTCTACCGGGAACGTATATCCATTAACCGAGGTGCACTCTGGTGCTTCCGTCGAGAGTGATCTGCCCGATCCTGTGGGGGAATACGCACAATCCTGCTTGGGACGGGAACGAATGTTCCAATACGGCTCGCATAAATACAACACTCCGGTCACACTAATTCGCTTAAATTATGCGGTAGAACTACGTTACGGGGTGTTGGTCGATATCGCTCAGAAAGTGTATGACCAAAAACCAATACCCTTATCTATGGGATACGTTAACGTGATCTGGCAGGGAGATGCCAACGCGCAAACCCTGCAACTTTTAGAGCACGCCCAAACACCACCGAAAATCATCAATATGACCGGTGCAACGATCTTATCTGTACGTGACCTAGCCCTACGTTTCGGAGAAAAACTCGGGATAGAACCGATGCTTGAGGGTGAAGAAGCTCCCACCGCATTGCTCAGTAACACATCTCAAGCTATTCAAATTCTAGGTGAGCCATGGGTACCTCTGAATCAGGTTATGGATTGGATCGTGCATTGGGTGAAAATCGGAGGGCCCACCCTGAATAAACCGACACACTATGAAACTCGCAACGGGAAATTTTAAAGTACGAAGTTTCAATGAAAACAATCTAATATATATGCTGAGATTGACCAGTTTGAGTTGGATCACTATAATTTATCTTTTGCGTTAGAATTTTAAGATCAATGCTCGAGGACTTGAAATCATGAAAAAGAATCTTCATCCCAAATACTACTTAGCCACAGTGACATGCGCATGTGGAAATACGTTTGAAACCGGTTCCACGACGGAAAACATTCGCGTGGAAATTTGCTCCGCGTGTCATCCCTTCTATACCGGTAAGCAAAAATTCGTTGATACCGCCGGTCGTGTTGAACGTTTCAAACGGAAATACAACTTACAATAAACACTTCTCTCTGCTTTTTTGCATTAGCCTATTTCGGAATAAGAATTCATGTAGCCACAAAGGGCGGGAAATGGTTTGATCTCCCTTTCCCGCTCTTTTATGTTTTGGAGTGAGACATGGACTTTTCCAATATTAAACGCTCATCCCTCTATGACCGAAAAAGTTTGGTTGAAATAGAAAAACTGGGTACCCCACCAAAAACAGGGGAGAGTTTTCTCGATTTCTGGCACGCTCTCCCTGAATTTCTCAAAGCGAGTGATCTTCATGCATTGGTCAATGCCATGCTGGATGCGCGAAAAAACGAGAAACCCATCATCCTGATGATGGGAGCCCATTCCATCAAAGTAGGTTTAAATCGTTGGTTGATTCGCGCGATGGAAGAAGGATTCATTCAAAGCCTGAGTGTGAATGGTGCTTGTTTGGTGCATGATTTTGAAATGGCACTGTGTGGAAACACTTCTGAGGATGTCGCCGAATCACTGACCGACGGCAGTTTTGGTATGACCAAAGAAACTGGCGAGACGATCAATACCTGGATTATCGAAGCGGCAGAGAAAGATCAGGGGCTAGGCGAAATCTTTGGACAAAAAATCGAACAGTCGGATTATCCTTATAAACATCTTAGCCTTTTCGGAAGTGCCCTCCGGCTGGGTGTTCCCTGCACTGTTCATGTCGCCCTAGGCACCGATGTGATTCATCATCATCCTGAAGCTTCGGGGGCGGCTATTGGCAAAACCTCCATGGAAGACTTCCACCGTTTCTGCGAAATAGTCTCCACGATTGGAGATGGGGGGGTGGTGCTTAATGTGGGCTCCAATGTAATCTTGCCAGAAGTGTTCTTAAAAGCACTGACCGTAGCACGAAATCTGTGTGGTCCGATCCACCATTTTACTACGGCGAATTTCGATATGATCCAGCATTACCGCCCTAATGTGAATGTAGTAAAACGGCCCACAATGGGCGGAGGGAAAGGTTTTAGTTTTACCGGCCACCATGAGATTATGCTTCCCTTGCTTTTTATGGCTCTATTCGAACTCAAAGATCAATAATCCCCTCCCTTTGCAATTGCGATATATTTTATAGAAATACTAAAGTATACTTGAGTTTATAAAATAAATAGTTATAATACTTAATAAATTTTCACGACAAAATTCATCCAAACAGGAGGGAATTAATAATGATTAAAGAAACCTGGAAAAAACTTCGTAGTAGCAGACCTGTAGAGAATGTAGAAGCTCATTGTGATGGTCCATGTGGTGTGTATGATCCCGCTTCGGCGCGGATTGGCGCAGAAGCCGTGCTAGCGATGACTAAGAAAATACTCGCCATGGAGCCTCCAGCAGGAAATGATCAACAAGCCCTGGCCACCTATCACAACACCCTATCACGCTTTACTTCCATTAAAGAAGAACAAGCACAAATCGCGAAAGATGAACTATTAATTCTATGGACCGATTATTTCAAGCCCCAACATCTGGAACAATATCCTGATTTGCACGATACCTTCTGGAAAGCAGCGAAACTATGCTCTGCCTGCAAACAAGAAATTAATCTTGAACGTGCGGAAGAATTGATGAAAATGGTGGAAAAGATACACAATATCTTCTGGGACAGCAAAAATTGCAAAATAGAATGGTATACCGCTAGTTAATGTTGTTTCTTAAGCGATGATCGAAAAACCTAATAATGCCAATTGGAAAGAGGTTCTACTTTGGCTTACCCGAAAGCGGAAACGCTTTCGGGTAAATGGTTTTTCCATGTATCCAGCGTTGAAAAATGGCGATGAGGTACTGGTCGACTTACACGCTTATCGAAACTCACCTCCCCGGTGTGGAGATATCGTTATTGCACGGCATCCTTTTCGGCGGGATGTACAAATGATTAAACGTGTATCCTCTATAAAAGAGGATCGACTTTATCTCCATGGTGAAGACCCCCTAGAAAGCAACGACAGCCGTTCGTTGGGCACATTCAAAAGAGAACATATACTGGGACGCGTAACCAGTTTGTTTAAAAGAAACGAAGGAGCCGTTTGAGAAAACCAAACCGGCTTATTTCTCTTCCAAGGCTCTTTTTTTGGATTCATTTCTCGCATATTTTCTGAACAAAAGTAATTCTTTTTTACTACAGAGTTTCCATTTAAAATTATTTGAGTTATGATTAAGATACAGAATGAAGCAACTTACATATCAAAGCGAAAGATTTTTCATCATGGCGATCTGGCACGAGCAAAAAGATCATTGTCTCATCATACATATTGATGAAAGTGAATTGACCGAAGATATTCTTGATCGGATGAGGCAAGTTCTAACCGTAGCCTTTTTAAATCGAAATTACAATCTTATTTTTGACTTAAGTCAATGCCAGATTGTTGATTCTTATTTTATTGGTTTTGTGATCAGCACCTTTCGTGAAGTTAAGGAACTACGCGGTCAATTAAAATGCGCGGGAGTTACTGGGCAGGTGGCTCATGCTTTTGAAGTTATCGGTTTAAATAAAGTTGTGGATGTTTATGAAAAAGTTGAAGATGCGGTCGCTGAGTTTGAATCGGATAAAACCTGAGTATGCGATAGTAAATCATTTCTCTCACTCTTTTTTCACACGATATAACACAATTTTCGGTAAATCTCCTTCCATCGTTTTGATATGCTCTAGTGAATCATAATCGCGGTCATGTTTCACTAGAAATGCCAATTGAGGCATGGTCGGTTTTGTCATGCGTGCATCCACCACCACATAAGTAATATTGGCTTTATGGCACCAGTTTACCAACTGAGCGACCAACTCCTCGTTTGATTTCCCTGGAAAACGGGGAGTACGACGATGGCAGCCTTCAGCGTAAAAACTTACCCAGGGATTACGATGGGTAATACGGGTATCAGGCTCAATAGACAAATGGCGGCTCATCCATTCACCCAGATAGCGATGTTCCATGGGTAAGCTGGATTGGGGAGCTAAAATGATTTTGGCTTTATTCCACACGCGAGCACCATACTGGGGAATAAACACCATCGCGACTAGGAAAAAGCATGGAATCCCAATCCAAAGCAACCAACTCGTTTTTCCACGTTTATGGAAAAGAACAATCCATACCCAAAGTTGTTCCACCCCACGTGCAATGCCGATTCCAATAAAAGGAATAAACGTTAAAACAAACCGTTGATCAATATAAAGCAATAAAAACAACCCAATGGGCAGTAAATGAAGGAAGAGAAACAAGGTTTTGCGGCTTAAAATCCGTTTACCCAAAGTGAAGCATACGAGTAGCAAAAAGGGAATCGTAATCCAACCGAACGCAATTCCATTTTGACGAAACAAGAAAGAAGTCCAAAAGAGAACCCGTTCGAGAGCCTTATCTGGATGGTTGAATAAGAAAGAAAATAACGTTTCTTGGGCATGATCGATTTTGAACGTGACACCATCTTCGGAAAGTTGAGAAGTATGACGAGTTTCATCGATTCCACCATGTTCTTCCATTTTAGCTTGGGAATACTCCACAATGATGGAAGATTTGGGGGAAAGCATCCACTCGCCTTTTTGTTCATGAATTAAGATGAGATAGGGAGTCATTACAAAGAAAATCGCCACGATGGCCAAGGCCATGCGATACCACCATTCTCTTAAGTTCTTCCATTGTAATAAAAGAATAAACAATCCCTGCAAAGGGGCATAAAGAATGCCATCCGCGCGAATGAGATAGGCATAACCGAGCAATAATCCCCATGAGAGCCATAAAAAAATTGAGGCGTGAGGACGATGCGCTAAGTTCCATGCGATATTAGCACATGCCAGTACAACACATACTAATAACGCTTCTGACATAACAAAACTGGAATATTGAAAAAATAGCGGGTGGAAGGTAACCACCGAGGTTGATAAAAAAACAAAAACTGGAGAAGAACGTATTTTCCATGCTAAGCGAGCGGTCAATGCCATCGCGCCGAGATAAGCAAAGAAGGAAACCAAATGCCCCGCTAATTCTGCATTACGAACGATTAAGTAGAATAACGCGATGGCCAAGGGATAACCGGGTGGGTAAAATAGATGAGTGCTTCCGCAATACTTCAGACCTATCCCTTCCGCTAAATTCTTGCCGAGAGTGGCATAAACCGCACCATCGGTAAAGATGAAATAACGGCTCCAGACAGAAAGCAGCCCTAAGCCAATGGCGAGACAAAAAAGCCCTCCCATCGCGATACGAAAACCTCTAGGGACCGCAGATCTATCGGTATGGGATTCGTGGGTAGAATCAGGCATTATTGCTCACGAAGTAACCGGTGTTCTACTATTTCTAAGTTCTGAATGGGGGCATAGTGAATCCACCAACGCCCGGGAGGAACTTTCATATTGACTTTACCTTGCCGCATCAAAGGAGAATTCGGGGTTGGAGCCCCCAGTTCTTCATCATTAAGAACAAAATAATATAGTTTCTCATTGCGGGGTACTTTTTCTGCAGCTGGAATTCCATACAAATAGCACGTCCAGGAAAATTCCCCATGGCTGATTTCCTCCATCTGTGAGTATTGAATCGGACATCCAGCCTCCTGAACATACATCAAGGATGTTTCGAAGGGGATCGAATCTAAATTATGGAAACGATAACTGTTGATCTCACCCGTAACCGAGTCCACTTTTTTCCACACCGTGCCATGGGTAGGCGTCATGAAATAAGCTGCATTTTTAAAGCGATCATCACCATTGAAGTAATTATCCAAGCCGGTACCCACGAGGGAGGGATCACCCTCTCCATCGATGTATATTAACTCATCCCCTTCCATAAAGAAGAAAGGATCGACTTCTTGCTGAGATTCCGCGTGCAAACTTAAACCAACAAAGTTCCCCTTCCCTTCAAACTCTATCAAAGGATAGAGAAAACCGATTCTTATATCGCGATGATTAGAACGAGCATAAAAATAATGAAAATCTTCTGGATTATTATCCAAATCGAGATGATAGGCTAATTTAACACTGATGTCGGTTGCGGAACTATTTTCGAAAAAAATCTGGGCTTTTTTCTTAAAAGGCATATAAAACTGACTATAGAACATATTTTGCTCCTGAAGATAGCCCAGATAAAGAGAAGTCCAGCGATTTTCGGGAAGAGCATCGACTTTCGCATGCCCGAAGAATTGAGCTAGGGTACAATCCACAGCAGGCTTATTAAGATTATCCCAATAAATTTGCATTTGTACTCCATTTAATACGTTATTTTCCTGGGGAGTTACATTCATGACAAAGTAATCCAATCCTGCTGGACCGGGAATATTCGCGATCATTTTTCTCTCATTCGCCGGAATCGTTATTTCATCCTCACTGGTCATAGATTTATTGCGAAAGTGGTGAGCAGCAAGGTAACTCATGAATTGGTTCGCATGTTCATACGCTCGCATGGTAGAATCATCCAAGGTTGGGTGAAACGTTTTGATTATTTCTTCTTCCTTATATTTCAAAATATTAAATTGATATTTTAAATTTGGGGTCTCGTCGCTGACCATCACGGTGCAATGGCGGGCAAAAGGCATGGGGAAGTAACTAATGAAACCATAGCCTGAACGATTTTCGGGAAAAACCAACATCTCCTTCAAATATTCGCGATATCCACCGTTATAAAACTCTTCGATCGTCGTATCGACACGAGGCTCATCCTCACGGTCGAAATAAATACGCAAACGGCCTTGGGCATTTCCTGAAAACCACATGCGGGTTACGCAACCCGGCCCTTTCTCATCCAGCACCGTTTTCCATGTTACGCCGTCCATCTCATACTCCCCGTGGAATACATCTGCGTCTTCAGGCTGATCAGGATTATGACTGGAACGCAGCACCATCGTTTCATTCGGATGGGGAATCGCGAGTTCCCGTGGAGAAGCCATACGCAGCAAGAAATAAGCCGTGTCCTTTGTCCCATCGGTTGGTGTAGGAGTCTCATGATTATTTTTCTTTTCAGTAACTTGGGATTCTTCATCCGGCGATCGAGCAGGACCACACGCCAGGAGAGATAAAGTAATCATGAAATAGAAAACGATTTTCCAATGAAAAGGGGTTAATTTAATCATGGGTATATTCTGTTGGATCAGGGACATTCGCTTCTTGAAATCCTTTTTTTCGTAATTGACAGCTATCACACTGTCCGCAATGAAGTGAAGAAGGTTGGGGATCATAGCAACTATGCGTATGGGCAAAGTTTACCTCCAATTCCATGCCTCGACGAATAATATCCGCTTTGGTCATCGAAAGGAGCGGAGTATGAATTTGAAAGGGATGGCCTTCAACACCGGCTTTGGTACCAACATTCGCCATTTCTTGGAACGCTTTAATAAACGAAGGACGGCAATCAGGATAACCGCTATAATCCAAGGCATTAACTCCAATAAAAATGTGTCGGCTGTCAGTCACTTCGGCAAAAGCTAAAGCATACGAAAGAAAAATAATATTGCGAGCAGGTACGTAGGTAATTGGGATATGTTGATCAGGTTGATCTAAAGAACGATTTTTCGGTACTTCGATTTCATCCGTCAAGGCGGAAGAACCAAATTGACGCAGATCAATTGTGACTACGCGATGATCCGTAAGGCCAAAATCTGCAGCGATTTGTTTCGCCGCGTTCAATTCAATCTCATGGCGCTGTCCATAAGAAAAACTAAGCGCCGAGCATTCATACCCCTCATGACGCGCGATCGCCAAAACCGTTGCCGAGTCCAAACCGCCGCTTAATAAAACAATGGCTCGTGCTGCTGAATTCATTTCTCGCAATTTACTATCATTAATAAAGATTTTCTATTCATACTACTCGCATCCGAAATTCCATGAAAGCCATAGTATAAATGAAAATATTGATTACGGTTAAACTCCACGTTTTTGTGAAGACCAAATAAATTTGTGCAATTGTAATTGAAGCCGAACCGGTATTTTTTCCTCTAAAATCCATTTAGCCAAGGTATCGGCCTCAAGTTCAACAAATGCGGGAGAAAAATGGATCGTAAAGCGATTAAAAAGATTATATTGTTGACAGAGATTGACCGACCAGTCAAAATCTTCGCGATTCATCAATACAAATTTTAATTCATCCCACGGTTGGAGATAGGAAAAATTATCCCAATGATTTCGTTTTTCCATGCGGCTAGCGGGAGTTTTGATATCCATAATTTTGACGGTCTCTTTGGGCAAAGGGGCGATCGAATAGGCTCCTGAAGTTTCGATCAAAACTTTAGCGCCTTCATGAAGTAACCTTTGACAAAGTTCGGAGGTCTCGGTTTGTTCCAGAGGCTCGCCTCCTGTAATTTCGACTAAATCCAGACCCACGTTTCTGGCGCGGGTAAGAATCACATCAAGAGATATCTCTTTTCCTGCGCTAGGAAGTAAGGCATAATCCGTATCGCAGTATACGCATCGCAACCGGCATCCCGCGGTGCGAATAAAAGTACACGGGAGACCGGCGTATGTTGATTCACCTTGTATACTACGGTATATTTCCGAGATATTCATGATACAACCTTATTACGAAGATTCGTGGTGCGAAGAAAATTATGCAAAGAACCTTTGAGCATGCAAGGGGAAGCAGCAAATCGTAGTTTCAATCCACGGCAACAAACGGCAAAAAGACAATGGATCGCATAGAAATACTTGGTGTGGAAATTGATAACGTCTCATGGGAGGAAGCGCTCGATCATATACGTAAGATGATTCGCAGCGGCAAGCCCCACCATATTGTAACCCCCGCAATCGAACAGGTGGTCAGAGCCCGACGCGATCCAATTTTTGGCCGTATGTACAGCGAGGCCGATCTTGTCTTGGCCGATGGAATGCAAATTGTGTTCGCTTCTTACTTTCATCGTACTCCGCTCAAAGCGCGAATCACAGGTGTGGACATGGTACCGGCCATTTGTCGTATGGCCGCAAAAGAAGGATATCGCGTCTATTTCTTTGGGGGGGAAGGCGATATTGCACAAAAGACAGCTGAAATCCTAAGCCGCGATATTCCAGGGCTGCAAGTAGCGGGAACCTATTCCCCTCCCTATGGATTTGAGAATAATCCTCAAGAAGAAGAAAAAGCGATTGAGGCCGTGCGAACAGCCAAGCCTGATGTCCTTTTTGTAGCCATGCGCAGCCCCCGCATGGAATTGTGGATTGATAAAAATAAGGAAAAGCTTAACGTCTCGGTTTCTATGGGGATTGGCGGGGCCTTTAATTTTATTACCGGCCGGGAGAAACGTGCTCCCCGATGGGTGCAAGCCCTTGGAGGGGAAGGATTATACCGCTTTTTCCAGCGTCCACGACAGATTGGGAAGCGGTTAATGACTCATGCACCCTACTTTTTTCTATTACTGTTAGACCGGTTTACTTACCGCACGCAAAAGAAAATTGCCCTCTGGGTTCGGCCTGTGATCCTAGGCATGGTGGATGCAGTCTTGGCTCCTATGTGTTTTTTATTTTCTTATTGGTTCTACTTCCGAAGTGGTGTTTTTTCCAATCAATATGACCCTTTTGTGGGGAAACCTCTTTTAGAGATGCCAGCCTATAGCGAATTAATGCTCTTCTCTGCTTTCTTCGCTATTGTTTCGCTGGCTTTTCACCGTCTTTATGAGCGGGATAAATACATCCCTCTCTCCAGCTTGATTTATCAAGTTCTTAAAGCTTCACTAACAACGGTCTTTCTGTTAATCGCATTTCAATTTATTTTTAAAGATATATTTCGTCAAGAATCCTTCCTGGGCTTTTCACGTATGGTCTTTGGATTTTTTGGGCTCGCCTACTTCTTATCTCTTTGCGCTTGGCGCTGCCTGTTTCATCAATTCGAATATTTTTTACATAAAATTGGGATAAACCTCGACCGTATACTCATTTTGGGAACCAACGATTCGACCAAAAAAATTGCTCAAGCTATGATTCAGCGTCCCGAATTGGGCAATGTACCCATCGGATGTATTTCTCTTGATGCTCAGGAGGAAGAGCAAGAATTGCCCATTCCGTTATGGGGAACGCTAAACGATCTAGAACGTCTGCTGCCTGCGCGAAAAGTGGATGAAGTGCTGATTGCAGACCCCGAAATTCCGATGAAGGATCTTTTGCATATTTTAAAAACCTGCCGGGAGAATCGTGTAACGTTAAGTATCATCCCTACAATACACGAGTTACTTGGGGTATCTTCAGAAATCAAGCGAATCGGGGATTTTCGGGTCATCACGATGAAACCCCACCAAGAACTGGATACGCTATTAACGAAATATGAATCATGAAATTAACGATTACCGAAAGTGCAACGTTAGAAAATAGAGAATGTATTGAAGTCTGGAATACCATCCTAAGACAACGTGACTACTATTCTTACTTTCAAACCCAGGAATGGTCTAATTTTTTGGTTTCGCTTTTTCCACATGCAAAAATTGAACATCGTTGGTTTCGCTTTTCTGATGGAGTTGAGGCAATATTCCTTTTGATCGCGATGCCTAAAAAATGGGGATTGTACAAGCTAGAATCATTGCCCTGGGGAACCTATGGCGGACTTTTATCCACTCGTCCATTGGATGAAAATCACATAAAAACCGCTATGAAACATGTGGTATCACTTCGAAAACCCCTCTGTGAAATGAATCTCTCTCCAAGTGATTCTGAAATCTACGGACAAAACACAGAAGCAGGAAAATCCAATATCGTTTCCACTCATTGCCTTACAATGAGAGAGGACTTTTCGGAGATATGGAAGAATCAAATTCAAGCGCGTACCCGTACGGCGATACGCAAAGGAAAAGACTCAGGAGTTAAGGTCTATTGGAGTAATCATGCTGATTCAATAAAGCATTTTCATGAGTTGTACAAGCAGTGCTGCCAACAGTGGGAAAATGTTGAAATCTTGCCGGATGCCTTCTTCACAAAACTAAAAGAAAAACCACTAAAAGGGATGCGTCTTTGGATTGCTTATAAAGAAAAGAGCCTGCTGGCAGCTGATTTGATGTTTTATGGCAAGGGAGAGGTACAATATTTTGCTGGAGCCAACGATCCCCGTTTTTCTCAGTGGAACGGATCGAAAGTTTTAATGGCCAAGATCATTCAAGATGCATGCGAAAGAGGTTTTCGTCAATTTAATTTTGGGGCAAGCGCTGGGTTATCTGGCGTAGAGCAGTTCAAACGCCATTTTGGCGGGGTAAAAACTCCCTATTACCGGGTGCAAAAGCGAATCTTTTATTCTTCGTAAGAGGCTTTGTCCGTGATCGATAACCAGTCTGGGTGATAGGTTTTAGTGCGAATGGTATATACCGTGTCGATAAAGTCTCGTTTGGATTCCATGGAAGCCTGACTCGCTAAAACCCGCAGCATTTCGTTTGTCGCCATCTCGTCAAACAAACGAGGTGAATAGATAATATTGACGGGTTCATCCATTTTGTAGCGTTTCACCATCCAAGCGAAAGTCCCTTCATCTTCTGGTTCGAGATCTAAAGATTTCATTTCTTCTTCAAATTCTTTAAACCGCTTCCAACGTTGATAGCGATAGCTGGCAAAGATAATGGCTGAAATTAATACCATTAAAACGATGAGGATGGTTAAAATGGTGGAGGGCTCAGCCGCGGTATTCGACCATAATTTTCCTAAGACTTCATTTTGAGCCAGTACAAATGGAGAACCAAGAAGATCCGTCAGAGTATGTTCCATTTTTATTGATCGATGAACCCAACGCAAGGTTCTAGTTTTTTATATCAAGTAGTTGTTAAATATTTTACTAGAAAACGGATCAAAAACAAGATACAAATGAAGACTATCCAAAAAAAATCAGTCAATCTCTAAAATATTTTTTTGTTGTACAATTATTTCATGAATCCCTTTATCCGCAATACGTAACATTTCATTCAATTGTTCAATATCGAAAGTTGCATTTTCGGCGCTTCCCTGTACTTCTACAAATTTCCCTGATTCAGTTTTCACAACATTAAGATCCACATCCGCGACGCTATCCTCGCTATAATCCAAATCCAAGCAAATTTGCCCATCGACCACTCCGACGCTCACGGCTGCGACCAGTTCACGTATTGGCCATTCGCGAATCATCCCATTTTTCAGCATGAATGAGAGAGCATCATATAACGCGATAGTACATCCTGAAATAGAGGCTGAACGGGTGCCGCCGTCGGCTTGAATGACATCGCAGTCTAAATAAACGGTGCGTTCTCCCAATTGTTCCATATCAGTAACGCTTCGCAGGGAGCGTCCAATCAAGCGCTGAATTTCTTGTGCGCGTCCGCTGCGGCTGCGTTCACGGGGGACTCGCTGCTTACACGATTTCGGGAGCATTGCATATTCGGCCGTCACCCATCCCTGGCCGGAGCCCACGAGGAAAGGTGGTACTCGGTCTTCGATAGAGGCCGAACAAATGACCTTGGTTCGGCCAAAGGAAACTAAGCAGGAGCCTTCGGCAAACTCCAAATATCCTCGTTTAAACGACATTTTTCTCATCTCGCCACTAGTACGATCCTCTGAGCGGATTAATTCAGAAGTCCTCATATTGTTTTTATGCTCCCTTGCATGTTTTTTAAAGTTTAAGCTAAGATTTTTTCTGTGTCGACTTCTTTCAGGATAGGCCGCAAAAACTCACCTGTATAGGATCCAGGGTGGTGTGCTACTTCTTCCGGAGTTCCAGCAGCAACGATTTCTCCTCCTTCGTCGCCCCCTTCCGGACCAAGATCAATAATATAATCCGCTGATTTGATAACATCGAGATGATGCTCGATGACTACCACGGTATTGCCGCGATCCACCAATTCATTTAAGACTTGCAAGAGTTTTTTGACATCTTCGAAATGTAAACCTGTAGTAGGCTCATCCAAAATATAGAGGGTATTGCCGGTATCGCGACGGGAAAGTTCTTTGGCTAATTTGATGCGTTGGGCTTCTCCTCCAGAAAGAGTAGGAGCCGGTTGACCTAAGTGAATATAATCCAAACCGACATGGGCAATTGTATTTAAAATGCGCGTAATCCTCGGCACATTTTCGAAAAGTTCCATCGCTTCCTTGACGGTTAAATCAAGGACATCTGCGATGGAATAGCCTTTATACTTCACCTGTAAGGTTTCTCGATTGAACCGCTTTCCATTACACACTTCACAAGTCACAAAGACATCTGGAAGAAAATGCATTTCGATACATTTCATCCCTGCGCCTTCGCACGCTTCGCATCGTCCTCCCCGAACATTAAAGGAAAAGCGACCCGCCTTATAGCCCCGGAGTTTTGCTTCAGGCATTTGGGCAAAGAGTTGGCGAATGGGATCGAAAGCCTTCACATAGGTAGCGGGATTGGATCGAGGTGTGCGTCCGATAGGTTTTTGATCAATCTCAATCACTTTGTCGATATTTTCGCTGCCTTGAATATCAATATGCTCACCGGGAATCATTTGGGAACGATGTAATTTACGAGAGAGAGATTTGAACAAAATTTCGGTAACGAGCGTGCTTTTTCCTGAACCGGAAACACCTGTTACGCAAGTAAACGTACCCAAAGGAAGAGGGGCATCCATGGTTTTGAGATTATTCTCGCTTGCCCCTAACACCTCAATGGTTTTGCCATTTCCCCGGCGTCGAACCGGTGGGATTTCAATCTCTTTCTCTCCAGCTAAATACTTGCCGGTGAGGGATTGTGGATTCCTGCTAACTTGATCGGGAGTACCAACAGCAACAACATCGCCTCCATCCTTGCCGGCCCCCGGTCCGAAGTCAATCAGATAATCGGCGGACTCAATCATTTCCTGATCATGTTCAACGACAATAATCGTATTGCCTAGGTCGCGCAAACGTTCCAAGGTATTAATCAGACGCCGGTTGTCCCGCTGATGTAATCCAATGCTAGGTTCATCCAACACATAGAGCACACCCACCAAGGCACTGCCGATTTGACTTGCCAAGCGAATACGTTGAGATTCCCCGCCAGAAAGACTCGGTGCAGCCCGGCTTAGATTAAGATAACCCAGCCCCACATCAATTAAAAAATGCAGTCGATTGCGTATTTCTTTTAGGACTTCACCGGCGATTTCAGCTTGCGTCGAAGATAATTCAACGTTATTGAAAAAGTCATACGCGTTGATTATATTCATATCGGTTACTTCGTTGATTTTTTTGCCGGCGAATTGTACCGCAAGATACTCCGGTCGCAATCGCCCTCCGTGACACGTTTCGCATGGCACCCGATGCATAAAGGTTTCTAAAAGATAGGTGCGAAAGCCTTCTGAGGTGGTGTTTGCATACCAGCGTTCCATTTCTGTGACAATGCCCTGATAGCCACCACGCGAATTCCGATCGCCGTAGAGGATTTTTTGTTGTGCTCGTTTACTTAGTTTCTTCCACGGTTTCTCTAAATCGATTTTATGTTTGCGGGCAAAGGATTCGATACGCATTCGGGTAGAAAAAGCCCAATGGGATTCGTTGCCATCTTGGAAGATATTCTTCCACGGAACGATTGCGCCATCGATGATTGAGCGATCTTTGTCGGGAACGATTAAGTCGGGATCTAATTCCAGTTTGCGTCCCAAACCATCACACTCAGGACACATGCCCAAGGGGTGGTTAAAAGAAAAATGTTGAGGATTCATATCACCCAGAGAAAAATCGCATAAGGGGCAAGCATTGATGGAACTAAACATTTTGTCTTCTTCACCGGGGATATTCACCAACAATAAGCCTTCTCCCTGTGCTAAGGCCAGTTCCACAGAATCTGACAAGCGTGAGCGAATATCCTTTTTCATGACCAAGCGATCGACCACAATTTCGACGGTATGGGCGAGTTTTTTATCCAACGAGATTTTCTCATCAAGACTCATCACATGCCCATCGACGCGCACTCGTACAAACCCGTCTTTGCGGGCACGATCGAAGATATCTTTGTACTCACCTTTGCGCTCTCGCACTTTGGGTGCGAGGATCATGAACTTGGTACGCTCGGGAAGTTCCATAATACGATCGACAATCTCATCCACGGTTTGGGATGAAAGCTCGATTCCGTCTTTAGGGCAGTACGCCATTCCACATCGCGCATAAAGAACCCGCAGATAATCGTAAATTTCCGTAACCGTACCGACAGTAGAACGAGGATTTTTGCTCGTGCTTTTCTGTTCGATAGAGATGGCAGGGGATAGTCCCGCGATATAATCCACTTTGGGTTTTTCCATCTGCCCTAAAAACTGGCGGGCATAGGCAGAAAGCGACTCAACATACCGCCGTTGCCCCTCGGCGTAGATTGTATCGAAAGCGAGCGATGATTTGCCTGACCCACTCACTCCAGTGAAAACCACTAATTGTTCGCGGGGGATTTCCACATCAATGTTTTTGAGATTATGTTCCTTTGCGCCTCGCAGGATAATATTTTTCATTGTAAGATAAATTTCTATAGAATTTTTTTCTTTGTTCAATAAGAACCTTGTTGCGTGAAGAAAACCTAGCGTGGATAGATGGCATATTGCCGTTCTTTTTTTGGAAACCATAGGATCGTAACAATCGTAAGGTAACAGAAAAAAGAGTATAGTATCATTTCATTGTACAAGCAAATGAGTCTTCATGGAATCATTCAATTCATTTGCCCAGTATTTCAAAAATCATTAGAGCAGCGGGAAATCTATTCGTATGGATTTATTTAACTTATCGGGTATAAGCACCATCATGTACGCCTTCGCAGTAGTCTTTATTGGCTTTTTGGTCGGCCGCTATACGCAAAAAATCGAAGAACATTCTTTAGCCATCGTTTGCCTTATGGTATTCGTTCCGGCTTTTCTCTTCAGGCAAACTTTAGCCCAAAACCTGACTGCCAATGTTTTCACCATGGTGTTATTTTTTCTCGTGTTTCATACCGGTTTTTTGGTATTGATTTCGAGAGGAATCTTTGCCATATTTCATATTCCCAAATCGATTGGAAAGATGTACTTGATCAACATCTTAATCGTGAACCTATTGGGTTTACGGCATTTACAACCTCAACTGGGACCTCCCGATCAATCGGTAGAAGTGATTAACGTTTTTATCTTTTTTCACCTCGTCATTCTATCCACTTTAGGAATCTTTCTGGCTTCGCAAAAGGAGCGCCTATCCGAAAGTTTCCTCCATATTTTGAAGACTCCTTTGATCTATGTTCTCTTTTTGGGGTTGCTCTTTGCTGGAATGAATTACACACCGCGTTTTGAAGTGCTTGAATCGGTCGACAAGTTGTTGAATGCCTTGTTCCCTGTTGCCTTACTCATCATTGGTATTGTCTGGGGAAAACATATTTATTTGGTTCAAATCCAGGAATATCTTGTATTTCTTCCTGGGCTTATTTTGTGTTTGATTATAAGTATGATTATTTCCCCTCTTGCAGCGATTGCCATAACCTATCTCATGGGGCTGGATAATATCACGATCCAACGAGCCTTTATTCTTTCTTCCGGCATGCCAACAGGAATATTGGCTGCGGTACTCGTTAGTTATCATAGGAAATCCAATGAACGTTGCTTTACTGTGCTATGTATCTTCTTTACTACGTTACTCAGTTTTATTCTATTACCCTTGCTGCAAACTTACGTGAACTGGATGTATCCCCTGGTGCAATGAGTATTCTGTTTTTTTTCAATGACCATAAGATGTATAATCGAATCCAACCCAGTGTGATATTTATTGAACCATCAATGATAAATATTATTTTTCGCGGTATAGAAAATCATACCTTTTCTTTTGTGGAAGTATAGAAATCCCCTTTTCCAATGTATTACAATAAGACTAGCGATAATCAGGGGAGAAAGATTCCCACAATAAATTATTATAAGGATTGTTAATATGTTACGCTTACTATTCACCATAATTGCCATCACTTGTCTATCCCTGACCCCATGGAGTGATCCCACAAAAGAATGGCAGCGTCACGCCATCGATGACTCCTCCACAGGTGCAGATGGCACTCGACTCGCCGATGTAAACAATGATGGTTTGCCCGACATTACGACAGGTTGGGAAGAAGGTGGAAAAATTCGTGTTTACCTTCATCCCGGAACAAACAAGGTTAAAGCCCCCTGGCCGACTGTGACGGTGGGGCAAGTGAAATCCCCTGAAGATGCGGTCTTTGCCGATCTTGACGGTGATGGTTCGATGGATGTGGTCAGTTCATGTGAAGGAAATGAAAGAAGCGTCTTCGTGCATTGGGCACCAAAAGAAAAAGAAGATTATCTGAATCCCGAAGCCTGGGAAACAGAAGCCTTTCCTACTCTAGAAAAAAAACAACAGTGGATGTTTTGCCTACCGATGCAAATCGATGAACAACATGGAATCGACCTCGTCCTTAGCGCAAAAGGGGAAAACGCTCAAATCGGTTGGCTGCAATCTCCAGAGAATCCCCGCGATCTCTCTGCTTGGAAATGGCATCCTATGTACGAAGCGGGATGGATCATGTCGCTGCGGGCGGTGGATATGGATCAAGATGGTGATCTCGATGTGCTCACCACAGACCGTAAAGGTAACCAACGTGGCTGCCATTGGCTGGAAAATCCCGGTCTCGAAAAAAAACAAACCCAGCCATGGCCTTTGCACCGGATTGGGGGAGACGATCAAGAAGTGATGTTTTTAGATATTAATCAGAAAGGAGATCAACTCCTCATTGCCATCCAGGGACATGAGTTATTATGGCTCCAACGTCATCCTTTCTTTAACGACATTTGGAATACAACCATGATCCCGCTTCCAAAAACGACGGGAACTGGAAAGGGAGTCAAATTGATAGACGTTGATTGTGATGGACACAAGGACATCGTTTTTTCCTGTGAACATGCAAAAGACAAAATCGGTGTGGGATGGATTAAACCCGATATGACGAAACCTGCGAGCGAATGGCCTCTCTATTCAATCAGCGGTATCGAAGGAACGAAATATGATTTACTGAAAGCTATCGACCTTGATCAAGATGGCGACTTGGATTTACTAACGTGTGAAGAACGAGAAGACCTCGGTGTGATCTGGTATGAAAACCCAACCTATTAACATTTTTGTACAAAATGGAAGGAACCAATGAATGAACCACAGTATAAGGTTTGCACTGACCCTGTTTTTCGTATGCATTATAAGTATGAATGGAATGGGAACTTCCTTGGAAACAAAAGAAGCTTTGCTATGGCCCGAAGGTGCACCCTTGGCAAAAGGAGATAACTCTGAGGATCAACCCACGCTTACCCTTTATAATCCTGGTGAGAAGTTGAAAAATGGATGTTCAGTCGTCATCTGCCCTGGGGGAGGTTACTGGAAAATAGCCATGGATCATGAAGGGATCGAGGTGGCGAAATGGCTGAATGCTCATGGAATCACCGCCTTCATTTTGAAATATCGCAAAGCCCCGGATTATCAACATCCCGCCCCTATGCTCGATGTCAAGCGAGCGATACGCTGGGTGCGTTTTCACGCAGCAGACTTTCAGATTGATCCCAATAAAATTGGGATTTTAGGATTTTCTGCAGGAGGACACTTGGCTTCCACAGCCTCTACACATTTCGATCATGGTGATTCCGAGGCTAGTGATCCCATTGATCGTAGAAGTTCACGTCCCAATTTCTCGATTTTGTTGTACCCTGTCATTTCTTTCACTACCGAATATACGCATCAGGGTTCGAAACGTAATTTACTCGGCGAGAATCCAGATTCTAAACTGGTAAAACAATTTTCCAATGAGTTACAAGTAAAAGAAGAAACACCTCCGGCTTTTTTGATGCATGCTTCTGGCGATACAGGCGTACCTGCTGAAAATAGTATTTTGTACTACATGGCTTTAAGAAAAATGAATATCCCGGCTGAGATGCATATCTTTGAAAAAGGCGGCCATGGATTTGGTTTAGCCCCCGAGGATCCAGTATTAAGCCAGTGGCCAGGTTTATGCATTCAATGGATGAAAAGCCGGGAATTGATCAAAAAGTAAAAAGTTTTCAGCGAGTCAAAACAAGGAACTTGAAAATCTGTGAGAGGAACTATAATATTTCAATGTCTTGAAGAGAAGGACCATATGAGGTATTAAAGGATAAAAAGGCTGGCGTAGCTCAGTTGGCAGAGCAGCTGATTTGTAATCAGCAGGTCGGGGGTTCGAATCCCTTCGCCAGCTCCAATAATATCAAAGGCTTATACCTCCATGTACATCTCTCCTGTACACAAATTTGTACACATAAGCACTCCGTCTTACCTCAAACATTTTCAAACTTATTCGTACTATTTCGAAAACTTTTTTGTGATCATCTTGTGTACACAAGACGTGTGATCAACAAACTTCTCCCAAAAAAAGGAAGAAGCCATAAGCCCCTTCCGATGTGAATCGGAGATTCACT
>CAYQOX010000063.1:0-19695 GCA_964419335.1 uncultured bacterium | reverse complement strand
GCTTGTCTTCGCGCGGCCTTAAGGGCCGCTTGCTGCGAAAGCCGCTCCACACAAGACCCTTCGGGGTTTTGGTTCGATTCATTAGGATTGAAAAAAAGCTATAGGTTTCGCTATAGAATCATGTTTTCTTTTCAATGTATCAAAAAGTACTCAAATACCGGATGAACCGAATTAAAAATGGAAAAAAAGGTGGGGTAGGCTAGGACGGAGGAATTTTTTAATGAGATAATGCTTATGGAAAAGAAATAAGATATAATAGATGGGTAGAGAAACAAAATCTTTTTTGTAAGGAGAAGGAAAATTTCGAGGAGTCTATGGTAAATACGTCTTTTCATACCCACGGAAATACTCAAACCGTCCTAGCCGAACGCGCCTTGATGGTAATCGTTCGCGAGCCTGAACAAACCCAACTACAATATGATTCTGTCGTAGGCGAGATGAAGCGTTTAGCAAAAACGGCTCATCTCGAAACGGTGGAGATTGTCAGCCAACAGCTCAAAGAACCCAACCCCCGAACCTTGATTGGACGGGGGAAAGTGGATGAGATTGCGGAGATTATTGCTCAGGGGCCTGAAATTGATGCTGCGCTTCGTGGAAAGCAAAACCGCGGAATTGATATTGTTGTTTTCGGATGTGATCTTTCCCCTGTGCATCAACGTAATTTAGAGAAACTGTTCTCCCGGCGGGTGATTGACCGTTCCGAGTTGATCTTGGATATCTTCGCGCAACATGCCGTGACCCGGGATGGGAAGATTCAGGTAGAGCTGGCGCAATTGGAGTACCTTAAACCGCGGTTGACGGGACGAGGGGTGGATCTGTCCCGTTTGGGTGGCGGTATAGGCACCCGAGGACCTGGGGAAACGAAATTGGAGATTGACCGTCGAAAAATCGGCGAACGTATTCGGAAGTTGCGCAATGAATATGAAAAGTGTCGGTCTGTAGGGAAGACCCAGAGACAAAATCGAAAGCGAGATGGCGCTATCAATGTGGCGATGGTGGGATATACCAATGCCGGGAAATCCACGATCCTTAACCGGTTAACGAAATCCAAGGTGGAAGCGGAGGATTCGCTTTTTTGCACCTTGGATACGACAACCCGCCGCTTGTTTTTACTTGATGGAACCAAGTTGCTTTTGTCGGACACTGTGGGATTTATAGAAGATCTGCCGGCGCCGCTTTTGGGGGCGTTTCGCGCGACATTGGCAGAAGTCGAGGAAGCGGATGCTTTGATTCATGTGCTGGATGTGTCGAGTCCCGATGCGGAACGGCATGTCGAAGCGGTGATGGGGATATTGAAAGACATGGATGTAATCGACAAGCCTATATTGACCATTATGAATAAAGTCGATGCGGTGGAGGATGAGCAACAGTTGCGTTATCTCCAGCGGGTTTGTGAGCCGGCGATACCCTTTTCGGCGTTGCAAGAAAAAGACCTGATTCCTTTGTTTGAAAAGTTGAAGGATTTATCGGAAGAATACCGCTCGAGAGTGTATCAGTCCACTCAAACTCCTGTTTCGGTCTGATTCTTCACCTTTTCCAAGGAACGCGATAGGATAAAATCCTGCTACATTGAACTGGGCAGGATTTTTTTTTTGAGTGGATAAGGAGAAAGAGAAATAATGATTACACCGGAACGTAAGGAACGAAATCTCAATATTATGTTGGAGACCGGTATTGTTGCCGTTATTCGTGCGCAAAGCAGTGAACAGTTAGTGGAGGTTGTTTATGCGCTGATTAAGGGGGGAGTGAAGGCGATCGAAGTGACCATGACGACCCCGAATGCGTTAGATGTGATTCGGCAGGTGTCGGAGGATTTAAAAGAGGAAGAGGTTGTGATTGGAGTGGGGACAGTGCTCGATGCAGAAACCGCACGCGCGGCGATCTTGGCAGGGGCAGAATATGTGGTTTCTCCAACATTGAATCTTGATACGATCAAAATGTGCAAGCGTTATACGGCGGCGGTGATTCCTGGGGCTTTTTCTCCTACGGAAATATTGACCGCTTGGGAAGCGGGTGCTGATATCGTAAAAGTTTTTCCTGCGACAGGACTTGGAGCACGTTACTTCAAGGATATTCTAGGGCCTTTGCCTCAGGTGCGGCTCTCACCTACAGGCGGGGTGAGTTTGGATACGGTGCAGGATTTCATTCGTGCAGGGGCTTGTTGTGTGGCAGTAGGCGGAAATATGGTGAGTAAAAAGGCTTTGGCCGAGCGGGATTGGCAATCGATCAGCGAAACGGCGAAGCAATTTATTGAAAAGATCAAAGAAGCACGTTCGTAACATACTCTTATTGTAGGGGTTATCTTCTTCGTCTTTCGATATGATCAAAGATTGTGGGGGCATGGATGCGGCTGTTTTCGATGAACCATACGTTGGTAAGCAGTCCACCGACGACGACACCCGCCAAGTAGATTCCTGGCCGGTTGGTTTCATAGGTGTCGGGGTTATGAACCGGTGCGCGGTTGGGGGAGTTCTCGATATTGATGCCCATGCGGGTTAAAAAGTCGTAGTCTGGTTCGTATCCCGTGAGGGCGAGGACGAAGTCATTGGTTAGGTGGATGGTTTTACCTTCTTTCGTTTGTAAGAGCACGTCATCGGGGTGAATTTCTTTGACTGTGGTATGAAAAAAGCCCTTGATTTGGTTTTCTTTGATGCGGTTTTCGATATCGGGAAGAATCCAATATTTCACCCCTTCTTTGAAGCCAGCGCCCCGGATCGCGATGGTCACATGGGCGCCATGGCGATGGCATTCCAACGCCGCTTGGGCGGCGGAATTGCCGCTGCCAACAATGAGTAAATCTTGCTGAGCATAAAGATGGGGTTCGTTGTAGAAATGTTGAACTTTAGGTAAATCTTCGCCGGGAACCTGGAGCATGCGAGGTTTATGATAGAAACCAGTTGCGATGATAATTCGTGCGGTGGTATAGATGTCTTTGTTTGTGCGTAGGGTGTAGTTACCTCGTTTTCCTTCTACTTGAAGGGCTTCTTCGAAGAGGTGGATATCCAATCGGTAGGTATCCGCCACTCGGCGGTAATATTCTAGAGCTTCGCGGCGAACGGGTTTTTCGTTGGCGGTAATGAAGGGGATGCCGCCGATTTCCAGTAGTTCTGGAGAAGAGAAGAAACGCATATTGGCCGGGTAGTTATAAATCGAGTAGGTTAGGCAGCCTTTTTCGATGATGATGGATTCAAAACCTCGTTTTTTGGCTTCGATGCCGCAAGCCAAACCGATCGGCCCCGCACCGATGATGATGATGTCGTAATGATCGGTCATGAGATTTCCTTTTATCGAAACGGATTAATAGTGGTTGACTGAATTCAATCAAGAAGTGGGAGTCTACGTTTATTTTATAATGAAATTATTGATCCTGAAGCGCTTGGATGGCTTCGGCTTCAGTAGGATACACTGTAAAAATATCTCGAAGTCTGAGTATTGTGTCTATTTCCTCAATATTATCTTGGAGGGAACAGATAGCCATCGTACCGCCACGTTCTTGAATTTTGTTTAAAGCACTAATCAGAGCTCGAATGCCAACGCTTGAGAGATATTCCACTTCTTCGAAATTGACGAGTATTTTCATTGCGTTCATTTCGAGAGTGTGTTTCAAACAGTTTGAGAACTGGATGATCGAGGTTGAATCTAAACGGCCGGATAGGTGAATCACAAAGACGCCACCTTCCATCCACTCCACAATTTTCATTTTTTCCCCCTAACTTAGCCTATTCAAAAGAGAACGAAGCAATTTCATGAAAAATCGATTGTGTGAAACGAGCAGGAACAAAATATCCGGCTTTAGTGTAAAAAAATATCCCTACATTAAACTACAAATTGGTACAAAAGATTCAAGAAATTCGCGAAATTCTCATAAAAAGTATAGACAGGATGATAAGATCGTAAGTCTAATAAAATTGAAAACATATGAGTGTCTAGTTTCATTAAGTATAATCTATTTGTCAATACTGAAAGGGGAAAAGTCACGAAAAATTTCTTTTTTTTGTAAAGGGGAAGGGAGTTTTGTGCAAAAAATTGAGGAAAATATTCAGGAAAGGGGGGAAGGGATAAAAAATGGTGGCCAGGCCCAGATTTGAACTGGGGACACAAGGATTTTCAGTCCTCTGCTCTACCAACTGAGCTACCCGGCCATACCAGTTATAATATATACAACCATCATCACTTTCTGTAAAGTCTTTAATATGAAATCTATGAATTTTTTCGAATTTTGTTGGTCATGAGTCTTTGATTTCTGGGAAGATAGGTTCAATCGTTGTTTAGAGGGAGTGAAGAAATCTTGTTGTTTGAAGGGTGAATATATGCAAGTAGAAGAAAAGGGTGGAATGAACGGTTATATTTTGTAAGCGAGTAATGGGGCAATATGGTTATGGAATAGGAGGGAATGAGCATGGCGAGTGAAGAGGCGATAAAGAAAATGATTCAAGCCATCCTTGAGCGTAGGAGAGAATTGGGGATGCTGGATTGGGGAATGGGATCGATTGAAGAGGTGTTGGAGAGGCTAAAACAAGAGGAGAAGAAGCAGGAGTTGTCTTCGAGAGGAGAAAATGGCCTTGAGTCGGAGGAAAATTGAGACAAAATAAAGGGTCGGGATAATTGACAAAAAGAATCAACTTTAAAGGTGAAGAGGAGTATTTATGATGGAATGGTTCGGAGTATTCTTGTATACATTAATTGGTTTGTTCTGTTTTTTTTATGCTTTTTATTCCGACCGTTTTCATTTTCAAGTGAATGAGCATCTCCCCGGCATCTTGGGTGAACGTAAGGTATTGTTTATGTTTGGTTTATTGATAGTCCTGGCCGGGTTTGGTTCGGCTTATATATTAGAATCCCATCATGCTCTGATCACGTTAGTCGGGGGGTGGATTATGGTATTGGGTTCTTCCACATGGTTTGATAGGCGGATCGTGCGAAAGAGTTTTGCGCTGGAAGAACGCCGTGTAATTCGTACAACGATATTTACAGGATTCTTTATCGTCGTATTGGCGACAGGATTGTTTTATTTCCCGCCGCGGTTTTCGCCCGCGGGGGTACTGGTTGGGTTGTCGGTTATGGTTTTAGCGGGGCGTTTATGGTGGAATCAGGACCCTGAATTTGACTATCAAACCATGGTGTTTAGCAAGCGGGATTATTCCTAGGGCTTATCTCGGGAGATTGGAACTCACGGACGGAGGCGAGGAGTTGAAGTACTTTGTGAGGATCTTTTTTTCCTTTTGTACTTTCTACGCCAGAAGAGAGATCAATCCCAAAGGGCTGCACTTCGCGGAGGGCTTGGACCGCATTTCCGGGTTGGATCCCTCCTGCCAAGAACAAGGGGCGGGGTGATTGCTCGCGAATTTCGCGAGCAAGTTTCCAATCGACCTTTTTGCCGGTACCGCCAAGTTTGCGTTGGCCTTTGTCCATGACCATCGCGTCAAGGATGAAACGGTCAGTGCCTGCCTTTGCGTATTCTTCCATTTGCTGAAGGAGAGCGTTTATGCCGGTAGGTTTCTCTTCTGGATGGGCGGGAAGGTGGATCACTTTCCATATCTCGCAAGAAATATGTTGTTTAAGGGATTGAATCAGGCGGGGGGGTTCGTGGCCGTGTAATTGCAACGCGGTGGGGTGGAGTGTGTTTGCAATATGGGCATTTTCTTTTTCATTGCGATCGAGAGTGACGGCAACCAAGGGGAGGGGGGCTTGTTGGCATAGAGGCAGGGCTTGTTCTAGACGAAGTGCACGAGCGGAATCGATATTGATCAGGAGGCCTCCAAAATCGGCGCCCGCCCGGGCGATGAATTCGATATCTTCTCGGTTGGTTAGGCCACAAATTTTGATTTGATAGGACATGGTGGAAGCCTCGTTTGGTGATTGCTCACAAATTAAATAATTGCTTGATCCAATTTTTTAATTCCATAGATGACGGGGAGTAAAATCACACAAGTTTGGATTAAAAGAAAGACGGTTGCAAGAAGGATGAGGTCTGGTTGTAGGGCAAATTCTCCGATAATATCGGTACCGGGTGTGTAATCCAGGGCAAATCGGGCCAGGAAGGCGATGCTGATTCCGAAATAAAGCAGGGTAAAGATGATGGTGACCAAGGCGCCGGCATCGGAGGTAACTTCGGCCGCGTTGGTGGCTTCGAATTTATGGAAGACGGCGCCTAAACCCATCGTCCAACTGGTGAAGCCAAAGGCGAATAAAAAGAGGACGAAGGCGCAAACTTGGCTGAGGGCGGGGTCGATACCCAGGACGTGGTTTAACAGTAAGCCCATACCTTCTCCAATGAGGAGAAGGACGAGGGCATGGAGATAATATTTTGTAAAGAAGAAGCGATGGATTCCCACGCTGGATTTTTTGACTGCCCAAAAGGCGCGGCTTTCCAGGCTAATGGAGGGGAAGGTATAACGGAGCGCCAGGGTGGCTTGGATGAAGCCGAGCAGAATGACATTAAAGAAGGCCAGTTGGTTTTTAGCGCGCAGTTGGGATTCTTCAAAGGTGAGATTTTGGGTGTGGGCTACATAGAAGAGAATTAAGGCAAGAATCAGTACGAGTTGGCTCCATTGGGCGAAATCGCGGGCGAAGACGCGGGCTTCTTTGTAGACAATCATACCGATACGGCGTGGGAGTAATTTTGGGAAAAGGAGTTTTTTCTTACGAAAGCGAATTTCCCGGCGTTTTTGGAAGAGGCTGATCCGTTCTTGGGCCCAGAGCCAGCCATCGGCGTACCAACGTGAGCCTAGTTCCATAGCAATGTTCCAGAAGAAGAGAGCGTTGATCCAGAGAAGGGTTATGTATAGGAGAATTGATTGGATATTGCTGGAGCGGCTGGCGCTCATAAGTTCTGCCATCCAATGGCTGGGGAGGTAAGGATTGGAGGAGAGGCGCAAATTGGCAAGTTTTTCGCCCAATTTAGCAACCTCAATATTACTGAAGAGTTCACGATTCGCCAGGGCGGTGTAGAAAACTAAGCTAACAAAGAGGGTGAGCAAAACCAGGGAGCATATTGCAGAGCGGAGAGGGCGTCCAATGACCCAGCGGGCCGTGACGACCATAAAGATCATCCCAAAAGAACCACAAAGGACTAAAAAGCCTATCAATCCAAGTAATGTGATCGGAAAGAACCACCAGCGGGCATCGAGTTCAATACCATAGGCTACGAGAATGGGAATACAAAAGAGGCCTGAGACCCAGCCGCCTAAAACTAATGTTTCAAAGCTTTGGATACGATATACTCGTTCCAGGGAATAAGGAGAAACGATTAAAGTGGGTAATTCGTGGCCACGAAACAATGAGGAATAGGCGGTGAGAATGTGGCCAATAGTGACGATGAGCATGACTGCGAAGAAGCCGAAGGATATGATGCGTTCGAGGATGATGGGGCCGACAATGTCGGTGTGGTAGATGTTATTGCATAAGCGGGCAACCACACTGTAGCTGAGGAACCAGAAAAAACCGACAAGCAGGAGGAATCCGTAAGATTGAATCACGGTATCGAGATTCAATCGCTTCCACCGGCGCAGGATTTTTAGCCATTTGGTACGTAGAAGGTGTTTATCCTGATCAGTCCACATAGAAAAGCCTTAAAGGAAATCCCCAGTTCAAACGAAAGAGGTTAGAGTTCGGTAACTTGATCTTCCTCCAAAGAATTATCCCAGTAAAGGAAGCGGGAACAGCCTTCACAGACAACGATGTCTTGTCCCCGTTTGGCTAGATGAACCAAGCGGGGGGTGAGTTTCATGCTGCACATCCCGCAATGGCCATCATTGGCAGAGGCGAGGGCAACTCCCCCCTTGGCGTCGAACACCATTTTGAAGCGGCGATAGAGGTTGGGATCAATTTGGTTGATAATGTCGTTCGATTTGGCTTGGGCTTGTTCAACGCGATGGGCGAGAGTACTTTCTTTTTCGTCGAGGGATTTGAGTTCTTCTTGATATTTGGTTTCAGCGTTTTCGATTTCTTGCTTTTTCTCTGTCAATTGTTTTTTTTCATTTTCGATTTTGTCCATCATTTCGAGCATGATTTCTTCGGAACGCGCGTTTTTGCGATCCAAGTTTTCGATTTCGCTGATGGTGGCATTGTATTCTTTTTCGGATTTGATGGAGTGGAGTTGGGCTTCTTTTTTAACTCGAAGGGATTGGTTTTCTTGGAGTTCCAGTTCACGATTTTTTTGTTCAATTTCGTTTGATTTTATTGATTCTTCAAGATCTTGGGCTTCTTGCTTCAGATTGTTAATAATGGAAAGAATTTCATTACGTCGTTTGGGGATATGATTGAATTCATCTTCAAGTTCCTTTTGTTCGCTCATGGCTTCCTGCAATTCAAGTAATGAAGTTAGTCTCGGATCCATAAAGTATTTGTACGCTCCTTCCCACGCAAAAGTTTGTTGCGAAATTCCATGATAATTTCTCTGTGTGTTTTCCTTTTTATTCGAGGTGAGAAATATTGAATTCAAAAAAAGAGATAGAAAATTTAAAGCCAAAAAAACCCCGCCTTATTCTGGGCGGGGGAATTTTTCATCCAATTTGTCTGTCACTTCTTCAATGAACTTGGCCACGGTGATTGCATCGGGCGGACGCATGTCAGGTCCGTTAAATGCACTAATATAAGAGGAAGTGATCATTGCGAGCAGTTCCATGCGTTTTTCATCATTTACACGTTCTGCCATAATTCTTTTGCCCCCTATGATTTAGAATCTTGATCGGATGTCAAAACCGGATAACTTTTCTTTAGATACGTTAAAAGTTCCTGGAAAAGTTATTTCGTATTGACAGCTATTAAAAATTAAATGTGCAACAATGTAGGATATTTTCGAATATGTTTTTTCGCAAGGGTTTTGATTATAGTAGAGATATCTTATTTTTTTTTGAGTTGACCGCGAGGAATTGTGGAGATAAGGACACAATAAAAAGAAAAGGGTAGGCCGACGGTGAAGAGAGAATAAAAAGGAAGTTGATGAAAGAAGACCAGATTTTACGTACACGTATCTATGCTCTCCACGCGGGAGAGCCTTCGCTTTCTTTCCATGATGATGAATCGTTGAACCTACGTAAAGTACTGCGATTGAAAGCGGGGGAGCGGGTTGCTTGTTTCAATGGGGATGGGAAAGAATATGTGTATACTATTGTCGAATCGAGCAGCAAGAATTTACTCTTACAGTTAATCCATGCCCATAAGAATTCCGTCGATCCTTTTCCAGAGACCACGGTGTTTGTGGCGATGACCAAGGGGAAAACCAAGGATCGAATTGCTCGTGATCTTCCCCCGTTGGGGATTTCGCGCTTGGTTTATTACATTGCGGATCGCAGCGTGGTGAAAGTGAAGGGAGAGCAGCAGAGGCGTCTGCAAAAAATTGTAATTGAAGCTTGCCGACAGTGCGGGCGTTCTACGATTCCTCAGGTGGAAGTTTATGGGATTTCCTTACAGCGTGTGTTTGAAGAAAGGATACAAACGTGGGAAAAGACGTATCTTTTTTGGGAAGGAAGTGCGGGAATGGATTCGTCTTATCCAAGAATGGGTGAGGAAGTCCGATTGATTTTTGGGCCAGAGGGTGGATTTTCACCTGAAGAGGTTGAGTGGGCGCGGGAGAAGAATCTAGGATTTTTGAGCATGGGGGATTGCATTCTTCGTTCGGAATTGGCGGCGGTGGTTGGAGTCACGTTGGTCCAGGCGAACCGAGGCGTGTTTTCTTAAGGTGTGAGGTTATAATAGGGTTTGAGTTTTCTAAAGCGAACATCATCACGCTATAGAAAACATATCCTTATTACGTTTGTGGTAAGTGAAGAAAATCCTTATGAGAATCCAAAAGAGCAAGCACATACCCCGTTTTTTCATTCAAACTTTAGGATGCAAGGTCAATCAGTATGATTCTGATCGCCTCCGTGCCAAGTTATTGCGGAAGGGATACCAGAGTGCTTCGAACGTCGATGAAGAACTTGATCTTATTGTTGTGAATACATGTTCGGTTACTTCGGAGAGTGACCGAAAGGGACGTCAGTTGATCCGCAAGATGATCCGCAAGCATCCTCACGCGCGTGTTGCGGTTACGGGGTGTTACTCGGAGCGCAAACCGAATGAGATTATGTCCATCGATGGGGTGAGTGAGGTGGTCGCGATTGAGGATCAAGAACAATGGGTTGATCGGATAAGCGACGAAATGGGATGGGGATGCGAGGATCAAGATGGACTTTGGGAGGAAGACCAAGGATTGGAAGTGTTTCAGGAACGAACCCGCGCGTTTGTGAAGATCCAGGATGGCTGCGATTTGAAATGTACCTTCTGTAGTATACCGGAGAGCCGCGGGGCCGCTCGAAGCCGTCCCCTGGAGGATGTTTTGCGGGAGTGTGAAAGGCTGGCGGTGCAGGGGTTTCCGGAAATCGTTTTGTGTGGCATTTGTCTTGGTCATTATGGGGATGGAGAGAATTTTACGCTCCATGAATTGGTGGATCATTTAACCGAGTTGCCGGGATTGAGCCGGGTGCGTATTTCCTCCCTGGAGCCGCAAGATGTAAGCGATGAACTGTATGAGGTGCTGGAGCAAAAGCGAGGGATTGCCTGTCCTCATTTGCATTTACCGTTACAAAGTGGGGCGAATCGGATTTTGCGGCGTATGAAACGCCCCTATCGTTATGAATTTTTTAAGGACCGGGTTGAAAAGGGGCGAATATTACTGCCTGATTTTGAAGTGACAACCGATATTATGGTGGGTTTTCCAGGAGAGACAGAAGAGGAGTTCGAACAGACCTTGCGAGCGGTGCGGGAGGTGCGCTTCACAAAGGTGCATTCTTTTCGCTTTTCCGCCCGAGAAGGAACACCGGCGACGCGCATGAAGGACGCGCTTCCGCCTGCGGTCATTGAGGAACGGCGCAGGATTTTGGATCAAGTAGCGAACGAAACTGCGATACAGGTCAAACAGGGCTATATTGGCCGTACCTTGGAAGTGTTGACCGAAACTGGAGATGAGCACGCTTATACGGGATTTACGCCGAATTATCTACGGGTTGAGTTTTCTTCGCCGAAGGTGTTACAAAGAGGCGAGCGGGTTTGGGTTACGATTCAACGGGTCGAGAAGGGGAAATTGATGGGGGAATATCATTCTCCAGCGTGATTTTTTTTTTAGATTTATCAAAAATTTTTTATTTTTTTTGAAAATTCTTGGAATATAAACGGAAAAATTGGATATAGATATATAGAAGCCGTTTTTTTGAAAACGGTTTTCCCTCCAATATCACAGTTACACATACCCTTGTAGGCGCATCTCAATGACGCGCCTTTTTTTTTGTGTATATGACAAAATCTACATCGGACGGCTATAACCCTGCTCTTTGTATTGATTTAGAAGGTTGGTTAAGCGTTCCACGATCTCGGGATGTTCCTGATAGAGGTTGTTGGATTCGCTGATATCTTCCTCCAGGTTGTAGAGTTGGCCTTCGGGTTCGCCCTCTTTTGGGTCGAGGTGTCGGGGATTGGTGAATCCACCCGAGCCGCGACCAAGGATTAATTTCCAGGGGCCTTGGCGCACGCAAAACATGCCAGAGAGTGAATGATGGATGGTGGCTTCGCGAATAGGGGCGTCGTAGTCTTGGTTGGTGAGCACAGGCAGGATGTTGTAGCTGTCTTCTGCCGCGTTATCGGGTAAAGGCACGGAGGTGAGTTCGGCGAATGTGGCCATGAAATCGGTCAAGCAGATGGTTTCATCCGAGGAAGAGCCGGCTTTGATGCGTTTCGGCCAGCGTGCGAGGAAGGGAATACGATGTCCACCATCCCAGGCATCGGCTTTTTGGCCGCGGAAGACATAGTTGGCCTCATGGCCGAAGTTTATTTCGCCGGTGGAAACTCCATTGTTATGCTTGCCGATATGATCCTCATGGGAGCCGTTATCGCTGGTGAGGATGACGAGGGTATTTTCATCAAAGCCATGTTGATCGAGTGCGTCTAGTATTTTGCCCACCGAGAGGTCTACTTGGTAAACAAAATCGCCGTAGATTCCCGCACGACTTTTTTCTTTGGCATAATCTTTGGGGACCCAGGGGGTGTGGGGAGCGCTGAGAGGGACATAGAGGAAGAACGACTGTTCGGGATTTTCTGCGCGTTGATGGATGTAGTTGACGGCTTTTTTGGTACATGTGGGCATTACGTCTTCGTGTTTGAAATCGGGAGAGATGGGGCCGCCACGGTAATAAGCGGGATACCCACTGCGTTCAATGGTTTCGGTGGGTTCTTGGACGACGTGGTTATTTTCGATGTAACAATAGGGTTGCATATCGAGCGAGGCGGGGATGCCGAAGAAATAGTCGAATCCTAGGTCGGTGGGGCCGCCAGTGATAGGTTGGGAATAATCGACATTTTCGCCGGATTCGTTGTTGCTATCGCTCAGGGTTTTTCCATCTTTCGTTTGCCACCCCAGGCCTAAATGCCATTTGCCGACGCATCCCGTGTGGTAACCACGTTTTTTGAGCATGGAGGCGAGGGTCATACGCTCGGGATTGATGAGTGGAGGAGACCATCCCCAAAGCACCCCGCTTTTTAGGCGAGTGCGCCAGCTATAGCGGCCGGTAAGCAGACCGTAGCGCGTGGGGGTGCAGACGGCCGAGGGGGAATGCGCGTCGGTGAAGGAGAGGCCTTCTTTAGCGATGCGGTCCATATTCGGGGTGGGGATTTTAGAATCCGGGTTGAGGCAGGTGAGATCACCATAGCCCATGTCATCGGCGAGAATGAGGACGATGTTGGGGAATTCGTTTGCTTTTGTCTGGGCAAAGCCTTCATAAGAACCAAAAGAAAGTGCTAAAGAGGCGAGTGCGGTGGTATTTAAAAAATCTCTCCGTTTCATAATACCCTTCTTTTCTATTTAAAAATATGTTGGTCAATAAATCGATCGTTGTAAGAAACTTTTTATTAAGTCACGAGTGAATCCCGGTTCAGGGGGGATTCTATTTTGGCTCATCACGCAAGTGAGTACTTTTTTGGATTAACGCCTTGGGGATGGGTTCCGCTTGTCTCCGCGCGGTCTTAAGGGCCGCTTGCTCCGAAAACCGCTCCACACAAGCCCCTTCGGCGTTTTGATTCGATACATATAAATTGGAAATAGCCATGGTTCTTACTTTAGGATCATCTCATGTTTTCCTTTCAATGCCTCAAAATGTACTCAAATACAGGATGCCCTTTATTTTTTACTAGAATAAAGGATTAGAAAATAGGTTTCAATGGATTCTATGAAAAACTTTTGTTAGAGGATCATGGGAAAACCTGGAGCTGGAGTGAGTGGAGATTCCAAGATGGTTTTGGGTGTCCCACTTTTTTGAATTTTGGGAAAAATTATGCTGGTGTGCGGGATGATTATGTGTATGTCTATTCCCATGATTCCGACAGTGCGTATGTGGAAGCGGATCGTATGACCATGGCGCGGGTGCCGAAGGATCAAATCACGGAGCGAGAGGCGTATGAGTTTTTTACTCACTTGGATGAGGATGGGAATCCCTATTGGAGCAGGTCGATTGAAGAGCGGGGGGCAGTATTTCAAAATGAAGGCGGATGTTACCGTTCGGGTATAAGTTACAATGCGGGATTAGAGCGTTATCTATGGTGCCAAACGTTGCCGGGGACTGAGTCTCGTTTTGAAGGTGGATTTGGCATTTATGATGCGCCGGAACCCTGGGGGCCCTGGACGACGGTTTTTTATACCGAAGAGTGGGAACTGGGGCCGGGAGAGAGCAGTTCGTTTCCCACGAAATGGATGAGCGAAGACGGGCGTGAGGCTTATCTGGTCTTTTCGGGGATGGATGCGTTTTCGGTGCGCAAGGCTGATTTGGTTTTACGGTGAAAGAAAAACGGGGCTGGGAAGTGTTGCTTCTCAGCCCCGGAAGTAAGGTTGCAATTTCTGATGAGTTATTCAGCGATGGGGTCTTTGTATTTTTTCTGTAGTTCTATGAGTTTTTTCTCCAAACGGTTTTGGATGTTTTCATATTCAGGTTCAGCATACACACTATGAAGTTCGTTTGGATCTTCCTTCAAGTCGAAAAGTTCCCATTCATCGATTTCGTAATAATGAATTAATTTGTAGCGTTTGGTGCGAACGCCGTAATGTTTTTGAACACTATGGGCGCCGGGGAACTCATGGTAGTGGTAATAGATGGCATCACGCCAATCGTCGGGGGTATCTCCTTTCATGACTGGGAGAAGGCTTTTTCCTTGCATATCCGAGGGGATTTTGGCCCCGGCAGCATCAAGGAAAGTTTCGGCAAAATCGAGGTTTTGAACGATATCCTCGTTTTTGGTGCCTGGTTGGATGACGCCAGGCCAGCGGATTAACAAAGGCATGCGTAGTGATTCTTCGTACATCCAGCGCTTGTCGAACCAACCATGATCGCCGAGATAGAAACCTTGGTCAGAGCTGTAAATCACGATGGTATTCTCGGCAAGACCGCTTTCATCGAGGTAATCCAACACGCGGCCGACGTTGTCATCCACGGAAGCGATAGTGCGTAAGTAATCTTTGATATAGCGCTGATATTTCCAGCGGACGAGTTCTTTGCCTTCCAGATTTGCTTCCTGAAAGGCTTCGTTTTTGGGTTCATAAGCTTCGTTCCACTTTTCCAATTGTTCATTGGTTAGGTTTCCGGGTGGTTCGAGTTTGAGATCCCGTTTGTTGAGATGATTTTTGATGGTCATGGTCTGGGTTTTAGTGGCGCTGGTGCGGTTGGAGTAGTCATCGAAGAGGGTTTCTGGTTCGGGAATCTCTTCATCATCATACATAGTGAGGTGATCGGGGCCTGGCTGCCAATTGCGGTGAGGGGCTTTGTGTTGGTACATCATCATGAAGGGTTTGTCTTCATCCCGTTCATTTTTAAGCCAATCTAGGGAAATATCGGTGATGATGTCGGTGGTGTATCCTGTGTGTTGGGTGACGCCCTCCGGGGTTTTCATGGGGGGATTGTAGTAGGGACCTTGGCCGATGAGGACATTCCAATAATCAAAGCCGGTGGGATCGGATTTGAGATGCCATTTACCGATCATGGCGGTTTGGTAACCCACGTCTTGGAGAATTTTAGGGAAGGTTTGTTGAGAGCCGTCGAACCGTTCCCGGTTGGTAGGAACGCCATTGAGATGGCTATGTTTGCCTGTGAGGATCACTGCCCGGCTAGGGGCGCAGATGGAGTTCGTGCAAAAACAGTTCTCGAAGAGGATCCCTTCGTTGGCGATCCGGTCGATATTGGGGGTTTTATTGATTTGAGAGCCATAGGCGCTGATGGCATGGGAGGCGTGGTCATCGGTGAAGATAAACAAGATGTTTGGTTTCTTTTCCCCCTGGGCTGCGGCTAAGAGGGATTGAGGGAAGGCCATGGAAGCCGCCCCTAATCCCATGACTTTCAAAAAATCACTGCGTTTCATTTTTGGATTCATAATAACCTCGCGAGAAATTAATATTTGTTCATCATTAATTCTTGACCCTACCATATTTTTGTTAAAAAGCCAATGATTTTGTGATTTTAAAGGATCAGGCTGGACCTAAATATATTTGGTATTTATTATGAAATGGTACAAATGTAATTTTTTTGTAAGAACATGGGAGAGAAGTAGAACTTCAAGTGATAATTTGCGAAAATTAATTGCTATTTATTTTGGAAATAGGGTGTTATTCCTTATTCGATTTTTTCCAAAGAAGGGGTGGCAATAATGAAAAAGCATGATATTGGTTTTACCTTGATTGAATTGCTTATTGTGGTGGCGATTATCGGTATCCTGGCGGCCATCGCGGTTCCTAATTTTTTGAATGCGCAAGTGCGGGCGAAATTGGCCAATTGTTATGGTCAGCTGTCGTCTTTGCGTACAGCGATTGGTACTTATGAAGTGGACTGGGGTTGGCCTCCCATGGATCGAGGTGAAGAGATTTATACCGGTCAGAGCTATGTTCCACTGACCACTCCGGTGGCGTATGTCAACGGATTTGGGATTGTGCAAGATATCTTTCCTCCTAAACAAGAAGACAGGAAATATTATGAGTATGGGGCTTCACTGCGTTTGGGGGCTGAACCGGATACCTCATCGGGTCAATCCCGGATTGCAGAATATAAGGCCGCGGGGGTATCTTGGGTCACGGTCTCAGGCGGGCCTGATGGTGATACGGATTGGCCTTGGACAAATTGGTCGGTTGGTTTACGGGCGTTGAAGACGCCAGAGAAAGCAGGGCCTAATGGGGATGGAGGTGCTTTCTATCATACGAGCAATGGATTGCATTCGAGTGGAGATATCGTGGGAACCAGCGCGAAGACGTATAATTAAAATGTTATTTCGTGTACATTTGCTTATAAGATTAGAAAATTCTGAATGAGATAAAAGAAAAGAAGAACATCACGAAAGTGAGTATTTTTTTTGGGAAGACGCCTTGGGGATGGGTTCCGCTTGTCTCCGCGCGGCCTTAAGGGCCGCTTGCTGTGAAAGCCGTACCACACAAGTTACTTCGGCGTGTTGATTTGATTCTTTAAGATTGAAAAAAGTCATGGTTCTCACTTTAGAATCATGGTTTCTTTTCAATGTATCAAAAAGTACTCAAATATAGGATGAACCCGAAAAGATAAAAACCCGGGTGGGTATATTGAGCACTCCCCCGGGTTTTTCTATACGTAATTAATTATTCAAATGAATGCATGATGATTAATAGAGTTCCCATGTTTGGACACTGGTCTCGCTTGGTTCTGGGGGAATGGCTTGATCGAATCTTGCCGCGATGTAATCGAATTGGAAAGCGGCGAAGTTATTGGTTGCTGCGGCCCCAATTTCGATGTTGGTTTGGAAGCCGGGAAAGGCTCCTTCTTCGTTGGGATCGGGAGGCGTGGGAGCATCCGGCCCTCGTTGGATGACGGTTTCAAGGGCAGGTTCTGCTTCTCCATCAATCCAAACCGAGACGTCAATCATCCAGGGGTCCTCTTCTTGGGCTTGGGCGGTGAGCCAAATGCTGTGGAACTCTGTGGTGTCGATATCGTCGCGGATTAAATGATTCTCGATACCTCCAACCAAGTATTCACCGGGATCATCAATGTCGGTACGGGCTAAGGGGTGGTTATTACCTCCTTCTTCATAGTTCCCAAGAATCCAAAGAGAATTGGGGGCGTAATATCCGACGCCCGTAGTAACGACTAAGTCTGTGAAGGCTTCATCGATATAGCCTAAACCGACTTGGACGCGGTCGTATTGGGGTGGAGTCCAAGGGCGTTCTGCGAAAATGAAGGGAGGATCGCCTGAGAACTCGTTGGCTTCTTGGAAGGGGGCTTCGTGCTCGATGGGTGGGACTCTATATCGCACCAAAAGGGTGATTCCGCCGTCTTGATAGGGGAATTCGATCATCTCTCCGTCTTCTGTACGGGCGACATGGATGAAGTTAAGTTTTCGGTCGCTAGGGTCATCAATACCTAAAACCCTAGGTTCCCCCAAATCAATCATGGTGAATACCATGGCATCCTCCGCGGGGGTTGATCCATCTTCGGTATCACCAGCCCCGGGGATGGTATCAATGCGAACCACATCTCCTCCTTCCCAGCCATTTTCTTGAAATAACTCCGTGTGGGCATTCCCTGAATAGGAATCACTAGAAGAGTCATGCAGCCATACCTCTTCCTCAGGGTCAGTGTCGTAACGTGGGATTTCGTGCCATTCCTCCACGAATTGCCATCCACCGGGTGGATCGGTCCAACCGCCTCGGTCAGCCAAAGAGGGTATGACGACAAGTCCAAGAAGTGCCAAAGTACCAACGCATACGGTAAAAATCCTTCCCATTCCGCTTTTCAATTTGTTCTTCATTTTTCATTCCTCCTAAAATAAAAAGTTATTGAATAAGCAAGATGGATAAAAAAAACATTTTTATTGATAACAAGATTTATTATTTCTGGTCAACTAAGTTCGGATTAAAATAACACCTAACAAGGGAGAGAGAGGGCAGAGATGTTGTGTACGTAAGATTTTGCTCGAATCATTCGATAATTATATTAAGCGAACGAGCGAAGAAATGTCAAGAGTATTTTTCAGATTTAGGGTTTTATCGGATCTTCCAGAAATGGCCTGTACTGATGTAGTACGTAAACCTATTCAAATCAGGTGCTTAATCGGGGCGTGTAAGTTTTTTCCTCGTGTCTACTTGGACACCTCGCGAAGGAACCGCCTCAGGAAGAGTCAGATTTATCGATTTTAACAACTCTTTCCCAAAAGGGCGAGGCTGGGGGACAGATTGAATTTTTACGTTCTTCATATCAACTTCAACGGAACAAATCGAACTGAGTTCTTTGATCCCTTCTTCCACAGTGCAGTCCAATGATTTCCAGGCTTCTTCCAAAGATCGGCTGATTTTATACGCTAACATCACCGCGAACACCTGCCCTCTTGTCCGATCCTCTTTGCGAACAAAATGAGGCCGCGTTTCCAACAAAACGGTCTTCATGGTGCGGAACGCTCTTTCCACATGGGATAAATCTTTATAACGGTCATGAATCTGTTGGGAAGACGCTTTGTCAACCGGCGTGTCGGTCGTGATCACGTAACATCCATCCAGGCGTTGTAATTCGGCCAAAGCCTCCTGATCGACCTGTAAACAAAGCGTTCGCCCTTCCGCCTGCACGGTTATCCACTTCCCGATGTTAAGTTTCTCTATACGTTGGTTCACCCGCTTAAGCGCTTTGTCCACCTGAGCCCGGGGATGATCACGCAAATAGGTGTTTTCCTTTTCCACTTTCTTTTGAAGGCTTTGCTGCTTGTTTTTTCGGCTTAGGTCGATTTCGTTCGCCCGGCTAGGATTCCGCCGTAATATATAGCGGATACCATCCTCCCCCACTTCCATCACATCTTCATCAAAAAATTCCAGTTCCGACTGAAGCGGAATAAAATCCTTCGCAAGCCGAGATAGGAATCGAAACTTTTCAAGTTCACGATTTGCTTTTTGAAGTAATGGGAGCTTTTGTTTGGTATAAGAAGCTTCTACCAGTGTTTCCAGAACATCTAATAACTGGCTCTCCATTCTATTTCCAATTGTGTACCTTTTGTCTTTTGGAAACTTAGCGACCAAGGGAGAAACCCATACTAAAATATCATACAGTTTTTGGACAATGACTGGGTGTTGAGTTTTTTTCGATTTCCTCATAATAATTCCCCCATTTTTAAAAATTCACGCGAGCTGCGCTAACGCGCAGCAAAAAGTATCAAGTTAAAAAATTCCAAGGGTAATAGTGTAAAAGTACCAAGGTTTATTGAGTCCGGGAGGCCACAACCCGAAACCCACTGTCGTACCTGGTGAACGTGGGTGAGTACCAGCTCCGGTACGCAGATCGAATGAACCACGGTACGATGTACCAGGAACCACCACGAAACACGCGGAACAAACCAGATTGTTTACCAATTGGGTCAATTTGGTCAGAATTAGGGTAATCTCCATACCAATCTTGACACCACTCCCACACATTACCGCTCATATCATATAGTCCCCAATCATTTGGCAGCTTTTGACCTACATCGTGTGTTCTACCTCCTGAGTTGTCGTCATACCACGCATAATCATCGATCTGGTTGTAATTGGGATCATCCCCCCAATAAAAACGTGTTTCGGTCCCCGCGCGACAGGCATACTCCCACTCGCTTCCGTTGGCAAGCGATAACCATCCGCATTCATATCCGCTTCCCAATCACCGCTTTCCGTATACACCGGCTGTAAGCCTTTCATTTCGCTCA
>CAYQOX010000062.1:0-20043 GCA_964419335.1 uncultured bacterium | reverse complement strand
CCTTAAGAAAATTTTCTCATATATTACTATTATAGTAAAATTGAAGGAATTGTCATAAAAAAAGGTGAACCGCAAGAGGCTGGAACAATCTCTCTTGCGAATTCACCCCTATATCGAAATAAGTAAGATGGAGAAGTTTTTTAGAATAAACTCCAGTCTTTGACTTCCGTCGGTTCTTTAGGCACCGCTAGGCGAAAATTATCCACATAAACTTTCTTCCCTGCCTGGGCTGCATCCTGGTTCGTTACCAAAATAACTTGAAACCAACCATTTTCATGCTCTAGCGCCCCCAGATGTTCATACGCCCGGAAAGGCCAAGCTACAGTCCACCATTCACCCACTGGACCACCCCAGCGGATATCCCGCTCGCCATAGGAATCCCAACCATTGGTGGGCTCGAGTGGATTTCCATCCTCATCTTCTCCACCCGACTGGACAACAGGATTCATAAGCAGCCAGCTACCATCAAAATCTTCACTCACATATACATCCAAGATGATGTCCGTTGCCTCGGCCCATAGGTCGGTTGCCTCTTTTGCATTGGTAGTTATGGCGTCTTGCTGCCACCATTCACCGAGATAGATTTCCATATAGTTCTCACCTTCAGAAGGCTCAATATCTCCCACGCCAATGAAGACATCAACATTCATCGCTTCCCAACCAACCGGGGCTGCGTTATCGTCTTCTTCATCGAAATCGTAAACTTGGACATATTCTAACTCTTCGGGAAAACCTTCTGGACGAACAGCAAAAACATTGTCGATAAAACACAATCCCGTGGCGTTATCTTCTCCCGGCATGAAAGACATGTTGAAACCGGTTACAGAGGAAAGAAGATTTTGAGAAGAAATATCATCAATCTCCCACACATATTTCACCCATTCGCCGGCGACTTCTTGGCTCTTGTAACCTAAATCAATAGTTACATCTCCATCAATGCTAAAGCGAAGTTCATAGACTCCATCTTCATTAGGTTGCACATCATCCAAAAAATATACCCACATATGGACTTCGCGCATCCCAGTCAGATCCACAGGCTCAGCGAGATCCAGATCGGCAAATCCCCAAACGTCAATACTGGTATCATACTCCATGACCACATGCCAATCTCCATCGTAAGGTTCCACATTATCCATTTCGTTAAATTCATCGACCATCGAAAATACCGTCTGCCCACCCGAAAATGCCGTAGCTTCAGGTTCCTCAAAACTGGTAATTTCGACCACTTGCTCTTCTTGTGCATATCCTATTCCCGTAATTACCAAGCATAAACACAGAAAAACACTTCTTTTCATAACAATGATCCTCCCTTAATTTAGTTTTTTTGAGATCGATATATTCACGTATATCGATCTTTAGGAAACTAATATAATAATCGCATATTCGCAATTCAGAATCAATTGTTTTTTACTTTTTTTTCATATTTTAAAAAACAAAAGGAAATGACATGCTATGAAGCATATTCAATAATAGTCTTATTGGTGTGTATGCAAAAAGCGCAACAAAAAATGAGAGATAAAACAGTAAATCGATTTACCGATTTACTGGTAGAGTTAGTTCAACGTCACGTAGCAAATCAACACCGAAATAGGGAATCGTGATCCGGTAAGGTTGAGCCAATTCTCCTTCGATAAGATAAGGCTTAGAAGTCTCATCCGTAAAATGCGCCGTATAGAGTGTTGTATCCCCACCATGATGAACCCCCCCGTATCCATCAAAAAGAAAAACACCTACACGCCGACCTGAATAAATAATCGTATTTCCCTGTTGATCCAGCCCATAAAGGGGATCTTCACTGATTTCCACTTCAAAATCACGAGCGATATCCAAGGGAAATCCCAAATGATCTAACACCAAGGGATTCAACTCACGTATATACTCTTCATATTGCTCGGGATTGTCCGTATCTTCAAAGGGGACCCATTGAATCATGCCATCTCCCCGCAATACCCCCAAGCCGATAAATTCATTCCCCTCCGGATCAGGCAGAAACTCGATATCGTAATAATTCATATCTTCTGTCTGGGGAATGACGGGTAAAAACTCGGTCTGCAACACCGGAACCTCACCTAAGCTATAAATAAATCCCCAATTATCTAAAATATAGGCCCCTGTTCCTATCAAATCCTCGGCGTAAAGAGAGTTTGAAATATCAATCTCACGACCACGGAAGATTTCCATATCGACGGCAAAAGTATTAGACCGAAAATCAGGCGGTGGTGATTGCAGATCTACAAACTCTAAAGCATCCCCTTCTGCATAGATGCGGCCATCAAAATCCAAGGCATAAAACCCGTGATTGCCTGCAGGTTCTACATCAATTAGATCATAAATAAAAACAGGTTTATCCTTCGAGTCCCCGCTCCAATAAAATTCCACGGGAAAAGGATCCCCGGTGAAACCTCCATAATCTTTATTATCCTCAGGATTATTGTTGGCATCGATGCCCCCATGGTTAGGCCCCCCCGTGGCTCCAAGCCGAGGCAAAACCGGCGGCACATCATGAAGATTACCCCCAATCAGGAAATACACTCCCTCTGAGCCGTTCCCTTCGGGATCGATTTCACCCGTAAATTCAATATCCTCAGCGATGGGAAACAATTGATTCTCGAAATAAAGAAACCGTGCCATCGAGCCAGCATCTGGTATAGCGTCATATTCTCCATAATGAAAATTCCCTTCGCTTCCCCAACTTCCAACATCAAAATTATGGATTCCCATCCCTCTAGGATACGTGCCTCCAAACGCATCGAGTGCTACCAATCCCAAGCGGGGATTGATCTTTACCGCTTCTGGATCGGGTGGAATCGTGGGAGTGGGAGTCGGGGGGAGCATCGAAGCGGTACTTGTTGAAATACGATAAGAAAGAATTTGAGTTCCCCGGTTGATCACTGCAATAAAATAACGTTCGGCATCAAGTGGAAGATCACCATCAGGAGCCAGATCTAGTTCGACCACACCTTCTCGGCTCAAGGCAGTAGGAATATCACTTTGTCGGGCAGGTTGACCCATTTTCACCACGACATCGAATTGATCGCTGACATTTTTAGATTGCACTCGAATAAGAATCCGCTCTTCGTCTCCCGCTGGTACGAGCAAATATTGAAAGAATGAAATATCGGCTGGCGGCAAGGCTCCTATATCAAACCCATCCAAAGGCAGAATTTGGGTTAGATATTCGTTACTTAAAGAATCCTCCGTGTTGGATTCAATATCAACTCGGGATGTAAAATTATTCGCACTCACGGTTACTGGCGACCAAACACTACGCCCCTTACTTACAGGGGGATGTTCCGTGTAAAACTGAGGAGCCGGTGGGTTTTGAAAGGATGCACTGCTTTTGAAATTGGCATACTGACCAACAGAAGAAACCCCATAATAAATTGGGTCGATCGGTTCGACATAGACCTGATACTCCCCCGGCGGCAATCCCTGGATCACATACGACCCCCGGTTATGACGATAAGTACCTGATACGGCAGAATAAACGTGATCCGTGACCGAACCAATTCTACGCGCGATCACATTGGCTCCGGGAAACTCATCCCCTTGGCGGAGAATCGTACCGACAATAGAACCGGTGTCACGCCAATGTTGCTGGGTGGGATACAGATTGGCCACCGTAGTCTTATCATCGTGAGTCAATTCTGTACGTACCGACTCATCATCAGTAGAAGTAGGAAACATGATGGGTACATGCACATCATTCCAACCCACCAGATCATAAGCCATATGCCGTAATTGCTGACTGTGATCCAAGCCGATAAAATGCCCAAGTTCATGCAAAACAGTCGCCAAAAACGCCGAAGAACTGATATTATGCGTTTCGATATATCGGCCATTGAATACCACCTGAGCGGCTTGAATCTCTTCCCCTTCGCGCACAATATTGGCCAAGCCGAGCATTTGTTCTTCGGCTCCTTCTCCATTCAAATCACGTATGATGGAACCATCATCATCGAAGATGATGGGATTCCATGCGTAGTCAGGGTCGTTGTAATAGGTTTCGTAATTCTCGAGGGTAATATCGGTGGGTAGATCCTCGCCTCGTTGAAATTGCACTCGAGTGCCTGGGCTCTCTTCGAGCATGGAAAAAGCCTGTTCAATAAGGTCGCTAGCTTCACCCTTTGTCAGAGGACCAAGTGTTCCCGGATCAATATGATAAGTTATAGGAATAGATGACTCTGACCATAAAACAGGATCGCCCTCGACAACATAAAGAGGCCCACCTGCATAGAGAGACAGATCAGCGAATCCCAAAAAAGAAAGTACTATAAGAATGCGTAAAAAGGTTTTCATTGAATTGGAAATTTATCTTCTCAATAAAAGTTGATTGATTGTACCATTATAGAGTAAAGAAACGAGAATAGCGAATATCCGAGTTGAATAGAGAGACAATGTTCCTTGTAACTTTACAAAAAGGTGAAATTACAGATTGTTTTCATCCTCGACCTATGATAAACTCGGTTATCCGTATCTTTAATTTATCGGTAGAGAGTGATAAAAATGAAGCGAACCGGATTCACATTAATAGAGTTATTAATCGTCGTTGCGATTATCGGAATCTTGGCAGCAATCGCTGTTCCCAATTTTCTTAATGCGCAAGCCCGAGCCCGAATTGCCCGATCCTATGCCGATATAAAAGCGATCTCAACCGCGATTGAAACCATGCGTTTAGAAAAAAATGTATTGTTAGTGGATTATTGGGATGACGATACCCAGTTGGGACAAGATCGTTTACGCGATGACTTTAGAGGAGTTGGAGGGACACATAATGATCGTGGAGGAACCACCGGTGTGCTTGCTCCCTTGACCACGCCAACCGCCTATATGTCCTCTATCCCCCAAGATCCTTTCGCCGTGAGCGGAGGGAACAACTTTAACGATTCTACCAGTACCTTAATTTCTGCCGACCAGCTGCCTCCAATCACCTATTTATATTTCGATAATGAGCCGGAAATTAGCGGATGTGACTGTGGTGCACTGGTTTTTGGCGATCCCACCAAGGGAAATGTTCCGGCTTTGAAAGAAGGAGAATACGTACTGGTAGCCTACGGACCGGATGGGCGCCGCAATAATCCGCCGGGCTATGGGTATCCCTATGAACCTTCGAATGGTTTAACCAGCCTTGGAGATATCTGGCTAAGATCAGGCGGGGTGACCAACGAGACTTATTAAAAGCGTTTGGGGTGAATCGGTTTAGCATAGCAATAAGCACAGCCGTGCGGGCATGACATCGCATAGCTGCCGATATCCAAACTCTTCGTGCAACCACAGTCTTGACGTTGACTGCCGTCATGAGCATGCGAGCATCGCTCGTAAGTAAGCTCGCTCAACAATTTCCCGGGAATACAGCTACCACGAACAATACCATCAATCTCCAGCCATTGATCATTGCAGCAAGACTCAAAAGTAAGACCTCGCTGGCGGACTAAATCCGCCATCCATGCAAGAATTTCCTTCTTCTGCTCATCAGGGGGATCGTAATAATTCCGGTCCTGTTGTTCGACGCGCTTCTTGACTTTGTTATACCAGGTCACAAAAGAAAAAGTACAGCGTGGGACGCCCAATTCTCCCATAAAATCGCAAATGGCTTCGAATGAATGAAGATTGTGCTTCCGGCCTTGATCCCACATGACGATGGGATCAAACCGCCAGTTGATGTAAAGCGGCGACCAGCGGGATGCAATTTCACGCACCTGATTCAGCCGCTCTTTCAAAGGGGGAACGTAAGGCTCCCAGTCAGGACAATCCACTAAACTGAAATTGAAATACCAGCGGTAGGCATTCTTGCGCGAAATAGTTGAATCCAAAAAGGGTCGAAAATTTTTCGACCACAACACAAGGCTATGTACACTTTCTGGACGAAGATCAACCCGATAAGTACGATCTTTGATCACCGGATTGCGTACATCGATAAATCCTTTATCCATATGGTACTCTAACCAGCGCATATAGAACGCGGGGATATCGGTACGACGGGAAGCTGAGATGACAGTACGCATGACCTTTCTCTTATATCTGTGAAAGTTTATCAATTTTACATTATTCTCTTAATCAATCATTTTTCAATGAACAATCTCTGCAAATCAAGTTGACATTTTAGTTAGGCGCCATACAATTAGCTATCAGATAATAAGAGGGCATACTAAGATCATGTTTTTTCTCGAAAAAATACCTGATTTAGAAACAATCCATTCACTAACCCAACGCTATTCTTCCAGTATTGATCCCCACGCCATTCAAAGTGCGTTATACATGCTTCGGGTCACGAGCGATATTTTGACAACGGCGGAGTATAATTTTGCTCAATATGGCATCTCCCAGGGACGTTTTATTCTTATGATGCTACTTAATCGCGATCCCGAAAAAGGGATGACCCCTTCCATGCTCTCGGAGCATGCTCGTGTAACGAAAGCCACGGTAACCGGCTTGATTGATGGATTGGAACGCGAAGGTTATGTCGCACGCGAACGTAAGAAACAAGATCGGCGGACAATCACAATTAAACTAACAAAAAAAGGCTTGAAATTCTTGGAAGAATTTTTGCCAATCCATTTCAATTCAGTCTCCAAACTGATGAGACATTTGAGCCACTCGGAGCGTAAACAATTACTAAAACTTTTAGAAAAAATCGAATGCGGGCTCGACGAATTTCGTATCACCAAAGAAAATCAAGAAACCACGGAGTAAACAAGATCATGAATAGCACAAGGTTTGGTTTCTCACCGATCGTTCTTAGCAGCCTGGCCGCCATGCTGATCTCCTGCGCCGTGCACGATACCCGGGAGGATTGGTCTGATCAAGTAGAACAGCCAGAAGCCTTTAGCCAGTCAGGTGATGAAGAGGCCATGCTTCACTGGTGGGAAGAATTTGAAGACCCGATCTTGAATCAATTGATGGACACCATGCTGCGTGAAAATCTATCGCTGAGAGCCGCCGGGGCGCGCTTAGATCAAGCCAAAGCCGTAACCATCCAAGCCGGGGTAGAACAATGGCCTACTCTTAGCTTCGAGGGAGGAGCAGGACGAGCACGAACCGAAACCCAATTTGGAGAAAGTACCGACAATCAACTTTCTTTAACTTTAAACGCAGCTTACGAAGTGGATCTCTGGAAACGGATTTATTCTCAAAAAAAGGCGGCCGAAATCGACCTTCTGGCAGTACGTAAGGAACTCGAAAATACGGCTTTAGCGCTTTCATCGCGCATCGCCTCTCTCTGGTTTCGGATCGTTGAGTTACGGGCCCAAAAAGACTTACTGCATGAACAGGTAGAGGTGAATCAAAAATTACTCGAATCTGTCCGATCTCGTTTTGGCCAAGGCTTAACCTCGGCCGTAGATGTCTATCAACAAAAAGAACAAATCGCGGCTGCGAAATCACAAATTCCTCTTGTAGAGTCTCAATTGCAGGTACAAACCCATCAACTGGCGGTCTTATTAGGGAAAACACCAAAAAACTTTGAAGTCGGTAAGCGTCACAATCTGCCGGGAACCTCTGACTTGCCCAATACGGGCATCCCCGCGGATCTACTGATGAACCGTCCCGACGTACGAGCCGCTCACTTGCGCGTGGCCGCGGTGGATCACCGCATTGCCGAAGCAATTGCCGACCGCTTCCCCGCATTACGATTAAGTGCACGCTCGGAGTATCAAGGCAACGAAGTGAGCAATCTCTTTAGTCAATGGATATGGAACATCGCCGCCAATCTTTTTACTCCAATGATCGACGGCCACCGAAGACAAGCCGAAATCTTGAAACAAAAAGCCACATTGGAAGAACGTCTCGCGCAATTCGAAGAAACGTATCTAGAATCACTGCAAGATGTGGAAGATGCCCTGGTTCAAGAAGCCCGGCAGCGTGAACACTTAAAAGAATTTAAACAACAACTGGAACATGCTCGATCCGCTTATGAAGAATCGCGCATACGCTACCTGCGTGGCGTTGGGGATTTCCTCACCGTATTCACCCAATTACGCCTGGTACAGAATCAAGAACGGGATTTGCTCCAAAAACAACGTGAACTGATCGAATACCGGATTAACTTATATAACGCCTTAGGGGGTGCTTGGACCCAAGAAGTGGTACAAGGTCAAATGACACACAATAATTTATACTTTTTCTCGTTTTCTTCCATAAGACGATAAACACGGAGAAAGAATGGAATCCTGCTCGAAGTATTCATCCATCTTGGAGATAAAAAATGCTCAAAGTTTTACGCCTGATTGCAAAAATCACACTGCCGATACTGATCCTCGCCGTGGGCGTATTCAGTGCAATCTATTTGATTGAAACTCGTCCCACCGCAAAGAAAAAACCTTCTGTCGCGGCAGCAACCTTAGTCGAAGTGATGGAGGCGGTTCCCACGGATCAACAAGTCTACGTAAGTGCAAGCGGGAATGTGAAGCCCGCTCAATCGATTGTTTTACAACCGCAAGTGAGTGGAGAAGTAATCGAGGTAAGCGATAAGTTCGTCCCGGGCGGTCTTTTCAAAAAAGGCGAAATCATGCTCAAAATCGAGCCACGAGATTATCAATACGCAGTCGACCAAAAGAAAGGCGAAGTGGCTCAGGCTGAATTATCTTTGAAAGAAGAAAAAGGACGCCAATCGGTCGCCGAACGTGAGTGGGATTTATTGGGTAAAGAAAGCCAAACCACAGAATTAGGACGCACTTTAGCCTTACGTCAACCCCATATCCAAGCCCAGAAAGCAGCCTTGCAAGCGGCGAAAAGCAGCCTTGAACAAAGCCAACTCGATCTAGAACGCACTGTCATACGGGCTCCCTTCAACGCTTTGATTCGCGAAGAACAAGTGGATATTGGACAACAGGTAAGCCCCCAGTCTCAATTAGCCACCTTGGTGGGAACCGACCAATATTGGGTGGAAGCGCTCGTCCAAGGTAGTGATTTACCATGGACATTTATCCCGGAGGTTAACGCGAAAGAAGGCTCTAAAGCCGAGGTGATTTTTGAAGGAGAATCCGGATTTGAAATTCGACGTGAAGGAGAAGTGGTTCAGCTGTTGGGTGATTTAAAAACCGGAGGACGTATGGCCCGCCTTCTGGTTGCGATTGATGATCCTCTTCGTCGGCAATCTGAAGAAAATCAAAGAGGCTTTCCCCTCTTTCTCAATTCCTTTGTACGCCTTGAGATCGAAGGCCCCGTTTTAGAGAATGTCTTTGTTCTCCCAGAAAAGTTGATCCAAGAACATAATCGTATATGGATTATGAATCAAGAAGAACAACTCGAAATTCGACAAGTAGAGATCCTAAAACGTATTCCCAATGGTGTGATTCTTCGTGATGGACTCCAGGAAGGCGAACAAATCGTTACCAGCCGCATTTCTACTCCCATCCCGGGTATGGCTCTGAGAACCTCACAAAAAGAAGAATCCGATACAATCCCATCCGTCACACAAAAAACCAATACACCCAATATCTCTTCTCCAACGGCTGAGAGGGAGGAGTAACCATGCACGCGTATAATGAACGTGGCCCCATTGCCTGGATGGCAAAAAACACAGTCGCGGCAAATTTGATTATGGTCGTGTTTATCCTTGGCGGGATTTTTATGGCTGCGCAAGTGAAGCAAGAAGTGTTTCCCGAATATGAATTGGATATCGTTTCTATTCAGGTTCCCTATCCAGGTGCCAGCCCAGAAGAAGTGGAACAAGGGATCTTACTCGCTATTGAAGAAGGCGTCCGATCCCTGGATGGAATAAAAAAAGTCACGGCTACGGCCACAGAGGGAATGGGTACGGTCACCGTAGAACTCATCACAGGAACCAATGGCAATAAAGCCCTCCAAGATATCAAAAACGAGGTGGATCGTATCACCTCGTTTCCCCAGGATGCAGAGCGCCCAATTGTAAGTTTACTCACAAACCGACGTGAAGTGATTTCGCTGGTAATTTATGGTGACCTCGAAGAGGATATTCTGCGTAATTTAGCCGAGCGGGTACGGGATGAACTTTTGCAATATCCCGAGATTACCATGGTGGAACTGGCGGGAGTACGTCCATTAGAAATTGAGATCGAAGTCCCCCAGCGCAATCTCCGACAGTATAATCTCACCTTACCCCAAGTCTCGACAGAAGTAAGAAAAGCCGCATTGGAAATTCCCGCCGGTGGAGTAAAAACCGAAGGGGGAGAAATGCTGCTACGTACAGCAGAACGGCGTGATTACGGCAGCGAATTTGCTAACATTCCGATCATAAGTCAAGAGGATGGTACCCAGATTTTGCTTGAAGATATCGCGAAGATCACCGATGGTTTTCGCGATACCGATCAAGCGGCTTTGTTTGAGGGCAAACCCGCGATCCGTGTTATTGTTTATAGGGTAGGCGATCAAACTCCTACTGAAGTCACAGAACGGGCGAAAAGTTATGTCGAGTACTTGAATGACAACTTGCCTGAAGGTGTTGAAGTGGCTTCATGGTATGACTCTTCGGAAGTATTGCGAGACCGCATCGATTTGCTTTTACGCAATGGCTTATTGGGATTAGCGTTGGTGCTATTTATTCTTGGCATCTTCCTCGAAATTCGTCTAGCGTTTTGGGTGACCGTAGGATTGCCGGTTTCTGTCTTAGGGACTTTTCTCTTTCTTCCCGGCGTCGATGTATCGATTAATATGATTTCTGTATTCGCTTTCATTGTGACCTTAGGGATCGTGGTGGATGACGCCATTGTCGCTGGAGAAAACATCTATGAAATGCGGCAAAAAGGGCTTCCCATTCTCCAAGCCTCCATTGAGGGCGCCCGAACCGTCGCAGTCCCCATCACCTTCTCGGTGTTGACCAACATCGTGGCATTTACGCCCTTGCTTTTTGTCCCTGGAATTATGGGCAAATTCTTTCGTGTCATTCCTCTCACCGTAATCTTTGTTCTGGCCATCTCTCTCATTGAATCTTTATTTATATTACCTGCCCATATCACGCATGTGGGTCCAGCGAAAAAGAAAGGCCTTCGTGGTTTTATTCATCGGCGGCAACAGTGGTTTGCTCAAACCTTGAACCGCTTTGTCCACAAAGTCTTCTCGCCCCTTCTGCATGGGGTCTTACACAAGCGCTATTTAACCCTTTCATGTGGAATTAGCATCCTGCTGATGATGATCGGATACATCGTAGGCGGACACATGAATTTCACCTTCATGCCCAAAGTAGATCACGAAGTGGTTATGGCTGATGCCATGCTTCCCTATGGGGCTCCCGTCGAAAACACATTCAAAGTCCAAGAACATATGGTGAACAAGGCCCGGGAAGTAATCCAAGAAAACGGGGGCGAGCGAATCAAACGGGGCATCTTAACATTGATCGGCAATAGTTCGTCTCGTGGCCGTGCCAGAGCCAAGGATAGTAGCAGCGGAAGCCATTTAACCAGTGTGCAAATCTACCTAATTGCCTCCGATAAGCGGCCAATCACCTCGACAGAATTCGCGCAACAATGGCGGGACAAAATTGGCAGCCTTCCCGGCCTCGAATCACTCACCTTCGATTACAGTACCGGTCCTGGCGCAGGGGCCGCCATTGATGTAGAACTTTCTCACCCTGAGATTGACACCTTGGAATCAGCGGCGGGTGAACTCGCCCTTGCTCTGGAAAATTACACAGGAGTCAGTGACATTGATGATGGCTTTACCGAAGGAAAGCCTCAGCTGGATTTGACGGTACGCCCGGAAGCCCGCAGCCTGGGGCTCACAGCCGCAGATTTATCGCAGCAAGTACGCGGCGCCTACTATGGAGACCGCGCTTTCCGCCAACAACGGGGGCGCGAGGAAATTTGGATCATGGTGCGCCTGCCTGAAAAAGAACGCACTTCAGAATACGATGTCCAACGCTTACTCTTGCGCACCCCAAAAGGAGGAGAAATTCCTCTTATGGAAGCCGCGAATGTGGAACGGGGACGCGCGTATACCGAGATTAAACGTCGCGACGGTCGACGCGTGGTTAACGTGACTGCCGATGTGGTTCAAGGGGTTGCTAACGCGGGCAAAGTGTTAGAAGACCTCCAACAATCAGCACTTCCCGAACTGATGGAGAAATACCCCGGCTTGCGATATTCACTGGAAGGCGAACAGCGTGAACAAGCGGAAGCCATGGAAAGCTTAAGCAAAGGTTTTCTTTTCATCTTACTGGTAATCTTCGCAATGTTGGCTATTCCCTTTGGAAGTTATATCCAACCCTTAGCCGTCTTGATGTCCATCCCCTTCGGCATCGTGGGAGCGGTCCTGGGGCATATCATCATGGGCTATGATTTAAGCCTAATCAGCATGATGGGAATCGTGGCGCTTACTGGGGTGGTGGTAAATGACTCGCTCATGTTGATTTACACCGCCAATGAGATGCGAAGAGACAATCTTTCTCCATTCCAAGCGATCCATGCTGCAGGGCTGCGTCGTTTTCGACCTATTCTATTAACCTCGTTGACCACCTTCTTCGGATTAGCACCTATGATCTTCGAAACTTCGGTCCAGGCGCGTTTCTTAATTCCCATGGCCATCTCACTAGGCTACGGCGTTCTTTTTATTACGGTAATCGTCTTGGTCATTACACCTGCTTTATATATGATTATTGAAGATATAAAGCACTTTTTTGGGTTTCAAGAAAAACATCACGAAACAAATTAAAACCCTCTTGTTTAAATTCAGGCTATAATACTAGGAAATGATGGCCTGATATTTTAATATCAAAGAGTTATCGTATTTTTTAAATCCCGATACGGAATCTCGCCTCGATGGAGGCTTGATTTCGTTTTGTTTTGCGGAAGCCTTTTGCATCGAAACACAATCTATGAGTAACTTGAACTTTAAAAAAAATGAGTTTACAGAAAGAAAATATGCATTGGCGAATCTTCGATGATAAATGGGTTTTGTTTCGTGAAGCCCGTTTAGATGAAATCATTCAGCTGCGTCACGATGTGTTGATTGTCCATACCGACCGAGATTCTCCCTATTTCGAAGGAGATGAAGAAGAAACCACCATGCACTTTGGGGCTTTTGAAGAGAAAGAAATCATTGCCTGCCTCACGTTTTTGCAACGACCTTGGGATCACGAACCCGCTTGGCAATTAAGAGGGATGGCCACCCGCCCCCGTTGGCGAGGCTGGGGTATCGGGCGTGAATTACTCATCTATGCAGAAGAAACAATCCGCATGCGCTCAGATATTATTCGCTTGTGGTGTGATGCACGCATCCCCGCGGTGGCTTTCTATGAGAAGCAAGGTTGGCGCGTTATGTCGGAACGATTCGAGATTAAAGGTGTCGGCCCCCATGTCAAAATGTCGAAACTGCTATGAGCGTACTCCCATGTTTTTAATGCTCATGCCGCCCTTATAAGGTTTTCTCAACTTATTGAGGCCAAGTCTGCTTCCAATAACGCATGAGTAAGAATAAATCCCTCTGATCGACGATACCATCCCCATTGATATCCGGGTTAATATCTGGAAGCGGGGTGGGGGTCGGGGTCGGTCCTTCTGTCGGAGTTGATGTAGGCGCCAAAGTAGGTGTCACGGTTGGTGTGGGAGTGGGCTGAAACAAGCGCGGTGTCGGGGTAGGAGTGGGAGTGCCTTGCTCCACGGTTGGTGTGGGACGCGGCTCGGATGAGGATTTTGCGATCACTAAATTCTCTGTACCCGACTGAACCACCGCTAAACCAACACTTCCATCCGAAAAAAAACTTCCTGCTCGTGAAAGAATGGGGTCCTGAATCGAATAAACAGTATGGATTTGTTCTGCCTCGGATTGAGCAGGCCATTGATACGCTTTCACGCCATCTTCTTCAGAAAAAACTAATTCATCCAATCCATCTCCATTTAAATCATAAGCCGAAACTTCAGTAGCCATGGCAACCGCCTCACTGTTTTGCTTCGACACGCTGACTTCACCAAGTTCATGACTCTGCAAAGAATAAAGTTCAACAAGATCTTCGGTCTCATCTTCTTCTGTCACAAGAATAAATTCATTACGATCTTCCTCTCGTAAAGTCGCGCTCAATCCCTGGGCAATGGGCTTGTCGACAACGACTCTTGAACGCATTGGAAAGGATGGATCCCCTTCCCCAAAAAGAACATAGGGATCAGAGTTGGGAGAGGTACCTCCTCGTTTTAATAAAACCAACAAATCTTGGAAATCATCCTGATTTACGTCAGCATCAGCAAGCATATCCGACCCGCCGGAAAAGAGACTCTCAGGGGATTCATAACCTCCATCCTCTTTTCCCCGCAACCAATGGGGATTGCCACCGAGGAGAATATCCTCAATTCCATCATCGTCGATATCAAGAAGGGTTATATGGGAAAGCAGCGTAGGAATATTGGCCGCAAGTGATTGAGATTCAAACCCACCTTCTTCATCAGCATAAAAAACCGTCAAGTCACTTAACGAGAGACCAGAGATCTCCGAAACGACAAGAAAATCGCGATGATTATCTTGATTGAGATCGCTGACGAGGATTTGTTTTGGCGACTCGATTTCAAACTCTAAAGTTTCCTTGAAATCCCCTTCTCCATCTGAATAATAGATAGAAACCACATTATCCACTTCGGAAAACAATATAAGATCATCCAACCCATCCTGATCCACATCATCAACCACGATGCCGCTAATAGAGTGGGACAAAGAATGCTGCGTGAATGTACTAAACATATCATCTTGAACCGGGTTAGGTCCATCGGGTGAAGACTCTACAATGGATTGAGGGCGCACTTTCATCCCCCACATGACAAGATTTCCCGTAGTCCCATTGACAGAATCCATAACTTGTAGGATCCAGTCCCCTTGCGGATTCATTCCAATAAAACGATCCAGTGACATATGAGAGGGGGTGACACTTTCATAAACCGGCTCGAAGGGTTGCTGATTGGACTTGGTATAATTGTGCAAAACAGCAAGGTCTCCGTTAGGTGCCGTGATGGAGATCACCAATTGCTCGACGGCGGGATGCTCGATTAACACAGAAACCTCTAACGATTCAAGCGGTTCTTCACCGGGAATGGTTATCGTACTCTCCACCCCTTCAAAAGAGGCATCGGGAATGGGACTGTCTGCGACCACCTCCGCAATTGCATAAGGCGTTTCTGAAGTTTGTGCCCCCACGCATGGAACCCAAAGAAACAGACAAATGAATAATCCCCAAAAGAGACTATTTTCTTTTACGTGATTTGGATGAAGACTTCTTCTTCGGCTTCGGAATCGAAGCTTCTTTGGTTTCAGCCCCTGTTTGTTCCATTTCCACAATTTTATCACGATAAATAGCCGCCTTTTCAAATTCAAGATTCTTCGCCGCTTCCACCATACGGCGTTTCAACTCTGCGATCGTCTCCTTGGTTGATTTTCCTTCGAGTTCAATCGCATCGGAAATATTATAGAGCAATTCCTCCGATTCACGCTTCTTGTTGGAACGGGTTTCCAACATCGATCGGAGGGATTTCTTAATGGTTTGGGGTACAATGCCATACTTTTCATTAAACTCCAATTGAATCGTCCGCCGGCGATCCATCTCTTGAATGGCACGCTTCATCGATGCCGTTTCCTTATCCGCATACATGATCACTTCCCCAGCGACATTCCGGGCCGCTCGGCCACACGTCTGAATCAAAGAGCGCTCATCACGTAAGAATCCTTCCTTATCCGCATCGAGGATGGCCACCATAGAGACTTCGGGCAAATCTAATCCTTCGCGCAAAAGATTAACTCCTACAACCACATCGAATTCACCGGAACGCAGCCCTTCAAGAATCTCGGCTCGTTCTATCGTATCGACTTGAAAATGGAGATACTGAACCTTAATATTTTGCTCCAACAAAAAATGGGTTAGATCTTCCGCCATACGTTTAGTCAACGTAGTAACAAGGGTTCGTTCGCCCCGTTCGATCCGTTCATGAATGCGAGCGATGAGATCATCGACCTGGCCGGTAGCGGGACGCACAATGATCTTGGGATCAACCAACCCGGTAGGTCGAATCAACTGCTCTACCACCTGAGTGCTGTTATTCAATTCAATTTCCGAAGGAGTCGCTGAAACAAAGATGGCTTGATTAATCGAGTTCCAATATTCATCAAATGAAAGCGGTCGGTTATCTAAGGCCGAAGGAAGACGAAAGCCGTAATCAACCAAGGTGGTTTTACGACTCCGGTCTCCTCCCCACATCCCTCGAATTTGAGGAAGCATAATGTGCGACTCATCAACGAACATAAGAAAATCATCAGGAAAATAGTCGATCAGCGTATGAGGCGGCGTGCCAGGGCTGCGTCCATCCAGATGACGTGAGTAATTTTCGATGCCTTGGCACATGCCGGTTTCACGCAACATTTCAAGATCATACATCGTGCGCTGTTCCAAACGCTGCGCTTCCAGCAATTTGTCTTCTTTACGTAATTCCTGCAAACGTTCCTGCAGTTCTTCCTGAATCGATTGAATCGCCTTTTGTAAGCGGTCCGGGGCGGTGACATAATGCCGCGCGGGATAGATCGTCACCCGTTGTGTTTCTCCCAAGATCTCCCCAGTAACGGGATGAATAAACATGATGCGATCAATTTCATCGCCCCACATTTCCACCCGAATAGGATGATCCCCATACCCAGGGAAAATCTCAATCACATCCCCACGCACCCGCATGGTACCCCGCTGGAATTCGATATCATTGCGCTGGTATTGCAGATCCACCAAACGACGCAGCAACTTTTGCCGCGGGATGGTATCGCCCACTTCGATCGGCACAATCATCTCACGGTATTCTTCCGGTGAGCCCAAACCGTAAATACATGACACCGAAGCCACAATGATAACATCCCGGCGTTCCATTAAATTCGTCGTTGCCGCCAGACGTAACTTTTCGATCTCTTCGTTAATCGTGACTTCTTTTTCAATGTAAACATCTTTCGTGGGAACATAGGCTTCCGGCTGGTAATAGTCGTAATAGGAAACAAAATAGTTAACCGCATTGTTGGGAAAATATTGCTTAAACTCACTATAGAGCTGGGCAGCCAGAATTTTATTATGTGATATCACCAAAGTCGGTCGATTAAGGCGCGCAATGATATTGGCCATAGTGAAAGTTTTTCCGCTTCCCGTCACTCCCACCAACGTTTGAAATTTGTTTTTTTCTTGCACGCCTTCTGTGAGTTTCTCAATTGCTTTGGGTTGATCACCCATGGGTTTATACTCGGAAACCAATTCGAAGGGAATCTCCTTCAACCCATCCGATTCACGCCGTTCGGCGCTCTCGGTCATGGCGACCAACTTATTCATCCGCATTACCATAATTTTTAATTATTTCCACCCAAATTTTTTGTAATTGTACCTTGAATCAAGTCTAAATCCAACGATGGATCCAATGAAAAGGGCACGCCTATCTAACGTGCCCTCTCCCTCCTATTAAAGTATTATCAATACTAACTCAGATTCGTCCAATCAATACCCACTTTGTTCAAAGCATAACCCACTTCCTTGAGATAATTACCATAGCAAGCCATCCAGTGGAAACCTTTGGTCAGTTGATTAAGTTCATCACAATCGCCATTAATTTTTACATCAATCTGCGAGCGGCAAATATCAAGGAAAGGATTCTCGATGATTTCGCCTTCAAACCCAAGCCAGGTTTTAAAATTAAAGTCTGGATCGATAACTGTAATCTTCTGTCCTTCTTTCATCTCTACTTTGGGTGCAGCCCCATAGTCAGATTCAAAGTGGGTAAGAATATTCACCGGTTCAAGATCTTCCCCGTTCATACGACGCGGTGCGGTGCAATGAGCCAAAGTAACAACGCCGTCATGCGGAAACGTAGGATCGTTAAGAAAGACCGGCTTACTGCATATATAGTGAAGGAGTATGCCCGAAGGAATGACAACAAAATCCGATTCACAATAAGCGTGGTAACCCGCATCATTCAATAGAGTAAGCGGCAAGCACGCCGTTGTTTCTGAGATGGGCATCACTGTTCCCATACAGTGATTGATGGTAAAGGCGTCGGTTTCGGCTTCATCAAGAAGATCAAGAAACACTTCATTAAGCACAAAAGCATTCTTAATGAAATTTTCAGAGGTATTCACATCTACGCCTTCTTGTTTTATGTATTGCTCCGCTTCGTTATGACAGCGTTTGACCAAGCCTTCATTCTGACGCGCTGCTTTAATCCGTTTGCCAAGATCATCATAAGAAACATTATAATACTCAAGGTTGAATCGTTCTTTGGATAACTCGGGGGCTTTCTGGCCTCCAACGCCCCAACCACTGGGATTCCCTATGGTCACAATCCGCCGGTTAAGCGTATTCTTGAGTCCATAAAGCGCACGGCAGCGCCACAGCACCTCATCATACTCATCGACCACAATATCCTGATTACCAACCCCTGGTTGACCGTATTCATCCACGGTTTTACGTAGATAGCGATTATGAATAATCTCATACCATAAATACACAGGCCCAGAACGATGACGCAGAAAAATGATCGTCCATTTTTCAGGATTGGTGGCTTGTTCTAGCACATTGACACCATTGCATGCGGCATACATAAGCATGACATCATGTTCACCCTTGGCAATTTTTTCGGCCTGATCCGCGTTTTGCACTTCCACCAAGGGAAGAAGATCTATCGGAAACTCCGCTCCCTTTTGCATCTCTTCAAGCTCACCTTGAATGCGATCACGTTCCGCAGCAACATCCTGGGCGGTTTGTATCCCACCCCAAGAACGCCAACTGGTTTGCTCACGCCTCTGAGGCAAGTGATAAATCAACACCGGCTGAACTTTTAACGGAAGAGAACGCGGTGGTTTGTGCTCCGGCTCTTGAGCAAAGGCGCGCTTTCTCCCCTTCGAAGACAAAGCCATTCCCCCTGCAGCCAGTGTCCCCATTCCCGCCATGAAATCTCGACGATTTACTCCGCAAGAATGAGACTTTGTACAGCAACAACATGAGTGCACGTGTGTGTGGTGATTTGACATAAATCCTTACCTCCATCATAGTGTGAATGCCAAAACCATGAGCGGATACAAAGCATTCTTTCAACACAAAGAGCATGCGAAAAAAGAGTCCGCCTCGCTTTTGGACAAACAAGATAGAAAATCCGCCGAACTTCTATTCTCTTCAATACCATAGAACAACTCAAATTGCAATCACCAGCGAGAATTATTTTCTTATTCTTCTCCCTCTTCCCATAACGGAAAAATATCTCCATAATTGGACAGATTCCGATATAGATAATTTTCAACCGAAAAAATGGAGCCAAAACCATGTCAACCATCAAACGTATTAACGCCGTTTTTATCTATGCGGCTGATATAAAAACGATGAAATCCTTTTACCAGGAAACATTAGAACTGGGGGCACCCAAGGTAGATACCGATCTCTGGGTGGAGTTTGAGTTGGAAGGAGCGAATCTTGCCTTGCATCAGGGGGATCCCCGCGCAATAGAAAAACAGGACGCGAGCAAAAACTCCGTAAAATTCTGCCTGGAAACCCAAGACATTCAGGCTGCCTATGAAAAACTCAGTTCCATGGGAGTCCATTTTACTTTCGAACCAAGAAAGGATTTTGGTTCGCTATTAGCCGAAATGAAAGACCCTGAAGGGAACTTGATCCGTGTAATCCAATTTGTCTAATAAACGACCTTCTCTCCACAAAATGGGAAAATAAAAAAGGCAAGGGGTTTCTCCTCGCCTCTTTACAGTGGCTGCATGTTTCAGCCTTCTTTACAAGAGAAATTAATCCGATCCACGTTTTCGGACTTTCTCTTTTTCCTGGTCGCGTTCACTTTCTAAACGTTGAATATCATTTCGCAAGTTTTCTTCAATCTCCTGATATTCTTGATAAGAACTCGCTGATTGCTTTTCATTTTCCGCGAGTATCTTTCGTTCGGCGATTCTCGCTTCGAACTTTTGGTTAATCTCAGCCAGTTCTTTCTTCTGCTCTTCGGTCAAAGGAGGTCCCGAAGGACTTTCCTTCTCCAGTCGTTCCATTGCCAATTCATATGCACTTTTCATGATTCATCCTCATACCAAAGGAATTTAACCGCCAAGCACTTCTCTCACTTTATCAAAGAAAGAACGGCT
>CAYQOX010000061.1:0-21024 GCA_964419335.1 uncultured bacterium | reverse complement strand
GTGGAGCGGCTTTCGCAGCAAGCGGCCCTTAAGGCCGCGCGGAGACAAGCAGAACCCATCCCTAAGGCGTTCTCTCCCAAATAAAGTACTCACCTTCGTGATGATCTTTTAATTCTTCGCAAAATGCAAAACTACGATTGACTTTCTCTCTCCCTTTATTTATGATCGATTATATTTAGCTAATTAGCTAATATAAACAATTAAAGGGCGCCCTCATGAACCAAGTCTACAAAGCCCTGGCCGACCCCACTCGCCGCAGAATTTTAGAATTACTACGGGAACGAGATTTAACCGCTGGCGAGATCAGCGAACATTTCAACTTGGCTAAACCCACCTTGTCCCGCCATTTCGCCATCCTCAAAGAAGCGGATTTAATTCACGGCGATCGGGACGGTACGACAATTACCTACCACCTGAATGTCTCACTGCTGGAAGAAGCCCTATGGGCTTTAATGAACCGATTCAATCTACATCTAAAGGAACAATAAAATGAACCAACAAACCCACAAATTGGTTGTACGTATGTCGCTCGGCTTGGGAACAATCTTCATCATCATGCTCGTTTTTTCGTTATGGGGCTGGATCATGATTCCCGAGGGCGAAAAAATGCCGGTACATTGGGACATCGATGGAGAACCTGACCGCTATGGCAGTAAATTCGAAGGCCTATTTCTAATCCCGCTGATCCTGCTTGGAGTCTCTATCCTATTCGTGTTTATACCTTACCTGGAACCAAGACAACTCCATCTCGTCCATTCTCACAAAGCCTATCTTATTATCTGCTTGAGCATCATGGCTTTTATGACATTGATTCACATCACCGTGGTAATCAACGGAGTCGGCTATGCTTTGAATGTGTCTACCATTGTAATTACGTGTATCGGTCTACTCATGATAGTAATTGGAAATTACTTGGGGAAAATACGTAGCAACTTCTTCATGGGCATTCGCACACCCTGGACCCTATCCAGCGAACGCTCCTGGAATAAAACCCACCGCCTGGGTGGGAAATTATTCTTTGCATTCGGCGTATTGCTAATCCTAGGTGCATGGATCTTACCAAAAGTTTATACTTTTTGGATCGTCATAGGCGGAGTGCTTTTGTTAACCGTTATCACCATGATATACTCGTACTTAATTTGGAAATATGATCCCCAAAGACCAAAGTTAAAATAACACCCAACCGGGAGGAACCATGCGCACAAGCCGCGACCGTGTTCAACAAGTACTACATCATCAAGTTCCCGATCGAGTCCCCCTCGATCTTGGAGGCTGCAATACCACGGGAATGCACGTTAGCTGCGTTGCGGCGTTGCGTGATTACTATGGTTTAGAAAAGAAACCCGTCAAAGTACACGAACCGGTGCAGATGCTAGGCTGGATGGATGATGACCTTAAAAAAGCCATCGGTATCGATACGGAAATGGTATTCCCCCGCGGGACAAATTTTGGCTACAAAAATGAAAATTGGAAAACCTGGAGAATGTACGACGGCTTGGAAGTCCTGGTAGGAGAAAATTTCAACACCACCGTCGACGAAAACGGCGATACCCTGATCTATCCCCAAGGCGATTTACACGCTCCTCCCAGCGGCAAAATGCCTAAAGACGGCTATTTCTTCGACGCGATCATCCGCCAGCCGCCTTTTAATGAAGAAGAACTCAATCCCGAAGATAATCTGGAAGAATACAAGGAAATCCAAGAAGACGATTTAGCCTATCTCCAAGACGCCGTACACCACGCAGCCCAAAGCGGCCGCGCGGTCTTCGCTTCCTTGGGCGGCACCAGTTTCGGCGATATCGCCCGCGTGCCTGGCACCGCCTTGAAATACCCCAAAGGCATACGCGATATCTCCGAGTGGTATATGTCCATTGCCATTCGTCCCGATTATATCAAAACCGTATTCGAAACGCAGTGCGATCTCGCGATCCGCAATCTAGAAAAAATCCATAATGCCATTGGAAACCAAGTAGATCTTAATTACATTTGCGGCACCGACTTCGGAACCCAAAATTCTTCTTTCTGCTCTGTAGACACCTTTCGAGATTTATACAAACCCTATTACAAACGAGTAAATGACTGGATTCATCAGCAGACCCACTGGAAAACCTTCAAACACTCATGCGGCTCCGTCGAAAAATTTCTTGATGATTTTATTGATTGCGGCTTCGATATCTTTAATCCCGTCCAATGTTCGGCAGCCGGAATGGATCCACAAATGCTAAAAGACCGTTACGGCGATCGCTTAATCTTTTGGGGGGGCGGAGTGGACACCCAAAGAACCTTACCCTTTGGCACTCCTGAAGAAGTTCGACGCGAAGTACTCGAACGTCTGGAAACTTTCTCCCGCGAGGGGGGATACGTTTTCAACCCGGTTCACAACGTCCAAGCGCGTACCCCGGTCGAAAATATCGTAGCCATGATCGACGCCATCAAGGAATTCAATGGAATCAAGTAAGTCCAATTTTTTACCTAAATTCACGGTTAAAACGAGGCTCTCGCTTGACGCGAAGATCCTCCTATGTTAATCGATAACTTAAGCGTTGGCCACACGAAGCGCATATGATTCCAAAACAATAGAGGTCTACCAATGTCGAACACTATGGAAGCGTTGTATCAAGAACGCATGAAACGGTATACGACCGCCATGAAAAACGAGAAGCCGGATCGGGTTCCCATCCGTCCTTTCACCGCCGAATTCGCAGGAAAATATGCGGGCTATACCAATCAAGAAATCACCCACGATAAAGACAAAGCCTTCGACGCCGCTTTCCAATGCGCAAAAGCCTTCGACTGGGACGCCATCGTTGGAAACATGGTTTACGTATGGACCGGCCTCGTGGATGCCTTCGGCACCACCTATTACACCATGCCCGGTGTCGATGCAGCCGCCGATAGCGTGTTTCAATACAAGGAACCCAGCGATGACAGCCATGCCTACATGCGCGAGGATGAATACGATTTACTTATTGAAGACCCCACCTCTTTTCTCGCCAATGTCTGGATCCCGCGGGTCAATAAACACGTCAAATCCCCCGGTGAAGCCAACACCTATCAAAACAATCTTGCCTGGCTTCGCGGCGGGATGGGGATGCTGAATTACTTCCAAGGCTTTGGTGAACAAATCCAGCGCTTGCGGGAAGAAGCGGGAATGCCGCATGCCCTCGCTGGCTGTTTGAAATCTCCCTTCGATATCATCGCCGACAAACTGCGGGGTTTCCGCCCCCTATGTATGGATCTATTCAACCAACCGGACAAGGTCATGCAGGCCACCGAAGCCCTTACCCCCCACATGATTTTCAACGCCGCTGCGGGCGCCGATCCCGAAAAGAAAGTCCCCATCTCCATGTGGATGCACCGTGGATGCGTCCCCTTCCTCTCCCCACAACAATTCGAACAGTTCTACTGGCCTTCGCTTCAACAAATCATCGAAGAACTATGGAACCTGGGTCATCAAGTCATTCTCTACGCTGAAGGCGATTGGGATGCCACCCTGCTGGATCATGTCCTGCAACTGCCCGAACAAAGCATCATTTACCACGTCGACAAAGGCAATGTCTTTGAGGTTCATAAAAAAATTGGCCACAAATTCTGCATTAGCGGAGGCTTCCCTAATGAACTCTTAGCCTTCGGCTCAAAAGATGAAATACGGGATTATTGCAAAAAAATTATCGATACCGTAGCCAAAGACGGCGGCTATCTTATGGACGCCGGCGCCATCATGCAAGATGAACCCACCATCGATAATATAAAAATTTGGACCGAAGCCACTCGTGAATTTGGTGAATACTGAGGAGGATCGAACCATGAACGAAGAACATAAAAATTCCCTGCGTCCCGGAGTCTGCATTCCATGGGAAGAACGCCGCAAAGAATACGAACAAATGATGGGCAATGAAGATATCGTTAAAAAAGCGTATGAAGATTTAGACTTACTGGCGTATTTATACATCTGGTTTGTCTTAATTCAATTTTGAGGAGGAAACAGCATGAATCAATGGACTCCCTTGGCACAATCCCTGTGCGATTTAAAAGAAGACGAAGTACGTAAACACGTTTCCCAATTAATCGATACCAACACCCCGGTCGGCGAAATTCTCTCCCAATGTCATCAAGGTATGGCTGAACTGGGAAGACGCTTTGATCAAGGCGAATGCTTCATCCCCGAACTTGTCATCGGTGGCAAAATCATGGAAAAAGTGATGCAAGATCTTGATCCCTTGCTTAAAGACGCCTCCGAAACGGTAGAAAATGCCGGCTGTGTAGTGATGGGCACAGTCGAACATGATGTCCACGATATCGGCAAAGATATCGTCGTGATGATGCTCCAAGGCGCAGGTTTTGAGGTGATTAATTTAGGGGTAAACGTACCCCCGAAAAAATTCGTTGACACCATCCAGGAAAAACAACCTTTCATCATTGGTATGAGCGTACTGGTAACCACATGTTATAAATCTGTCGATGCAACCGTGCACGCCATCCAAAAAGCAGGCTTACGTAATCAGGTCTCGATCATGCTGGGGGGCGCAGCGGCGACCCAAATTCTCGCCGACAAGACGGGATGCGATTTTTACGGAAAAACAGCTATCGACGCTGTGAACTTTTCAAAGCAACTCGCTTTTAACTAAAACAAAAAATGGCTTCACTCCATTGCTGGACTAACATAAAGGTTTGATGTAGGGTTTACATTAAGGTTGTATACCTTCATCACAAACCAATTTTCATAAAACACATAAATTCTTATTGTTCACACAAAGAACAAGATGATGGGAGAACATCATGGTGGAAAATGAAAAACTTTACAATGCGATTTTAACCGGCGACGCAGATACCGCGATCGCAGCAACACAAGAAGCGCTGGAAAGTGGGGTGGCTCCCTTAGATTTAGTCTCGGGCACCATGATTCCCGCCATGGATGTCGTCGGAGAAAAATTTGAATGTGAAGAATATTTTATCCCTGAATTAATGATTTCTGCACGGGCCATGAAGCGGTCAATGGAAATCGTCCAACCTATGCTGAAAAAATCCGGAGTCCAACCCCAAGGACGGGTCATCATCGGCACCGTCAAAGGCGATCTCCATGACATCGGCAAAAACCTGGTCGCCTCCATGCTCGAAGGCGGTGGATTCGAGGTTTTCGATCTGGGAGTGGATGTAAAACCTGAACAAGTAATCGAAAACATCAAACAGAAAAACGCCAATATCGTTTGCCTCTCTACGCTGCTAACCACCACCATGCCCTTTATGGCCTCTACCATCGAAGCCTTACAACAAGCAGGCATTCGCGATCAAGTAAAAGTCATCGTCGGGGGAGCACCTATAACTCAAGATTACGCCAATGAAATCGGCGCCGATGCTTATGGCGAAAATGCAAAATCTGCGGTGAGCGTCGCCCGCGACTTAGTTGCGTCTTAATTTTTTTTCGCAAAAGCACATAGAGGAGTTTAACCATGCATTCAACCTTGGAAGCGCTTCTAACCCACAAACCGGTTATCACCGATGGGGGATGGGGTACAGAACTTCAAAACCGCGGACTTGAGATCGGCGAATGCCCAGAAGAATGGAATTTAACTCAGCCAGAAAAAGTCATCGAGGTCGCACGCGCCTATACCCAAGCCGGTAGCCAAATTATTTTAACCAATACCTTCGGGGGGAACCGTATTACCCTAGATAAACACGGTTTGGCCGATAAAGCCGCCGAAATAAACCGTGAAGCAGCACGCCTCTCGAAAGAAGGTGCGGGAGAAAACGCCTACGTTTTTGCCTCCATGGGTCCAACAGGAAAAATTCTAATGATGGGCGAAGTCACGGAACAAGAGCTCAAAGCCGCTTTCGAAGAACAAGCCCAATCTCTCGCTCAAGGCGGCGCCGATGGCCTTGTCGTGGAAACCATGTCCGATCCCGCAGAAGCCAAATTAGCGGTCATGGCCGCCAAAGAGACCGGCTTACCGGTGGTTGGCTGTATGTGCTTCGATTCGGGCAAAGAAAACGACCGCACCATGATGGGGACCACCCCCGAACAAGCGGTAGAAGCCCTTACCAATGCCGGCGCCGACGTCATCGGCGCGAACTGTGGCCAAGGCATCGAAGGATATATCCCCATCTGTAAACGTTACAAAGAAGCCACCTCACTTCCCATTTGGATTAAAGCCAATGCCGGACTTCCTGAAGTTGAAAACGGCAAAGCGGTCTACAAAACCACCGCGGAAGAATTTGCCGCCCAGGTGCCCCCCTTAATCTCCGCGGGGGCTACTTTCGTCGGGGGATGCTGCGGCACCAATCCTTCCTTCATTCGGGCAATGAAACAACGTTTATTTAATACTTAAAAAAAACAATGCGTTTTAATTTAGTGACTTGTGAAATCTTTTACCGGGAAATGTGCTCCATCGTCGCACGCTCTCCCAATCAAATTGATCTGACCTTCATGCCCAAAGGCCTCCATGATATCGGTCAGTCAAAAATGCTCGCCCGTTTAAAAGAAACACTTGAAAGCCTCGACGAATCTCTCTATGACGCCCTCTTGCTCGGCTACGGATTGTGCAACAACGGCATCGTCGGTTTACGGGCCAACCAAATCCCCTTGGTCGTACCCCGCGCCCACGATTGCATCACCCTCTTTCTTGGCAACCGCAAACGCTATGAAGAATACTTCTACAACCATCCGGGTACCTATTACGTCACCACGGGATGGATCGAACGCGGCGGCAATCTCAACCCTGCAGCTGCGCCGCATTTACAAGGCATGAATCAAGATTACGAACAACTCGTAAAAAAATACGGCGAACAAAACGCCGCCTATCTTTATGAAGAACTGTGCAATTTAACTCGCAATTACCAACAGTACACTTACATAGATATGGGTCTTGCCCCAGACGCCCGCTACGAAAAACAAACCAAACAAGAAGCCCAAAAAAAAGGCTGGAAATTCGAAAAAATCCTCGGTCAATGGAATCTTTTCCAACGCCTTGCGGACGGAGAATGGGACGAGGAAGATTTTCTCATCGTCCCACCGGGAAAAGAGATCACCGCTGACTATAGTGATCAAATCATTCGTATTGCCAACCATAAAGAATAGGGGGGAGTTTACTATGAATGGACGTGAACGCATTCTCGCCATGCTCAACGGAAACCCAGTCGACCGCTTGCCCTACATGCCCATTACCATGATGTTCGCCGCCGATCAAATTGGCAAACCTTATGGCGAATATGCCACCAATTACAAAGTCATGGTCGAAGGCCAACTCACCACCGCGGAACGATTCGACATCGATCATGTCTCCAGCATCTCCGATCCCGCCCGTGAAGCGGCAGATCTTGGCGCCGACGTTGGGTATTACGATAATCAACCTCCCGCCATCAACGAAAGTAATGCACTTCTCAGCGAACGCGAAAAACTATTCCAACTCCAAATCCCCGATCCCCTCGGTGGCGGACGCATGCACGACCGCATCCAAGCCATCGCAGAACTTAAAAAGCGGGTTGGCAACGATAAACTAGTAGAAGGTTGGGTCGAAGGCCCCTGCGCCATGGGCGCCGATTTACGCGGCATTAACAATCTAATGACGGATTTCTACGACGATCCCGATTTCGTCTACGATCTCTTCACCTTTGTTCTTGAAATGGAAGTCATATTCGCCAAACACCAAATCGAAGCCGGCGCCGATCATATTGGCATCGGCGATGCGGCCGCTTCCCTCGTCAGTAATCGTCTTTATGATAATTTCGTCTGGCCTTTCGAAAGACAATTGGTTGCTGCCGTGCAAAATCAAGGTGCCAGGGTCCGTCTTCACATTTGCGGTAAAACAAAACGCTTTTATGAAAAAATTGGCGAATTAAAATGCGATATCGTGGATCTGGATTGGATGAATCCCATGGACGAAGCCCGCGAAAAAATGGGAGATAAACAAGTCCTGTTAGGCAATATCGACCCCGTGAGAGTCCTGCGCAACGGCACCCCCGATGAGATCAAACAAGGATTAGCAGAATGCCATAGAGGCGCAAAATCACGGTATATTGTCGGGGCGGGCTGTGAAATCCCCCGCGATACGCATCCCGATAATGTCAACGCAATGCTTGAATACGCGCTTACCCATAAACCCGAAGACTATTCCTAATTTCTCATGACACACTCTGTTCATATTACTCTGCAACCGATGGGACGCACCCTTGAAGTCAAAGCGGGAACCCCCTTAAAGGATGTTCTCTTCCCCTACGGTGTAGAGTTTCCCTGTGGGGGTCGGGGCATCTGCCGTGGCTGTCGAATTAAATGCCTCGAGGGAAATCTACCCCCCACTCCCGAACAAGAATCCGCATTAACCCAACAAGAAATTGAGCAAGGTTGGCGCCTAGCCTGTCTTTGCTATGCCGAAAACGATTTAGTTCTCGAATTGGAACAATGGGAATTCGACGTACTATCAGATTTCTCCTCCTTCCCTTTCCAACCTCGAGAGGGGTACGGTATTGCCATCGATGTGGGTACCACCACGTTAGCCGCTCAAATTCTCGACTTACAAACAGGTAACGTCCTTTCCCTCGCTTCCTCCCTCAATCCCCAAGCCATGGTTGGCGGCGATATTATGAGCCGCATCCAATATGCCATAACTGAAAAACAACAAAGTCACTTGGTTTCTCTCCTCCGAAATGAAGTGGAAGGTTTAATCCATGAGCTTTTAAAAAATACAAATATTGATACCGCTCACCTAAACCGGATCGCCCTCTGCGGCAATACTGTCATGCATCATCTTTTCTCTAATATCGATCTCACCCCTTTATCCCACTATCCTTTTCAATCCACCCACAAAGGACTCCAGTTTTTCACCCCCAACGAGTTGGGATGGCAACTTCATGAAAACACAGAAATCGTTTTTCTCCCCTGCCCTGGCGGCTTTGTCGGTAGCGATATCCTTATGGGAATTCTTGCCTCCCACATGCTCGAAACTCCATCCTACATGGCACTGGTTGATCTTGGCACAAACGGAGAAATCGTCATCGGCAACCAAAACCGAATCGTTTGTGCTTCCACCGCGGCGGGACCCGCGTTTGAAGGGGCTCGGATTTCCATGGGCATGAGAGCCGCCAGCGGCGCCATCTCTCATATCGATTGCGATCAAGACCCGTGGCGTTTTCATATCATCGGACAAAATAATGCCAAAGGCATTTGTGGCAGTGGTTTAGTCGATGCAGTTGCCGCCGGCTTGAAGTCCGGAATCATTCAATCAAATGGCCGTTTGAACAACGGACAAACGAAGTGGGAAATCTACCCCCCGGTTTCATTGATTCAACAAGATATCCGTGAACTGCAACTTGCCAAAGGAGCCATCGCCGCCGGCACACGTATCCTATTGGAACATTTCAACTTGCAATCAGAGGATCTAGAAAAAATGATTTTGGCGGGTGCTTTTGGTAATTACATTAACCCGCGCAGCGCTCTACAGATTGGTCTTTTGCGATTCCCTCCCGAAAAAATTTCACCTCAAGGCAATACCGCCTTGAAAGGCACGAAACAAGTTCTCTTTCTCCCTGAAATCCAAGAAAAAACTTTTCAGCGAATCCTTGATAAAATTGAACATATTTCCCTCAACGATCATCCCGGCTTTCAAGATATTTTTATTGATGAGATGCTTTTCCCTTCCCCATAATCGCCTCGATCACTTTACTCCGCAGTTTTTCCTTTGATTTTTCTCGCTCAGATACTACACTGTATTTAAAAACCTAAAAAAAGGTGATTATGTTGATTAATATAATATACGAAACATGGAATGTGATCCTCAGCGCTGGACCTTACCTACTCTTTGGGTTCCTAGCCGCCGGGGTGATTTACGCCTTAGTTTCGACCGCGTGGATCGCTTCACAACTGGGGCAGCGGAATTGGAAATCGGTCTTGCTCGCCTCTTCCGTCGGCATACCTTTGCCCCTCTGTTCCTGCTCCGTCATTCCCACCGCGGCCACCATTCGCCAAAAAGGGGCTAGTCGGGGCGCAACCTCTTCCTTCCTCATTTCTACCCCTGAAATTGGTGTCGCTTCTATCTTTCTTACTTACGCCATGATGGACTGGGTGATGACCCTCATGCGCCCTATCATCGGTTTTTTCACGGCGTTATTCGCGGGACTCTTCATCAATCGCTGGGGAGAAAAAGAGGAAGAAACACAAAATTCAGGAGCGCACTCCAACGCCCATGAAAGTTCCTGCTCGGCTCACGAAGTTCCCCAAGAACAGGCTTCCTGCTGCTCCAACCCTCAAAACATAATGCAAGAGGATTCATCGACCTCTCAAAGCCAACCTATTCAAGTCTCCGAGGGTTGCTCTACACCCAACATCAAAGAAGAAAACGAATCCTGCTGCTCTAACGGTTCTGGCGAATTGGTAAATCCAACCTCAACGGGATCTCACTCTCAGCAAAAAGATTCTTACTTATCACGTTTTAAACAAACATGGATTTATCGCGCGCTTCACTTTTCTTTCGTAGATTTGGCCGGTGACCTATCCCATTGGCTTTTATTAGGTTTTGTCATCTCCGGACTCATAGGGGCGTTGCTCCCTACGGGTATTTTTGAAGGCTGGTTAGGACAAGGATTTACCTCCTTAGTCCTCATGCTGCTCATCGCCATGCCCATGTATATCTGCGCCTCCGCAAGCACCCCCGTGGCCGCAATGTTGATCGCCAAAGGACTCTCTCCCGGAGCCGCTTTGGTCTTTTTGCTGGCAGGTCCCGCCACCAATATCGGCAACCTGCCCATCGTAGCCAAACTTATCGGCAAACGCTCAACGGCGATTTATCTCGCCTCCATTATCGCCGGGGCTTTACTCGCCGGAACCTTCGTTAACTATCTCTATCACTGGATTGAGGTAACCCCTCACATGCACGTGGGAGAGCACGCCATGGGTGAAGATAGCCCCCTCCATATCCTTAGCGCTATTTTCTTAGTCTTCTTAATGCTGAAAGGGATTATCACTCGCCCCCTCCCCAAAGAGTGGCACGATGTGCTTCAAACCCTGAAAAAACCTTTACGTTCAACTTCTTAATTCTACCAACAGCACACGCCTCCACACACGAAACTTCCGCCGATTAAGAAACATAGTTCGCTATAAAGTGCACATTCTCCGGCGGAGTTTCGTAAGGTAAGCATCCCGTCCCCAACAAACAATTGGGACGGGTTTTTGCTAAAGCAAGGATTCTCTCGATCTCCTGGGCGATCTCTTCCTGGGAACCGCGTGTTATTACCAACGGATCAAGGTTGATCCGCACCCTGACATGGGGATGACTTTGGGAATTTTCTATAAATTCAGCCTGATTCGTTTCCGCTGGACAAATAACATACCCAGTCCCCGTGGCAATAATATCCTCCAAAATGGTGGCGGTATCTCCACCTATGATACACGGAACAGGGTGTTCAAAAATCGATTCTGCGATAGCCAACACATGTCGCAATGCAGGCAGTTCTAACTCATGAAATTGTTTGGGGGATAATAACGGCGGGGCTGCGGCGGATTCAAAAAAAGCGATGTCCAAATTGGCATTGCGAATCGCCATACAAAACGAGCGCTGGTTTTCCGCCAATTGCATAAGAAAACGCGCCGTCTTATGCGGATACCATCCGATATCCTCCAACAAACCATTAAATCCACGCACATTCACGGCGATTGAAAAGGGCCCACTCACGGGAATGCGCACATCCGCTTCCGGCAAATCCTCGGCTAAACGGGAGGCGGTCTCAATAAACATCGCAATGCGTCCATCCCGGCGTGGATCAAAAGGAATCAAATGCTCTAACCCATCCTCCACACTTTCCACCAACGGTTGGGTGATCGCGGGAATCCCTCGCTCTTGCGGTTCAATAACACGCGCTCCATACGCTTCGGCTTCCAAATTATAAATATCAATCCCCACGATTACAGGAGAATGCCTATACTCCAAAAAGGCGGTCTTGTGGGCTTGATATAATAACTCCATATCACGGGAAACTTCCCAGGGAGAGCGATCGATCAAATAAGCAGCATGCTCATAAACGGAAGGATTAAACGGTATCTTCATAATCCCATGATTCTAAAAGAATCCCCCCCTCTTAGTAAGTGGGATCCAACTTTATTTCTGTCAAAGCAACATTTTTCTTCCAAAATTGGCTCTCAATATAGAATGTGCTATGGATTTTTTTACGGAAATCAAGAGTAACGCTTGATTTTCCAATCATACGCGTTATTATAATTAGATAAATTGGGGCTGTAGCTCAGCTGGGAGAGCGTTTGACTGGCAGTCAAAAGGTCAGGGGTTCGATCCCCCTCAGCTCCATAAAAAGAATTTCCAAGGGATAAAGCCATTGCGGTTTTATCCCTTTTTTATTATTTCTGAATCGATATCTAGGATTTGAATATATTTAGGATAAACGTTATCTGAGAAAAAATGGTTTTCGTATTTCAACTTGTATGTTGCACAATAATACTCATGAGGATACGGGTAAAAATTTGTACAAAGAAGTTTATTAAAACTTCATAGGAAACTTTCTCCATCCTCATACTTTCTTTTGCTCCAATATTCATAATATGGGCTTTGAGATGAAGCACATCGTTGTGTATCGCCTTCCCCGCCATCGCCTTCAACGACAAATTAGCAATCTTTTGCGATAGTCCATACATCTCAGACTCTAGACGCTTTTGAACTTCCTTAGAATATTCACTCAAAACTTGTCGAAGTTCACTCTCTATTTGGGTTTGTATATCCCCCATCAATTCGGATGCTGCTTCCTTATTCATAGATCGCCTCTGCTTCACCAATCCGTGAATTCCATAAATCGACAGTTTGAAACCGTACTTCTTTCTGGAACGCGGTTAAATTAGGATCCTTTTCCACATAACCAAGATATTCCGGTGCAATCGCACAATACGTGGCTCGCTCAGCAGCGATATACGTTTGGGGAATCGTGGAGCAGCCATAAATCAGTACAAGGAGTGGTAGTAAGGGTATGATTTTCTTCATAATCTCTCCCCAACGAAGTAGTCCTCACTAATGATGCCGGCACTGCATATTTCGAATGATCTTTTCTCTTCTATTCCGAAAATCAAAGGTTTGTGATTTTTGGTACGACGATTGCATATTTATCAAGATGGATTTGTGGAGATGGCAATAACACCATTACACTGGTTTCTACGACAGGTATGATTTGAGATTCGACTTGAATTCAAAACCTCCTATTAAGAGAAAAAACAATTTAGCCGATACTAATAGGATTGGTAGAGAAATAACCTATTGGTTTCACTCATTTTGTGTTTTTCTCCCCAGTGAAGCCAATCTACAGGGTTGAACCATGAAGAGGATAAAACCATTAAATCAACGTTTTTCCCACGTTTGCTGGATCATGATATGGCTCATGAGCGTGCTGCTTCTATCTGGAGGCAAAGTTTTCTCTCAAGTCGTCGTTACGAAGGCAAGAGATTCCAATGCCTCGGCTTTCATCATGCCCTCCCAAATCGATGATGCAACGATAGAAACGCTAGCCGGGATCCCCGAAGAAATGGGATACAACAAAGATGGAATTCCCGCCCGTGAGTCGCGTCTCGCCGCCCCACAGGATGTAGCCTTTTTGGACGAAAATCATCTTTTAATCTCCGATATGAACAATCATCGGATTCGCATTCTTGATCTCCGCAATGGGATCATCAACACCTTTGCTGGCACCGGAACCAAACGCAACGCCGGCAACGGCAAAGATAAAATAGAAGCCGATATCGCCTATCCACGCGGATTAGCCGTAGACGAATTTGGCAATGTCTTCATTTCCACCCAACATCAAATACGCATGATCCGCACGGATGGAACGATTGATTTATATGCCGGTTCTTCTCTTGGTGATCAAGGAGATGAGGATCCCAAAGAAGATGCAAAATTCAACCAACCCCAAGGTTTGGCCGTTGATCCGACCAACGGAAATCTGTTGGTCGCCGATAATCTCAATCACAAAGTACGAATGATCTCTCCCGATGGCCTCGTAACCACCCTCGCAGGCACTGGTATCGCGGGCGATGAAGGCGATGGCGGTGAACCCGAATTAGCCCAACTCCATAATCCCATCGATGTGGAAGTCGATATCTTTGGCACCATCTATATTGCAGAATATCTTGGAAAACGAATCCGCATGATTCGCGATGGTGAAATTCAAACCATTTATGACAATGTCTTAGATCCTTCTTTTAGCCGGCCAAGAGGGTTGGCCATGATGGATGACATCTTCCTGTTTATCACTGGAAACGATCATTACGTCCGCCGCTATAACGTTTTCAATACTCTCGTAGAAGTCGTCGCCGGTAATGGCGACCGGGGCTACGCCGGCGATCGCACAGAAGCGATCGATGCATTGCTCAACGCACCCGCGGGTTCCGTCGTGGGGCCCGACGAAAACCTCTACCTCGCCGATACAGAAAACCATGTCATCCGTCGAATCAACCTGCCGCCACACGACATCGAGCCGACGCCGACCCCGTACACTCCGACTCCCACACCACACGATGCCACACCAACTCCCACTCCAACTCGTACCCCGCGCAGTCGCACGCCGACCCCGACACCTACGTTTTTTCCTACCGCTACAGCCACCCCAACCCCAACCGCCTTGCCGGAAGGACAGCTAGCACCTCCTATCCGCAATACCGCTTCCCCGAGTGCAAATTACACATTCTATACGAATCAAACCTCGATCTATGTCCCTGACGATCCCGCCAGTGGACGGTTAAAGATCGTCCTCGCATCCACCCAGGATGGACGCGGCGAAATTTTGACCCGCGATACCATTGCACTAACAATTACACATCCTTCAGGCAGCGTTGAACATGTCACAAAAACTTTCACCGACCTCAGTGTTCCCCAGCCCCCCGAGGATGTGACTCAATATTTTGAGGAAGGGATCAACCAAGTCGAGTTACGGCTTATCGAATCCAAGGGCACGGAATTTTCCAGCACACCTCTCTATCTTGTCATCTTTTCCTCCCCCCAATTAAAGAACCTCCCTGATATTCGAGGATTGGTGGATGAAGATATAAACAACGTATATAACCTCGATAACTTTGTTTACGATCGTGATACACCCAAAGAAGAAATCACATGGTCGGTGGAACAAATCGATCCTGAACCTGAAGTCACGATTGATCCCCAGCGTAACGTTAGCGTAGAAGCCGTGGATGAACCCATGGAAAGCCGGGTAATTTTCTCAGCCGATGACAGCATCTTCCAAGTGACAGAAGAAGTACGAATCAAAATTTCCACCTATCAAATCACTGATTTTATTCTTCCTGACGCCCCGCTCGTGGAAGACTTCGCCTATGTATCCCCCTATTCCCTGCGTCGCCTTTTAGATCCACCTAATGTAAATATATCAGACGTCCCTTTCGAAACCGAATTATCCTTTAACAGTGGACTTAAATCCGCCTTGGTTGCCCGGGGCGAGGTCTTCCTCTTCCCTGAATTTCCTGGACGTAAAGTGACACAACCGGAACTCGTCTCCCTCTGGGGTAAACGATCCAACCAACCCGAAGATAAAGATGGGGCTGTTATTCAAACAGCTTCTGTCGTCTCCCCAGGAACACGTAACGCGGAGCGAAATTATAACTTCTTCAATGCCAAAACTTTTGCAGACACGGATTGGTTCGTTACTCAATCTTCTAAATTCAACGAAGGGAGACTCCGTTTGGGGAAAATCCCTTCCGATATTCCCTTCATCACGGATGGCTACGGCGCCATTTTCAACGTAAAACCCGGCGAAGCCATCTCCATGTCAAGCGATCGCATTCCTCTGCCTCCAGGTCCCGCCAAGATCTCCATCTGGTTTGCGGTTGAAAAGTTTGATCAAAATAATGACGATATGCCCACCGTTTGGATCGCCTTAATGGAAGATAGCAAAAACATCTCCTACTTTAATGTCAGCGGAGAGGAAATTCTCGGTAATAGCCGCTACCAGAGAATCCATACCACCTTCGATGTAATCAAATCGAACGTGTATGCCATCATTCAAGTTGTCGGTTCACAAAGGATGGGAGAAGCGGAAGTGTACGTCGATAATGTGCGAATCTATCCCGCTGAGCGGGATATCGATCTGGCCTTGGGCGCAACCAAACTCCCTGCGGATTTCGACGGCACCTTTAACTCTAACCTCAAGGGACTTGGTACCATCGTAGAAGACCTGACCTACTTTCATGCAACCGCCAGCATCACCGACGAAACCAACCGTACCGTAACCCCAGGCACGAATCTACGCGAACAAGCCCTGAAATTAACCCTAGGGAAAGATGAACGCTCGGCAGTACAAATTCGCATCGGCCCCAATGAGATGGAAGAAGATCTCTTCCCGCGTAATTTGAATGCGCGCGCGTATGTTCAAGCCTTGGAAGAAATCGGTGGGACTTTCGCTATCGCCTTAATCACGAAGGATGCCCAAGCCGTTACCTATCGATCCAATGATCGCTTTCCTAACCAACCTGAGTGGAATGAGATAACCGTCAACGGCAATTTCCGCAATCCTTCCAATGAGCCGCCCTTGCTTATTCTAGAAAACCGGGTTTGGCCAGGACCCTTCCCCGGCGTCGTGGAAGACGGGGCTACCCTTGCCGTTGACGATGTAAGCATCCAAGCCTCTCTAGACTCAAAACACCTATGGGATCATACCTTAATTCCTGATTCGTTAAGAAAGAAGTGAATATCATCAAACTTCGGAGGTTGAATCTTTTTCGTACAATTTTTTCTTGAGGATCAGAACATTCTTTCCCTCTTCTTGATGGTATTCCATTCCATCGAGAAAACGCTTCATAATATAACGTCCTAACCCTCCGGCTTGGCGCTCGCAAATCTTTTTATCAAAATCAGGCTGTGTGGGTTGGGATTGATCGAAGGGAATCCCTTCATCCTTTATCCTCACCACAAACTCATCACCCTGGCATTCCCAATCGACCCATATTTTCCCTTCATCCTCATCCGAATAGCCATAGCATGTTATATTCGTACATGCCTCATCAATCGCAGTCTCCAATTTCCATAAATTACCTTCCTCCATACCACATTCACGCGCTGCCTGACATAAGGTATGGCAAATCGTTGGAAGCTCATCAATAATTGCAGAAAAGACCGCGCTATGATTCGTTTGATTCTTCATCCCATCTCGCCATCACTTCTTATTTACTCTCCTACTTGGAAAGTCTACTTAATTTTATCGAATAAAAAAGCGGGATGGAAACTTTATCGCCCAAAGAATTACCTAAAAAAACCGACTATCTACTCTCTATAATCCACTAAATTATACGTGATGGAAAACCCAAGAAACTTGTACACCTATCAAACCTTTCACTTTCCTCCAATGGCTTACCCAGAAAACGAAGGCCTCTCTCTAGAAATCTGCCCGCCCTCGGGCGGGCAACGATTTCACTTTTTTCTCTTCCACATCTAAAGCAGCCTTCATTCAAAATGTAATCACTTCCCAATTACCTTTAAGCCTCTCCGTAAGGGGTTTTCCCATGGCTTTAACCTCCAATCCCAATTCCTTTAACTTCTCGCTCACCCCATAGGCATCCGCACAAACTACACACGCTTCTAACTTGACTCCATCTTCCTGCATCGCATGCAGCTTCGCTTGAATTTCCTCATCCTCACTCAACAATTTCGCCGAAGGCCCCCAAACGATGAGATTCACCTGATCAAACCAGTCCTGCTTCTTGGCTCCATGGGTATACATCAAACACACCCGGTGAGCCACATACGGGTCTCCACTTGACCATACCACGGCCAATTTTGACTTCCCCTCTTCTTGAGCAACACTCAACGATGACATTACCAGCAATACACACAACCCAATTCCTACAACTCCCGCGATCGAATATATCCATTTTTTCCCAAACATCCAATCCTCTCCTTTTCTTGATAAATTTTGTAAAATACGTCTATTTTAAGCATATACCAAGGAAAGAACGAACGCAAAAAATTCATTGAAATAATGCAAAGGTTCTCAAACCTTGCGCTGCCAGTACGCTTTCCAACAAACCTTGAATATGTGCCAACTATCATAAAACGGCTTCCACGAGGAGCGTCTTTGCGAATCACTCGAATACAGACAACGGATATCCACCTCTCCCAGTGAAAATCCCATACGCTTCATCAACAAAACAATTTCAGTCTCCATCGCAAAACCATGCGACGTTAAATAGGGGAAAACTTGCTGCAACCCCTCACGTGAATGAAGCCGATATCCACACTGTATATCTCCCAAGTCAATACCAAAGATTTTTGCGATCACCCAGGAACTTAAATCATTGGCATAACGCCGCACATTGGGCACTTGAGATTGAGTAAAATCCCGGCGTCCAATGACTAAATCCTCTTTCCTTTCCTGGTACCGCTTTAAAAAGAGGGGCAGATCATGGGGATCATGCTGCCCATCACTGTCCATGGTGATTAATACATCCCACTCCTTCTTTTCCAAACCATACCGAAACCCCTCGATCAACGCCGCCCCCTTACCGCGGTTGAACTCCCAACCAATCACTTCCCCCCCGCTCTCAGCAAGATACTCCGGGGTTTGATCCGTGGAGCCATCATTGACGAGGACAATTTCATCACAAAACGAACGGCATCCCGCGATTACATCGAGTACACTTTCTCCACAGTTATAGCAGGGTATCAAAATCAAAGGTTTAGGCAACATGAGATTTATCCACTTTGAATAACGTATTAGTAGCAAATCACTTTCTATCTTACGAAACGACCCGCCTCTAGCCGGTAAGGAAGTCATACTCCACGTATTTATTTGTTTCCTTTTAAACGTTATATTATGACCAAATAAACCCAAACCGGCGAGCCAGGCAAATCAATTTTGATTCATTGATCGAGAATGCAATGCGTTTTTTTCTAACCAATCTTTTCCGGACCTATTTCACAAGAGAAATTCTCTTTTACATCATTCTTTTACTGCCCCTCTGTGTCTTTTTTCTCCCACGCTTTCAAACAACCTATGTAGAAGACCTTGTCCTTCTCGCTCTCTTCCTTTATTGGGGATTACGGGTTCTCAATAATAAAAGGCGTTCTCTCTCTCTCGATTTTCAACCATTATTCCTAAGCCTCATCGCTGGAACCATATACACCATCGCCTGGATGGGATTGATGCGCGCCTATCTCCAGCAAGGAGGACGCCTCATCGCTGTCTTTCCACTTCTCCTTGTGCTCGCCCTCTATTTCCGCCCAACCCCGCGTCTACCAAACTCTCCCGCTTATCGCACCCTGCTTCTGATCCTTTTCGTCCTCACGCTTTTATTCTTCACCCTAGCGGCTCTCTTCTTCCTAGTTCAATTATTTACACCTCTCCCTGAGGGTCGATTCGACACCTCCGGGATCATCCCCAGCCTCCTCGTCTTCCCCATTCTAGGATGCATCAGCATAAGCCTGCGGAGCCATGCACCCCTCAATACCACCACAGCCCATCTCCCCCTACTTATCATTCTTTCCCTCACGGCTTTTCTTCCATGGAAAGAGAATTACCATACCTGGAGAGATTGGTATGCCGCCGGTGTCTCAGAACGCGCTTGGACTCCATATAAATTCGAACCCATCTCCGATGCAGAAAGAGAACTTTATCACGCGGCAGTCCAAAAGCCCGCCGAAGCCGCCACTTATTATTTCCAAGTTCTAAATCAAATCGAAAAGAAAGGCGATCTCCCCCGTTACTTCAATTGGCCTTTTTTCATGCGCTATCGCATGGCCTACAATGCCATGCGTATGGAAGATCCGAAAAGCGCACTCACGTTTCTTCCCCCTTCACAAGTCAAACAAGAACCCTTCATCGAAAAACTCAAATACCTCTGGTATTTCCAATTCATCTGGCCAATGCAGCAAACTGAACCCACCTACACATTCCAACACGGCATTTGGCGTGATGCCGAATGGGATCCCGCCAGCCAAACTCTGCTTACCCTTGATCGTTGGGGACGCGTCTATTACCTCTTGGGTGGACGGGTCATCATCGATTGGGAACCCGAGGCAACCTTCCAAGATGCGATTGACCTACTTTTTTATAACGAAATCTATTACGTCTTACGCCGCCATGGGCAAATTTATTCTTCTCAGGGGGAATATTACGAACTGAATCCCACGCGCGAATATATCGATATGGAAATTGACCCCAATACCGACACGCTTTTAATCACTGACCGTTACGGAAAAATCCACTCTCCTAACCAAGAAGTCAACTCCCTCCCCAGCTGGGAAAATCTGTATTTCAATCAGCCGGTTATCGCCGACATGGAGATCGATCCCGATGGCCGCGGCTACTATCTCCTCGATATCCATGGGGCTATTCACGCCAATCATCACGAGGATTCTCCCACGCTCCCCTACCAATCTCCCCACGTGCCCGATTCCATGCTCCCTTATTGGACAAACCAGGACATGGCCATCGATTTAGAACTCGATACCGAGCAGGAATGCATTTATATTTACAATCGTTTAGGCGAAATCTTTTTAGTCACTCCAAAGCCTCACCGCGAAACCTATCGCCCTCCCCAAACATACCCCCAACGCGGCGTAGACTTAACCTGTGATCCCCAAAGCCATTTGCATCTCTTCGAATCCAATGGCCATGTTGAAACCCTGCCATAATCTCCAGCAAGAGACACAGCTTCTCCAAACCGCGAATGCAGTGTATATTATATAAATTTCAATTAATATGATTTATCGTATGTCCGAGAAAAACAAGTAGGCGAGGTACGATTTATGGAAAATCAAAACAAACCTTATATCATCGATGAAACCGCGGGCACGAAATACATTTGTGTCTGCAACAAGTCACAAACCAAACCTTACTGCGATGGCGCCCATAAAGGCACGGGACGTACGCCCATGCGGGTCGTGATCCCTGAAGACAAACGCTGCGCTTATTGTGGATGCGGCCAATCCAATCATTTCCCTTTTTGCGATGGCACTCACTCCACTTTAACTTAAAAACGGTTCATCCTGTATTTGAGTACTTTTTGATCCATTGAAAAGAAAACAGAACATGATTCTA